>NZ_SNZE01000004.1 GCF_004363775.1 Hydromonas duriensis
TGCCAATATCAGGTGCAATACGATGAGAAATATCGTGTCAAAGCCACTTACTGGAAAGATGGGCAATGCGAAAACTTTTTGCATCCAAAAGCCAAGCCTGCGGTGGCCAAACCTTTGACATTGTCAGCCGATGGACTGTTTGCCTTTGGGCGTTCGGATTTGAATAGCTTGCAGGCGTCAGGTCGTGCAAACTTGCAGCAACTGGCCTCAAAAATCAACTCAAGTTCAGCTAAATTAAACTCGGTTTCGATAGTGGGTTACACCGATCGTTTTGGTTCACAAGCGCAAAATCAAGCCTTGTCAGAGGCGCGCGCCGCATCGGTTAAAGCATATTTGGTGCAACAAGGTGTGCCTGCCAATTTAATCCAAACCGAAGGTCGTGGGGCTTCCAATCCAGTGGTGAGCTGCCCAGGTGCAAAATCACCTCAGGTCGTTGCGTGCTTGATGCCCAATCGACGGATTGAAGTGACTTTAAAGGGTGAAATCTAATCGTGTAAACCCAGCAGATTCAACGAAGAAAAACAAAAAGCGTCGTGCCAGTCACGACGCTTTTTGTTTTACAATGATTCATCTGCAATCACGCTTATCACATATAGAGGCTCTACATGGCAGTCACCCCTTGGCTACAAGCAGCACTTGCTGCCTTGCCCCACATCACTGAGTTGATGAAAAGCAGTAAAGACTTGCTGAAAAGCAATAAGTCCAAACGCATGGATGAGCCGCTTGTGATTGATGCAAATGACTCGCAAGCACTTGCGGTTCAAGTGGCTCGCATCTCTAAAGCGTGCGAGAACAATTCTGAATCCATTCAAATTCTTGCCGAGCAGATGCACAATCAACTTGAACACGCCAATCAAACCATCACTCGCCTCACTCAGAAGTTACGACGCGCTCAAATGTTATCTACTGCGGCATTACTGATGGCGTGTTTAGCTGCAGCAAAAGTGTTTTCAATTTTTTAAGGTCTGTTCATGATTACTGTTTATGGCATCCCCAATTGCTCCTCTGTTAAAAAAACCCGCGCATGGCTGGACAGCCACAGCATCGATTACGTTTTTCACGATTTTAAAAAGCAAGGCATTGACGAATCAACCATCAAAAGTTGGCTTTCTCATGTTCCGCTGACGGTTCTGGTGAATCGAAAGGGAACCACATGGCGAGGACTTTCAAGCGAACAGCAAGCGATGAGTCAAGACGAGCACAGCGCAATTGAGCTCATGATGCAAAATTCATCGGTGATTAAACGCCCTGTGCTGGTTTTTGACAGTGGTGTTATTGTGGGGCATGACGAGGAGGCTTTAGCACGACTGTGACCTTACAAATGGTGTTTGTCTCGGGTGTTCTTTTGCACGGCAACCGCAGCAAATAACGCCAAGATAATGAAATGCCATAAAACCTTTTTTCACTCTGCAACATGTTGGTATTCAACAGACGGGCTACAAGTAGCAAAACAGATAACACCAAAGACAACCATGCCAAGCTATAATATACAGATGGTACGGGGATGTTTTCTTCTTTATCACGGATACTTTTTTGCAACGAAATCGCAGAAAAAAGGCCGTACATTAGAATGGTAAAAAACACCCTTTTTCATTGAGTTGCATGTGTGCATCAACGAGCCCTAAGATGAACACAGTGACACCTGCGCATAATGCCAACCAAGAAGCCCCAACGAATGCGGTTGATGGTTTTTAATAGTGAACTTGAATCATAATTTACCTTTCTTTAAATGTTCATGTAGTTGAATTTTTGAAGATGCTTATTTGCATCGGTCGAAATGATAATGCACACATTAACAATATTAAATCTATAGATTGATTATAAATTTTTATGCCTACTTCTACTTTCGATTTAACTTGCCAACTTTTACGTTTGGCTTCCGTCACGCCCAACGATGAAACCTGTCAAGAGCTTTTAATTAAACGCTTACAGCCGTTGGGCTTTGAGTGTGAAACCCTCATCCGCGGGCCTGACGATTTTCGCGTGACGAATCTATGGGCCATTCGCCGTGGCGAGTTGCACAAGGCGGGTCAAGTGGGTCAGACTTTTGTTTTTGCGGGGCATACTGATGTTGTTCCCACTGGGCCTGTTGCGCAATGGCGCAGTGAGCCTTTTACACCAACCGTGAAAGATGATGGTTATTTATATGGTCGCGGTGCGGCGGATATGAAAACTTCAATCGCTGCTTTTGTCACCAGTATCGAATCTTTTTTAAAGCAGACTCCTAATCCCGCGCACAACATTGCCCTGCTTATCACCAGTGATGAAGAAGGGCCTGCCCACGATGGCACGGTTAAAGTGGTGGAGATGCTTAAAGCGCGGGGAGAGCGTTTGGATTATTGCATTGTTGGCGAGCCAACGAGCAATGAGGTTTTTGGTGATATGATGAAAAACGGTCGTCGCGGGACGATGAGTGGCCGTCTGACAGTCAAAGGCAAGCAAGGTCATATCGCTTATCCGCATCGCGCCATTAATCCCATTCATTTATTTGCGCCCGCGCTGACGGAGTTGGCATCGACAGTTTGGGATGAGGGCAATGCATATTTTCAACCCACTTCATGGCAGGTCTCTAATATTCATGCGGGTACGGGTGCATCCAATATCATTCCAGGTGAATTGGTTGTGGATTTCAATTTTCGCTTTTCAACCGCCAGCACATCGTCGGACTTACAGCAGCGTGTCCATGCGATTTTGGATAAACATAATTTAAACTACGATTTATCTTGGGTCATTGGCGGGCAACCTTTTTTAACAGAAGCAGGCGAATTATCCAAAGCCATGAGCCACGCGATACAACAGCATTCAACTCAAACGCCTGAGTTGTCCACTTCAGGTGGCACATCGGATGGTCGCTTTATCGCCACAATTTGCCCTCAAGTGATTGAGTTTGGCCCTGTTTCAAAAAGTATTCATCAGATTGATGAGCGAGTTGAAGTGGCGTGCATGACGCCTTTATCAAATATCTATCGTGATGTGCTTCAGCAATTGGTGGCGTAAACCCTCTTTGAAGGAAAAAAATGAACACTTTTGAACAAGCCGTTGAAGCTGCGGAAAAACACTTACTCAAAGCGAATTTGTTTTACGGGCACGGCATGGGCGACGCTTATGATGAGGCGGTGTATGCCGCATTGTACTGCGCTAAGTTGCCCGTTGATGAAGACATTGATTGGGAGGCGCAATACCCCAGTGCTGCTTTTTTAAAATTGTCTGAGTTGATTAATGCCCGTTGCCAAACCAAAAAACCGTTGGCTTATTTGACGCGAGAAGCCTATTTACATGGCTACAAGTTTTATGTGGACGAGCGCGTGATTGTTCCACGTAGTTTTATTGGGGAGTTGGTTTTAGACGGTTTTGCGCCTTGGGTCAATCCTGATAAAGTCACTGATGTGTTGGAACTATGTACAGGCTCTGGCTGTTTGGCCATTATGGCGGCGGACACGTTTCACAATGCGCACATTGATGCGATTGACATCGATAACGCAGCCCTTGAAGTGGCGCAGCTTAATGTCAAGGATTACAACTTAAGCGAGCGCATCTCCTTAATCAAAAGTGATTTGTATCAAGCGATTGCGCATCAAGCCAAACAATACGACATCATTTTTTCAAATCCGCCCTACGTCAACAGCGAGAGCATGAGTAATTTGCCCTCCGAATACCTCGCCGAGCCACACATCGCCTTGGCTGGCGGTCAAGATGGCATGGACTTGGTGCGCACCATTGTTAATCAAGCCGCGCCTTTGCTCAAGCCCAATGGTATTTTGGTGGTGGAAATTGGTAACGAATATGCCCATGCGAATGCGGCTTTTAAGCAATTGCCTTTGGTTTGGCTCGACACCAGCGGCGCGGATAATGCCGTGTTCTTACTCACTCGCGCGGATTTAGAACGGCTCTAAACATATTGATTTCGCACTGAATCGCATTTTGTAAAATTTGCTCGCCACGCCAAGTTATGTCACTTCAAACCAATCGAAACCTTGATTCTGACAGGCCAATGCAAATGGAATACCTTGAGCCGAAAGTGCTTCCTCCAGCAACTGCTGAACCCGTGTGACATCGTTATTATTTTGGCTGATGTGCGCAGCATGCACATGGTGTAAGTTTGGATGAATCAGCTGTAATAACAAAGCTTGAGCCACTTGATTATCTAAGTGCCCATAATCACCGATGATGCGCTGTTTGAGTTTGGGTGGGTACTTGGTCGATGCGGCCATCATTGCCGCATCGTAATTGTATTCAATGACCAAACCGTGACAATTTTGTAACGATGCAACCACTGCAGGGGTAATGTGCCCCACATCTGTAATCACCCCCAAATGCAAGTCCTGACATTTAAATGTGAATTGCAAAGGCTCACGTGCATCATGTGGCACGGTATATGGATTCACCTGCACAACGCCGAGTTCAAACGGCTTATGGTCGGCACAAAAAAACACATCCAATCCCCTGCATGAATGCATGTGCTCCAGCACGCTTAAGTACGTCCCACGTGACATATAAATCGGCGTGCCAAATCGGCGGGCAAAACGAGCCACGCCACCAATATGGTCGTCATGCTCATGTGTGACCAGCAGTGCATCAATGTCACTCCCCGTCAATTCAAGGCGTGCGAGCCGCTTTTCGGTTTCTTTGGTACTGAAACCACAGTCCAACAAAAGGCGCGTTGTCTGTCCTGCACAACGCGCCTCGATGACTAAAGCATTGCCCGAACTGCCGCTACCCAAACTGGCGTAGCGCAAAATCGGTCTAGTCATATGGTTATTTCAAACTTTTTTGTAACGTTTTCAACACTCTCGCCAACCCTGATGTGTCAGCAACAGCAGCCCCGTTCTTATCTGTGAACGACACTTGAGTTTGCTCCGCACCCAAAGACTTGAACTTCACTTGATACGTTTCGTTCAATTTACCAAAAGACTTACGGAAAATGCCTTTGTCGTCAGGGCTTGGTGTCACATAATAGATGCGCGATGTGTAATCCCGATCAACCACAGACAAGCCTGCACGGTCAAGTGACAAGCCAACCCGACGCCACGCGTTCTCCATCGTATCCGCCACAATTAATGTGTTGTCGCTGATGGTTGCCCCTTTAGAGTTGTTGACGCTATTGGCCAAAGCCGCTTTCGCCTCTTTTTCATTCGTGCCCAGCTTGACCATTAAACGACGCAAGAACTCGGCTTCCAATTGCGTATCCGCTGGACGAGGCTGCCAAATTGTGTTTTCTTTAGCGGCGGACGTGTACACTTCCTCCATGCCACGATGGCTAATGTAAACCTCAACGCCGCCAGTGGTCGGCTCAATGCGGGTTTTAAACATGTCGCGCGTGCCCGTGTCATACAAACCATCTAAAGCCTTGCCCAAAATTTTACGCAAGCCTGTTTGTGGCAGGCTGGCTCGATTTTCAGCCCAATCGGTTTCAATTAAACCCAACTTAGGCGAGCTGGAACGAATGGAAAAACCATTTTCTTCCCAGAACTCTTGTAACACAGGCCAAACTTGCTCGGCAGGTCGCTTAACCACCAACCAACGGGCATCTCCTGATTTTTGGATAGACATATCCGCAGCGGATACCAATAAATTTCCTGTCGTCGGTTGTTGAGCCGTTGGGTCTTGATTCACCGATGAATAGCGAACGCCATCGCCCTCTAAACTAAATTGTTTATTTTTTTCATAGTCCGTTAAACCAGGCGGGACTTCAAGCGATACGCCCTTGGTTTGACTTTTATAATCAATTTTTGAACCCGTAGATAAGCTATCCAATGAGCTGCACGCCGACAAGCCGAGCGCCCCGACCAAAGCCAAAACGTAAGACACTTTTTTTAATTGCATTACACTTCCTTGAGAATCGATTCAGTACGAACCAACATAAAATATTGAGACAGGTCGCTTAACAGTTTACAGCAAACCCGCCGTTTGCATCGCCGCGCGAACAACGCCCTGAGAGCTTGCCGACAATTGAGTCAAAGGCAAGCGCAAACCTGCTGAGATTCGACCCATTTCTGCCAATGCCCATTTCACGGTAATCGGATTGGCCTCGATAAATAAATTTTTATTTAAACTCGACAACTTCGCGGTTAAGGCGCGTACGGTTGGAATGTCTGCATTCAACGCCGCCACACACAAATCATGCATCATTTTTGGCGCAACGTTCGCTGTCACAGATACATTGCCATGTGCACCCAACAAAATATAAGCCGCAGCAGTCAAATCATCGCCGCTGTAAACCGCAAAATCGCTTGGAACTTGTTGCAACAGCAACGTGCCACGACCGATGTCGCCCGTGGCATCTTTAATGCCAATGATGTTAGGAATATCCGCCAAACGCACCACCGTCTCGTTCGACAAATCAGCCACCGTTCGTCCTGGGACGTTGTACAACACAACAGGACAATCGACGCTTTCAGCAATGGTTTTGAAATGTTGGTACATGCCTTCTTGAGTTGGCTTGTTGTAGTAAGGCACGACTTGTAAGGTCGCATCAACGCCAACCGAATGAGCATATCGGCTCAACTCAATCGCTTCACGAGTAGAATTACCACCCGCGCCCGCAATAATTGGGATGCGCTTGGCGGCATGCTCCACCGCGACCTTAATCAATTCACATTGTTCGTCCACCGAAACAGTCGGCGACTCACCACTCGTGCCCACGGCCACAATGGCGTCCGTGCCTTGTTCGATGTGCCAATCAATCAATGCTCGGTATGCGGCAAAATCAATGTCGCCATTTTCGTGCATTGGGGTGACTAAAGCCACCAAGCTACCTGTAATCATTGTCATAAAATACCGTTTTATCAGTTGTCTGTGGGTGTATACTGTCGAGAGAATGCGAAAAAAACATGAAATAACATGACGCATGCAATATTGCTCGAACATTCTACTGCGAATAGCGACGGATTGCCACAATTGCGACAAATTAAGACTCAAGTTTTAAGTTTTTTAATTTATTTTGCAAAAAAGACTTGCCAAACGACTAGAAGTCTTGCTATAGTTTCGTTCTCAGCGCGGCCGTAGCTCAGCTGGATAGAGTACTTGGCTACGAACCAAGGGGTCGTGGGTTCGATTCCTGCCGGCCGCGCCATTATTTTTGTTTTCGCTGCTTTCTAAAGCAAGTCAAGCGTAAATACAACCTTTTAAGAGTAAGCACTATGCCTTTAATTCGTGTTAAAGAGAATGAACCATTTGAAGTTGCCATGCGTCGCTTCAAACGCGCCATCGAAAAAACAGGTTTGTTGACCGACTTGCGCGCTCGTGAATTCTACGAAAAACCTACAACAGAACGCAAACGCAAACACGCGGCTGCATGCAAACGCAATTACAAGCGTCTTCGCAGTCAAATGTTGCCAAAGAAAATGTACTAAATCGAACTGATTTTTGTGATTTTCGTGTTCAAAAACCCGCTCAATTATAGAGCGGGTTTTCCGTTTTTCTATATTCATGTGATTTTTAAAACACATTTTTTACTTTACGAGGAAACGCCATGTCTTTAAAAACTCAAATCAAAGCCGACACCATCGCCGCCATGAAGGCCCGCGAAACCACGAAACTTGAAACCTTACGCCTCCTCTCAGCAGACATTCAACGACGTGAAGTCGATGGGCAAGCAGAATTAGATGACGCTGCAATTTTGGCCGTCATCGAAAAAGCCTGCAAACAACGCAAAGAATCCATTACTCAGTTTAAACAAGCGGCGCGAGTGGACTTGGTGGATAAAGAACAAGCCGAATTGGATATTCTATCCACTTATCTGCCCACCCAAATGTCTGATGATGAAATTGCGATGGCTGTTTCTGCCGCCGTGACCAGCACCAATGCGGCGGGCTTGCAAGACATGGGCAAGGTCATGGGCGTACTCAAAAGTCAGCTTGCGGGTCGAGCGGACATGGGTCGCGTATCTGCTCTTATCAAGGCGGCGTTATCAAACAAAGCTTAAACAAAAAAGTTTAAACTCCCCATGCCGTTTTAAATAAGCAACGATGGTTCGCAAATCGTTTTCGTGCATTAAAATAAACCACTCTTAATGATTTCTAACCGCCATGATTCCAAATGAGTTCATCAACGACCTGCTGAACCGCGTTGACATCGTTGACGTGGTGGGGCAGTACGTGCAACTCAAGCGTGCGGGGGCAAATCATCAAGGGCTATGCCCCTTTCATAACGAGAAAAGCCCCTCGTTTACGGTCAGTGCATTCAAGCAGTTTTATCACTGCTTCGGTTGTGGTGCGCACGGTACAGCAGTCGGTTTTTTGATGGAGCACAATGGGCTGACTTTTGTCGAAGCGATTAACGATTTGGCGCGTCAAGCAGGCATGACCGTGCCACAAGATAAACCTCAAAGCCCCCAACAAATTCAAGCTCAAATTGCACAAAAAGTCCGTACGCAAAATCTTGGACAAGTGTTAACCGAGGCCGCCACTTTTTACAAGCAACAACTGCGCGAACATCCGCATGCCATTGCTTACTTGAAACGGCGCGGCTTAAGTGGCGACATTGCCCAACGTTTTGGACTCGGTTTTGCACCATTTGAACCGACTTTATCAAGCGTTTTTGATGACTACAACGAATCGAGCAGCTTGCTTGATGCAGGTCTATGCAAACAGCGTGAAGGACAAAATCGGCGTTATGATTTTTTCCGCGAGCGCATAATGTTTCCCATCCGCAACACCAAAGGCCAAATCATCGGCTTTGGCGGACGGGTATTGGACAAGAGCGAACCTAAATACCTCAACTCTCCCGAAACGCCCTTATTCCAAAAAGGGCAAGAACTGTACGGTTTGTTCGAAGCCCGCAGTGCCATTTCGCAACAACAATACGCCTTAATCGTCGAGGGCTACATGGATGTGGTCGCGCTTGCACAAGCGGGGCTTGCCAACGCTGTCGCTACATTAGGCACAGCGACCAGCACGGCGCACGTACAAAAACTCTTTCGCTTTACGGACACCATTGTATTTAGTTTTGATGGTGACTCAGCGGGGCGAAAGGCGGCTTGGCGCGCGATGATTAACGCGCTGCCACTCGCCACAGACACGCGCACCATTAAATTTTTATTCCTGCCGCCTGAGCACGACCCAGATACCTTTGTCCGAGAAAAAGGTGCTGATGCCTTCGCCGCTGAAGTGCAGACCGCCATGACATTGTCGCAATTTTTATTGTTTGGTTTAAATCAAGCCGCTCCCGATGGCAGTGCAGAAGCGCGCGCTCGACAGCTCCATCTCGCCAAGCCTTTACTACAATCCTTACCCAATGGCGCATTGCGCACACACATCATTCAAGCCTTGGCGGCTCAGTTGAACAGCACACCTAGTGATGTGAGTGAATATTGCGAACTTAATGCCGCTCTTCGCCCCCGCAAAAATGCCCGTGAAAAAACCAAACGCATAGCCCCGCCCACTTCTGTTGAGCGAGCCTTAGACTTGCTGGTGGCGCACCCTCAGATAGCAAGCCACGCGAACCCCCACGTTTGGCAACATTTACCACAACACCAAGCGCTCACTCATTTAATTGAATTGTTGCAAGCACAACTGCATTTGTCTCCCGCCGCTTTGCAACTCCAGCTGGAACAATCAGATTACGCCGACTGGTACCAGTATTATTTACAAAAGCATTTGCGCGAACCCGCCCCGATGTCGGAGGAAGATGCAACAACGGCTTACATCGCCATCGAAAAGCAACTTGAACGCGATGCACTGGATGCAGCGCTGAAACAATTGGCTCAAAAAATGACCGCCGACACCAGCGTTAAAGCCGAATATACACGCCTACTGCGTGAACGCGCCAAACTCAATAACGCATCCTAATTTTTGTTAAGTTCCAGCTTGCTTTTTTAGCATCCGCCCCAATATGTACAGTGGGAATCATCGAAAAAAACCCTTTATATTCATGGTATAATGAGAAGTTATTGTGATTTGAATGTTTTTAAACTGATTTTGCCAAAGTGTTTCTTTCATAAATTTATTTATCAAAGGTTGATACATGAGCACAGCCAAACCCCGTAAAACCGCCAACAGCAAGACAGCCGCCAGCAAGTCCGTTGCCAAGTCAACCACTTCCGCGAGCACAGTCCAAACGGTCATAACAGCTGAAAAAAAATCAAAAGTTAAAACCAGTTCAAAGAGCACCGTCAAAACGTCTGCCCCCGTCGCCAAAACAGCGGCCGTGCGCAGCACTAAAGTTACTGAGAGCCGCATGCCTGCAAAAAAAACCACACCCACAGCAAAAACTGTCAAGCCCGCTACTAAAAAGCCCAGCAAAACCACCAAGGTAGCCACCAAGAAAAATCCAGAGCTTGAAGAAGAGTTGTTAGATGATGCCGACGTCCCCTCGGGTGACGATGATTTGCTCGAAGACTTAGATGACAGCGAAGTCATTCCCGACTTTGATTCTCCCAGCACAAAATCCGACAAAAGTAAGCGTAAAGGCAAAGAAACCAACTCCGAGTTAGCCGCAGCAATGCTTGAGTTTAAGCGCAATCAGATGAAAACCCTCATCAAATTGGGTAAAGATCGCGGCTATCTCACGCATGCTGAAATCAACGACAACCTGCCTGACAATATGGTCGAAGGCGACGCGCTTGAAAACATGATTTCGGCATTCTCCGACATGGGCATTCGCGTATACGAACAAGCGCCCGATGCCGAAACCTTATTGATGGCCGACAACGTTCCGACCGCCTCAAATGACGATGACACCGAAGAAGAAGCGGAAGCCGCATTATCTACCGTTGACTCTGAATTTGGACGAACCACAGATCCTGTCCGCATGTATATGCGCGAAATGGGTACAGTTGACTTGTTGACCAAAGCCGAAGAAATTGTCATTGCCAAACGCATTGAAGAAGGCCAACGCGAAATGATGGCGGCTATTTCAGCATGCCCATCCACCATCCAGCAGATTCGTGAGATGGTCGATAAAATGCGTACTGACGAAATTAACGTGTTGGATTTAATCGATGGTTTGGCGGGTACTGAAGACAACTTCAATGCCAAAAAAGCCGACGCCGTAGAAGATGACGATGATGATGACGCCGAAGAAGCCGAAGATACAGGTAACGGTTTGTCGAATAAACAACTCGAAGCCTTAAAAACACAAGCGCTCGATAGATTTTTGGTCGTTGAAAAACACTTTGACAAAATGCGCATCGCATTTGGCAAAGATGGTTACCTATCACCAGCCTACAACAAAGCACAAGAAGCCATCACCAATGAACTGATGGGCATACGCTTCACGGTAAAAACCGTTGACCGCCTATGCGACACCCTGCGCTCACAAGTTGAATCCATTCGCAAAATCGAGCGCAAAATCCGCGCACTGTGTGTCACACGCATCGGCATGGACGCCCAATTTTTCATCAACAATTTCCCAGGGCATGAAACCAACTTAGAATGGGCCAATGAATTGCTCAAAGGCAAGCACGCTTTCAACGCCTTACTGTCACGCAACCTACCTGCTTTGCACGAACTGCAAAACCAGCTCATTGAACTGCAAGCACAAGTTGTATTGCCTTTGACCGACCTCAAAGCCATCCACAAACAAATGATTACGGGCGAATCAAAAACCCGTGATGCAAAAAAAGAAATGACCGAAGCCAACTTGCGCCTTGTTATTTCCATCGCCAAACGTTATACCAACCGTGGCCTGCAATTCCTCGACTTAATTCAAGAAGGCAATATAGGCTTAATGAAAGCGGTTGATAAGTTTGAATACCGTCGTGGCTACAAATTCTCAACCTACGCCACATGGTGGATTCGTCAAGCCATTACGCGCTCAATCGCCGATCAAGCGCGTACCATTCGCATCCCCGTGCACATGATTGAAACCATCAACAAGATGAATCGCATCTCGCGCCAAATTTTGCAAGAAACAGGTTCAGAGCCAGATGCGGCTGTCTTGGCTGAAAAAATGGAAATGCCTGAGCACAAAATTCGCAAAATCATGAAAATCGCCAAAGAACCCATTTCAATGGAAACACCCATTGGCGACGATGAAGATTCACATTTAGGCGACTTTATCGAAGACGGCAACACCATGACACCCGCCGAAGCTGCGCTGCATACAGGCATGCAAGACATCGTTAAAGACGTGCTCGACTCACTCACGCCACGCGAAGCAAAAGTTCTGCGCATGCGTTTTGGTATCGAAATGACCACCGACCATACCCTAGAAGAAGTCGGCAAACAATTCGATGTCACCCGTGAGCGTATTCGTCAGATAGAAGCCAAAGCTTTACGTAAACTGCGCCACCCTTCACGCTCAGAAAAACTAAAAAGCTTTCTCGAAAACAGCTAAACCAATGGCACAACATTGTGCTTTTCGGTACAATGCCGTCTTGAGTTTTTTCAAACATAGGGCCGTTAGCTCAGTTGGTTAGAGCAGAGGACTCATAATCCTTTGGTCCGCGGTTCAAGTCCGCGACGGCCCACCAATAAAATAGAAACGGCTTACAGAGATGTAAGCCGCTTTTATTTTGATTAAATTATTTTTCGTGTAATGTTTATGTAATGTTTATGTAATGTTTTTAGCAAGATGCACTAAAACAAGAGGTTTCATTCAAGCCTAGTTATTACACCGTATCAATAAGATTCAAGTTGCACAATAGACTATAAAAATGCAAGTATTACTTGATGCGCTTAACCCATCAATAAAGTTTTGAACCTAATATCGCCAATTGATTTTTACTTGCGCCACAACACTGTTAGATAGATGATGAAATATGATTTATAGTGCCGAAGCTATTTATTTTTAAGGAAAACAATGAAAACAAAATACAAGCGTATCGCAATTACTTTAGGGGTGGCTATTTGCTCTTCGATTATTTTAAATGGTTGCGCATCTTATATTAATGCAGGTTGTCGTATCAATATATTGGGTGGAACTGGAAGTAGTTCATGTGATGGTTTTACTGACACTAGTTTCAAAACCGTTCAAGGCGAACTGCTGTTTTCCGATAAGTTACTGGCATTGTCAATTCCAAGTGAGGCACAGCTAGCTGTGTGGCAAACACAAGGCTTGCAATCTCAACACTTCAAAGAAAAGCCAATGCTTTTATTAGGGCAATCTCACAGTTATTTGCTCGACAAAGGTGGCGATGCTTTGTTCAGATTGGCGCAAGGATTTAAAAAAAATGCCAACTTAGACCCAAAGTCACTGCGCATTATGTCCAACGAAAGTCGTGTGATTGCCAAAGATAATATGTTGCACGGTGAAATGGTTTTTGAGTACAAAATCAAAAATCAAGAAGAGGCTCGAACAATCATTGATTTGGGTTTTACACCAGCACAGAATAATCGCTACGTAATCAATATAGAAGTCCTTGCATTGTTGATTCCTGCGGTTGATACAAGTGCTTATGTAGCAGATGGATTTGCCCAGCAACGCTCCTTAAATGTCTACGCTCCTGACAGTCAAAAAACTTACGAAACCCCTCGTTGGGGAAATATAGCCCTGGCACCTTTTGCACTTGCTGTTGACATTGCGCTTTCTCCAATTTTTTTGCTAGGTGCTGCTGGAATTGTTTTAAGTAATTAAAAAGCGAGAATCTCAGATTTAATCTCCCCGTGCCTCTAAACAGTATTTTTGCAGAATACTGTTTATTGATAAGTTTACCCATGCGTACACATTTTACTTGAAGCTGATTCATGGCTTTTGACCGCTCTATAAGCCCCTAAAATAATTAGCTTAACAATGCCGTTAGCCCATGTTCATACGCGCGTGACGGTGACAAAAAACTCCTGCAAATGCGCAATCGACACGCTAAAATCGTTAGGTAAATTGACATAAAATTAGCATTCTGAGGGTGAAGCGCATTGTGCAATTTCACTCAGGCCATGAAACGAATCTATACCGTGATTTAATGCTGTGTGTTGAGTGTAGGAATACTCACTGGCTTGCCATGCCCGCCGTCTGTTAATGTATATTGGCTTTACAGAACCTCTCGCGCAAGGTTTTCTTCTTTTGTGGTGGGAATGGCGGGCAAGTTGTATTTAAAGTGCTCAAAAAGACAGTGCCCACTATCTGGCACATTATCGTGGCCAGCGACAATGACCAATTTAAGCCCAATCACATGGGTTTAGTTCATGGCACACAAGCGGCACAGGTGGTTGTGACTGTACTTGTCGTGCTGAGCTTTGTCGGTCTAGATGTGAGACAAGAACAAACCAATTTTAATAATTTGTATGCTTGCGGGCATGGGGGCGGTGCGCGAACAGTTTAAAAGCGTACTCAGTCATATTGGGATATCCGAAGACATCATCGAGCCGATCGAAGCCGAAGTGCTTGTGGGGATACATGCGCTCAAATTCGATAGGGCCAAGTTTTCAATTAGTTTTGTCGAATTTGAAATAACATGCTTATAGTCGTATGGTTTTGTTAGTTGCAGCTTAACGTAATGTTTTTAAAATTATAGAAGCTTCTTGTGGTTGCTGCAAAGTCGCCCATTTTAAATGTGAATATTCGTTTTGTTGTTGAAGAGTAGAGTACTTCAAACGGTTTTGTTTGAATGTGCGTATGACCCATAATAGTATTGAGTCACGTGATAAAAAGACTCGTTTGAATGACTCATGATTGCCATGCCAAAGCGACTCTTGAGTTAATAACCTGCGAAAAGTTCGACGAAGTGAACGCCATATAATGACTGAAAAGCTGTAGTCGAGCCAGATGATGAGTGTGGCACGAGACCAAATAATATTGCGTACTATACTAAAGTCGCCAGCGACAATCCATTCTTGGTCGGACACTGCTTGTGCTGTGAGTTGAATAAAATCTTTTGTTGTTTTAGGTGTCCAGTTTTTATCCCAAAATAGCTCATCTAAGTCAATCATTGAACAACCCAACTGATGGGCTAATTCGTTTGCAAAGGTTGTTTTGCCTGCACAGCTATTTCCAATGACAACAACTCTTTTAAAATCAGAGGATTGAAGGGCTTTGTTTAACATGGGTCATTGATTTGAAGTGTCAGTACATCAGGATTTAAACGCCCGTAACAAAGTACTTCTCCTGCGGTGTTGCATAGGGCTGGAACCATCATTCCGTATTTTTGTTGCAGTGTCACATCCTCATCAATATCCATCACATCGAACGTGAAATTGATACGGGTTTGCCATAGCCGAAGTTCTTCGTACATGTCGTGGCAAAGGTGACAGGTTTCGCGGCTGTATAAAATAAAGTGCGCGCTCATGGTCAATCGGTGATGTTGATGCCGACAAATTGTCGTATTGCGCCGCGCACAACGTAGACAAACACAGTGTCGCCGCTGGTCAAGCCTTTGGCTGTCTGTTCGATTTGCTCAATCGATTTGATGTCTTGTTGATTGAGATTGAGTAAAAAGTCTCCGACTTGTAATCCTGCGGCCATTGCTGGGTTTTGTGCTTCTGTGATTTGTACGCCTGCGGTGGTGTTGACCGTGGCTTTTTGTGCCGCGCTCATGGGGCGAAGCTTTAGCCCTAGTTTTTTCCAAGTGAATAGGTTGCTTGGGTCGTTAGGGTTGTTGGGTTTTGGGACGGTGAATTGAATGATTTTGCGTTCGCCATTGCGTAGGATGCTGAGGTTGACGCTGTCATCTTCGGCGAGGAAGTCGCCTAAGGCGTTTAAATCAGAAATATCGACAACTTTTTGAGATTCTAATGCAATGATGATGTCGTTGATTTGTAGACCTGAGTGACTGGCAATTGAGTTGGGTGTGATGCTACGTACCCACGCGCCTGTTGCGTCTGCTAGGTTGAGTTCTTTTTGCTGCTTTTCTTCGATGTTGCTGGCGGAGAAGCCCAGTTTTTGCCATGTTTTTGGTAAAGCCGCATGCAGGTCTTTGCTATTGATGAGCTTGCCAATGAGTGCGTGGCGGGTCAGGCCCATCGGTGCTTTGAGTAGGTTGGAGTTCATGGCGAGGACTTCGCCTTTGATGTTGAGTAAGGGGCCGCCAGAGTTGTTGCTGTCGATGTCGACATCGGTCACGAGTTCTTGCACGTGCTGGCTGTTAAGTGTGCTGACAATGGTGCCTGCGGAGATGCCGTTTTTATTCGCGCCTAAGGCCAAGACCCATTCGCCTTCATTGATGTCTGTGGCCAAAGGTAGGGCGGGTAAATTGTTGTTGGCGACTTTTAAAATGGCTAAGTCTTGTTTGGGTTGAGTGCGCAGTACGGTGGCTTTCAAGCGGCGTTTGTCAAACAGTTGCACGTAAATTTCGTTGGCATTCACGATGGTGTGATAGTTGGTTACAATCACACCATTATTGGCGATGATGAAGCCATTGCCTTGATTTTTTTTCTTAACAATTGGGGCTTCGGTGTTTGTTGCGGGCACGATTTCGTCGGTGTTGAACATGCGTGAAAACACTTGATAAACGGGGTCTTGCGTCACGCCTTTGTATTGTTCGGGGAGTTTGACTTTGACCCATTTTAAAGCGTGTACACTGACGATGCTGTCCGCGCTGTCGTTAATGATTTGCGAAACATTTGGGGCTGCCTGAGCTTGAGCCGCAAGGAGTAAAGCAGTGAAGCCAAGTAGTCGTTTGAAAAAAATAGGTAATGCGCGTGGGTGCATGACCACATCCTGTGTCTGTTGTTGAGGCGGTTAAAATAGAAAGTGCGTTATTGTAACAAGACTTGAGTGAGACGACATGAGTGCTTATGTTTAGTTCATGTTTTAACACGAGTCAAGTGGGTTTTGTGATAAATTGAGTCGATGGGGTAGAACCAATGCACAGTTTTACCATAACGACAATTGAGTTGATTTTTTACTGAGGTGTTCATGTTTAAGTATCGTTTTCGAGGTTGGTTGGTGTGGGTGACTGCGGCTTGCTTGGCGAGTGGTGTGGTTCAGGCAAAAACAGTTGCTAAAAAAGCCGAGAGGCATGCAACGCAGTATGTACTGACTGACCCTGTGACTGGTGCTGTATTGCCTTATACGCCGTATGTATTGTTTACGCGTCATGTCAGTTTGGCGGATGCGGGCAAGGTGTGGTACACCGATGCACAAGGGCGTACACGTGCCATTCAAGGTGAAACACCCGAAGACTTGAATAACCCCGCCGCGCCTGTGGTGCTTGTGCAGGCTGAAGGCAAAGAAGGACACATGCTGCTGGTCAATCTACATGATGTCGCAGGGGCAGGTGAGCAACAAACGGGTCAGCCAACAGCTGCCGTTGATTTTAAGGGCGCACCCTATGTTTTGTGGAATAAAGTCAATCACCAAGCCTTATGTGGGCACAGCAATGCCCAAGGTTTTACTCAAGCCTATTTTGTGCCGAGAAACAGTGGTTGGGATAAAGAAATGTATGTCCTGCGTTTAAAAGGTGACCAGCCTTGCCGAGAGGTGCGCGCGAGTTTAATCAACTTGTTTAATACGGCCGATTCAAGTGCTTTTGAGCAAGGTTATGACTATGCGCGTGAGCATTTTGTTTTAAACGAAAAGCAAGAAAGTTCTTTTATTTATCACCATGTGGGTGAGTTGATTGAGAATAAAACAGCGAGTATTGACCAAGGTGCGAATAAGCGCATGATTACCCGAGCCATTGATTTGGCAAAAAGTACACAAGACGCGGGACAACTCAATATGCTCGGCTATAGTTTGGGTTTTGAGCGTAAGGATTACAAGCGAGGGTTACCCTTAATCGACCAAGCATTGTCGATTAAACCGAATGATTGTTATTTTTTGAATAGCAAAGGTTATTTGCTCATGCGCCAAGGGGATTTAAAACAATCGCGTTCATTTTTAGAGGCATCGGATGCCGCTTGTCAAGCCAATCGCGCCCAGTTGGGTGGGCAGGAGGCTCTGGATATGGCGTATCCAATTGCGGTTAATTATGCTCATTTGGCCGAAAATTACGGTCTTAGTGGGGATGAGTCGATGGCGAATGATTATTTTAATCGTGCATTGAAAGAAGGTTCGGCGCGAGCGAAAAACGAGCTGGTTGAAGTCGCGCGACATTTAAGCGAAAAAAATATCCTTAACTCGGCTAATTTGCAGTTGTTTGCACTTTACTTGGCGTACGCAGAGAAAGTCGATGCTGAAAATTCAGACGGACAGGCTGAGCCCGCTGCGAGTGCGGCAAGGGTTCCCGAAGCTGAGAAAAAAGCGAAAAAACAGCCCAAGAAAAAATAAGATAAAAACGCTCGATATCGTCGAGCGTTTTTTTATGTACGCGCATAAATCAATATGCCCGCCGCGATGCACCAAAAAACCGTTGCTAAACTCAGGGCGGCCCATAAAGACATTTTGTCGACCAAACAATAAGCCGAGATTAAGTACACCGCATAAGGCAACAATGCCCACAGACCAAAGGCGATGGTCGCTTTAAGCTCGGCCTGACTGCGTTCCATGCCGACGATGTAATGGCTGATGAGGGCAAAACTGGGAAATAATGGCACCAGCCCCGCGAGCAAAAAATATCGACTGCGCGACAATAAAGCGATGACGAGTACGACGATTGCACCTAAAACAGCTTTTAAAAAAAGAGTCATAACGCCCGAGTCCGTGGCTAAAATAAAATTAAAGTAAATGGGCGCAAATGGGCGCGTGATCTGAGCGGCTGCGCCATGTGGGGCCACTGTAAATTTTGGACGCTTGTATCGCCAGACCTCTGACATACAATCGGTCAAGCTTAAACCACGGAATTAAACTGGGGAAAGTGCGTCCCACATCTTCTTGTTGAAAATGTTCGACCACGTCCGTGACTTTGAGATGATGGGTTAATGCGCGATGAACGTGCAAGTTCCAATCGTTAAAATCACCGCCGATGATTAAGGTGGCGTGTGGCGGCACATGTTGTTCAATGTGTTGAATTAAGGCATGGGCTTGGCGGTTGCGTCCGCCTTTGAATAAGCCAAAATGGGCGCAAATCACATGCAATTCACTGTAGCGAGGGTGCTCAATCACCGCGTGCAATAAGCCACGCTGTTCTAAACGATGGTCTGATACATCGATGTTTTGCCAAGACACAATTGGAAACTTCGACAAAATGGCATTGCCGTGGTTGCCGTGTCGATAAATGGCATTGGCACCATACGCACTAAATGGGTAATGATTGTCGTGCAAACTGGCCAGTTGAGATTGACCTTTGAGCGTATGGTTAATGACGCGCTTAACATTGACCTCTTGTACTTCTTGTAAGCATAAAATATCGGCCGATAGCTCGTTGAGCCCTGCGCGCAGTTGAATGACGCGCGAACCTTGGGTCATTGAGTGGCCTTTGTGAATATTGTAGGTGGCGACAGTGAGCATGGTGGTGATTAGTCAAAAACGAGAACGGATGTCCGCGATTTTAGCGCATAACGTTCGTGTTGCGCTAAGTGTTCGCAAAGTGGCTCGATTCATGGCGTTGTCATCAATAAATATGAAACCTTGGATGCGGTTTGCGGGCGCATCCGTCCATTTTTTCCAAGCATCAAGACTGTTGTTGGCAATCCCATTGGGCGTTGCCGTGGCAAAAATGGCGGGTTGAGCTTTGAGCACATCTTCAATGTTCACGGTCGGCGCGGCTAAGGGTAAGTCCGCAAAAATATTGCGTGCGCCACAACGTGCCAGTGCGTCAGTCACCCAACTGTTGCGCCCCAATGTCATCAATGGACTGGACCACACTTGATAAAACGTCGGTAAGATGGGTTGCGGAGCGTCTTTGAGTAAGTCAATTTGCTGATACGCCTTTAAGATAATCGGCGCAGTTGCAAGTTCCGTGCCTGTTAATTGCGCCAAGCGCATCAAAGCCAGTGGGATGTCGGGCAAGGTGTCAACGCGGTGAAAATAAACAGGAATATTTAAACGCTCTAACGCTGCAATTTGTGCCGTTGAATTGCCCCCTTGCCATGCCACGATGACATCGGGCTTGAGCGCGGCGATGCGCTCAAGGTCAAGGCTTTGATAGTCGCCGATGAGGGGAATGCTTTGAGCCGCATGAGGAAAGTCACTGGATGCGCTCGTGCCAACGATTCGCGCGCCCACGCCAATGGCAAAGAGGTTTTCAGTGATGGATGGCGCGAGTGACACGATGCGCTGGGCGGGGCCATTTAAGGTCAATGTGCGCCCTGTGTCGTCACGAATGGTCAGGGCGTGTGCCGTTTGACTGATGAGCCATACGCTGATAATCACGCACAATAAACACACGCGTCTGAAACAAAACAACCCAACATGTGGCGCAGACAAACGGTTCATGGGTTTCATTATTTGACAGCACCGCTGTTGGCTGCGTTTGAACGGCCGCTTTGGGTTAAAAAACTGACTTTTGATAAGCCAGAGGTTTGGGCTGCGGTTAATAAATGTGCAACCTTGGCATAAGGTACGGCTTGGTCGGCGCGAATGTGTACGGGTGTTTCGGCATTTTTGGCCGCCAGCGCAGTCAGGCTACCGAGTAAATCGGCGTCTTTTACCGCGTGTCCGTCGATGAAGTATTGACCCTGTGCGTCAATCGACAAAACCACGGGTGTCTTGTCAACAGCAGTGCCTTGTGCTTTTTCATTGGGCAATTCAACTTTGACCGAGTGAGTCAGTAGCGGGGCTGCCATGATGAAAAAAACCAGCAATACCAGCATCACATCAACCATCGGCGTGACATTGATGTCCGCCATCGGACGGTGCCCTTGGTTTCTTTGAGAATTGAACGCCATGATTTACTTTCGATTGTTCAAAATGTCGTGTGCAAACGAGTCCAGTTCAGTTTGAAGGTTTTGATTGTTGCGGCTGAAAAAGTTATAGGCGAACAATGCGGGTAAAGCCACCACCAACCCAAACGCCGTCATAATCAAAGCCTCCCCCACGGGGCCAATGATATTGGCAATCTCAAGTTGACCTTGCGCCGCCACTGAGGTCAAGGTGCGATAAATGCCCCAGACCGTACCGAGTAAGCCGACAAACGTGGCTGAAGAAGCCACGGTCGCCAACAACGTCAGTCCCTTGTCGAGGTGCTGGTGAGCCAAGCGAACCGCGTGTGATAATTTACGCTCGAGGGTGGCGGTGTCCATTGCTTGGTTCTCGAGTTGCGCGATGGGTGTCAGTAGGTTTTCTTTATCAAATGTTTTCATCGCACTTAAGCGCGAGTCATTGTCTTTGTTGTGCCAAAAGGCGGCCAAGCCTTTGTCCAAATCGCGCAGGCGCATCAGCATGGACATCCTCATGAAAATCACACCCCAGCTTAAGATAGACATGAGTAATAACACCAGTACGGTGAAATGCCCAAATGCGTCGCCTTGCGACCAGAAATGTTGTAAGTTAAAAGAGTTATCCATAAGTTTCGCGTGTTTGAAAATGGTTTAGGGTGGGGTATTTTTGAGGTGCTCAATAGAACCCATTAAGGCGCATATTGTAACAAGGGTTGACCGTGCATATTTTTCAGGCATCAATAAACGTTGCTGTGTCACATTCAACTGTTGCGACAATCATAGGTGAGTTTGACTTCAGAAAAGCTCTCAACAGTTTCTCCAGCTGAATTTTTCATCGTTGGAAACTTGAGCTGTTTGGCTTGAGTGAGGGCCAGTTCATTCATGCTGCGGTCTTTACTGGTGTTGATGCTCGCGTTTTTAACTGAGCCGTTGATTGATATGCTGACATGAACAACAACCTGCCCTGCGATGCTTTGTCGTTGTGCAAATGCAGGACAGTTCATGGCGCGAGTCAATGGCTCGTTGCGCAAAGGTGCGCTTGAGGCGGCGGCGATTGATGCACTACTGCTTGGTGAATTTGCGGCTGATGGAGGGTGAGTCTGGTTTGCCTTGCCCTCAATGGTTGGTGCCGTTGAGTTTTGATTGCTGGGCGTGATGCTGTTTGTTGAATGTTGTATGGATTGTTGCGTGTTTGCTGTGGACGCAGGGGCTGCTGTGGTTGTTAAGACGCTATTATTGTTATCGGAGTCAGATTGGGGCGTGGGTTGCGGCGATGCGCTGCTTGATGGAGCGACCTCTTTATGAATTGGGGAGGACAGTTCAACAATGGTATCAACTGTTTGAGGAGGCAAGTCTGGCTGTTGTAATGTCTTGGGCGCGCTCATCCACAACCAAGTGAGCACACTTAGATGCATCAACAAACTGAGAGACAGAAAAAAACGAGACATGAGGCGTTTCAGTAAAAACGCCCAGCATCGGCTGGGCGTGAGCGATGTAGTGTTGATTTAATCTTTTAACCCCAACACATCTTGCATGTCGTAATAACCTGCGCCATGTGCGTTTAAAAACTTTGCTGCGCGCATTGCGCCTGTGGCGTAGGTGATGCGGCTGGAAGATTTGTGTGTGATTTCGACGCGCTCGCCTTGTCCCATGAACATCACTGTATGGTCACCAATCACGTCACCACCACGGATGGTGGAAAAACCAATGGTTTGGTCGTCGCGCACCCCAGTGACGCCTTCTCGTCCATAAATCGCACAATCTTTCAAATCACGCCCTAAAGCGTTAGCGACCACCTCACCCATTTTCAATGCGGTACCAGACGGCGCGTCCACTTTTAAGCGGTGGTGGGCTTCGACAATTTCGATGTCGTAACCAGAGTTCAAAATTTTGGCGGCAAGCTCAAGAATTTTTAAAGTGGCATTGACGCCTACGCCCATATTGGGGGCGAACACCACGCCGATGTGTGCGCCAGCCGCGTGAATCTCGGCCTTACCCGCGTCATCAAAACCTGTCGTGCCAATCACACAATTGATGTTGTGTTTGATACAAATGGGCAAATACGCCAAAGTGGCTTCGGGGCGTGTAAAGTCTATCACGCAGTCCGCGCCCATGAGGGTTGCTTCAACATCGTTGCTGATTAGCACACCTGTGGTTTGACCGAGAAACTCACCAGCATCTTTACCCAAAAACGCGCTATTGGCCGAGTCCAGTGCGCCATGCAAAATAATACCGTCGGTTTGTAAAGCGGTTTCAATGAGCATCCGCCCCATGCGGCCTGATGCACCCGTAATGACTAATTTCATTCTGTTTTCCAAAAATCAAAAAAGAAAAGTCCTGCTTCTCGTTCTAGTGAAACGGCTGAAGCAGGGGCTTTGATTGAATGCGTACTTATTTGCTGGCAGGCTTGGCGACAGGCGTTGTCGTTTCAACGGGGAGGTCACGTTCGATTTTTGCGGCGACGCCTTTGTTGAACCAAATGGTGATGCGGCGTTGATCGGGTTTTTGATAATGTTTATCTAGGCGATAAATATAATCCCAGCGGTCAGCGTGAAAAATGTCTTGTAGAATGGGTGAACCAATGGTGTTGGCGACTTCTACTTTGGTCATGCCCTCACGAACCATGCCAATCCGATCCGCTTCAACCACGTTGCCTTGTTGAATGGGGGCTTTATAAGGGATGTTGACGCAGGCCGCGAGAGAAAGCGTCATTCCTGCGGCCAAGCAGAAGTGTGACAGTGATTGAGTCATTGATTTTTTCATGGACAGGTCTTTCATGAATGCGAAAAAAGTAAGTTTTTGTAACGGTTTGGTTCTTGATGAAAATAAAGCACAATCAAAAATATCGAAGTTATGCCGTATTTTCATCACAAAATATAAATAAGGCAAAGCGGCTTGAGTTGGCTTCGCTCGCTTGATGCCCTGAATTGTTGTAAGATTAACATAAATTGGGATTAAAAAGCGGTATAAGCCGCGCAAATCAGAGGAAATCATGGATAAAACGTTTGAGCTCAAAAGCAGTGGTTTGAAAGTCACATTGCCACGCTTGAAGATTTTGGAGCTTTTTCAAAACAGCGTCGCCAATGGCGAGCGTCATTTAAGCGCGGATGATGTGTATCGTGTGTTGATGAATGAGCAAATGGACATTGGCTTGGCCACGGTGTATCGCGTTTTGACTCAGTTTGAGCAGGCGGGTTTATTGGTGCGCCGAAATTTCGAGTCGGGCAAAGCCTTGTACGAATTGAATGAGGGCGAGCCTCATGACCATTTATTGTGTTTAAACTGCGGTAAAGTTGAGGAGTTTTCTGATGCGCAAATTGAGGCGCGTCAACATGAAATTGCTGAGCAATATGGTTATGTGTTGCATGAACGCGCCATGAGTTTATACGGCGTGTGTGCCGATTGTCAGACGAAGTCGAAACGCCGTTAATCGTGACCGTGAAACGAACAGCGCAATGCGCTGTTTTTATTTGAGATGTTTTATTTGAAAAAGATTTGAAAAGTTGAGTATGAGTGAAACAATAAATCGCCGTTTTTCAGGTCTTGACCGTTTGTATGGCGACGGTGCTGCACAACGTTTGAGCCAAGCGCATGTGTGCGTGGTCGGTGTCGGTGGTGTCGGTTCATGGGCGGTCGAGGCTTTGGCACGGTGTGGCGTGGGGCAGTTGACTTTAATTGATGCAGACCATGTGGTTGAGTCGAACGTGAATCGACAAATTCAAGCCTTAGAGCCGAGCTTGGGGCAGGCTAAAATCACGGCATTGGCGCAACGCATTGCGCTGATTAACTCTCAATGTGTGGTGCATCAGGTTGATGATTTTATTGATGACAGTAATTTAGAGCTTATCCCTACCGCTGCTGATGTGGTGCTCGATTGCACCGATCAGGTTAAGGCTAAATTGGCGATGCTGCTCGCTGCTCGTCAACGCCGACAGGCTTTTTTGTGTTGTGGGGCGGCGGGTGGTAAGCAAGATGCGACACGAATTGTCCAAGCCGATTTGGCGTTGAGTATTCAAGACCCCATTTTGGCGAAAGTCCGTTCACGGTTACGCAGTCACTTAAAAAAATCAGGCGCGAATATGAGCGGTTGTGCACATAAACTGGGCGTGCCCGTCTTGTTTTCAGATGAAGCGGTGCGCTATCCAGCTGCGGTGTGCGATGCCAATGAGGCGTCGTCATCAGGGGTGCACGGTTTGAATTGCGCAGGTTTTGGCTCGTCGGTGATGGTGACGGCGAGTTTTGGCATGGCGGCGGCTCAGTGGGCGGTGGCACAGATTTTGAAAGGTAAATCATGAGTGATTTTGATGTGAGTGCTCAAATTGCGCAGTTGTTTGTTTATCCCGTGAAGTCATGTGCGGGGGTTGAAGTGCAAGAGGCAGTGTTGACCTCGACAGGCTTTAAATATGACCGCGAATGGGTGTTGGTTGATGATGCTCATCGATTTGTCAGCCAGCGCGAATATCCGCGTATGGTTTTGATTGTCCCCAGCTTGACTGATGAGGCGCTCGTACTGCGTGCGCCCGATATGCCTGAGTGTGTGATTCCATTTGCGACACAGGGTGCGGTTGTCCAGATGCAGTTATGGGATGAGGCTTTGCAAGGGGTTGATATGGGCGATGCGGTGGCGCAATGGTTGAGCGCCTTTTTAAATGCGCCTTTGCGACTGTTGCGTTTTGATTCCAATCATGAACGTGTGTGCAGTGAAAAGTGGACGAAAGAACACCGTGCCCACACGATGTTTGCCGATGGCTACCCATTGTTGATGATCAGCGCGGCGGCGATGGATGATTTAAATACGCGCTTGGCTGCGGCTGGGGCGGCGCAAGTCACCGCCTTGCGCTTTCGCCCGAATATTGTTTTAAACAATATGGCTGCGCATGATGAAGATTTACTCGATGACGTGTACATCGAGGCGGCGGGTGTACAGTTGCGAAATGTTAAACCCTGCGTGCGCTGCCCCATTCCTAATATTGAACCGACAAATGCGAAAGTGGATTCAATCGTCACAGATACGCTGTTGACCTATCGTCGCAATGCCAATATGGAAGACCAACCGACTTTTGGTATGAATGCGATTGTCGTGCAAGGGGTTGGGCAGGTGTTGCGGGTTGGGCAAGCGGTGGAGGCCAATTACGTTTTTTAGTGCATGAGGGTTGATACGCGCTCATACGCTGTTTTTATGGCAAAAAGCGCATGATGCCGTCTTGCAAAGGGCTAAATGCTGCGGTTTTGATGTGAGCGTTGGATAAGCCTCGACGTGTCCACTCATTACACGTTGTGAATATGGAATAACGTCCTTCGGCCTCGTAAAACGCATCGTGATCGTTGTAGAGGGCGGTGGTGTTGATGCGCATGACACTGCCTTTGCTGTCGTAGGAGAAACTTTGGTCGATGTGCTGAATAATCGCTTGTAATTGCTGGTCATTGATGTTGAGCATGCGCACGCTCTCACTCACCTGAGGTTGCGCAGTGGCTTCAATGTGCATGGCGGTGCGCCCTAAGCCTGTGGCGGCGATGAATGCCGTTGAGGCTTTCAGGTCAGCCCAAGTCGGGGTGTCGAGGTAAAAACCTTTATCGCCCCAGCCGAACGACATGTAAGGCAAATGCCCGTTTTCATTGTGTACATCAGCCGCAGGAATCACCTCCCGCCAGTCTCGTAGATGCGTTGTGATGGGCATTAAGATGTCTGTGTGCACGCCATTTGTGCGCACATAAATGGTGGTGAGTGGTTCAGTTGCTTGTTTATCGGGCAACGACCGATTGACTGGAATCCGACTAAGCGTCACGACCGCTAACACGTAGACAGCGACAAAAGCAACGAGTGCCACAATGAGCACTCGAATCAAACGAATTAATGTTTTCATTGTTTATTGATATTGTTGTATTTTAAATTCAAGATGGGTTTTGATGGCTGGCCATTCGTGCGCGCCAATCGAGTAAACCGCAGTATCGCGTAAAGTGCCGTTGGGCATGATTTGGTGGGCGCGCAAAATACCATCGAGTTGTGCGCCCAGTCGTTCTATGGCGCGGCGGCTTTGGGTGTTTAAACGATGGGTGCGGAACTCAACGGCGATGACTTTCCATTGCTCAAACGCATATTCAAGCATCAAATGTTTCACTGCGGTGTTTAATACTGTGCGCTGAACCCGTGGCGAGTACCAAGTCGAGCCAATTTCGGCGCGTTGATACAACGGCGTTTGCTCGATATTCATGAAACTGGTCATGCCAACAATCTCATCAACCCCATTCAAAGTGCGGATGATGGTCAGCGGAATCATTTTACCTTGTTCAAAAAGACCCAAGCGGCGTTCAATCTCTGCCGCAACCCCTTCAATGGTCGGCACAGTGGTGTACCACAATCGCCATAACTCGCCATCGGCCGTGGCTTTTTGTAAACCTTCAACGTGGGCTAAAGAGGACAGTTCAAGTCGGACAAATTCGTTGGACAATTGGAGTGCAGGCAGTCGGCTCATGATGGACTTTCAGGGTTTAAATATTTTTGTTGGCAGTCATGATAATAAGGTAGGGAAGCAATCGCAGCAATGTGTTTTTGATTTTTCTTGGCAATAAAAAACGGCCTTGCCGCCATAAGCAAGGCCGATGATGTGAATCGTGCAATCGCATCAAATGATACGTGAGTGTTTACTTGCCCTGAATCGCGCCTGCTGGGGCCACAAAATTAAATGTGGACGCTGGTGCGCCGCTGTTTTTGCTGATGCCAGAGAAGTTTAATACAGTCACTTGCCCCAATGTGTCGTACAGTTCCATGGCATCGGGTAAACCATTGCGCATGCCAATATTCACTTTAGTGAAGTTGCCACTTTTTGATTTGGGCACGGCTGTGACCCAAGCACGGCCATCGGCCGAGCCACCATCCGACAAGGTGAAATTGGCGGACAAGTCTTTGCCACCGAACAGAATCGCGGCTGGTGACGAGCCAATCGCGCTGCCCAAACTGCGTTTGGTGACTTGATTGAGGTCTTTGTCAAAAATACTCAGGGTTTTACCATCGCTGACCAAGACTTGTTCATACGGTGCTGTATACGTCCAGCGGAATTTTCCTGGGCGAGCAAAAATAAATGTGCCTGAACTGACTTTTTTTGCACTGCCGCTTTTGCCAATGACTTTTTGCGTGAAGCTGCCAGATGCGCTGCTGGTCGTGCTGTTGAATTGTTGCAAATCGTCGATTGGTGTGGCGTGTGCCAAATGGCTCAAGCTGACTAAAAGTGTGGTGGCGAATAACTGAGGTAAAACAGATTTAAACATAGCTGTCATGGCCTTGTTGAAGGTTAAAGAAAATGTACTAAGGTTTAAAGAAGTGTTCGGTTGACGACAAACGGGCATTGTTATGGCATGGGCGTCGAAAGGCGTGATTTTACTTGAAAAAAGCGAGGGGTTCTTCACGCCTTAATTTAAATGTCTCTAAGTTGTTTCGCTAAAAAATGTTCGCACCACTTCTTCTTGGCGGGTGCGGGCAAATGCAGGTAGACTTTGCCAAATTCGACGACCGTAAGGCTTTGAAATCAAACGCGTATCACAAATCATCAACACGCCTTTGTCGGTTTCGGAGCGAATCAAACGCCCCGCGCCTTGCTTAAGGTTAATGACGGCTTGCGGCACTTGGTAGGTCATAAAGCCATTTTCACCTTTTTCTTCAATTGCCTTCAAACGCGCCGCCAACACGGGGTCATCGGGAGGAGCAAACGGCAGCTTGTCAATAATGACGAGCGATAAAGCCTCACCGCGCACATCGACACCCTCCCAGAAACTTTGTGAACCGACCAATACGGGGTGGTTCGCGGCACGGTATTGATTGAGTAATTCGGTGCGCGATGCACTGCCTTGCACGAGCAGCGTCCAAGGCAAATCGTGCGTTTTAATCTGTTCGTCAAGCCACGCTGCGTAGCGTTTCACCGCAGCCAAAGTGGTGCAGAGCAAAAATGCACGGCCATTCGACGCTTGTAAAACAGGCCATACTTTATCTAGCATGGCGTTGCCAAAAGCGCGATGAGACGGCTCAGGCAGGCCTTCGGGTACGTAAAGTAAACCTTGCTTTGGGTAGTCAAATGGGCTGTCCCATGTGGCGGTGACGGCATCGTTTAGCCCCAACTGCTCCGTGAATAATGAAAAGTCCTTTTTGACGGACAAAGTGGCTGAGGCAAAAATCCAAGTGCGCAAGTGATCTGATTCGCGTTGACGTGTGAAGCCTTCCGCCACAGACAGCGGGGTGGCGTTCAGACGAACCGAATAGGTCATGGCCTCAATCCAACGCACCATGTCTAAACCCGTTTGGTCGCGCCATTGGATATACGCGGTGATTAATCCACTGAGGCGTTCGGCGCATTGTGCCAAGGTCTCCGCACGAACCGTACTGGGCTCTATTGTTTTTAGGCTATCTTCTAAAGTGTCAATGAGCGTGTCTAACGCCGTCCATAGGGGTGAATCAGATGGCAACTGGTCTGCACTCCACCGTCCGTTGTCTTCGCCACAGGCGATGCGAAAATCTTTCACAGCGCGTTCCATACGGTCTTTGAGCGCGCTCCAATCCAAAGCGTCTCTGGCGTGCGTGATGCCCTCGGCAAGAAAGTCTCTCGCCAAATCAACAATTTGGGCGGTTGAAACTTGTTGCCCAAAAAACACGCTGGCGATGTCGGGCACTTGGTGGGCCTCATCAAAAATCACCGTATTGGCAGCAGGCAATAATTCGGCAATGCCCTCTTCACGCAGCATCACATCGGCAAAGAACAAATGATGATTGACCACAACCACGTCGGCTGCTTGAGCGTCTTTGCGCGCTTGCATCACGAAGCATTCTTTGTGGTTGGGGCAGTCCGAACCAAGGCAGTTTTCGCGGGTTGAAGTGACTTGCGCCCACACTTGCGCATCATCTGGAATGTCAGGCCACTCAGCTTTATCGCCGCGTTTCACGAGGTTCAAATCTTTTTTAATGCGATTAAGGTGCTTCACATCCTCGCGTCCAAACAAGCGGCCATTGAGTAGGGTGCGTTCGAGATGATAGTGACACACATAGTTTGAACGCCCTTTGAGCAGCGCAATCGAAACGGGTGCCGCGAGCACATCGCGTACCGTTGGTAAGTCGCGTTCAAATAATTGGTCTTGTAAAGTTTTTGTGCCCGTTGAGACTATGACCTTGCCGCCCCACATCAAGGCGGGGGCCAGGTAAGCAAAGGTTTTCCCTGTTCCCGTCCCTGCTTCGAGTACGGCACAACCGACATCGTTCAAGGCTTGAGTGACCGCTTGAGCCATTTCGAGTTGCTCATGACGAGTGCGATAATGGGGCAAGCGTTGCGCGAACACGCCCCCTTCGCCAAAAATTTTAGTCAGTTGCTGCTGCTGTTCAAAAGGCAAAGTCGAGGGGCGGGGTGGATTTTGGATGTTGGTATCTGACATTTAAAGTGTGCCGAAAAAAGTGGTATTTGTTTTTCGGGTATTTGGGTTGGCTTGATTATTTATGCGTGTCATAAAAAATCAAAGGCTTGCCATCGGACATCGTTGGCAAGCCGTGTAAAAACAACAGCAACGGTTATTGCACGGGTGCATTGGCTAAGGCCGCCGCTTGAGCGGCTTGTGCCGCTTTGGCCGCGTTCTTTGCTGCTTCGATGCGCGCTTGTTCAGCATCAGCCCGTTTTTTTTGCATCTCCAGTATTTTAGTTCGTTTTTGGTTGTACAGGGTCACATTCTGGGCGCGCTCTTCGGGTGAGAGTGTGTCGGGGTTCGCCAGTTTAGCGTTATAGGCTTGAATCTTTGACTCGTAAGCGGCTTTGCTGGCCGCCCGTGCAGGGGCTTGGGCCGCCTCTGAGCGGCGGTAGTCTTCTAATTTTTGCGCCAAGGCCGTTCGACGAGCGTTCGCCTCATATTGACGAATATAGTAACGCGCAGACGTGCGCTCGATTTGAGCGGCATCCCATGTGGCGTTACGTGTTGCACTGGCTTTGTCGATGCAGCGATTGACTAAAAACACCTTGAGGCAAGCCGCTTTATCAAGTAACAAGTCGGTATCGGCTTGATTCTGTTTGGCAATGGCAGCGGCTTCTTGCATTTGTGCTTGTTTCAAAGACTTGATTTGCTTGCTGCGCTCAACGACCTTGGGTTGAGCCAACTCATCGTCCGTGGTCACTTGAGTTTTTGGGGTTGCGCAGCCCGTCAGGCTCAGAACTATGGCACAATACGCGGCGAATTTAGAAGACTTGAGCTTTTGTGGAAAAGTGTCGAGCAACCGATGGGGTGTTTGTTTGCTTGTCATGAAGTACATATTTGAATCCTTTGGATGCGATTTGATTCCATTGCTGTCCATGTGGTCGCATCATCTTTTAAACTCGAATGGTTCAACTGCTTTGTGTGTGACCTTGTCTAGCGCAAGGTACGTGCTAAGTAATTATCACATGAATAGCTGATATAAAATATGACAATTGTTAAAAATAATGAATCCGAGATGGTTCTACACAATCGTATTATCCTCCAAATTGCCGCAGATTTGCAGATTCGCGCCGAGCAAGTGCGTGCCACAGTAGAATTACTTGATGAAGGGGCGACTGTCCCTTTTATCGCACGGTATCGTAAGGAGGTCACACAAGGTTTAGATGATACACAATTGCGCGACTTGCATGAGCGTCTGGGTTATTTGCGTGAATTGGAAGAACGCCGTGCGGCGATTGTTAAATCAATTGATGAGCAAGGCAAGCTCACGCCTGAATTAGCCGTTGCAATTGACGCGGCCGCGACCAAACAAGCGTTAGAAGACTTGTATTTGCCATACAAACCCAAACGACGCACCCGCGCGATGATTGCTCGTGAGGCGGGTTTAGAACCTTTGGCGTTGGCGTTGTTGGCCAATCCGAACCTCAATCCAAACACCGAGGCGGAGCAATACATCAATTTGAACCCCGATGTGCCTGTGGCTGATGTTAAAGCCGCTTTGGACGGGGCACGGGATATTTTGGCGGAAAATTTTGCCGAGCATGCCGAGTTGTTGGCGCAGTTGCGTGGGTATTTGCACAAAAATGGCGTTGTCTATGCTGCTGTGGTTGAGGGCAAAGAAACCGAAGGCCAGAAGTTCCAAGATTATTTTGCTTACGACGAACGATTGAGCCAAATTCCCTCTCATCGTGCTTTGGCCATGTTCCGAGGTCGTAACGAGGGCGTGTTGAGTGTGCGCTTGGGGCTGTCGGAGGAGTTGGAGCAACTCGCACCGCATCCGTGTGAAGCGTTAATCGCGCAACAATTTAATATTGCGGATATGAATCGCGCAGCCGATGCCTTTTTGCTCAACTGTTGCCGTTGGAGCTGGCGTGTTAAGCTGCAATTGCATTTGGAAACAGATTTGCTTGGTGATTTGCGCGAAAAAGCAGAGACTGAAGCAATTGCTGTCTTTGGCAGCAATTTGCGCGACTTATTGCTCGCCGCACCTGCTGGGCAAAAATCCATCATGGGGCTTGACCCAGGCATTCGTACGGGCGTGAAAGTGGCGGTGGTTGACGCAACCAGCAAGTTGCTTGCGACCGATACCATTTATCCGCACCAACCACGCAATGACTGGGAAGGTTCTGTTCATCGTATTGCGGTACTGGCAAAAATGCACGGCGTGCAGTTGGTCGCGATAGGCAATGGCACGGCGAGTCGTGAAACTGAAAAATTGGTGGCTGACGTCATGAAACGCCACCCAGAGTTGGGTTTGCAAAAAATCGTTGTGTCGGAAGCAGGCGCATCGGTTTATTCCGCTTCAGCGTTGGCGGCGCAAGAGTTCCCTGATTTGGACGTGTCATTGCGCGGTGCGGTCTCCATCGCTCGACGCTTACAAGACCCACTGGCCGAGCTGGTTAAGATTGACCCAAAATCCATCGGCGTGGGGCAGTATCAACATGATGTCAATCAACGTGAACTCATGCGCGGTCTGGATGCTGTGGTCGAGGATTGCGTGAATGCGGTCGGTGTTGATGTCAACACGGCATCGGTTCCCTTACTTGCGCGAATTTCGGGGCTTAATAATGTGTTGGCAAAAAATATTGTTGAATATCGCGATGCCAACGGCGCATTTCCCAACCGTAAAGCTTTAAAAAATGTACCGCGTTTGGGTGAAAAAACCTTTGAGCAAGCGGCAGGATTCTTGCGAATTTCCAGCGACTCGCCTGATGCCAACCCACTTGATGCATCATCGGTTCACCCTGAAGCCTATCCCGTGGTTGAGAAAATTTTAGCCAAAATAAAACAAGGCATCCGTGATGTCATGGGGCAGCGCGAAGCCTTGAAAGGCATTTCGCCTGCTGAGTTTACGGATACGCAATTTGGCTTGCCGACCGTCATGGATATTTTCAGCGAATTGGAAAAACCAGGGCGCGACCCGCGTGGCGAATTTAAAACGGCAACATTCTCGGACGGTGTAGAAGACATCAAGGATTTGCAACCTGGCATGATTTTGGAAGGTGTTGTGACCAATGTGGCAGCATTTGGTGCATTTATTGACATTGGCGTGCATCAAGATGGTTTGGTTCACGTATCGGCTTTGTCCAATAAATTTGTACAAGACCCGCGCGAGGTGGTTAAAACGGGGCAGTTGGTTAAAGTCAAAGTGATGGAAGTCGATGTGGCGCGCGCGCGAATTGGTTTAAGCATGCGTCTGGATGACGAGCCAAGCAGCACCCGTAGTTCGGCGAGTGCTCCTGCTGAACGACGCAATGACCGAGCCCAAGGCGAACGTTCGCGCTCTGGCCATAATCAACGCGGCTCATCCGCCGCGCCGCCCAATACCGCATTTGCACAGGCATTTGCCAAATTGAAGCGATGATAAAAAGATGCCTTCGGGCATCTTTTTTGTGCCCAATCCAACCTTTGTGTTGTTTTTTTGTTACGATAGGTCTCGACTACTTAGAATAGGAGGCCGTATGAATCGCCGAGATTTTATGTTGAAAACATTGTATTCAAGCCTGGCTTTGGGTTTTGCGGGTGGTGCTCAAGCGCAAAACGCCATGTCAGGTATGAATCATGCAGGCATGCGCATGCCTGCAGCAGACCTGACGAACGCGGCACCTTTGGCCAGTTTGGATGTTTTGCCCAAAGGCTTGCCATTGTCTACACTGCCTGTATTGGCTAACCAAAGTAGCGATGCACAGTTATTTAAAGCCACTTTGACCGCCGCGCCGATGACCCATGAAATCATCAAGGGTAAGCCGACAACGATTTGGGCTTACAACCAAAGCGCAGCACCGCTTTTAATCGAGTGGACCGAAGGCATGACGGTTGAGATAGAGTTGATTAATGACTTACCGCAAACGACTACAATTCATTGGCATGGCTTGCCTGTGCCCCCCGATCAAGACGGTGCGCCGCAAGATGGTGTCCCGCCGAAAGGTCGACGCATGTATCGTTTTACGTTGCCTGATGACTGTGCGGGCACGTATTGGTTTCATCCACATCCGCATGGCATAACGCATGAGCAGGTGTTTCGAGGCTTGGCGGGAGTGATTGTGGTTAAACCCAAACACAAAGACGCTTTGACAGATGTCAAAGAAGTGCATTGGGTGGTGACAGATTTAAAGCTCAATGCCGATGGTCGCATTGCTGAAAACGATGCCAATGATGTAATGAATGGTCGTGAGGGGCAATTTTTATTGGTTAATGGTCAATATCAACCAAGCTTGAATGTGAGTGAGCCCGTGCGTGTTCGTTTGTGGAATGCCACCAATGCCCGTTTTTTGAATTTACAGTGGCTTGGTGAATCAGGGCAGGCGCAGGATTTGCTGCAAATTGGTACAGATGGTGGCTTGTTAACAGCGGCTGAGTCGCATTCCACTTTGTTGGTCGCTTCGGGAGAGCGGGTCGAGTTGCTGTTGTCGCCAAAAGAATCGAAAATGAGTGTGCATGCCAGTGCCTATAATCAGGGCAAAATGGGGGGTGCTAAACCCACGCCTGCCACGCCTTTATTGAGCATTCATGCGAGTCCAATGGACAAAGGTCTAGAGCTTCCCGCGCAGTTGCGAGCCATCTCCCCGCTGGGGGGGGCGACAGTGACACAAAACGTGGTTTTCTCTGAAACCATGAGCATGGAGAACGGTGTGCATCAGATGAACTTTTTGTTGAATGGTAAAAAATTCGATATGCAGCGTGTTGACTTCACCAGCAAAGAGGGTGAAATTGAAGAGTGGCGTGTTGAAAACACATCGGATATGGACCATCCGTTTCATATTCACGGCGGGCAATTTCAATTGCAGCGCCGCGAATGGATAGACCCCAGCCGTGGTTCACCAACCGCATTTTCATTGGCTTGGAAAGATACCGTGAACGTCAAGTCGGGTGAGCGCGTGGTGTTTAAAATGGTACAAAAGCATAAAGGCTTGCGCATGTTGCACTGTCATATTTTGGAGCATGAAGATGCAGGCATGATGGCCAATTTGAATGTGGTTTAAACAGCTGAAACTCAATTGAAGTACACCAAAAAGCGAGGCGCATGCCTCGCTTTTTTTAAACCTAATTTGAAATTAACCCGTCAGTTGACGGCTAATTAAAGACTTCACGGGTGATAACGCGTTCGATACGCGCAACACCGCACCACGCAACAACTTAGCGGGCGGTGCTTCATTGGTGAATAGCTTAACCACGAAGTTGGTGCCATGATAAATCGGGCGGGTTTTCAATTGGTGTCTGCGATCGTATTGTTGCAGCAACTCACCAGAACCGATGTCGCGCCCCATTGTTTCGGCTTTTTGAATCAACTCACTTAAAGTGTTCTGTCCATACAATCCAAGGTTGTAACCGTGTGCAGTGACAGGGTGCATCCCAACGGCAGCGTCGCCGATAAGGGCAAAGCGTGTGCTGTAAAAACGTCGTGCATGCGTGCCCACCAATGGATAGCGATAACGTGAACTGGCAACCTTGATTGTGCCAAGCCGACCATTGAGGCGTTGCTCCAAGTCCGCCGCCAAAGCGTCATCACTTAAATCCAACACTTCAGAAGTGCGTTGGCTGTCGATGGTGATGACGGCACTTGAAAGGTGTTCTGTCAATGGCAAAATCGCCAATGTGCGTCCGTAGTGAAAGCATTCAAAAGCGGTGTTTTCATTTGTGCCGCTGTGTTCAATGCGGCAGGTGATGACGGTACGACCAAAGTCGTGCATGTCTACGGGAATGCCCATTTGCTGGCGGGTTTGTGAAAAACGCGAGTCTGCGGCCACGACCAATTTGGCTTGAATGGTTTCGCCGCTTGATAAACAAACCGTGGCCTGTGATGAATCCGCGTTCACCGTTTGTACTTTTTGTTCAGCGAACCAAGTTAAGTTGGCTTGTGGTTCGGTTTTTTCAAAAAGTGCTTGGCGGATGTGGTGATTGGAAACCAAGTACCCAAGGGTGTCATCCGAAAGGTTCTTGCTAGCAGTTGGGGTTTTGAAATGCAATTCAAAAGGTGAATCGCCATCCACCACTTTAGCCGAACGCAAATAAAAAATTTGCCCCTCAGGAATCGCTTGCCAAGCCCCTAGTTGCTGCAACAGTTGTTTGGATGGATGCGTTAAGGCAATTTCACGGCCATCAGGAGCGGGTGTGCGCAATTGCTCCATATTGGCGGGGTCGACAATGGCGATGCGCAAAGCACTGTGCGCCAGTGAGCGGGCAAAACTCAAGCCAGCAGGCCCTGCGCCGATAATGACAATATCAAAATGTGAAGTGCTCATGTCTATCCTTTGTAAAGGGGCGGAAAATATAAAAAAGCAACTGTTTTTAACCTGCAAAAGCCAAGGCAAATAAAGCCAAAATGGCTAAGAGATTACCACGAATACTGAATTATAAAACAGAATGGCTTTAAACCCCATTCCCAATAAGATTTATGCGCGGGTTCGGTTAAAGGCTAGGTGCGTCCATCATCCAAAGGTGCATGGTGAATCATTGTCCATGTAAAAAAATGAAACAATTGTTGTTTTTGAGTTGGCAGTAAAAGCGTGGAGTGTCCATTTTGGTGGTTTTAGTAGCGAAAATGCTGCATGTGCACATTTTGTGTTTAATGCGCTTGTCATGTATAATGGCGCGAATTGGCGTGAGGAAACGCCGCTTAATTTTTTTATGCCTTTTTTATGTTTTTTTTCGATGCCGCAGATTATCTTAACCACCCATTCAACGATTACGGCGACCTTGGCGTGGTGAGCGGTCATTGATGCTTGATACAATGCGGCTCACCTTAAGTGAGCCGTTTTTGTATAACCCGTTTTTCAACTTTCAACCTGACGACTGAACGAGAATTTTATGATTAACATCACTTTACCTGACGGCTCCATTCGACAATTTGATGCGCCAGTGACGGTACACGGCGTGGCAGCGAGCATTGGCGCGGGCTTGGCAAAAGCAGCGCTGGCAGGGCGCGTTGATGGTGAGTTGGTCGACACCTCTTTCTTGATTGAGTCCGACGCGAGTTTAGCCATTGTCACGGACAAAGACGCTGATGGCTTGGAAGTGATTCGTCATTCAACCGCGCACTTGCTCGCCTATGCCGTTAAACAACTGTTTCCCGATGCGCAGGTGACGATTGGTCCTGTGATTGACAACGGTTTTTATTATGACTTCGCTTATAAACGTCCATTTACGCCCGAGGATTTACTGGCGATTGAAGCCAAAATGACCGAATTGGCCAAAAAAGACGAGGTGGTGACGCGCGAAATATGGTCTCGTGATGATGCAGTGGCATTTTTTAAAGCGCAGGGCGAAGATTACAAAGCAGAGATCATCAGCAGTATTCCCGCTGAACAAAAGATTAGCTTGTATCGTGAAGGTGACTTTATCGACTTATGCCGCGGTCCACACGTGCCATCAACAGGAAAATTGAAAGTATTTAAGTTGATGAAAGTCGCAGGCGCATACTGGCGCGGCGACTCGAAAAATGAAATGTTGCAGCGCGTGTACGGTACCGCTTGGGCCAAAAAAGAAGACCAAGCCGCATATTTGCACATGCTCGAAGAAGCCGAAAAACGCGACCATAGAAAACTCGGCAAAGCACTGGATTTATTCCACATGCAAGACGAAGCCCCTGGTTTGGTGTTTTGGCACGCCAAGGGCTGGAGCATCTGGCAAGAAGTCGAGCAATACATGCGTCGCGTCTATCGTGACAATGGCTATCAAGAGGTGAAAGGCCCGCAAATCATCGACCGCACTTTGTGGGAAAAAACGGGCCATTGGGATAATTACAAAGACAATATGTTCACCACCGAGTCGGAGAATCGCAGCTACGCGCTCAAGCCGATGAACTGCCCAGGACACATTCAAATTTACAACACAGGTTTACACAGCTACCGTGACCTGCCTTTGCGCTATGGTGAGTTTGGTCAATGCCACCGTAACGAAACATCAGGCTCGTTGCACGGCATCATGCGTGTACGTGGCTTTACGCAGGATGATGGGCATATTTTTTGTACAGAAGAACAAATCGAAGCCGAAGTGGCTGCCTTTGATAAACTGGCGCGTAAAGTGTATAAAGACTTTGGTTTTGAAGAGCTGGCGGTCAAACTGGCCTTGCGCCCAGACAACCGCATCGGCTCAGATGAAACATGGGACAAAACCGAAAATGCGATGCGCGAAGCCATCCGCGCATCAGGTGCTCAATGGGAAGAACTACCAGGCGAAGGCGCGTTTTATGGCCCGAAAATTGAATACCACTTAAAAGACTCGATTGGCCGCTCATGGCAATGTGGCACCATGCAGGTCGATGCGTTTATGCCCGAGCGTCTTGGGGCCACCTATGTTGACGAAAATGACCAACGCCAAACGCCTGTGATGTTGCATCGTGCGATAGTTGGTTCGTTGGAGCGTTTTATCGGGATTTTGATTGAAAGCCATGCGGGCGCATTGCCCACTTGGCTTGCACCTGTGCAAGTGGTCATTTGCAATATTTCTCAATATCAAGCCGAATATGTCGCACAAGTGGCACAAGAGTTGGAAAAACAAGGGCTTAGAGTGCAATTAGATTTGCGTAATGAGAAGATAACGTATAAAATTCGCGAGCACAGTTTGCAAAAAGTGCCTTATATCTTGGTCGTCGGTGACAAAGAGCGCGATAATCACGCTGTTGCCGTGCGTGCCCGTGGTAACCAAGACTTAGGCGTAATGGGTGTCGATGCGTTTGTTGCACACATCAAAGCTGAAGTTGAGGCACGACAATAATACAAAAAATCAAACTTGGCTCATGATTCATATTGAGCCAGTTTGGTTTTGATTTTTTAGGTAAATCATCGCGGACAATTGCAATGATTTTTAATTAAAACCCCATACGGTTTTTCCTCATTTTAAACGGAGTTTACTATCGCTACGCAAGCAAACAAAATGCAGCATCGCATCAACGGCGAAATCACTGCGCGCGAAATTCGATTGATTGGCATTGATGGCGAAGCCATTGGCATCACACCAACCCGCGAAGCCATGCGCATGGCCGAAGAAATTGATACTGATTTAGTTGAAATCTCGCCGAACGCTGAACCGCCCGTATGTCGCTTGATGGATTACGGCAAGTTCAAGTTCCAAGAACAGAAAAAAGCCGCTGAAGCCCGCGCCAAGCAAAAAATCATCCAGATTAAGGAAATCAAATTCCGTCCTGGAACAGACGAAAACGACTATCAAGTTAAATTACGCAATGTCAAACGCTTCCTTGAAGATGGCGATAAAGTCAAAATCACATTGCGTTTTCGCGGTCGTGAAATGGCGCACCAAGAAATTGGTATGCAGCTTTTGATTCGTGTTCGAGATGAGTTGGCTGAGATGTCGCAAGTCGAATCCATGCCAAAGTTGGAAGGTCGCCAAATGATTATGATGTTGGCGCCACCGAAGAAAAAATAATCGGTCAAAAAATAGTTTTAAATCATTTTTTGACTTAAAAATTATTTGAGTTTGTGTGAACAAACCCAAATAAGGCTGAATGAGGTGCGTCAGGGCAACCACGCACCCACATTCAATTAAAAGTGAATAGGGTTCCCAAGTGTCTCTAAGTTCGAGTCCACCTGTATTCATGTTAAAAACGGAGTTGTTATGCCTAAAATGAAGACCAAAAGCAGCGCCAAAAAGCGCTTCGTGGTGCGTCCAGGCGGGACTGTTAAACGCGGTCAAGCCTTCAAACGTCATATCCTGACCAAGAAGACCACCAAAAACAAACGCCACTTGCGTGGTGCTGTAAACGTTTCAGCTGCAGATTCAGCCGCAGTGAAATCTTTGATGCCTTACGCTTAACCCAACCTAAACCAAGGAGTAATATATGCCTAGAGTAAAACGTGGGGTCACAGCAAGAGCCCGTCATAAGAAAGTTTTAGCCCTCGCCAAGGGTTATCGTGGTCGTCGTAAAAACGTCTATCGCGTCGCCAAACAAGCGGTGATGCGTGCAGGCCAATACGCTTACCGCGATCGCCGCAACAAAAAGCGCGTATTCCGTGCTTTGTGGATTGCGCGTATCAATGCAGCCGCTCGTCAAAACGAGATGACTTACAGCAAATTCATGAACGGCTTGAAAAAAGCATCGATTGAAATTGACCGTAAAGTCCTCGCTGACTTGGCCGTATTTGATAAACCTGCATTTGCAGCGATTGTTGCAAAAGCAAAAGCAGCGTTGGCGTAAGCCGTTTCAAAAGCCAAAAAAATCGAGGCAAACCATTCGGTTTGCCTCGTTTTTTCTTGAAAATAATGTGTGACATGCTGATTTAAGCGGTTTTAAGTGTTTTTTATAAAAGTCTTGCCGAAAAGACTGTTTAAATCAATGTGTCGATTGTTTTGTTTAAACTTAAATAGCTGTCAAAAAAGTTTAATGCACCTTTAACTAAAGAGAATGTATGAGTGATTTAAATCATATCGTCGATGAAGCGCGTATTGCGTTTGCCAGTGCCAGCCGCCCCGCCGACTTAGAAAATGAAAAAGCCAAATTTTTAGGTAAAGACGGTGTCCTCACCAAAGAACTTAAAGCGTTGGGCGCATTACCCGTTGATGAAAAAAAACGACGAGGCGCAGAAGTCAATGCAATTCGCCAACAAGTGGAAGCATTGTTAAACGAGGCACGCAACGCGCTCGCTGAAGCCGCCTTGAATGCCAAACTCGCCACCGAGCAATTGGACGTGACCTTGCCTGGGCGTGGTTTAGCGGTTGGCGGCGTGCATCCTGTGACCCGCGTCACCCGTCGCGTGACCGCGATTTTTCGCTCAATGGGTTTTGAAGTGGCCGATGGCCCTGAAATTGAGAACGACTGGTACAACTTCACTTCGCTCAACAGCCCCGAAAATCACCCCGCGCGCTCGATGCAAGACACGTTTTACGTCGAAGACAAAGACGAGCGCGGTCATCCGCTGGTGTTGCGCACGCACACCAGCCCAATGCAAGTGCGCTACGCGCGCCAACACACCCCACCGATTAAAGTCATCGCCCCAGGTCGCACCTACCGCGTCGATTCGGACGCGACCCATTCGCCAATGTTTCATCAGGTTGAAGGCTTGTGGATTGATGAAAACATCAGTTTTGCCGATTTAAAAGGCGTGTACACCACATTCTTGCAACGCTTCTTTGAAGATGATGACTTGCAATTGCGCTTCCGCCCGTCGTACTTCCCATTCACTGAACCTTCGGTCGAAATCGACATGGCCTTCACCAAAGGCCCGAACGCAGGCCGCTGGTTGGAAATTTCAGGCGCGGGCCAAGTCCACCCGACCGTTGTGCGCAATTTTGGCCTAGACCCTGAAAAATACATGGGTTTTGCCTTCGGTTCGGGCTTGGAGCGCTTGGCGATGTTGCGCTATGGCGTGAATGATTTGCGCTTGTTTTATGAGAATGATGTGCGGTTTTTAAGCCAATTTCACTGATTGAGGCGGAACGATGCAATTGCAGATTCATGGACCGTATGATGATGCATCCAATTCAATTTTTGCATCAGTGCCATCAATCAAGCTTGATTTGAAAATTGAGCTGCTTCTAATCAATTGGTTTTGTTTAAATTTTTGTCAGGGTCGCCCTGACAAAAATTCTAAAATAAAACACGGAAAAAGTAGGTTTGTACTTTTTCCGTATTTCCTAAAGGTAAAAAATGCGTTTTTCAGAAAGCTGGTTGCGTGAGTGGGTCAACCCGAGTTTGACCACAGCCGAATTAGACAATGTGTTGACCATGGGTGGTTTGGAAGTTGAAGAAGCCACGCCCGCCGCGCCTGCGTTTACGGGCGTAGTGGTCGGTGAAATCGTGTCCATCGAAAAGCACCCCGATGCGGATAAGCTCAATGTCTGCCAAGTCAATGTTGGCGGTGAGGCGTTGTTGCAAATCGTCTGCGGTGCGCCCAATGCGCGTGCGGGCATTCGTGTGCCGTGTGCGACGGTGGGTGCGGTGTTGCCAGGTGATTTTAAAATTAAGGATGCCAAGTTGCGCGGTGTGGCTTCGCATGGCATGTTGTGTTCGGCGAAAGAGTTGGGCGTTAATCCTGATGCGTCGGGTTTGTATGAGCTGCCACTGGATGCACCTGTGGGGCAAGACATTCGCCAGTATTTGAATTTAAACGACACTGTTTTTGAAATTAAACTCACGCCAAACCGAGCGGACTGTTTGTCGTTGCGTGGTGTAGCGCGTGATGTGGCGGCTTTGACGGGGGCGACTTTAACTCCTTTTCAGGCTGAGCCTGTGGCGGCCACCATTGATGATGTGTTGCCGATTCGGATTGATGCGCCTGCGGCTTGCGGTCGCTTCACGGGGCGCGTGCTCAAAGGTGTGAATGCGGCTGCGCCAACGCCTTTGTGGATGGTGCAACGCTTGGAGCGCGCGGGTGTGCGTTCGATTTCGGCTTTGGTCGATATCACCAATTATGTCATGTTGCACCTCGGTCAACCGATGCATGTGTATGATTTGAATGCAATTAAAGGTACGATTCACGCGCGTATGGCGGTGGCGGGTGAAACCATTGAACTGTTGAATGAGCAAACACACACGTTGCAAGAGGATGTGCTGGTTATCGCCGATGATTCGGGTGCGATTGGCATGGCGGGTGTGATGGGTGGCAATTCAACTAAAGCCGAGTTGAGTACGGCGGATATTTTCTTGGAGGCGGCGTATTTCGCACCTGACGTGATTCAGGGTAAGTCACGTCGGTTCCGTTTCTCATCGGATGCGTCACATCGTTTTGAACGCGGTGTGGACTTTAAGGGGCAGGTTGAGGCTTTGGAATTTGCCACACGCTTGGTGCTTGATATGTGTGGCGGTCAGGCGGGGCCTGTGTTGGAACAAGTGGGCGAGTTGCCGCAGCGCGAAAAATTGTCTATGCGCGTGGCGCGTGCGCAAAAGGTGATTGGTGTGGCGATTCCTGCGGACGATATGGTGGCGTCATTGAATCGCTTGCAGCTTCAAGTCACGCGTGCGCAAGATGCGATTGAAGGCGAAATTTTAAGCGTAACTGCGCCGAGCTATCGTTTTGATATGGCGATTGAAGAGGATTTGATTGAAGAAGTCGTGCGTTTATTTGGGTACGACAACATTCCTGTTAAGCCGCCCGTTGCGTTACAGACCATGTTGCATGTGACTGAAAATGAGCGTGCGTTGGATGCGGTTCGAGATGCTTTGGTCGGCATGGATTATCAGGAAGTGATTAATTTTAGTTTCGTTGATGATGCGGTTGAGCGAGATTTTGCGGGCAGTGAGGGTAACCCTATTCGCTTACTGAATCCGATTGCCAGCTCGTTGGCGGTGATGCGTACGCAATTGTTGGGCTCTTTGGTGGGTAATTTAAAAACCAATTTGGCACGCAGCGCGAGTCGCATTCGTGTTTTTGAGATTGCCAAGGTGTTTCATCGCGATGCAACGGTGCTTGCGTCAGAAAATACCGTGCCAAATATTGCCCAGCCATTGAAGCTGGCAGGTTTAGCGTACGGTTCACGCGTGCCTGAGCAATGGGCTGCGGCGGAAGACGATGTCGATTTTTATGATGTAAAAGGCGATATTGAACGCTTGTTTGCACCGCGACGGGTTCAATTTGAAGCCTTCACCCATGTTGCGGCTCATCCTGGGCGTTGTGCTAAATTGAGTGTGAACGGTCAAATGGTGGGCTGGCTTGGTCAAATGCACCCGCGCTTGCAACAAGCGCATGATTTGCCTAAAGCACCAATGATGTTTGAAATTGATATGTCCGCTGTGTTGGCAAGAGATGTGCCTGTGGCCGCTGAGGTCTCTAAATTGCCTATGGTGACTCGAGATTTGGCTCTAATCGTTGCTCGTGATGTAACGGCAGGTGCAATTATTGAGGCGGTTGAAAAATTTATTGCTATAGAACCAACGGCTTACGTGATTCGTGATGTACAATTGTTCGACGTTTATCAAGGCGAGCATATGGCCGCCCATGAAAAAAGCATGGCGTATCGCGTCAGCTTGCAAGACATGCAGACCACATTACAAGATGCACAGGTTGATGCGTTGATGCAAGCGTTGTTAGCGCACTTGCAAGTGCAAGTCAATGCCCGTTTAAGATAAGTTAAGACAGCCGTTAGTAAGGATTACATATGAACGTGAACATTGAAGAAGACATCATCAAAGCAACTTTGAATGACGTGATGGCTGAAAGCGGTGGCGCATTTACACTCACTAAGGCTGAGTTGGCTGAATTGTTGTTTGCACAAGTTGGGCTCAATAAGCGTGAAGCCAAAGAAATGGTGGAGGCTTTTTTTGAAGAAATTCGTAATGCTTTAGAACGAGGCGAGCTGGTTAAGTTGTCAGGGTTTGGCAATTTTTCTGTGCGCGATAAAGCCTCACGCCCAGGACGCAACCCGAAAACAGGCGAGATGGTGCCGATTGCGGCGCGTCGCGTGGTGACTTTTCATGCCAGTCAAAAATTTAAAAATGCAGTGGAAGGCGTCACAAATGCCGAGCCGTCTGCAACAAGTTTAAGTGCGTAAGGTGGAATAGCAAATGAGCCAACCGCAAGGCTACGTCTTAACTCAAGACTTACCCGCCATCCCCGCGAAGCGTTACTTCACGATTGGTGAGGTGAGCCAATTGTGTGGCGTGCGCTCTTATGTTTTGCGTTATTGGGAGCAAGAGTTTGCTCAATTGAGCCCAATGAAACGCCGTGGCAATCGACGCTATTATCAGCATCATGAAGTGGTTTTGGTGCGTAAAATTCGACAGCTGTTGTATGAGCAAGGCTATACCATTCAAGGGGCGCGACAACAATTGGGCGTGAAGGTAACGCCCAGCTTGGCCGAATCTCAAGCTTTTGAATTAAGTAGCGATGTGGACAATCGACTGGACGAGTCTACGTTTGAGTATGACATCGACTCTGATGCGATGGATGATGTGGCTATTGAAGCTGAGTCCGCTGACACGGAATCCGTTGTTGAAAAAGCAGGCGAGCACCCCGTACAATCAAATGCTCATCAAATGATTATTGATGATGTTGTGAGGGAACTGCGTGCAATTCGAGCTCTTTTGACTTTGCCTAAAGACCGTTGAGTCATTGGTAATGAGCGCGCAAATTTGCGTGCTTTTTTTATGATCAGTCACGTATGAATTTCGGATTCAAAGTGCAACTCTTTTTTATTATTAGGAACTTATGACTTTAGAGAAACTGTCTCAAGCCCGCTTAGTGATTTTTGATTGGGATGGTACTTTATTCGATTCAACGGGTGTCATTGCTTATAGTCTGCAACGTTCCTGTGAAGCATTGGGTTTTGCAACGCCGACCTTAAAGCAGGCAAAGCATGTCATTGGTTTGGATTTTAAGGAAGTCATTGCCTACTTGGTGGGTGACCTGGACGCTCAACAAACAGCAGAATTTATGCGTGTATATCGCAGTCATTATTTGACCAGCGAGTCGATTGTGACGTTGTATGATGGCGTGATTGAGGTTTTAAAAGACCTGCGCGGGCACAATCGTTTGGCGGCGATTGCGACAGGAAAGTCACGTGTGGGTTTAGATCGGGTCCTTGAGCAAGGGCATTTGCGCACGTATTTTCAAGCCACTCGAACTGCTGACCAAACGAGTCCCAAGCCCCATCCGCTGATGCTACAAGAACTTTTGGATGAGCTGGATATACACCCACACGAGGCGGTGATGGTTGGCGATACGACCTATGACGTTGAGATGGCACATGCCGCAGGGGTGTCATCCATTGCGGTGTGTTACGGGGCACATGACGAACGGCAGTTACAAGCGGCACAGCCTTCAGCAATAGCTCACTCTGTGTCCGACTTGGCGGTTCTGTTGGGTGTAATGATAAAGGCGTAAAGATGAAACCGTTGTTTGTTAAAGAACGTGTCTGGGCGACATTCATTATTGTTTTATTGATTTTATTAATGTGGTCTATTCTTGCCGTTTTTCAGCGTGTGTCGAAAAATGAACAAGAGCAAAATATTAACTCGACCGCGTCAGACTTATTCTGGTTTGATCAAGCCATCAACACACGCTTAAACCAAGCTCAGTTGAAAATTTGGGGATTGGCACGAGAAATAGACAGCGGCAGTATCACTATCGATAGTTTTAATGCGCATACGTGGCAGGTTTTAGCCGAAGCCCCTGAATTAAGTAACATCATTTGGCTCGATCCAGACGGACAAGTCATCGCGCGTGCGTCCAATGTGCAAGCACAATTTCCGCAAGAACCCAATATCAGAGAGTTGACAGAGCAAGCCGCTTTAAAGCGTGCGAGCGAAATTCACGAAACGGCTAGTACTGCCCCGATTAAAATGAGCAACGGCAGTTACGAAGTATCTTTGACTCAGCCTTTTTATGACGATAAAAATGAAATTCAAGGTTTTATCAAAGCGCAATACTCGTTGACACAACTGTTTGGCAATACCATTCCCGATTGGTTTGCTAAAAAGTACCATGTCAACGCGTATTATTCAGACAATATATTATTTCACACGGATCAGCGTGAAAATGACGTGACCTTTGATAAAGGTTTACCTATCGTTGAACGCAATATCTACATCAGCACCACCCCGATTTTATTGCGAGCGCAGCTCTACCCAGACCGACAAGAGTGGGTGTTACGCGGCTTATTTGCAGGCATGGTGTTTTTATTATTGGCATTGTTGGGTAGTCTTTTTGCCTTGATTCGAGACATGCGTCAACGGCGTGACACTGAGAAAGAGTTACGCACTCAATATAATTTGCGTCATGCCATTGAAAATTCATTGACGGTTGGTATCCGTGCGCATTTGCTTGATGGAACCATGTTTTATGTCAATCCCGCGTTTTGTGAAATGATAGGCTACGAAGCTGACGAAATTATTAATATTCCACCGCCGTTGCCATACATCCCTAAAGAAGAAGCGAGCAAAGTGCTGTGGCTACGTGACATGTTGCTCGAAGATCCAGAGGCGGTGACCGTGACAGAGATTAAAATGCGACGAAAGTCGGGTGAAATCATTGAGACGGTGATGCGTGGCGGTCCTCTATATGATGAACAACAAAATCATATTGGTTGGATTACTTCAGTTGAAGACGTGACAGAGCGTCGCCGTCTGGAGCAATTCCAAGCCAATGAGCAAAAACGCTTAGAGGCAGTGAATCATTTGATTAATATGGGCGAGATGGCCTCAGTTATCGCGCATGAATTGAATCAGCCATTGTCAGCGATTTTAGGTTATACAACGGGGCTATCCAACTACATTAAAAAAGACACGGGAGCTTTAAGTAGCGAGCGGCTGATTGATGTGACTGAAAAAATTCGCCGTCAAGCAGACCGAGCGGCGAACGTCACGCGCCGAGTTCAGCAGTTCGCTCAGCAAAAGTCCATTGCACCTGCAACGGTGGATGTGTCGACTTGGGTCACGCAGACCATTGAGTTCATGGAGCTGGAATTTAAAAAACAAGGCGGGCAAGTTGTTAATCATATTAAGCCTAGGGATGTACATCCAGTGCGAATTGACGTTACAATGTTGCAACAAATATTAATAAATCTGCTGAGGAATGCACTCGAAGCAATGGTCGAGCATGGTAGCTCACCGCGAGAAGTGCATCTTTATGCGGAAAATTACTCCGCCCACCATGTGCTGCTTCAAGTGGTGGATAATGGTCCAGGCATCCCCGCGGATAAAGTTGAGACGATATTTAATCCTTTTTATACAACAAAAACGCATGGCGTTGGTATAGGTCTTAATATTTGTCGTACAATGATGGAGTCGAATGGAGGTCGACTGTGGGCAAGGGCTGATTCAAGCGGAGGCGTGTTTTATTTGACTTTGCCTATTGCCCCAGCAGATGATGCTGATGTTGAAAATACTGAAGCAGAATTGAGAGTTTAAACATTTAAATCATTGCACTCAAAAAAGAGAGAAAAAAATGCAAGTTTATATCATTGATGATGAAGAGGTTTTGCGAGATTCACTATCTTGGTTGTTGGAATCGCGAGATTTGAGCTGTAAAACTTTTGAGTCGGGAGAACAGTTTTTAGCTGCTCTGTCTGTATTGCCGCGCAATACTCCGAGTTGCATCATTTTGGATATCCGCATGGAGCCGATGATGTCTGGCATTGAGCTGTTTCACCAACTCGCGGATGTTCGTCAAGACTGGCCGATTATTTTCTTATCTGGGCATGGCGACATCACCTTGGCGGTCAATGCCGTCAAGCAAGGTGCGTTTGACTTTCTTGAAAAGCCTTTTGCGGATAACCAACTGGTCGATCGTGTTTTTGAAGCGTTGGCGTTGAGCCGTCAACGAGTGGTTATTTCTGTGCAATCGAATGCGATTCGCCAGCGCCTTGAAACCATCAGTCCGCGCGAGCAAGCTGTTATGGAGTGTATCTTGAATGGTAAATCCAGCCGTGAAGCAGCGGAAGAACTGGATATGGCTGTTCGCACCGTGGAAGTGCACCGAGCCAGTTTGTTTAAAAAAATGGGTGTTAAAGGTGCGGTGGAGTTAATTAATTTATTGCAGGTGTTGGAAGTTTAATGTTTTTTAATTAATTTCGGACTTCATCAAAAAATCCCAACATGTGTTGGGATTTTTTGCGTGTCCAGTTTGTTAAGCCAATAAGGTCAAAAGCGTCTGTTGTGACAAAGAGGCATGCTCACCGTGCTCATGAGGGTGTTCGCCGTGCCCTAAAAAAAGCCAGATGATGGCGACGCCAATAAATAACATTGCAATCTGTGTTAAACCTTGACGAATGCCTTTAAAAATACTCATTTGTGGAATCAAGTCCGCTACAGACACATATAAAAAAGAACTGGCAGAAACCACCAGCACATAGGGTATCCAGCGTGACAAGTCAGATAAAATAAAATAACCGATGACCCCGCCCAATACCGCCATTAAGCCTGTCAATAGGGTGTAAAGTAAGGCACGCTTTTGTTTCAAACCCGTGTTGATTAAGACGATAAAGTCGCCCAATTTATGCATGACCTCATGTAAGCCAACAGTGAGGGCTGTTGCCCAGCCGAGCTTGATGTCGGTTAAAAAAGCCGCTGCAATGAGCAAGCCATCGGTAAAGTTGTGAATGCCGCTGCCGACTAAAATCATCCAACCGCCATGACCCGCGGCATCTTCGTCAAAGCCGTGATGATGATTGTGACCGTCATGCTCGTTGTGATGGTTGTGGCGAAACAAGGCCAAGCGTTCGAGTAAAAAAAATCCGAGTATGCCAATTAAGAGAAATTTAAAAATGTCCGTTGCATCTAAACCTTGAGCCATCAGGCCTTCTTGAGCTTCGGGCAAAAGGTGCAATAAGGCCATCGAGAGTAAAGTCCCAGCCGCCAAGCTAATAAGGTGCTGCAGTACGTGGCGTTGCAGCCATACCCCAGCTGCCGCAGCTAGGGTGAGGCTCGTGACGATGGCGACTAGATTGGCAACCATGATGTGTAACAGTAAGGGTAAAGACATGGACAACCTTTCGGAGTAAATTTGATATGATTTTAATGTTATTTGGGCGCGCTTTAAAATATTTATACTTTTTAAATTAATAAATAAGTGAATGATTATCATAACAGGCGTGTCAAGTCTGCTTTTCTAAATGCTTACAAAAAGATGTTGTAAAAATAGAACGACTGTGCTATTTTTGAGGCGAATTTTATTTTGTCAAAGGTGCAACTGCCAAAACCGCCCAAAGTATAGGCGATGGCGTATAATCTTTGTTTAAAACAGAGTCAGTCAAAAGGGGGCTGAGTCATTAACTTATCATTGGAGACGTGCAATATGAAAATTTTGGTAGCCGTAAAACGAGTGGTTGACTACAACGTTAAAGTGCGTGTGAATGCTGATCAAACCGATGTGGATATTGCGAATGTAAAAATGTCGATGAACCCATTTGATGAAATCGCTGTTGAAGAAGCCGTGCGTTTAAAAGAAGCGGGCGTGGCCACTGAAATCGTTGTGGTGTCAGCGGGCGTGACTCAATGTCAAGAGACCATTCGTAGTGCGATGGCTTTAGGTGCTGATCGTGGAATTTTGATTGAAACAGGTGCGCAGCTCCAACCGCTGGCCGTGGCAAAATTGCTGGCAGCGGTAGTGAAAAACGAGCAGCCTCAACTCGTTATTTTAGGTAAACAAGCCATTGATGACGATGCCAACCAAACAGGACAAATGCTTGCGGCTTTACTGGACTTGCCACAAGCGACTTTTGCCTCAAAGATTGTTGTGGCCGAAGGTCAAGCAACGGTCACCCGCGAAATTGACGGTGGTTTAGAAACTTTAAGCATGAACTTGCCTGCGGTTGTGACGACCGACTTACGTCTGAACGAGCCACGCTACGCCACTTTGCCCAACATCATGAAAGCCAAGAAAAAGCAATTGGATGTAACCACGCCAGAGGCTTTGGGTGTTGATGTGACGCCTCGCCTGAAGACTTTAAAAACCATGGATCCTCCAACACGCAGTGCGGGCATCATCGTGCCAGATGTTGCGACGTTGGTTGAAAAATTACGCAACGAAGCCAAAGTCATATAAAAGCACGGCGATTGAAGGCTGTATTTTTGAGTCGTATTGATTTAACGAATTCAATATCAAAAAACAAACTAAAAATGTGGCGAGCCACAGGAGAGAGCAAATGACCATTTTAATTATTGCCGAACATGACAACAAACACCTGCGTCAATCGACCCTTAACACGGTCACAGCTGCACAGCAAGTTGGTGGAGACATTCACCTCGCTGTGTTCGGCTCTAGTATTGCGGGCGTGGCAACAGAAGCGGCCGCCGTGGCGGGGGTGGCAAAAGTATTAAGTTTTGATGATGCATCTTTAGCCGAACAGGGCAGTGAGGCTTTGTCCGCCAATGTTTTAAGTGTGGCAAGTGCTTACACTCACATTTTGGCGCCCGCGACATCCATCGGTAAGAGTGTGTTGCCGCGTGTTGCTGCGAAATTAGATGTGGCTCAAATATCAGACATCATCAAAGTTGAATCAGCGGATACGTTTGTTCGCCCTATCTATGCGGGCAATGTTCTCGCAACGGTGCAATCCATCGACCCTATAAAAGTCATCACAGTACGCACGACGTGCTTTGATGCCGCGGTGGCAACAGGCGGTTCGGCTGTTGTTGAGGCTCAAGCGGTACAAACTGTTGCTCAAGCGGCGACTTTTGTATCGCGGGAATTGGCGCAATCAGCGCGCCCTGATTTGACCGCTGCCTCTATCGTGGTGTCTGGTGGGCGTGGTGTTGGCAGTGCGGATAATTTTAAAATAATCGAGGCGTTGGCTGATAAGCTTGGTGCTGCCATGGGCGCATCACGCGCTGCAGTCGACGCAGGCTTTGTGCCCAATGATTTGCAAGTTGGGCAAACAGGGAAAATTGTTGCGCCTCAGTTGTATGTTGCAGTTGGCATTTCTGGTGCCATTCAGCATCAAGCGGGGATGAAAGACTCAAAAATTATTGTCGCAATTAATAAAAATCCAGATGAACCGATTTTTCAAATTGCGGATTATGGCATCGTCGGTGATTTGTTTGAGGTTGTACCTCAGTTGACAGCCGCTTTGTGATGAGTAAAAACCAGCCGATGTGATGCGGCTGGTTTTTTTGAATACAATAAAAGCACAGTCGTTCTTTTATTGTGTGATTTTCGTTGGGTTTTTTCGGGTTTTTGTCCAACGCCCATTATTTAGAATTATTTAGAATTTTGCTTTAGCGAAACGATTTAGGAGAAAAAGTATGCCATACATCGCCCCCCAAAAAGACATGATGTTCACGTTGGAACATGTGGCTAATTTAAACCAAGTATTTGCTGACTTGGGTGTAGATTTGGATTCAGAGATGGTCACGGGTATATTGGATGAGGCCGCTAAGCTGAACCAAGACATTGTTGCGCCCACAAACCGCACAGGTGATGTCAAGCCATCTTACCTACATGATGGCAAGGTGATTACCAGTCCAGGATTTAAAGAAGCGTTTAAAGCTTATACAGAGGGCGGGTGGCAGGGTTTGTCTCATCCTGAAAGTGTAGGCGGTCAGGGCTTGCCCAAGTTGCTTGCCACGGCGTGTTGTGAAATGCTCAATTCGTCAAATATGTCATTTGCTCTGTGTACTTTGCTCACAGATGGAGCCATTGAGGCCTTGCTTACAGCGGGTTCTGAGCGCATGAAACAACAATACATTCCGCGAATGATTAGTGGTGAGTGGACCGGTAGTATGAATTTGACTGAGCCACAGGCGGGTTCAGACCTTGCTTTGGTGCGTTCGCGGGCGGAACCGCAGCCTGACGGCACATATAAAGTCTTTGGTACAAAGATTTTTATCACATATGGTGACCATGATTTGGCGGAGAATATTATACATCTCGTGCTTGCCCGTACACCCACCGCACCCGAGGGCATTCGTGGGATTTCGTTATTTATTGTACCCAAGCGTATGGTGAATGCAGATGGCTCGCTGGGTGCGGCGAACGATGTGCAATGCTTGTCGCTTGAGCATAAGTTGGGTATCAAAGCGAGCCCAACAGCGGTGTTGCAGTTTGGTGACAATGGAGGTGCGACGGGCTATCTGGTCGGCGAAGAAAACCGAGGCTTGGAATACATGTTTGTCATGATGAATGCGGCACGCTTTTCGGTTGGGATTCAAGGGTTGTCTGTGATGGAAACTGCTTACCAGCAGGCGCGAGATTACGCGGCCGAGCGCATTCAAAGTCGTCCTGTTGATGGCAGTACGCGCGAAGCCGTCGCTATTATTCATCATCCTGATGTTAAACGCATGTTGTTGATGATGAAAGCGACGATTGAGGGTTGCCGTGCGATGTCCTATTACACTGCGGGTTTGTCCGACATCGCTCATCATCATGCCGATGAAAGCATCCGAGCCAAAGCCTTAGCGCAATACGAGTTCATGGTGCCTTTGGTCAAAGGTTTTAACACCGAGCAGTCGATTGAAATCACCAGCCTTGGTGTGCAAGTTCATGGCGGCATGGGTTTTATTGAAGAAACGGGCGCTGCGCAACATTACCGCGATGCGCGTATTTTGCCGATTTATGAAGGCACAACAGCAATTCAGGCCAATGATTTAATTGGACGAAAAACCATTCGAGACAATGGGGCTGTGGCCTTGAATTTCGCTGACCAAATTGATGAAACGGTAGCGCAATTGAGTCGTATTGAGTCGTTGGCAACTATGGCGCAACCGTTGGCGAATGCCAATACGGCTTATCGTCAAGTTGTTACTTTTGTGCTAAACCACAGTAAAAACCAACCGAATCACGTGTTTGCTGGCTCAGTGTTGTACTTGAAATTAGCAGGCCTATTGATGGCGGGCTGGCATAGCGCGCGTGCTGCACTGGCTGCGCAACAGCAGGCGCAAAACGGGACGGCCGATGAACTGTTTTTAACGGGTAAAATGGCTACGGCTAATTTTTATATGCAGCACATCTTGCCGCAAACAACGGCGCTGGCTCAAGCGATTATTGCTGGCGGCGATACCGTTGCTGATTTTGATGTGTCGTGCTTTTAGGCTGTTGTCCGTGAGATGCTAATCGTGTCTGAACATGTTAAAAACGCGCTAAAAGCGCGTTTTTAACAACAGTAAGTCAAATTATTTTAAGCAAATAAAATATTGCATTTAATGTTAAAAATTGGCTCGAAGGCGAGCAATGGACGCCCGCACTTGGTTTGGAGCCGTGCCGCCCACATGGTCTCGCGCCGCGACACTGCCTTCTAAAGTTAAGCAATGACCAACATCGGCATCAATCAGACTTTGTTGTTCGCTGCTTAAATGAGTGGCAGCTCGGAGTGCCTCAAGGCTTAAATCGGCTAAGTCACATCCTTTTTGAGTACAGACTTTGACAGCGTGTGCCACCGCCTCATGCGCGTCACGGAAAGGCAATCCTTTTTTGACCAAATAGTCTGCTAAATCAGTTGCTGTTGAAAAACCTTGCAAGGCTGCGGCACGCATGTTTTCAGGTTTAACAATAATGCCTTGAACCATCTCTGTGAAGATAATCAGGGTTTCCAAAACGGTATCCGCCGCATCAAACAAAGGCTCTTTGTCTTCTTGGTTGTCCTTGTTATACGCCAATGGCTGAGATTTCATCAAAGTAAGTAAACTCATCAGGTCACCATAAACTCGTCCTGTTTTTCCGCGAGCAAGCTCAGGCACATCTGGGTTTTTCTTTTGTGGCATGATGGATGAACCTGTACAAAAGCGGTCGGCCAAGTCGATGAAACCAACGCGCGGGCTCATCCAATTCACAAGCTCTTCAGAAAAGCGCGATACATGCATCATGATTAACGCCGCCGCTGCGCAAAACTCAATCGCAAAATCACGGTCAGAGACAGCATCCAAAGAGTTTTCGCATACCCCTTCAAATCCCAATTGTGCAGCGACAAACTCACGATCAATGGGGTAAGTTGTGCCTGCTAAGGCTGCTGCGCCTAAAGGCAGTCGATTAACACGACGACGGCAGTCGGTCATGCGCTCTAAATCGCGTCCAAACATATTGACGTAAGCCAATAAATGATGACCAAAAGTAATAGGTTGCGCGACTTGCAAATGTGTGAAGCCAGGTAAAATTGTGTCCGCCTCACGCTCCGCAACAGTCAATAGACCGTTTTGTAAACCACGCAAAGCCGCGCAGATATCATCGATTTGTGCCCTTAACCACAAGCGGATATCGGTTGCCACTTGGTCGTTACGAGAGCGGCCTGTATGCAAACGCTTACCCGCAGCGCCTACGAGTGATGTCAAACGCGCCTCAATATTCAAATGAACATCTTCCAAATCCAACTGCCATGTGAAATCTCCCGCTTCAATTTCTGCTTTGATTTGTGCCATCCCGCGTTCAATATCTGCAAAGTCTTGTGCATTGATGATGTTTTGTTTGGTGAGCATGGCGGCATGCGCCAAAGAACCCTGAATGTCAAATAAAGCGAGACGCTTGTCGAAATCAACGGAAGCTGTATAACGTTTTACCAGTTCGCTCATGGGTTCAGAAAAAAGAGCCGACCAGCCGCTGGTTTTGTTGTGTAATTGAGAGTTTGAAAAATCTGAAGCACTGTTCATATATATTCCTAAATTAAGCAAACGAGAGATGGCACATTTTAAAGCAAAGCCCGATATTAGATTAAACAATATATTTTTACGCACCCATTAGCGGGTGATTACAAGAATTGCTAGCGACTGGATGCGATAAGAGGACATACGCGCACAAACTACTAAACATCAACGCTATCAAGGGCTTAAGGGATAAAGTCGTTGGTAAGGCTTGTCAAATAAGCACTTTGCTAATTATTTTTTTTTAAATCACTTGACGAGGGTCAAATAAATGTGTTCTAATTCGGCTCGTTGTGAATGAAACGAGTGTTCTTGCAAATTTGGTTGCATGGTGATTTTCAGGGACTTTGACAAACTTGCTGGTGGAGAAAAAGATATGAATAAGTCAGAATTAGTAGATTTTATCGCAGCAGAAGCAGAGATTTCTAAAGCGGCTGCTGGTCGTGCATTAGATGCAGTGACAACAGCTGTTAAAAAAACCTTGAAAAAAGGCGGTACTGTGACTTTGGTTGGTTTCGGTACGTTTTCAGTAGGTAAACGTGCAGCGCGCGTGGGTCGTAACCCACAAACAGGCGCAGAGATTAAAATCAAAGCAGCTAAAGTACCTAAATTCAAACCAGGTAAAGGTTTGAAAGACGCAGTTAACTAATTTTAAGATTGGGTGTTTAGCTCAGTTGGTAGAGCGGCGCCCTTACAAGGCGTAGGTCGGGAGTTCGAGCCTCTCAACACCCACCAGTCTTAAGATTAAAATTTTGGAGCGGTAGTTCAGTTGGTTAGAATACCGGCCTGTCACGCCGGGGGTCGCGGGTTCGAGTCCCGTCCGCTCCGCCAAAAAATAACGTAAACACAGTTTATGTTAAAACCTTGTAAATCAAGGTTAAGTGACTATAGTTTTGAAATTGTGGGTGTTTAGCTCAGTTGGTAGAGCGGCGCCCTTACAAGGCGTAGGTCGGGAGTTCGAGCCTCTCAACACCCACCACGATTTCAATAGCTAAAAAAAGTTGGAGCGGTAGTTCAGTTGGTTAGAATACCGGCCTGTCACGCCGGGGGTCGCGGGTTCGAGCCCCGTCCGCTCCGCCAATTAGGAAAAAGGTGAACTTCGGTTCACCTTTTTTTGTTGCATGTATATTGCGTTAAGTGTTTCAAGACTGGCTTAGTTCGTGGAACGGCTATATAATGTCAAGCTTTACGAGCTTGGATAGGGCTTGAGAACCATGTGCTCAAATTTGAGAGGCGACTTATGTTTGATTTTGTGCATAAACACAAAAAAATAATACAATTGATATTAGCGGTGCTGTTTGTTCCCTTTATGTTTTCTGGGGTTTCAAACTTATCATCGGATGCTACGGCAGCTGATGTGGTGGCCAAAGTGGGTCAACAAGACATCACCGCAGCGATGTTTGAACGTCGCTATCAGCAATATATCGATGCAAAACGAGTGGCGCTGGGGGATGCTTTTGATCAATCGGCGTTTGATACACCCGACCAGCGTATTTTGTTTTTAAATGAAATGGTGAATCAGTTTGCCATCTCAGAAGCAGTCAAGGCTGGGCATTTAACAGTGGGCGATGCTCAGGTGTTGGCCGCTTTGCTGAAAGACCCTAATATCAAACGTGATGCGCAGGGCAATGTTGACCGTGCTGCTTATGAGTCGTTGCTAAAAAACAATAACTTAACGGAAGCACAATACGAGTCGACGGTGCGGGCCAGCTTGGCTGAAGGTTTGTTGCGTCAAATGGCTACCTCTGGTTTTTCTTTGACGCCACTACAAAAATCCACTTTGACTGAATTGTTGACGCGGGTGCGTGTTGTTGAAATGAAGTCTGTTGACTTGACGCCCTATATGGACAAGGTGAAGGTTGATGCGACTCAAGTTGAGCAATATTATAAAGCTCATACCGCTCAGTTTACTAAAACAGAGTCTTTTGATGTCGACTATGCGGTTATTCCCGTATTGCCAGCTAATTATGTGCCGACGGACGATGACATTAAAGCAGCTTTCGGTGGTACGCCAAGCGCGGAAGACATAGACAAAGTGCGTAAAGATTCTGCATTGCTCAAAGAAGTCGTGAGTAAGGTGGCTGCCAGTAAAATGGAAGGGGTCGCGAAATTAATTGATGAGGCCAGTGGAAAAGCCCCTCAGGATTTAGCTGCCATAGCCTCTCGTTTTGGTGGTACGGTTGAGACATTTAAAAACTTAAGCCGAGAAGGCGGTGCGCATTTGCCCGACGCGTTAAAGTCTAATGAGGTGCGGTTAGCCTTGATTACAGGCCCTCAGGTTGCAGCTCAAGCCATTAGTTCGCCTGTAAAAGCAAATGGGACCAGTTTGATTGTGGGTCGAGTGACGAAACAAACGCAAGCAGGTTTATTGCCGTTGGCAGATGTACTGGCTGAAATAGAGAAAACGCTTAAGCAAGAAGCGGTTTTGGCTCTGGCGCGCGATGAGGCGAAAAAACAAATTGCTGGCATGAATGCAAGTCAAAGTATCGGTCCAAAAATGATGGTGGGGCCTTTATTGAATAATGTTTTAAGTTCAAAAACGGTGGGGCAGGTGCTGGCTGTGGCCTCAAAAGACTTGCCTCAGCTTTTGGTCAGTGAAGAGTCCAATAGTGTGAGCATTCTACGCGTGGTTGGGGAGCAATCGGCAGACACGGCGGCGGATAAATCCAATGCTTTACCTTCATCGCTGCAACAATGGAGCGATTTGTCAGGGGTGCTGCAACAACGCGCTTATTTACAACAATTGCGAGAGCGTTTGGGTGTTAAATTGTATCCAGAGCGTTTAGGCAGCCTTGATAAATCTAAGGTTTAAACTCAATAAAAAGCACGCCATTTGAGCGTGCTTTGATGTTTAAAGTGTGGCGAAAACAGAGTTTTATTAAATGGCGTGACTCAAGTTGTTTATAGCTGTCCGTATTTATTTTATTTTTTATTTGGAGTTCTAAGTGTTATCTGCTGTCAATATTACGCAACAATTTGGTGCTAAGCCTTTATTTGAAAACATTAATGTCAAGTTCGGTGAAGGCAATCGATATGGTTTGATTGGCGCAAATGGTTGTGGCAAATCGACGTTCATGAAAATTTTGGGTGGAGATTTAGAGCCGACGTCAGGGCAAGTGATTTTAGAACCCAATATTCGCTTGGGTAAATTACGACAAGACCAATTTGCTTACGAGGATTTACGCGTCTTGGATGTGGTCATGATGGGGCATATTGAAATGTGGGCGGCGATGACCGAGCGTGACGCCATTTATGCCAATATGGAAGCCACCGAAGATGACTATATGAAAGCAGCCGAGCTTGAGGGCGTTTTTGCCCAATATGATGGTTATACAGCGGAGTCGCGTGCAGGTGAATTGTTGCTTGGCGTGGGTTTGCCAATTGATTTTCACCAAGGCTTGATGAGTGCGGTTGCGCCTGGTTTGAAGGTGCGCGTGTTATTGGCGCAGGCCTTGTTTTCTAATCCAGATGTGTTGTTGTTGGACGAGCCGACCAATAACTTGGATATTGATACCATTCGGTGGTTGGAACATGCGCTTGATGAAAAAGATTGCACGATGATTATCATTTCACATGACCGTCACTTTCTGAATGGCGTGTGTACGCACATGGCCGATATGGATTTTGGCACTTTAACGGTTTATTCGGGCAATTACGATGACTACATGCTCGCCTCAGCTGAAGCGCGGGCGCGACAAATGGCAAGTAACTCAAAAGCCAAAGAGCGCATGGCTGAGTTGCAAGAGTTTGTGCAACGCTTTGCTGCAAATAAGGCAAAGGCCCGTCAAGCCACATCGCGCCAAAAAATGATTCAAAAAATCAAAGCCGATACCGTTGAGATTAAGCCGTCGTCGCGTCAAAATCCATTTATTCGCTTTGAACAAAACAAGGTGTTGCATCGCTTGGCTTTAGAGGTTGAAAGCGTAAGCAAAACATTCGACCGCCCAATTGTGACCAAGTTTTCAACAATGATTGATGCGGGTGATAAAGTCGCCATTATTGGCGGTAATGGCGTGGGTAAAACCACGTTGCTGCGTATCTTAAAAGGCGAGTTGTCGAGTGATTCGGGCACGGTCAAATGGTCGGATAACGCCGATGTTGGATATATGGCGCAAGATGCCGCCGAGCAGTTTGACAGCGATGATTTGGTGTTTGATTGGATGGGGCAATTTCGTCAGGCGGGAGATGATGACCAAGTGATTCGTGGTGTGCTTGGTAAATTGTTATTTTCTGGCGATGACGTGACCAAATGCGTGCGTGTTTTATCAGGTGGAGAAAAACATCGCATGAGCTTCGGTCGATTGTTGTTGGGACGACATAATGTCCTCATGCTTGATGAGCCAACGAATCATTTAGACATGGAATCGATTGAATCTTTGCAGTTGGCTTTAGAAAAATATGCGGGCACTTTGTTTGTGGTCTCTCATGATCGCCAATTCATCGATAATGTCGCCACCCGTATCATTGAAGTCAAAGGCGACGGCACCGTGATTGATTTCAAAGGTGACTATGAATCGTATTTAGACAGCCAAGGTTTAAATTAACATGCGCATACTCCAACTCATCGCTCCGTCGGGCTACCCACAAGACCAAGATGCTGTAGCGCGTGCCGTCGATTATTTTACTCAGCATGGTTGGTTGGTGCGTGGACACAGTGCTGCGTTGCGTCATTTTCAACGTTTTGCAGGAACGGATACAGAGCGTTTGGCTGAATTAAATGCCTTGACGCAGCTTGCGCAAGAAGGGCATAAGCCTGAATTGGTCATGGCCTTACGTGGAGGCTACGGCATGTCACGTTTGCTGGATGGCATTGATTTTGAAGCCTTGGCGCAGGCTGATTTGCGCTTTATGGGGCACAGTGATTTCACGGCGTTCAGCTTGGCCTATTATGCCAAAGTAGGCAAGCCATCGTATTTAGGACCAATGGCCTGCTTTGACTTCGGTTCTGAACAGCCATCCACGTTTATGGAACACCATTTTTGGTGTTTGTTGGATGAGGGGCAAGATTTGATTGAGGTGCAGGCTGCACAACCTCAGACTTTTGAAACAGAAGGTGTTTTGTGGGGGGGAAACCTCACGATGGTCAATCAACTGGTTGGAACGCCTTATTTGCCAAAAGTCACGGGGGGGATTCTATTCCTTGAGGACATCAATGAGCACCCTTATCGCATTGAACGCAACTTGTATCAGCTTAGGGACGCGGGGATTCTTGAGCAGCAATCGGCCGTGATTTTAGGTCAATTCAATGGCTTTAAGTTATATGATAACGATCATGGCTATGATTACAACGAGATGGTGGCCCACATGCGCAGTCGTTGTCGGGTTCCAATTTTAACGGATTTGTCTTTTGGTCACGTTCGCGATAAGGTCACTTTGCCTGTGGGGCAAAAAGCCAAGCTCTGTGTCGCAGGCGAGGCGGGTTATCGATTGGAAGTGAGGGCAATTTAGTTTGCTAAAAACGAAAAAAGGAAAAGCCGATGTCTTTTCCTTTTTTGTTCTTCAACGCGATGTTTAACGCAAATAATAAGTTGTGCGCAGCATCTTGATGCGGGCAATGTAATTTTGTGTTTCTTCAGGCATTTTGTTTAAACGAAATCGCTCATAAGTACTGCCGCTCGGGCGTGTTTTTATGTAATTGTCTACATTACCCAGTCCCCAGTTGTACGCGGCTAAGGTCAACTCCAAATTTTTGTTGTAGCGTTCATACAGTTTATCCAAATATTCAGCAGCTGCGCGCGCCGAGTCTTCAGGGTGAGTGCGATCATTTAGCCCCATGTCACGCGCAGTTGGACGCATGAATTGAAACAGCCCCTGTGCGCCAGCGGTACTTTTTGCATTCGGATTGCCAGCCGATTCTTGGTGCATCACTGCTGACAGAAGGCCGCGTGGCAAATTGTTTTTTTGCTCAAGTTCTTCTAGTTTGAGTTTTTCTCGCCAATCGTAAATGCGTTCTGCCACAAGCTCATCGCCGGATTTATAACCAAACTCGAGCAAAATGGGTCGAAGCACCAGTCCGCATGCAACAATAGCGATGGCGATGATTAGCCATTGAATGCGTTTTTTAGGGGTGTTGTAAGTTAATTTTGGCATTGTTTTTAGTGGATTTACAATCCCTAAAGCATAACGTAGAGAAAATAAAAAAGCCACCGTTAAGGTGGCTCTCTCACAAGAAAAACATCAAATAATGATTATTTGATTTTTGTTTCTTTGTAGATGACATGTTTACGCGCCACTGGATCAAATTTTTTGATTTCCATTTTTTCAGGCATATTGCGTTTGTTTTTGTCGGTCGTGTAAAAATGACCTGTACCTGCTGTTGATTCGAGTTTGATTTTATCACGCATGATAAGGCTCCTTAGATTTCACCGCGGGCGCGCAAGTCTGATAAGACTGCATCGATACCGTTTTTGTCGATGGTGCGTAAAGCTGCATTCGAAACGCGCAAACGCACGAAGCGATTTTCAGACTCTACCCAAAAACGACGGTTTTGCAAGTTAGGCAAAAAACGACGTTTGGTTTTATTGTTTGCATGAGAAACATTGTTCCCAGACATCGGGCGTTTACCCGTTACTTGACATACGCGTGCCATGATAATTCCTTATTTCAAACCAAATGATTACAAACTGTGTTGTGATTCAAGCGCTTAAATCTTTGTTTTTAAAAGGTTCTTCGCTCAATCTTTTTAAATTGGAGACGCGAAACAAGAACAAAAATTTGAAAACTGTTTGCACCGAGACATTCGATTATAGATGATTTTGCCAAGTAATGCAATTAAGTCGATGCAAATACTGTGTTTATTTGTATTTTTAGGTGTTGTTTTAACGTGAGTTGAGGCTGGGGCCGACAGTGAGGTGTTTGTCTGGTGTGCGCCTTATTTTTTTGGGGTGGTGGGTGCTTGGGAGAGAATCCATTCAACCAGATATTGAGCTTCTTCGGGTTTTAGATGCGCTTGTGGCGGCATGACAACGGGTCCAAAGCTACCTGAACCGCCGCTAAGGACTTTAGCTGTCAGTTTAGTCACCGCATCTTTATCATTTTTGTACTTTTCGGCAATGCTTGTCCAAGCAGGCCCGACCATTTTTGCATCACGAGTATGGCAGCTGAAGCAATTTTTTTGCTGGGCAAATGCGGGCGCAGGTGGGCGGGCATCGGTTGAATGTGTTGGACTGGCTGAGTTGACTTGTGGCTCCTGTGGCGTTTGTTCTTGATTCATGTTTTGGCGTGTGTTGTCATTACATGCAGTAAGCGCAATGCTGGTGATCAAGAAGTAGGCGATACGCAGTGCGGTGGAATTTTTCATAGTGGGCATATCCGAGTCAGCGTGGTGTGTGGTGTTTTGAAGAAAATCATGGGCATGCAGTAAATGCGGGGCTTTGCCATGCGGACGATGCCGCGAAAAGTTTAAAATTCGGGTAGAATGCGGGAGCACTTCACACGGCGTTTGCGTGGCATCGATGTGGTGAAGTCTATCAGGAAATGCCTTATGAATGCACCATTACAACATCATTTAAATCCAAATTTTGCCCATGTTGCGCCTCCGAGTGCGGCCTTGACCGAGTTGTTGGAGTCTACGCGCATGCGCGAAATTCCTTACAACTATACGTCTTTTTCAGACCGAGAAATCATTATCCGCTTGTTGGGCGAGGATGCGTGGCAATTGATTTTGGATTTGCGCAGCGAGCGTCGAACGGGTCGTTCTGCAAAGATGTTGTACGAGGTATTGGGCGATATTTGGGTGGTGAGTCGCAATCCGTATTTGCAAGATGATTTGCTTGATAATCCGAAGCGTCGTGCGGCTTTGGTTGAGGCTTTGCAGCATCGATTGAGTGAAATAGATAAGCGGCGGGATGTGACCGATACGGATGAAGCGCGTGCGCGCGCAGCCAAGGTGGATGAACTGGTGCGAAAAGCACAAATAGCCGTGGCGGATTTTGCTCAGCAATTTCGAGACATGTACGATTTACGTGCTCAAGTGCGCAGTAGTCTAGGGCGCTACACCGCTAAAGGCAATATTAAATTTGATGGCTTGTCTCGAGTGTCACACGTCACTGATGCAACCGACTGGCGGGTTGAGTATCCATTTGTAGTGCTCACGCCTGATAGCGAGCAAGAAATGGCAGGATTGGTGCGAGCCTCCATTGAGTTGGGCTTGACCATTATTCCTCGTGGCGGTGGTACGGGTTACACGGGCGGGGCGGTGCCTTTGGATGCGCGATCGGTGGTTATCAATACCGAAAAATTGATTCAAATCGGCGCAGTTACCCCTTGGCGTGGTCGAATGATGGGTCAAGAAGTCATGACGATTCAGACAGGAGCGGGTGTGGTGACGCGCCGTGTTGAAGAAGCGGCCAAAAAAGCAGGTTTGGTGTTTGCCGTTGACCCGACCAGTGCCGATGCGTCTTGTGTGGGTGGCAATGTGGCGATGAATGCGGGCGGTAAAAAAGCGGTGCTGTGGGGTACGGCTTTGGATAACTTAGCCAGTTGGCGGATGGTCGATGCCAAGGGCGAGTGGCTCGAAATCACTCGCCTTGACCACAATATGAGCAAAATTCATGATGCGCCTTTGGCGACCTTTGAAATTGTGCGCTTTAAGGCCGATGGCAAAACCGAGATTGAACGAGAGATTTTAGCGATTGAGGGCTATAAATTTCGCAAAGAAGGTTTGGGCAAGGATGTGACGGACAAATTTTTGTCAGGTTTGCCAGGGGTGCAAAAAGAAGGGTGTGATGGCTTAATTACCAGTGCACGTTGGGTGTTGCATACCATGCCTAAATATACGCGGACAGTGTGTTTAGAGTTTTTTGGCCAAGCGCGCGAGTCCATTCCATCAATTGTGGAAATTAAAGATTATTTGTTTGAAACCGCTAAAACCACGGGCGCAACGCTTGCTGGTTTAGAGCATTTGGATGAGCGATATTTGCGTGCGGTCGGTTACGCGACCAAGAGTCGTCGTGGTGATTTGCCAAAAATGGTTTTGATTGGTGACATTGTTGGCAACGACGAAAATGCCGTAGCGCATGCCACTTCTGAAGTGGTGCGCATGGCCAACACCCGAACGGGCGAGGGATTCGTTGCGGTGTCAGAGGAATCTCGCAAGACATTTTGGCTTGACCGAGCGCGCACAGCAGCCATTGCCCGCCATACCAATGCGTTTAAAGTCAATGAAGATGTTGTGATTCCGCTGCCGCGCATGGGTGAATACACCGATGCGATTGAGCGCATCAATATTGAATTATCCACTCGCAATAAGTTGAAATTATTGGATGCGTTGAGCCATTATTTGGACGGTGATTTGCCTTTGGCTAAAGGCGAAGACGATGCAAATGGCAATATGTCGAAAACAGAGCGTTTGGGTGAGCGGGCGAATGATGCTCAAATGCTGATTCAGCGTGTGCGCATGCGTTGGATGTATTGGATGTCAAATTTAGACCGACGAGTGGCGGATGTGATTGAAGGGGCTGTTGCATTCACCGAGCCTGTACAAATCGATGCTTTGCGTGAACGCTTGATTCGAGAGCCTGAAGTCAAGGTGTTTGACGTGTTGCAAGACCGCACTGTTCGGTTGTCTTACAAGCGCGAAGTGCGTGCCGAATTGCGTCGTATTTTCACGGGCTTATCCTTCGCAACCATTTTAGACGAATGCACACAAATCCATAAAAAAGTGCTGCGCAGTCGCGTCTTTGTTGCGCTGCACATGCACGCGGGCGATGGCAATGTGCACACCAATATTCCTGTTAACTCAGATGATTACGAGATGCTGCAAGAAGCCAATGAGGCGGTTGCGCGCATCATGCAGGTTGCACGCAGCTTAGATGGCGTGATTTCGGGTGAGCATGGTATTGGCATCACCAAGCTGGAATTTTTGACTGATGAAGAACTTGCGCCATTTCGTGCTTATAAAAACAAAGTGGACCCGCATGGCCACTTCAACCGCGGCAAGCTCATGCCCCATGCCGATTTGCGCAATGCGTATACGCCGTCTTTTGGCCTGATGGGGGCGGAGTCTTTGATTATGCAACAATCCGACATTGGCGCGATTGCCGCTTCGGTCAAAGATTGTTTGCGGTGCGGTAAATGCAAGCCCGTGTGTTCCACCCACGTCCCCGTCGCGAACTTATTGTACTCACCTCGAAATAAAATTTTAGCCACATCGCTGTTGGTTGAAGCCTTCTTGTATGAAGAACAAACGCGCCGAGGCATTTCAATCAAGCATTGGGAAGAGTTTGAGGATGTGGCGGACCACTGCACGGTGTGTCATCGTTGCGAAAAACCGTGCCCCGTCAACATTGATTTTGGCGATGTCACGATTGCCATGCGCAATTTATTGCGCACCATGGGTAAAAAGACGCCCAATATTGGCACCAATTTAGCCATGTCCTACTTGAACATGAAAGACCCTGCGAGCATTCGCATGTATAAAAAATTTGTCATTGAGTGGGGCGGCAAAGTGCAAAACATGGCACATAAATTTGCCAAATCCATGCGCATAACCAAGTCACAAGTGACGCAACCTTCGCCAACCATTGGCCGTGCTCCGATACGTGAACAGGTGATTCATTTTATCAATAAGCCCATGCCTGGTAACTTACCGAAAAAAACCGCACGCGCTTTGCTTGACATTGAAGATGCCAAATATGTTCCGATTATCCGTGACCCCAACAACACGTCGAGCGAGTCCGAATCGGTGTTTTATTTCCCGGGTTGTGGTTCGGAGCGATTGTTTTCTCAGGTCGGTCTAGCAACGCAAGCGATGTTATATTCGATTGGTGTTCAAACCGTTTTGCCGCCGGGATATTTATGTTGCGGTTATCCGCAGCACGCCACGGGTAACTCGGATAAAGCCGATAAAATCACCACGGATAACCGCGTGTTGTTTCACCGCGTGGCCAATACGTTGAATTATTTGGACATCAAAACCGTTATTGTTTCTTGTGGCACGTGCATGGATCAGTTGGAAAAATATCAATTTGAGCATATTTTCCCCAATGCACGTTTACTTGATATTCACGAATACCTGCTTGAGAAAGGCGTTCAAGTCAATAAAATTCAAGGCGTGCGCTACATGTACCATGACCCTTGCCACAGCCCGATGAAAACCCACAAACCACAAAAAGTAGTGAATCAATTGATGGACACAGACGTTGCCTTGAGTGACCGCTGTTGTGGAGAATCGGGTACTTTTGCGCTCAGTCGGCCTGACATCGCAACGCAAGTGCGTTTTCGCAAGGAAGAAGAATTGCGTAAAGGCGCAGGCGAACTGCGGGCGGACGGGTTTACAGGGCAAACAAAGGTTCTGACCTCATGCCCCGCTTGTTTGCAGGGTCTACAGCGTTATCGCGATGATATTGACTCTGATGCCGACTACATTGTGGTTGAGATGGCGAAGCACATTTTGGGCGACAATTGGATGCCTGAGTATGTGGCCGCTGCCAACAACGGTGGCATTGAGCGGGTCTTGGTATAAATTAAAACGGTCAATTTCAATTAAAAGCAATGAGAGTCTTGTGAACCTCTGTGGTTTGCGAGTGGATGGGGCGTTGCTGTTGTTGATTTTGACTGAACCACCGAACACAGACTGTTTCTAATGACTTTATCCTCTTACCTGCTATTCATTCCCGCGTGTGTTGCACTTAACCTCGTGCCTGGGCCAAATAATATATTGTCAATGAACAACGCCTCGCGCTTTGGTTTTCGTCCTGCGGTGATGGCGGGCGTTGGGCGATTGGTGGCTTTCGCCACCATGATTGTGCTAACGGCATTGGGCTTGGCAATGGTGTTGGCAGGTTCATCCCGATTTTTTGTTGTGCTTAAAATAGTGGGTGGTTTGTATTTAATCTGGATTGCAATGTCGTTGTGGCGCAGTCCAGTGACGCATTTGGCTTTTGATGGTCAACACAGTAACGTTTCAACCATGCGCTTGACGATGCAAGAGTTTATGTGTGCGGCGAGCAACCCCAAAGCGATTTTAATTTTCACCGCTATTTTTCCTCAGTTTTTAAATACGACCGAACCTTTACTCGCTCAATTTTTACTGATGGGTGCGACTTTTTTGGTGTTTGAATGGGGAACAATTGCTTTATATGCTTTTGCAGGTGTTCATGTGCGACGTTTCTTAAACAATGCCGCTGGGCAGCGTTATTTCAATCGTTTCAGTGCCGTATTGTTGGGGATAATTGGTCTGATTGTGCTGATGTCCAATCCGTCCCATGGCTGATTTCATCCTCACTCAACTCAGAAAAAAAGCTGTTGCAAAAAAGTATCATGCTTGTCTCGCTGCTTGATAAAATCTGTGTCAAATTCGATGCTAATTGGCTTTGATTCGCCTATACATGGTTTGTTCACGATTCAAAATTACAATTGTGCGTCATCATTCTCGCCTATTTAATCATCATGTACTCTTTCCCTCGTCCCTCCGCTCAGCTCACCCTTCAGAAAAAGTTTTTTCTAGCGTTTTTCTCACTTGCCGTGTTTTTAGTCATCATTTTGGCGGGTGTGATGCATTACATTGTGCGCGATGGCTTTGGCGATTATGTGGCGCATGTCAAGTTGCAACGGCTTGCCCCCGTCCAAAAAGTATTGGTGCAATACGTTGAAGAACAAAAGGATTTTTCTGGGTTGAAAATGCCAGGTGTTTGGGAAAGCCTAATCTTGGCGGTTGAAGAAGTCAAACGTGAAGAAAAGATAGCGAAGAATCAAAAGCATCAGGATAAAACAAAAATAGAAGGAGCGCCCGAGGAGCGACGCTTGCCACCACCCGTGAACGAGGACGGTGGATATTTGCCCCCTTACGTGCGCGGGGTGGCGTTGTTGGATGCAAATGCTGATTTTGTCGCGGGTGAGCCTTTGACTTTAGAAAATGCCATGCGCTTTCCTATTAAAAATAGCAATAACACGACAATTGCGTATTGGTTAATTCGCAAAGGGCCTCCTGACAATGATGTGTTGGGGCAACATTTTTTAGCAGAGCAAGTTAAGTGGTCTTTTTTACTGTTGACTTTATCGGCTTTGATTTCAGCTGTCTTGGCGTGGTTACTTGCAGGCTATTTCAAAAAGCCCATGGCGGTTTTACAAACTGGATTTCGTCGGGTCGCGGCTGGCGATTTGGCAACCCGTTTGCCCGTGAATGCGGACAGTGAAATGGGTGAAATTCAACGCAATTTTAATAGCATGACCGCACAGCTTGAGGCGCAAGAGTCTGCGCGTCGTCAATGGGTCGCGGATACATCACATGAGTTGCGCACGCCATTAACGATTTTACGCATGCGCAATGAGGCCATGCGTGATGGCATCATTCAAATCAGCGATGAGGAATGGCAACGCAATTTAAGCACCATTTCAGATTTGACCGTATTGATTGATGATTTGCAATCAGTGGCACGGGCGACTGAAAGTGGCTGGGATTTAAAAATGAGCCCAATTCATGTGCAAGCCTTTTTGGAGGAGGCGTTGCAAGACAATATGGCGGCGTTTACCGCTTCGGGTTTGACGCTGAAAATGAACGATTTGACCGATGCGCCTTTATACGTGAGTGCAGATGCTCAACGTTTGCATCAAGTGTTGCGTAATGTTTTGTTGAACAGTTTGCGCTATACCGATGCACCGGGTGAGACCTTGGTTGAGGTCTCGCGTGAGGGTAAATATGTAAAAATTGAACTCATGGACACAGCACCTGGGGTGTCAGAAGGCTCTTTACAGCATTTATTTGAGCGTTTTTATCGATGCGAAGGGTCGCGTAACCGCGCAACAGGCGGCTCAGGCTTAGGTTTGGCCATTTGTGAAGGCATCGTTAAAGCGCATCATGGCAAAATTCATGCGCAACATTCACGCTTAGGCGGTTTAAGCATAGTGGTAGAATTGCCCTTGCATCAAGTTGCTAAGACGAAATAAGGTCGAGAATACTGTGAAGACCGTTTTGTCGTGCGCATGATTGATGCACAATGCTGTGTCAAAATGAGAAAGTAACACACATAAGAATAAAGCCCTTTATTGACCTGCCAAAGCAATAGCCCAGTCATTTATTGGATATTGAATTGGCTCACTCCGTGGAGTAAAACATGAGCGAACGTAAGAGTCAGATTTTATTGGTTGAAGACGAAGCGATGATTGCCCAAGTGCAACAAGCCTATTTGCAAAACGCGGGTTATCTGGTGCATTGGCATGAGCGCGGTGACGCAGTGATTGAAGCGGTTAAGATTCAAAAGCCAGACATTGTTTTGATGGACATCATGATTCCAGATGCAAAAGAGCGTGATGGCGTCGCCTTATGCAAAGAAATTCGAACATTTTCGGATGTCCCCATCATGATGATTACCGCTAAGGTGGAGGAGCTTGACCGCTTGGTTGGCTTTGAGAGCGGCGCTGACGATTACTTGTGTAAACCATTTAGCCCAAAAGAGATGGTTGCTCGAGTTAAAGCCTTGTTGCGTCGTCGTCAATCTCCTTCAATTGCCCAGTCTGCTTTTGTGTATGACCCTGCGGCGCAAGTGATTCGTTACGGTGAGCAAAAATTAGATTTAACGCCGACTGAATTGCGCTTGTTCAATACCTTGCTGATGCAACCCGAGCGTATTTTTTCGCGGGACCAGTTGATTGCACAAGCATATAACGACAACTTGGATGTGTTTGACCGTGCGGTGGACAGCCATATTAAAAATTTGCGCAAAAAAATCGCCTTGGTCTTGCCCGATGTTGAAGTGGTGCAGTCAGTCTATGGTTTGGGTTATCGCTATTCGCCACCGCCATCGGAGATGGATTTGCTGATGGGCTGATGTGATAAGTTACATATAAGCAATAGAGTTTTGCCCATTTTTACCCTTGTTTTTTACCAAGAAAGGTTCAGCTTGTTCAGTACAACCACTTTAAACCCCTTTGTCGAAGGGGCTGAGTTCAACGGTTTTTTTGATTTGTTCTCGCACATTACCGTGCAAGATTGGGCTATAACCGCGGGCTTTATTGCTTTGGCATTGGCTTTGACATGGGCTTTGCGTGTCATGCTTAAACGACGTATTTCTAAGCGTGACATGCCCAGTTGGGTGAGTGTTGATGTCATTACCCGATTAATGTTGCCATTTTTTCTATGGCTTTTGGCGGACACCGTCAGATATTTTTACAATAAAAATGGTCTATCTGAGCAGTGGTTTGAGTTTTTGGCTCAGATTTTTGGTGCATTCTTATTGGTACGTGTGTTTTTGTATGTGGTGCGTCGTGCGCTACCCGTTGATGGCAGCGTGCGGCATGCCATCGAAAAAATCGCGATTGTCTCTATTTGGGCCGTCATGCTACTCGACTATGTGGGGCAGCTGGATGTGTGGGTAGAACGTTTGGACGCCTTACAGGTTACTTTTGGTAAAAACACCATTACGGCAAAAGATGTATTGACGTTGTGTTTGGTCTTAGTTGTGGTCTGGTTGGTTGTGCAGTGGTTGATTCATGAGATTGAATTGATGTTGCTCAAGCGCCCCAATCGCTATTTTGCAAAATTTGATTTATCCGCTCGGGTCGTGATTGTTCGCATACTCAATGCCTTATTGCTGGTCGCTGGGGTGCTGTTTGCCTTGAATGCGGCGGGGATTAACTTAACCATTCTATCTGTGTTTGGCGGTGCGCTGGGTGTTGGTATTGGTTTGGGTTTACAGAAAATTGCCAGCAATTATGTGTCAGGTTTTGTGATTTTATTTGAGCGCAGTGTGCGCATCGGGGACTTAATCACGACCAATGATGGTTTTCGTGGAAATGTGTCTCAAATCAATGCCCGTTATACCGTTTTAAAAGGAGCCAGTGGCGATGAGGTTTTGTTGCCAAACGAAACATTGGTGACCACGCCGATTGTGAACTGGTCTTTGCAGGATAAAGAATTGTGGATGAGCATTCCCATACAATTAAAACACACGGTAGACATAGATTTTATTCTTCCTAAGTTATTAGAAGCGCTGATTGCTGTTCCACGTGTTTTAAAAGACCCTGCGCCATCGGTGCTTTTGTCTAAAATCACAGATAAAGGTTTTGTTTTGGACATTACATGGTGGATTGGCGACCCTGAAAATGGTCGTATGAACATCACTTCTGATGTCAATTTGGCCATATGGCGGACATGCCGTGAACATCAGGTTGAATTTTTTACTTTGCAAATACCTGAAGTCGATAAGCTGCCCGTGCCTAAAAAAGGTTGAAGTTAGAATCCAAGCAATATACGCAATATACGTTAAAATACTTAAATTTCCTGCTGCAAATCAGATTTGACTTGTTAATGGGTACTGCCTTTTTACGTTGCGATTTATAGAAAGTGTGTCATGAATGAATTATTAAATTTTTTGTCCAACGGCGTGTTGGGGTGGTCCATCGGCAAGATGGTCATCTTTACGCTCGTGGTGACTCACATTACGATTGCTTCGGTGACGATTTACTTGCATCGTCACTCAGCTCATCGGGCACTTGATTTACATCCCATTCCAGCGCATTTTTTTCGTTTTTGGTTGTGGTTGACCACGGGGCAACACACCAAGGCATGGACCGCAATTCATCGCAAGCATCATGCCAAATGTGAAACCGAAGAAGACCCTCATAGCCCAGTGACTAAAGGTTTAAGTACGGTTTTGTGGCAGGGAGCCGACTTGTATCGTATGGAAGCGAAAAACCAAGAAACGCTCCAAAAATATGGTGCAGGCACCCCCGATGATTGGATGGAGCGGCATGTTTACACACCTCGCACTTACTGGGGGATTGTGTTCATGTTCATGATTGATTTTGTCTTGTTTGGGTTTGCGGGCATCACCATTTGGGCGATTCAAATGGCATGGATTCCATTTTTTGCGGCAGGTATCATCAATGGTATCGGTCACTTTTATGGTTATCGTAATTTTGATAGCCCAGATACTTCGACCAATATTTCACCTTGGGGCTTATTGATTGGTGGCGAGGAGTTACACAACAACCATCACACCTTTGCCACTTCAGCCAAGTTTTCGAACAAATGGTATGAGTTCGATTTGGGCTGGTATTACATCAAAGCCATGAGCTTGATTGGTTGGGCTAAGGTCAAAAAAATCCAACCTAAAGCCGTGTTCGTGAAAAACATTCCCGTTGATGAGCACACTTTAGAATCCATCATTAAAAATCGTTACGATGTGATGGCGAAATACGCTCAATCCTTGCGCCAAAGTGTCAAGACTGAGATTGAAGCGTTGCGAGCAACCAATGCGAGCGCAGCCAAGCGACTATCTGAAATTCGTAAACCCCTGCTGCGCGACAGTGAGCACATTGCGGGTGACGTGGCCGCCAAAGTACAGGCCAATATCACGGTCAGCCCGACATTAGAACAACTGTATGTCATGCGCAATGAGTTATCCATGCTGTGGCGTCGCTCAAGTTTGAGCAAAGATGAGCTGCTTGCTCATTTACACGACTGGTGCGACCGTGCCGAACAAAGTGGCATTGAAGCCCTGCGACGTTTTGCTTTACAGTTGCGAACCTATCGTTAAAACCACTGCGTTATCAATTTACCCATTTAAAAAGGCTTGCGCGTGCAAGCCTTTTTATGCGTTTAATGCGTATAAATACTTTACAATGGCGGCTTAATGTTAATAAAGCGATGATTATGTCAAATGCAAAAATTTTATTCGGTTTTCATGCGGTGCAAGCGCGATTGCGCGTCGCCGCCAGTTCTGTTCGCGAGGTGTATGTAGAACATGCAAGGGCAGACAAGCGTATGCAGAACTTCCTTGCCAGTTTGGTGCGTCTGAACATAGAGCCGCGTTTGGTCGATAAACACCGCTTAGACGGTATCGTTGGGCATAGTCGTCATCAAGGCGTAGCCGCTTTGGCGGGCGATATTCGTTTAGCGAATAGTGTGGATGAAGTGCTGGAAAATCTCAGCGTTCCGCCCCTTTTACTGGTGCTCGATGGCATCACCGACCCACACAACTTGGGTGCATGTTTGCGCGTGGCCGATGCTGCGGGGGTACACGCTGTGATTGCCCCAAAAGATAAGGCGGTTGGTATCAACGCCACGGTGGCTAAAGTGGCGTCAGGTGCGGCCGACCATGTACCTTATATTATGGTCACCAATTTGGCACGTACATTGCGCGAAATTAAAGAGCACGATGTATGGGTGGTTGGAACCGACGAAGAGGGCACAAGTGTATTGCACGATGCCAAAGTGGGTGGGGCGATTGCTTGGGTGATGGGCGCGGAAGGAGAAGGCATGCGTCGCTTGACTCGTGAAACCTGTGATGAGTTGGTGCGCATCCCGATGGCGGGTTCTGTGGCGAGCTTGAATGTTTCTGTGGCTGCGGGTGTGTGCTTGTTTGAGTCTGTGCGTCAGCGCGGTTGACAATGTGTTAGGGGAATTCAAATGAACTTAGATTCAGTGAATGAAAGTGCGGATATTGAAGATCGCCGAGGTCGTACGGGAAGGGGAATCGGTGGTGGCGGTCGCTTGGGTATTGGGAGCTTGCTTTTGGCCGCCGTGGCTTATTTTGTCTTTGGCATCAGCCCGTCAACGACGTTGACTGGTTTAAGCACGGTTCAATCCATGTCAGCTGACTCTTCAACGGGTACGGCTGTTTCCAAAGGGACGTATACTAAAGACCAGCAGGCCGTATTTTCTTCTAAGGTCTTGCAAAGCACAAAAGAGGTGTGGTCGTCAGAATTCGCCGCGGCTGGCGGGCAGTACAAAGCCCCGACTTTGGTTCTATATGATGGTGTGACTCGCACGGCTTGTGGTACGGGAGACGCGGCGACAGGGCCTTTTTATTGCCCTGGTGACCAAAAAATTTATTTGGATTTATCATTTTTTCAACAAATGAGTAAGCAAATGGGGGCGGGCGGTGATTTTGCGCAAGCCTACGTGATTGCGCATGAAGTTGGTCATCATGTGCAAAATCAAATCGGTATCGAAGAAAAAGTCAGTGCGCGCCGCTCTCGCGTGTCAGAAGCTGAGGGCAATGCCTTGTCCGTTCGGGTTGAGCTACAAGCCGATTGTTTCGCTGGTGTTTGGGCGGCTAAAGCGGATGTGAACAGTCACATTTTGCAGCAGGGAGATATTGAAGAGGGGTTAAATGCCGCTCATCAAATTGGTGATGATTATTTGCAAAAGCAAGGTCAAGGTTATGTTGTGCCTGATAGTTTTACCCATGGCACTTCAGCACAACGCATGCGTTGGTTTAAACAAGGTCTACAAACAGCCGATTGGAAACAGTGCGACACATTCCGTGCCGCAAGTTTGTAATCCAGGCGTTTTTTCAGACGCTGTGTGATGCTACCCCTTTTATAAAACCAATTAAAAAAGCCCCCAGCGTTTGATTGCTGGGGGCTTAAAAAATGAGTCAAATGGGCATTCGCTTAATGCGCCAAACCTTCCGACTTAACGGCCGCGGCACTCGGAACGTCAGGCACAACGATTTCAGGTTCTATAATCGGAGTCAATGGTCGTTCCAATGCGTGTTGCAACACCTCTTCAATCCATTTCACTGGAATGATGTCAATGCCGTTTTTCACGTTGTCGGGTATTTCGGCTAAGTCCTTGACGTTTTCATGTGGAATTAAAGCAACGGTGATGCCGCCGCGTAAAGCCGCGAGCAATTTTTCTTTCAAACCACCAATTGCAAGCACTTCACCACGCAAAGTGATTTCCCCCGTCATGGCCACATTTGATTTAACAGGGTTATCTGTTAAAGCCGAAACCAACGCCGTGGTCATGGCAATACCTGCCGATGGACCATCTTTTGGCGTCGCACCCTCTGGCACATGGACGTGAATGTCTTTTTTATCAAACACGGTGTTGCTGATACCCAAGGCGTTCGCGCGTGCGCGGACTACGGTACGGGCAGCTTCGACCGACTCTTTCATCACGTCACCCAAAGAGCCAGTGCGCGTCATGATGCCCTTGCCAGGCATGACTTGCGCTTCGATGGTGAGCAACTCGCCGCCGACTTCTGTCCATGCCAAGCCTGTGACCTGTCCGACTTTATTTTCTTTTTCAGCGATACCGAAACTAAAACGATGCACGCCTAAGAAGTGTTCGATATTGCTGCTGTCGATGGTAACGGTTTTAAGGTCTTTGTTCAGCAACAGCATTTTCACGGCTTTGCGGCACAACTTTGAAATGTCTCTTTCAAGCGAGCGCACGCCTGCTTCGCGCGTATAGTAACGAATGATGTCGCGCAAGGCTTCGACCTTAACGTCTAACTCGCCCGCTTTCAAGCCATTGTTTTTCAACTGTTTTGGCAATAAATATTTTTGCGCAATTGATAATTTCTCGTCCTCGGTATAACCCGATAAGCGGATGACTTCCATGCGGTCAAGCAATGGGCCTGGAATGTTGAGAGAGTTCGACGTTGCGACAAACATGACATCAGACAAGTCAAAATCAACTTCAACATAGTGGTCGGAGAACGTATGGTTTTGTTCTGGGTCAAGTACTTCGAGCAAGGCCGAGGCTGGGTCGCCACGAAAATCCATGCCCATTTTGTCCACTTCATCCAATAAAAACAATGGGTTGCGAACGCCGACCTTGGTTAGGCTTTGTAAAATGCGACCCATCATCGCGCCAATGTACGTGCGGCGGTGTCCTCGGATTTCTGACTCGTCGCGTACCCCGCCAAGAGCCATGCGCACAAATTTTCGATTGGTGGCTCGAGCAACCGATTGCCCCAACGAGGTTTTGCCCACGCCTGGGGGCCCGACCAAGCATAAAATCGGTGATTTGTTTTTTTCAACGCGCTGTTGCACGGCGAGGTATTCCAATACGCGCTCTTTGACTTTCTCAAGTCCGTAGTGGTCTTCGTTTAAAATGGCTTCAGCTTTAGCCAAGTCATTGTTTGGCTTGGTTTTTTTCTTCCACGGCAAGCTGACTAAAGTTTCGAGGTAGTTGCGCACCACGCCTGCTTCGGCAGACATGGGCGACATCAATTTGAGTTTTTTCAACTCGGCATCGGCTTTGTCACGCGCCTCTTTAGGCATGCGCGCCGCAATGATTTTTTTCTCAAGTTCCTCAATGTCTGCGCCTTCTTCGCCTTCGCCCAGTTCTTTTTGAATGGCTTTGACTTGTTCGTTCAAATAGTACTCGCGTTGGCTTTTTTCCATTTGGCGTTTGACACGACCACGGATGCGTTTTTCGACTTGGAGGATGTCGATTTCAACTTCCATTTGATGCAATACATCTTCCAAGCGGGTTTTGACGCTGCGCAATTCGAGCAACTCTTGCTTGAGTTCCAATTTGATGGGCAAATGAGCAACGATGGTATCGGCTAAATGCGCGCCATCATCAATGGCTGCCAGTGAGTTTAAAATCTCATCAGGAATTTTTTTATTCAATTTGACGTATTGTTCAAATTGAGTCAAAACGGTGCGACGCAAGGCCTCGACTTCTGCAGCATCGGCTTCCGTGTCGATTAAGTCATTGACCGAACAGGCCAAATAGCCATCTTTTTCAATAATGTTCGATAAATTGGCGCGCTTCTCACCTTCAACCAGTACTTTGACTGTACCGTCGGGCAGTTTTAACATTTGCAAAATGCGCGCAACGCAACCCACTTTGTACAAGTCGTTGCCGTCTGGATTATCCTTTTCGGGGCTTTTTTGCGCCACCAGCACGACATTCAGTTCTGCTGCACTGGCCGCCTCAAGAGCGCGGATGGATTTTTCGCGACCGACAAACAGTGGAATGACCATGTGTGGGAATACGACGACATCGCGTAAAGGCAAGAGGGGAAGCGAGTCGTTATTTTTGAGGTCAGCGGCCGTAGGGAGTGTTGCCACTGTGGGCGCAGTTTCTTCGCCCACGGATTTTTTTACACGCGGAGCGCGCGGTTTTTTGATGGATTCTTCAGACATTTTTCACTCCTTAGTAAGTCAAAAAGCACAATACAGCTTTTTTAAGTTTGGGTGGCCCTTGGGATGTTGCATGAGCCAATAGCTCTCATTTGAGGGCAGTGAAGTAAAAAACAAGGTCGAATGCGTTAAAAGGCGTTCATTCGGCCTGACTTGATTATAATTGATTTAAATCTGTTGGTTGTAAAGCATAATCGCTTTGTTAATGAGCGCTTTTGTATGGTTGTTATCGTTGCTCTTAATAAAAAGACCTTGACGTGAGTCAAGGTCTTTTAAGTTAAGTGGGTTAAGTGGTTAAATGCGGTTATGTATGTTGATTAAGGTTGCCATGTTGATTGGGTGGCGGCCTTTTTGAGTATCTCGCGGTTTTTGTCATTGGCGGGTGGTTCTGATTCGCCAAAAATGGCACGCATCCAGTGACCATCCAAAGGATTGGGCATGACGATAAATTTACGACCAAACATTTCTTTGTCCTCCTCCATGAGTTGGGTGCGTTGGTCAACGTTTTTAGTGTAGTACTTGCGCTGAAAATCATTTAAGTTGTCGCCCAAATAGACGACCACATCATATTTTTCGGCAATGTTCTTTTGAGAAGGTTCTTTGTTGGAGCTGTCGCGCAAGATGGTCACATGTTCAGCATCTGCGTTTGGAAATCCTAAGGCTTTCATATTGGCAATCGCGTATTCAAAGGTCTTTTCACCTTGATCGCGACTGGAGACATAAAAAATTTCAACGCCTTTGTTCTTTACATCATTTAAAAAGTCTTGTGCCCCCGCGGTAGCGGCAATGGTGTTGGAGGGTACCCATTTATCCCATACAGCGTCATCGAAAAAATCCTTGTTGTTTTGAATCAGGTTCCCCCAATAGGCGCTGGCATCAAACAAAGTTTCATCCAAGTCACTGATAATGGCAAGTGGCTTGTCTTTTTTCTTGTGCTTTTTTAAAGCGGCATCGACTCGCTCTTTAGCGATGTTAAATGCTTGATGATACAAGGCTTTATTTTCTGCTGCGGTTTGTTTCCACGCCGCAGCGACCATGAGGTTATTGGATAAACCATCACCTGTTGGACCTTGTTTGTTGGTCAGTGCCTCTTCGGCAAAAGCAGTGGTGGATAGGCTTAAACAAAGCGCAGCAATGAGTGCGGTAAGAGGGCGGCGTGGTTTTTGTGTGTTGACAAACATGAGGTCTCCAGTCGTTTTATTGTGTTTAGTTTTATTGTGTGTAGCGGTGTGTCTGTACTTAGACGATTCATACTAATGTTCGTTCAGACAGTCTGTCAATAGTTCTTTAATCGTCTATTGCGAGTGGAGGTTTTAAAAAGATGTTTGGGCTTGGCACACAGGGCAGTATGGATTGCGTTGTAAAGACAAGCGTTGCCATTCCATGAGTCGTGCATCAAGGGTCAACAATTGACCGACTAGGGGTTGTTTCATTTGGACGATGATTTTTAGTGCTTCTGCGGCTTGCATCGCCCCGATGATGCCAACCAGTGGCGCAAATACGCCGAGTGTGGCGCAAGGTTCATTATTAAAGTTTGATTCAGGTGGGAATAAACAGGCGTAGCAGGGCGAGTCGTCATCGCGCGAGTCAAAAACGCTGATTTGTCCTTCGAAACGAATTGCCGCCCCAGACACCAAGGGCACGCGGTGTTGAACGCACAGTCGGTTAATCATTTGGCGGGTTTCAAAATTATCCGAACAGTCAAGCACGACAGAGATGTGCGGCAGCAGTGGGTTCAATGTGTCTGCATCGGCCCGTTGTGCCCGTGCATTCACGCCTACATCAGGATTGATTGATTGAAGTTGTGCTTGAGCTGAAGCGACTTTTGTTAATCCTAGCGAATCAGTGGTGTGGATGATTTGTCGCTGCAAGTTAGATAATTCGACCACATCGTCATCAATAAGCGTTAAATGCCCTACGCCGCTGGCGGCTAAATACAAAGCTGCGGGCGAACCCAAACCGCCCGCGCCGACAATTAAAACATGGCTGGCCAGTATGCGTTCTTGCCCCAAAATGTCGATGTCGGCCAACTGAATGTGGCGTGCATAGCGTAAGAGTTGTGTATCGTTCATGGTTCTATTTTAACAAACAATGATTTGAAAATTATATGAGTCATTGGTCGTATCCTGACAAACTGCGCTAAAATGCGCCATTTCCCTTATTTAGACGACTTCGGATTTTTTATGCATATTCACATTCTCGGTATTTGCGGTACATTCATGGGCGGCATTGCGGCGATTGCCAAGCAAGCAGGCTACAAAGTGACAGGTTGTGATGCCAACGTGTATCCGCCGATGAGCACTCAACTTGAAGCACAAGGCATTGAGTTGATTAGTGGCTTTGATGCGTCACAAACTGAGTTGAACCCTGATGTGTATGTGATTGGCAATGTGGTGTCGCGTGGTAACCCGCTGATGGAAGCGATTTTAGACCAAGGGTTGCCGTACATTTCGGGGCCGCAATGGTTGGGCGAAACCGTACTCAAGGATAAATGGGTGCTGGCGGTGGCGGGCACACATGGCAAGACCACGACGTCGTCAATGTTGGCTTGGATTTTGCAAGATGCAGGATTGAACCCTGGCTTTTTGATTGGCGGTGTGCCAAACAATTTTGGCATTTCTGCCCGCTTGACCGATGATCCATTTTTTGTGATTGAAGCGGATGAATACGACACCGCGTTTTTTGATAAACGAAGTAAATTCGTGCATTACCGCCCACGCACCGCGATTTTGAACAACCTCGAATTTGACCACGCTGATATTTTTAAAGACTTGGCCGCGATTCAAACCCAATTCCATCACCTTGTGCGTACAATTCCGAGCAACGGTTTAATTGTCTCTAATGCGCACGAAGCGGCGTTGGATGAGACTTTAGACAAAGGTGCTTGGACGCCCGTGGCACGCTTTGCGGATGATACGCGAGCAGCCGATTGGCAAATTGCCAATGTGGGTGATGATGACAGCTTTGACGTGTTGTTCAAAGGCGAGTTTCAAGGGCGCGTGCATTGGAATGTGACAGGTGCGCACAACCGCTTGAACGCCCTTGCGGCCATAGCGGCCGCCCGTCATGTGGGCGTTGAACCTAAACACGCGATTGAGGCTTTTTCACGTTTTGAAATGGTGAAACGTCGTATGGAAGTTAAAGGCGTGGTGAACGACATCACGGTTTATGATGACTTTGCGCATCATCCTACTGCGATTACTTTGACCGTTGCGGGTCTGCGCAAGCGCGTGGGGCAGGCGCGAGTCTTGGCCGTGCTCGAGCCACGTTCAAACACGATGAAACTCGGGGTGATGAAAGCGCAATTGCCTGACTCACTCAAAGAAGCGGACTTGGTGTTTGGTTACGGCGAGAGCGGTGCAGGCAAAAACGCACTCGGCTGGGACTTGGCCGAATCGCTGTCGCCGCTCGGGGATAAAGCACAGGCTTTTGATAATATAGACAACTTAGTGAAAGCGGTGCAAGCTGTTGCGCAAGCAGGTGACCATGTGTTGGTCATGAGCAATGGCGGTTTTGGTGGCGTGCATCAAAAATTATTAGACGCCCTAAAATAGTTTTGAATCACGTTGGGCGATTGTTTAAAAGCCGATAAAAATTTAGAAAAGGCAGAGAGGGAAGCATGACGTCATATGTGTTGTTCATTATCATGGCGGTGTTGACCATTTTGAGCCCTGGACCTGGGGTCTTAAAATCAGTCACTAACGCCTTGAATTATGGGTTTAAATCCGCGTTGGTCGGCGTTTTGGGTTTGTCGACAGGTGTGTTTTGTGTGGCGACGCTGTCCGCGACCAGCCTTGGGGCGTTGTTGGCGGCCTCGCAAACCGCTTTTGATGTACTTAAATATTGTGGTGCGGCCTATTTGATTTATTTGGGGGTTAAGTTGTGGCTTTCGCCTGCGATTGAGTTTGACCGTACATCTAAAACGGCTGCGTCATACCGACGTCTGTTTGTAGAGGGTTTGCTTTTTCAGTTTTCTAATCCAAAAGCGTTGGTCTTCTTTTTGTCGGTTTTTCCACAGTTTATCAACCACGAACAGAATTATGCGACGCAGTTTGCGACTTTGGTGCTGACGTTTTGCGTGTTATTGATTGTGATACATACGACATATGCTTTTTTTGCCCACAAGGTACAGTCCTTTTTAAAAACAGGTCGTGGCGGGCGCATCATGAATCGCATGGGTGGTTCTGCATTTATCGGCTTCGGCGTGTTGTTGGCGAGTTCTAAAAAAGGCGCTTAAAAGCGTCCGCATACAAAGGAGAAACTTATGAAGTTATTGTATTTGCATGGCTTCCGCTCCAGCCCCGACTCACCTAAAGCAATTGATATTGCGCATTATTGCCAATCTCAAGGTGAGGCCGATGTGGTGATTCCACAGTTACCCGTCTCGCCCAAATCGTCCATTCGGTTATGTGAAACGCTGATTGCAACACATCAAATTGACACCGTTTGTGGCTCATCATTGGGTGGGTTTTATGCCATATATCTTGCCGAGAAATATGGTCTGCGCTGTGCGGTCATTAATCCTGCCATTACGCCTTGGAATGAGCTTAAACAAGAGCATTTGCAAGACCGCTATTATGTCGATGAGATTGCGCCTGAAGACGCTGTTCACTATTTGGCAGAGTTACACTATTACCACGTTCCACAGTTGACTGATTTGAAACGATATTTATTGCTGGTGGCTTTAGGAGACGAGGTGTTGAGTCCTAGGCAAATGCGCGATTATTTTAAGGGTGCGAATGAAATTGTGGTTGAAGGCGGCGACCATACCTTAAATGGTTTTGGTGGGCACTTGGATGATTTAATGACCTTTTTATTGGGGACGCGTTGAGTTTTGGCTGAACGCTCATTTTTAACTGAACCAAGCGTTTCGGTGCAAAACAAATCGTTTGAATGTAAGCGCGCAAAACCGCTTGCAATATGTCGAGTATTTGTGGAACAATGATTTGATATCAATATTTTTACATTTTTAATAATAATTTTAATTTCAACAACCCCGTCAAAGGAGACAATGATGACGATATCCAAATGGATGACCACGGTGGTGGCTGCAGTTGTAGCAACCAGTTTAATGACGGCATGTGGGGAGAAAAAGAAAGACCCCAATGCACCTTATGAACCCAAATCATTGACGATGGTAGCGCCATCGGACGCGGGTGGCGGTTGGGATAAGACCGCACGCTCTATCACCAAAGTCATGACTGATGCGAAATTGGTTAACGTCCCCATGACTGTTGAGAACGTGCCTGGCGCATCAGGTGCTAAATTCTTAGCCACTTACTTGGCTAAAGATGTGGGCAATGACAGTAAATTGTTTGTGAACTCGCCTCCCATCTTAATCAACAACTTGAAAAAAGACGGCAGTCCTTCTGGTTATAAAGATGTGACGCCTTTGGCAGCCTTGACGCAGGATTTCTCTGTTTTGGCGGTTAAAGCTGATTCGCCAATTAAAGACATCAAAGAGTTGGTGGCTAAAATTAAAGCCGACCCGACAAAAGTCAGCGTTGCGGGTGGCTCATCGCCTGGAAGCATGGATCATTTGGCTGCATTATTGCCTTTGATGAAGTCAGGCGTTGACATTACCAAAGTTAAATATTTACCTTTTGATGGTGGCGGTAAAGCGATTGTCGCCTTGTTAGGTGGTGAAGCTGAAGTGTTATCAACCGATGCGTCAGGTGCTTCCGAAATGGCGAAAGCAGGCAAAATCCGTATTCTCGCCATCAGCGCGCCCGAACGTGTCAAAGCGGCCCCTATGGATCAAGTGCCCACATATAAAGAAGCAGGCATTAACGGTGCTGAGTTCGTGATTTGGCGTGGTGTGTTCGGTCCAAAAGACATGTCGCCGATGGCTTACAAATTCTGGCAACAGGCTTTGAAAGATTTATCCGCTAAACCCGAGTGGCAAGCCGAGTTGCAAGCTCAAGGTTGGACTGGCGATTTTAAAAATGGTGAGGAATTTAAAGCCTTTTTAGGACAACAAGAAGCCACAATTAAAGAGTTGTTGACGACATTGGGCTTGGCTAAATAATAAAAAAAACTCAAGGAAACACGCTTGAATATCGAGCGTGTTTTTTATTGTATAAGACGTATTGGAGGGATTATGTCTCGTCGTTCAGACTTTATTGCCAGTCTATGTTTCTTTTTGACGGGCGCATTTTTTGTGGTGGCCAGCTCACACTTGGCCGACAACGTGATTGGTGGGGCGGTCACACCCGCAACTTTTCCCAAGGCATTTGGCGCACTCTTGTGTTTTTTGAGTGTGATTTTGCTGCTTGAAACTTTGAAGAAAAAAGCAACAGAATCCAAACAGCAACACACCCAACACGCCGAAGATGAAAAATACCATCGTCGTTTTTTCATTATATTAAGCAGCATGGTGCTTTATATTCTGTTGATTGAGCCTTTGGGTTTCATCATCAGTACCTTTTTATTTTTGGTGGTGTCGTTCCAAGCGATGGAGCGTGGCAATATCGGTAAAACCGTCGCCATTGCAGGTGGGTTTTCCTTGGTTCTGTACTTTGTGTTTATTAAATTACTCGAAGCCAGCGTTCAGTCGTGGCCTAGTTTTTTGAGCTAAGGGGGCAAAATGAGTACTTTAGATTATTTGATGCAAGGTTTTTCGGTCTCATTCTTATGGTATAACTTATTGTTTGCCTTTATGGGCTGTTTGTTGGGTACAGTCGTTGGCGTTTTACCTGGGATTGGCCCGATGAGCGGTGTGGCGTTGTTGATTCCGATTACGGCTTCAATCACCAGTTCAATTGGTTTGTCAAATGAGCAAGCCGCGACCAGTTCGATTATTTTATTGTCAGGCGTTTATTACGGCGCGATGTACGGCGGCTCAACCACTTCCATCTTGCTTAACACCCCTGGCGAGTCGTCATCGGTAGTGACCGCGTTAGATGGTTATCAGATGGCGAAGCAAGGGCGTGCGGGCAGTGCCTTATCAATCGCTGCAATTGGTTCTTTTATTGGCGGTATTGTCACTTTGGTCGCATTGATTTTGATGGCCGAGCCTTTATCTGAAATGGCCATTAAGTTCACCAGTGTCGAGTATTTTTCGCTGATGATTTTAGGGCTATGTGCGGTGTCAGGATTGGCGGGCAAATCCATGACCAAGGCATTGATTATGACCACACTTGGTCTTTTGATTGCCACCATTGGTCACGATGGTTTGTCGGGGCAGGAACGATTTATTTTTGGCTTTGATTCGTTGTCCGATGGTGTGGCGTTTTTGACTTTGGCGGTTGGTTTCTTTGCGGTGGTGGAAGTATTTAAAACCATTTTAGAAGCAGACACCAAAGACATCCAAATCGCAAAAATTACACGCTTATACCCCAGCATGGATGAAATGAAAGAGAGCGCAGGCCCCATTGCCCGAGGCTCTATTTTAGGATTTTTCATTGGTATATTACCTGGCGCGGGCGCAATTTTGGCTTCGTTCTTTTCTTACATCATGGAGAAAAAATTATCTAAAACTCCAGAAAAGTTCGGTCATGGTGCAATTGCGGGCGTTGCGGGCCCCGAAACCGCAAATAATGCGGCCTCTGGTGGCGCGATGGTCCCGTTGTTGACTTTAGGTATTCCCAGTTCAGGTACGGCGGCGATTTTGATGGGTGCGCTGATTATGTACAACGTCCAACCTGGGCCGTTGTTGTTTTCTGAGCATCCTACCGTTGCATGGGGCTTAATCGCCAGTATGTTTATTGGTAACGTCATGCTGCTGGTTTTGAACTTGCCGTTGGTGCGTGTATTTGCCAAAGTGATCAGCACGCCAGCAAGATATTTACTGCCTTTGATTCTTGCCATTTCAGTATTTGGTGTTTTGTCTACGCAAAATACCATGATTGATTTATGGATTTTGGTGATTTGTGGCATTTTGGGCTTGTGGCTCAATAAACATGATTATCCTGTTGCACCGATGGTGCTCAGTGTGATTTTAGGTCCGATGATGGAAGCAAACTTAGGTCGGGCTTTGAGTAAATCCGAAGGTGATTGGTCAGTTTTTTTCAGCCCCTCACATCCAGTGTCGTTGGCATTTATGACGTTTGCCATATTGTGGATTAGCATTCCGCTGTTGTTGAAGATGCGAGGTAAAGAGGTTTTGGTTAATGAAGAAGGATAATTAAACTAAAATATCTTGAAATATAAAAACGGCACTCGAAAGAGTGCCGTTTTTACCAAAATATAACAACGCGTTATAATGAACGCCTTTTTTGACTTTAGAAGCAATCATGACCACACAAAATCCTTTGTTAGACCTCTCCGATTTGCCCCGTTGGGCCGATATTCAACCGCAGCATGTGGATGAGGCCATGACTCAAGTGTTGGCGCAAGCGCATGCGGCTTTACGCCAAGTCGAAGCCATTGCACCCGCAGATGTAACTTGGGAAAACGGTATGGTGCCTCTTAATGACGCGATGGAGCGGCTTTCGCGAGTGTGGGGTGTGGTGAGTCATTGTCACCACGTCATGGCTGCCCAATGGCGCGATGTGTATAACGAACATCTTGAAGCAGTGACTGCGTTTTACACGCTGCTCGGTCAAAGCGAAAAACTGTTGGCGCAAAATCAAATGTTTGCCACAAGTCCGCGTTGGGAAGCGCTGACGCCGACACGCCAACATATTGTTCAAAACGCTTTACGTGATTTCAAATTATCAGGCGCGTTATTGAATGAGGTTGAAAAAACCGAGTTCGGACAATTGCGGGCTAAGGAAGCGGCGTTGCAATCCAAGTTTTCAGAGAATGTGTTGGATGCAACCAATGCTTATGCTTATTACGCGGATGAAACTCAAGTCATGGGCATTCCCGCCGACGCGTTGGCAGCGATGAAAGCGGCCGCGCAAAAGGATGGTAAAGAAGGTTACAAAATCACCTTGCAATTTCCATCGTATTTCCCAGTGATGCAATACGCGGAAGACCGAGCCTTGCGTGAAACCATTTATCGTGCGTATGTGACTCGTGCCAGCGAGCTGGGCGATGCTGCTTTTGATAATACCAACGTGATACAAGACGTTTTGGCTACGCGTCAGCGCATGGCTCACTTGCTCGGTTATCCACATTATGCGGATGTATCGCTGGCGAGTAAAATGGCGGAGTCTGTGCCACAAGTGACGGATTTTCTTTACGACTTGGCGCACAAGGCGCAGGTATCGGCCAAAACCGATATGGCTGCGCTGCGCAATTTTGCATCCGAGCAGTTGGGTTTACACGATGTTCAAGCATGGGACATCACTTATGTCAGTGAAAAGTTGCGTGAGGCACGCTACGCCTTTTCTGAGCAGGAAGTTAAAGATTATTTTCCATTGCCCAATGTTTTAAATGGCTTGTTCCATGTGGTCGAGCAATTGTTCGGCGTGCGCTTTGTACAAAAACAAGTTCAAGTTTGGCATCCAGATGTGCTGTTTTTTGAGCTGAAAAATCAAGCCGACATCACTATTGGCGCGGTTTATCTAGACCCGTATGCTCGAGAGGGCAAAAATTCGGGAGCGTGGATGGATGAGGTGCGTGGTCGTCGTGCATTGACGATGGGCGCATTGCAAACGCCCGTCGCGCACATGGTGACGAACTTTACCCCACCGCTTGAGGATAAGCCCTCAACGTTGACCCATGATGACATCATCACGCTGTTTCATGAAACAGGGCACGCGTTGCATCATTTGCTTACGCAAGTTGATGATGTTGAAGTGTCGGGTATTCACGGCGTTGAGTGGGATGCGGTTGAGTTGCCCAGTCAGTTCATGGAAAATTTCTGTTGGGATTTTGATGTATTGACCCGCATGAGCGCGCATGTGGACACGGGTGCTGGTTTGCCTCATGAGCTGTTTAACAAAATGTTAGCCGCTAAAAACTTCCAATCGGGTTTGCAAATGCTGCGCCAAGTTGAATTTTCATTGTATGACATTTTGTTGCATGCGCGATTCACGGCTGAGGCCCCTCATGTGGTGCATGAGCTGTTGGAGAAGATTCGCGCTGAAATAGCGGTTGTGCAGCCGCCTGAATTTAACCGATTCCAGCACAGCTTTTCGCACATTTTCGCAGGCGGTTACAGCGCAGGTTATTACAGTTACAAGTGGGCTGAGGTGTTATCCGCAGATGTCTTCTCTGCATTTGAAACGGCACAAGCGGATAAAGCCCCTTTGCTCAACCGAGAGTTGGGGCAAAAATACTGGCAAAATATTCTCGCTGTCGGCGGCTCACGTCCCGCAATGGACTCGTTCAAGGCCTTTATGGGACGCGAGCCAAGTGTCGATGCGCTATTGCGCCACAGCGGGTTGGTCGCTTGATTGTAATCGAGGAGTAGGTGTGAGCAACAACTTGACTTTTTTGCAATTGAAAGGCAGTGATGTATTGCTCCAAGTGTATGTCCAGCCTGGGGCTAAAAACACCGATTGGGCGGGGGAGTATGGTGAACGAATTAAAATCCGTTTAAATGCCCCGCCGATTGATGGGCGTGCGAATGCGGCCTTGACCGCATGGCTGGCAGAACAATTTGAATGCGCCAACCGAGATGTTGATGTCGTACGAGGTGCCAACTCACGCAGCAAAACCATTTGCTTTAAAAACGCAGAAGCACGCTTCGAAAAGATGCGTGCCACTTTGTTGACAATTAAAAATACGGATTAGCTCGGGGTGGCTCCCGTGTCAATGATTTCAAAACTATGGGTCATCTGGACGGAATGCGCGAGCATGATGCTGGCCGAACAGTATTTCTCATGCGATAACTTAACTGCACGTTCAACCGCAACCTCAGAGAGTTGATCTCCACTGACGATAAAGTGAAAATGAATATCTGTAAACACTTTCGGGTCGCTGTCTGCACGTTTAGCCGATAATCTCACCTCGCAGTCACTCACCGCATGGCGGCCTTTCTGTAAAATCATCACCACATCAAATGCGGTACAGCCCCCAGTTCCCATGAGCACCAGCTCCATCGGGCGAGGGGCAAGGTTGCGCCCGCCCGCTTCAGGAGCACCATCCATCAATACGGCATGATGAGTGCCTGATTCACCGATAAAAGACATGCCTGCTTGTGGCCCAACCCAACGTACGGTGCATTCCATAATGACATCCTAGAAAAATGAATAATAAAGAGAGCCATTATATCAGCCGTAGGAAATGCAGGAAAAATGACTTTTCTCTTTTTTATTGTCGGTATAACAAACAAGTTGGATAAAATAGATGTTTTTTAGCAACATCCATTTCAATAAAATTAAATCATTTTTAATAATATTTAATAAAAATCATAAATTAGTGGTCAATAATTTCGTTTTTCGCTTTTATAGCGACAAATTTGTGAATGGGCGTTTTTTTATCTTGCATTGCACAATTTTTTCGGTATAATTAACACTGTTGGATGCGCAAGCATTCTAAAGATTGTCTCCTCCACCCTCCTTTTGGTGGATTTATGGCCCAAGCAAATTTTGCTTGGGCTTTTTTTGTTATCTTTGTGTGTAAGGATAACTCGGTTGGTATTTGTGAGGTCTTGATTCACGGCTATTTATCCTTAAATGCTTGACTTTATTCATAAAAGTGTCGATAATAATCGGCTAGCCCATATTAACTCGCTTCGGGAGAGGCCGCAGGCATAAGCGGTGAGGTGCGGTAAACATGGTTTTTTAAATTGTGATGAATGGAATTGTCATGAAAACTTTTTCAGCAAAACAACACGAAGTACAACACGACTGGTACGTCGTTGATGGTACGGACAAAGTGTTGGGTCGTGTAGCCAGTGAAGTTGCACGTCGTTTGCGTGGTAAGCATAAACCTGAGTTTACGCCACACGTGGACACGGGTGATTTTATCGTTGTCGTGAACGCGGACAAACTCCGCGTAACAGGCGCGAAATTTGAAGACAAAAAATACTATCGCCACTCTGGTTATCCAGGCGGTATCTATGAAACCAATTTCCGCAAAATGCAAGAGCGTTTTCCGGGTCGCGCGTTAGAAAAAGCGGTCAAAGGCATGTTGCCTAAAGGTCCTTTGGGTTACGCGATGATTAAAAAATTGAAAATCTATGCAGGCGCTGAACATCCACACTCTGCACAGCAACCACAAGTCTTGGACATTTAAGGATAGATGAACATGAACGGTAATTACAACTACGGTACAGGTCGTCGTAAGTCTGCGGTGGCTCGTGTATTTTTGAAAGCGGGTTCGGGCAATATCGTTGTGAACGGTAAGCCTGCAAATGAGTACTTCGCGCGTGAAACAGGTTTGATGGTGATTCGTCAACCTTTGGAATTGACGCAAATGACTGAAAAATTTGACATTATGGTCAATGTTTCAGGCGGCGGTGAGTCAGGCCAAGCGGGTGCAGTGCGTCATGGTATCACTCGCGCTTTGATTGATTATGATGCGAACTTGAAATCAGGCTTGTCACAAGCAGGCTTGGTGACACGTGATGCTCGTGAAGTTGAACGTAAAAAAGTCGGCTTCCGCAAAGCACGTCGTCGCAAACAGTTCTCAAAACGTTAATCTCACGATTCTCGTTTGGACGACAAAAAAAGACTGCCTTGTGCAGTCTTTTTTTGTTTTTGAAGCATTGGCAGATGGGTGTTTACATTGCGGTGGTTATGTTTTTTATTAAAAGTCACAACAAAAATAGGTAGAATTACAGGTTCTAACCTAGCTAGTGGGAAATATGATGCAAAAAATTAAAGTGGGTATTGTTGGTGGTACTGGATACACAGGGGTTGAGCTATTGCGCTTACTTGCACATCACCCTTATGCGCAACTGCACGCCATCACCTCGCGTACCGAAGCGGGCGTTCCTGTGGCGCAAATGTTCCCGAGCCTGCGTGGTGTGGTTGATTTGGCATTTTCTGATCCAGCAAGCGGTATTTTGAACGAATGTGATGTGGTGTTTTTTGCGACGCCGCACGGTGTGGCCATGGCGCAAGCGCCCGCTTTGCTTGATAAAGGCGTGCGGGTGATTGATTTGGGCGCGGATTTTCGTTTGCAAGATACGGCGGTGTTTGAGCAGTGCTATAAATTGCCACACGCTTGCGCCGATGTGTTGAAAAACGCCGTGTATGGACTGCCTGAATTGAACCGCGAGGCGGTGCGCCAAGCGAAGTTAATTGGCAATCCAGGTTGTTACCCGACCACCATGCAACTGGGGTTTTATCCCTTGTTGAAAAATAATTTGGTTGATGCAGGTCAACTCATTGCAGATTGTAAATCGGGCGTTTCGGGCGCAGGGCGTAAAGCTGAAGTGGCGACCTTGTTCAGTGAGGCATCTGATTCAATGAAGGCTTATGGTGTCAGCGGCCACCGCCACACGCCAGAAACGCTGGAACAATTGCGCAAGATGACTGCGCAAGATGTCGGTTTGATTTTTACCCCACACTTGATTCCGATGATTCGCGGCATGCACTCGACTTTGTACGCCAAACTGTTGCCCGAAGCGCAACACTTGAGCAATGAAGATTTACAAAGCATATTTGAAACAACGTATGTCAGCGAGCCATTCGTTGACGTGATGCCGTTTGGCAGCCACCCCGAAACCCGTTCTACGCGTGCATCCAATATGTTGCGCATCGCCTTGCACCGTCACGGCGACACCGTGATTGTATTGGTCGTGCAAGATAATTTGGTTAAAGGCGCGGCAGGGCAAGCGGTACAAAATATGAATGTCATGTTTGGTTTTGATGAAACGGCGGGTATCAATATGCTGCCTGTGATGCCTTGATTTTTGGGCTATAATGCGGCATCTATGTTGAAAAGAACTCTTTTCAATTTTTTGGAGAAACATCATGAATGCAGTGACAGAACAAGTTTCAAACGGCCCATTTGTTTTTACTGATAGTGCGGCTGAAAAAGTCAAAGATTTGATTGCGGAAGAAGGTAATCCTGACTTGAAATTGCGCGTGTTTGTACAAGGTGGCGGTTGCTCAGGTTTTCAATACGGTTTTACGTTTGATGAAATCATTAACGAAGACGATACGCCAATTGAAAAAAACGGCGTGACTTTGTTGGTGGATTCGATGAGCTATCAATATCTGGTCGGTGCTGAGATTGATTACAAAGAAGACCTTGAAGGTGCGCAATTTGTGATTAAAAATCCGAATGCTTCAACCACATGCGGTTGTGGTTCATCATTTTCAGTGTAACAAAGTACGTGCTTAAAAAAACGCGGCTTCAAGCCGCGTTTTTCTATGAAACAAATAAACCAACAGCCAATAAAAACAATGTAATGAGGGTGAGTGCGACATTCATTCCTAAAAGTGGTATCAACGAGGTTAAGTGATTTGTATTGCGTCTAAGTTGCCGATAAATATAGCCCGCCAGCGGTGCACTCAATAATGTTAACGCGCAGCTCCAAGGCAGTTGCACGCAGAGAATGCCCAATATGACTGAACCATACGCCACACACAACAAACCGCCGTACACTTGCGCACTGGCGGCATAGCCAATGGTCATTGGATAATGCCGACGACCGATACTTCGATCGGCTGCGACGTCTGGAAATTGGTTGAGCAATAAAATACCGCTACTGAGGGCGGTGGCAGGCAGGGCAGCAAAGAGTGCATGGATGCTGTAGTGTCCCGTCAAAGCAAAATCAATACCCATCACCATGACGATGCCAAACCCTAAACCTGGAGCAAGCAGGCACATCAGTGGATAATAAGTCCACCATGTGGTGTAGGTCACGACCAGTAATAAACCCAATAGCCCAAGCGGTAAGATGCCCCAGCCACGTAGACCAATCACATACCAACCCACAGTTATTGCAATGCTTAACATCAGTGTCGCAGTGATAAAAGCCCAGTTTGCCAGTACTGGGTTGTGCGGCAACGTGCCGCTGCCACCACTGAAAGGCGTACGTGTTGTTTTAAAATCCAATCCTGATTTGAAATCAAAAAACTCATTGAATGCGTTGATACTGATGTGTGCGCTCAACGCTCCTAACAGCAGCCAAAACACCAGAACGCCATCCAGAACACCTGTACGCGCATATGCAGAACCAACGCCAACTGCGACACAAACTGGAGTTAAAGCCAAAAAAGGCAAACGAATAAAGCCCAAAAATGCGGTCAGCGTCAATAAGTTAGAGGATTTGTTCGTTATCATGTGTAAGCCCTCAACTTATTGCGCAGGGTCTCGATGTTGCCAGCGAATGGCATCAATGGCTTGCAATAGCTCATCCGATAAACGGATATTCAGTGCGTCTACGCATTCATCCAGTTGGGCCATGGAGGTCACGCCGATAATCGTGCTGGCGACTTGCCACTTTTGGTAACAAAACGCCAGCCCAAGTTGCGTGGGGGTGAGGCCGTTGTCGCGTGCCAGTTGATTGTATAAGCGAGCGGTATTGAGTGCTTCGGGACGACCCCAGCGTTGCGCACGCATGGTTGGGAATTTCGTCATTCGCCCTTCGGCGGGGGCACCGTCGCCTGTTAGGCCAGAAGCGTCATACTTGCCCGTTAATAGCCCAAAAGCCAGTGGTGAGTAAGCGAGCAGAGACACACCAAGGCGGTGCATGGTTTCGTCCAAGCCATTTTCGTAGCTGCGATTAATCAATGAGTATGGATTTTGCACCGTTGAAATCTGCGGTAAATTGTATTGTGCCGCCAGTCGCATGAATTCGTGCACGCCGTAGGGGGTTTCGTTTGATAGACCGACCGCTTTAATTTTACCCGCTTGCACCAATTGAGCGAGTGCTTCAAGTTGGGCATGAAGGCTGGTTTGCTGGGCATCTGCTTCGTTGGGTTGGTAATAGATGCCGCCAAAGGCAGGTGCGCTGCGATTGGGCCAGTGAATTTGGTACAAATCAATGACATCGGTTTGTAAGCGCTTCAAACTGCCATGACAAGCGGCGATGATGTCTGCTGCAGTCAAATCGCCGTTACCATTGCGAATCCAAGGCATGCCGCGTGAAGGGCCAGCCACTTTTGTGGCGACAATCCATTGTTCGCGCGCGCCTTTATTGGCTGCGAAATAATTGCCAATGATGGTTTCAGTGGCGTTAAATGTTGCGGCTTTGGGCGGCACGGCGTACATTTCAGCGGTGTCAAGAAAATTAATGCCACGCGCCGATGCGTGCTGCAATATGCGATGCGCATCACTTTCGTTGACTTGCTCGCCAAAAGTCATGGTGCCAAGGCAAATGGGTGTGACGTGAAGGTCGCTGTGGCCTAATTGAATGGTGTGCATGTTGAACTCCCAATGTGGGTTTGAAGTATTGTGTATAAAGTGGTGCGTAAAATTTTCTATAAAGCGGAGAAACGAAAACGATTTTTTTATGCAAAAGTCACTTGCCCTAAAATCCGCTCACCGCGTGCGCCTGTCACGGCAGGTAAGTTGCCGCTCAAATGGTGCATCGTACGAAACGCCAGCCACGCAAATGCTGCGCCTTCAAGGTGCATCGGGTCGATGCCCAGCGTTCCGCTGTTGGTGACAGGGCAATGACTGAGCATTTGTAATTGCAGCATTAAGGCGCGATTGAGCGCGCCGCCGCCCGCGACGATGATGTCATGACAATGAGGGCTGTTGCTTTTAATCGCATCACTGATGCTGTGCGCGGTCAGCGCAAGGAGTGTCGCCTGTACATCCACGGCGGAGATGTTGGCATGGCCAGCGAGTTTACCGTTTAGCCAGTCCATGTGAAAATAGTCGCGTCCTGTGCTTTTGGGTGCAGGCAAATGGAAGTACGAATCTGCAAGCATGTCCGCCAAAAGCCGCTCGTTCACCGTGCCTTGCGCCGCCCAACCGCCGTTGGCATCGTAAGGTAAGGCGTGGTGTGCCGCAATCCATAAATCCATTAAAACATTGCCTGGCCCTGTGTCAAAGCCGAAAGTGGTTTGCCCCATATTCAATACGCTGATGTTCGCAAATCCACCAATATTGACCACCACTCGATTTGTATTCGTCTCGCGCCATAAGGCATCATGAAACGCAGGCACGAGCGGCGCACCATGTCCACCCGCCGCGATGTCGCGTGCTCTAAAATCAGACACCACGGTCAAGCCCGTTTGTTCGGCAATGCGCGCGGGTTGATTAAGTTGCACGGTATAGGCGTGTTCAGGGCGATGGCGAATCGTCTGCCCATGCACGCCAACTGCGGCCACCTGCTCAGGCTTGAGCGACAAATCGTTCATCAAAGAAACAATTGCACTGCTGTATACATCCGCCAGTTGATTGGACAGCAATTGCGCCGTATGAATTTCATTGTCTTGCGCACTCTGCAACGCCAAACATGCCGCGCGTAAATGGGCATCAAATGGCATTGAATGCGCACCGATGACTTCAAAATGAGAGCCGTTGACTGTAAGGGCGACGGCATCTGCACCGTCGAGGCTGGTGCCTGACATGACGCCGAGGTAGATGTTTGAGGGAGTGTTCATGCTGAGATTATAAGGTTCTTTTGGTAAGAGCGATTGTGCGGAATAAATAGTGTGTTATCGGTTTGCTTTTATGTCACATGTTATGTTGATAAGTCAAAGATACAGAAAAACACCTGTTGAGTGAAAGTCATTTTAGTGCCAATGTACAATATTTTTTCATTTGCAGGACGCATTGATTATTGACGGGAGGAAAAAATGATTTTGGAAGTCGCGCCATTGTATATTCGAGCGGGTCAAGCCGCTGCCTTTGAAGAGGCTTTTCGGCAAGCCCAAGCCATTATTTCAAGTATGACGGGCTATCTGTCTCACGAATTGCATCGTTGTGTCGAGCGTCGTGATGAATACATTCTTTTGGTACGCTGGCAGACGTTGGAGCATCATGAAGTCGGATTTCGTCAATCGCCAGAGTATCAAGAATGGCGACGTCTTTTGCATCATTTTTATGAACCATTCCCAGTGGTGAGTCATTACGAGCGGTGCTCGTAATGAACTCAATCCGTTCATATGATATTGAACACATCCTTTTGACCTTCCGCCAAACGCCATTCATACACCCCATGCGGCGCAGGCGCGTTGACGAGTTTGGTTTTTTGTAAAACATCATCTCTAAAATAGTACACGCTCACTTCGACGCCAATGTTGATTTTAGCTAGGGTGTCATCAGGTGATTGATTCAAACGGAGTGTGTCGAATGCGATTAAAACATCATCGGGCGCAAGGCCAGCCTGTTGTGCTGCGCTACCGTTTAAAACCCGTTGAATCTGCCAGCCGCCATCGACTTTTTTTGTGCTTGCGCCGAGTTGAGCGATGCTGCTTTTCGGTTCAGAGATGAGCATGCCGTGTTGGGTGAGCAGTTCAGGTAAGGGCAGTGCGTTGGTGCTGTGCAGCGCGTTTTGGAAAAAAGCATGTACTTCGGTGTCGTTGGCAGTGCTGAAACGAGCGACCGATTGGATGATGTCGGCTTCGGTCACACCTTGGGCTGCGCCTTGCGGGTACAATTGATAAAAATCGCGCCCAAATCGCATCCACAAATCGCGCATGACATCATCAAGTGAGTGCTTGCTTTCGCTGTGGTTTCGGATAAATAAATCCATTGCGAGCGCGATAAGTGCGCCTTTGCTGTAGTAACTGACGACGGCGTTGGGGGTGTTGGCTGAGGTTTGGTAGTATTTTGTCCACGCATAATAGCCGCTGTCGTGCACGGTTTGTCGGTTTGCACCGTCGTGACGAACCACGCTGTTGTAGCCGTTTTCTAATTTTTTTAAATATTGCGCCGCATCCAAAATGCCAACGCGGTACATGATTAAATCGTCATAGTAGCTGGTGACCCCTTCAAAAAACCAGAGCAATGAGGTGTCGGTGATGCGCGTTAAATCGTATTGAACAAAATTGGCGGGCTTGATGCGTTTTACATTCCATGAGTGAAAATACTCGTGACTGCATAAGCCAAGAAAGTTAATGTACGAGTCATTGCGAGGCTTCTCGGCGTGTGCCACAACAGGCAAATCACCTCGCTCACACAGCAAAGCCGTGCTGCTGCGATGCTCAAGGCCGCCGTAACCAGAGCTGCGCACATCCACCATGAATACATAACGTTTAAATGGCGCTTGCGTTGGGTTTTGCGGTTCGAATAAAGCCAATTGTGCGGCGCAGATGCTGTGTAAATCGGTGACGAGTCTATTTTTGTCTAAATACGGCAAGGTGCCTGCCAACGCAACTTCGTGCAACACGCCGTGGCTGGAAAATTCCAACCAAGTTAAATCGCCAAAGCGTACGGGGTGGTCGGTCAACTCATCATAGTTGTGAGCCTTGTGTTCACCAAAATCACGCGCCCAAGTGCCGTCAGCGCGTGGCAGCGTCGTGGCCACTTGCCAGTTTGGATAATCGACAGGCGCATTCAGGTGTAAATGATGCGGCTGCATCGCCAGTTCGTGTGCGGTGAGGCATAGTGATGTGGCATTGAAAAATCCGCCATTGCCATCCAAAAATGCGGTGCGCACCGAAGTGTCATGGGCAAATACTTCATAACGGATGTTTAAATGACCCACAAAATCAGGCGTTGACCACGAGTGTTGACTGGTCGGGCGCAAGTCAATCGCACCCTTATCATCGTGCGCGCTGATACTGACGATGTGTTGAGCAAAGTCACGAATCATGTAGCTGCCCGCAATCCAGTTGGGTAAATACAGTGAAAGCGCAGTGCCCCTTGTGTTGCGAATCTGTAAGTCAATTTGAAAAAGATGGCGATGCGGGATGGGCGTGAGGGTGTAGTGCAGGCTAGGCATAAATAAATTCAGTTAGAATGAACACTTTAGCACCTTGTTCATCATTTAAAAAAAGGAGTGTCATGGAACATTTAGCCACGATTGTACTGGAAACGTTTGGTGCGGTGGCACGCATCACTTTAAATCGTCCGCAGCAACTCAACGCACTCAACGACGTACTGATGGATGAGTTGGGCGCGACCTTGAAGTCATTGGATGCTGATGACCGCATAGCGGCGATTGTCATTACAGGTTCAGAAAAAGCCTTCGCCGCAGGTGCAGACATTAAGGTCATGGCGAGTTTGGACTTTGAAACCGCGTATACGCACAATTTCATTACGCGCAATTGGGACACAATCCGCACCATTCGCAAACCGATTATTGCCGCAGTCGCAGGGTTTGCTTTGGGCGGCGGCTGTGAACTGGCTTTGGCGTGCGATACCATTGTGGCTGCAGACAACGCGCAGTTTGGTCAACCCGAAATTAAACTGGGCATCATCCCAGGTGCGGGTGGGACGCAGCGTCTGACACGAGCGATTGGTAAAGCCAAAGCGATGGACATGATTCTCACGGGACGCATGATGAATGCAGTCGAAGCCGAGCAAGCGGGTTTAGTCGCTCGCGTTGTACCGCTGGCGGAATTGAACGATACCGCCATGAATATGGCTCAAACCATTGCGGGCTATGGTCGGGTGTCGGTCATGATGGCGAAAGAAGCGGTCAATGTGGCGCAAGAGCAGTCGTTGTCTGATGGCTTGTTGTTTGAACGTCGAGGGTTTCACAGTTTATTTGCGACCAAAGACCAAAAAGAAGGCATGGCGGCATTTATTGAAAAACGTGCCCCATCATTTGGACAAAACAATTAAGTCAAATCAATTAAGTTAAATAAGTTAAATCGATTTGCTCAAACATCAAAAGGCTCGTTGAGCCAAACGTGACTTTCGAGCCTTTTGTCGCAAAACAGCAAAAAGCAACTTAAACACTTGACCTTAAAGCGTTTAAGCGGTATTGTCGAGTTTTGCGATTTTTGACTTGAATACTATCCGTGTGCAGGTGCTTAAAAATCGATTCTTGTTTGTGAATGGGCGACACAATTGCTGCATTCACATCCAATCAATCTCAAAAATCCTTGTTCAGTGAGGTGACGTGAAGGTTTGTTATTGGGGTGTTTTGAAACGTCTTCGGACAGACAAAGCAACAACGTAACAAAAACCGCGTACATCTTGGGGCAGGGCTGGAATTTGACCTTGAAAGGATCAATATGTCAAATGAATTGACAGGCTCAGAAATACTCGTCAAGAGTTTAGAAGCCGAAGGCGTTAAACACATTTTCGGTTATCCCGGTGGTTCCGTACTGTATATTTACGACGCCATCTATCAACAAAATTCCATTGAACATATTCTCGTGCGTCATGAACAAGCAGCTGTTCATGCGGCGGATGCGTACTCGCGCACCAGTAACGAAGTCGGCGTGGCGTTGGTCACCAGTGGCCCTGGTTTGACCAATGCGATTACGGGCATTGCCACCGCGTATTATGATTCAATCCCCTTGGTTATCATCTCAGGTCAAGTCCCAACGGGCATGATTGGCCAAGACGCATTCCAAGAATCGGATGCTGTCGGCATCACTCGCCCTTGTGTCAAACATAACTTCCTCGTTAAGGACGTGCGTCAACTGGCGAGTACCATCAAAAAAGCATTTCATATTGCCAAAACAGGTCGCCCTGGCCCCGTTTTGATTGACATCCCGAAAGATGTGTCGAATATGAAGTGCAAATTTGAGTACCCCGAAACGGTGGAAATGCGCTCGTACAACCCTGTGGTTAAAGGCCACTCGGGTCAAATCCGCAAAGCTTTGCAATATTTATTAAATGCTGAACGCCCAATGATTTATACGGGTGGCGGCGTGATTTTATCCAATGCTGCGCCTGAGCTGAATGAGTTTGTCAATACGCTTGGCTATCCTTGTGTCAACACCTTGATGGGGTTGGGCGGTTGTCGTGCGGATAACCCACACTATCTTGGCATGCCAGGCATGCACGGTAAATACGAAGCCAACATGGCGATGCAAAACTCCGATGTGATTATTGCCATTGGTGCGCGTTTTGATGACCGTGTGATTGGCAATCCAAAGCATTTTTCTTCGGTGCACCGTAAAGTTATTCATGTGGACATTGACCCATCTTCTATTTCAAAACGTGTGCGCGCCGATGTGCCTATCGTTGGCGATGTTAAAGAAGTATTGAAAGACATGCTGGCGCAACTGGCGGAGATTAAAGAGCGTCCTGATGCGACCAAATTAGCCAAATGGTGGAAGCAAATCAATGAGTGGAAAGCCGTTGATTGTTTGGCCTATGACCGCGACAGCCAATTGGTTAAGCCACAATACGTGATTGAAACATTACACCGCTTGACCAAGGGCGATGCGTTTATCACCTCCGACGTTGGTCAGCATCAAATGTGGGCGGCGCAGTTTTACTCATTCAATGAACCACGTAAATGGGTCAACTCAGGTGGCTTGGGTACGATGGGTGTGGGCATTCCTTTTGCGATGGGTGTTAAAAAACTGCATCCTGAGTCGGAAGTTTGTTGCATCACGGGAGAAGGCTCGGTGCAAATGTGCATTCAAGAGTTGTCCACCTGTAAACAATACGACTTGCCTATTAAAGTTTTGAGTTTGAACAATCGTTACCTTGGTATGGTGCGTCAATGGCAAGAGCTTGATTACGAAAAACGTTACTCTCATTCTTACATGGACGCTTTGCCCGATTTCGTGAAATTGGCGGAAGCATTTGGTCACGTTGGCATGCGCATCGAGAAAAAATCAGATGTTGAAGGTGCATTGATAGAAGCTTTGGCTTTAAAAGACCGACTCGTATTCATGGACTTCCAAACTGACCAAACTGAAAACGTGTGGCCAATGGTGCAAGCGGGTAAAGGCTTGTCCGAAATGTTGTTGCGCCCCAATCACCAAACGCTTGAACAAGCCTTGAAAGTAGGAGAGTAATATGCGTCGCATTATTTCAGTATTACTTGAAAATGAATCGGGTGCGCTGTCTCGCGTGGTGGGTTTGTTCTCTGCGCGTGGCTACAACATTGAAACCTTATCGGTTGCGCCAACAGAAGACACCTCGTTGTCTCGCATGACCATCGTCACATCAGGCTCTGATGACGTGCTTGAACAAATCACCAAACAACTGAATCGTTTGATTGAAGTGGTGAAAGTCAATGACTTAACCGAAGGGGCGCATATTGAACGTGAGCTCATGATGGTTAAGGTTCGCGCTGTGGGTAAAGACCGCGAAGAAGTGAAGCGCATGGCGGATATTTTCCGTGGCAATGTGATTGATGCGACGGACAAGTCCTACACCATCGAGCTCACAGGTGACGTTGCGAAGCTCAATGCGTTTTTACAGTCAATTGACCGTGCTTTAATTTTAGAAACAGTGCGCACAGGTGTTTCGGGCATAGGGCGGGGCGAGCGGATGATGCGGCTTTAAACAACCGCTTCAAAGATGGTTTAGATGGTTTAAAAAGTAGGTATTGTTAAGTTGTTGTTAATGAATGTCCAAAGTGCTGTGGTACACCTTGTCAAGGTGGGCAAAGGATAGCGCGAGTTGTGAACCATGTATAATGGCACGTTTTGAAAATAACACTGAATAATTAGTTTTGATAAAACCCATTAGGGAAAAGGAAAAAAGATGAAAGTTTTTTACGATAAAGATTGTGATTTGTCATTGGTTAAAGGTAAAGCCGTTACCATCATCGGTTATGGCTCACAAGGCCACGCACATGCGTTGAACTTGTCAGAATCTGGCGTGAATGTCACGGTTGGCTTGCGTAAAGGTGGCGCATCATGGTCAAAAGCTGAAGCTGCTGGCTTGAAAGTGAAAGAAGTTGCAGAAGCGGTTAAAGGCGCAGACGTTGTGATGATGCTTTTGCCCGACGAGCAAATTGCCCAAGTGTACAACGACGAAGTGGCTGCCAATATCAAAGAAGGTGCAGCATTGGCTTTCGCTCACGGCTTTAACATCATTTACAACCAAGTCGTGCCTCGTGCTGACCTTGACGTCATCATGGTTGCACCCAAAGCCCCTGGTCATACCGTGCGCGGCACATACAGCCAAGGCGGTGGTGTTCCTCATCTGATTGCGATTTATCAAGACAAAACAGGTGCAGCGCGTGACATTTCATTGTCATACGCTTGCGCCAACGGTGGCGGTCGTGCGGGCATTATCGAAACGACGTTCCGCGAAGAAACAGAAACCGACTTGTTCGGCGAACAAGCGGTATTGTGCGGTGGCGCGGTTGAGTTGGTCAAAATGGGCTTTGAGACTTTGGTCGAAGCGGGTTATGCACCAGAAATGGCTTACTTCGAATGCTTGCATGAGTTGAAATTGATTGTTGACTTGATTTATGAAGGCGGCATCGGCAACATGAACTATTCAATTTCAAACAATGCTGAGTACGGCGAGTACGTGACTGGTCCACGTGTGATTAACGAGCAATCACGTCAAGCCATGCGCGAGTGTTTGAAAAACATTCAAACAGGTGAATACGCGAAGAGCTTTATCCTTGAGTACAAATCAGGTGCGCCAACAATGGTGTCGCGCCGTCATTTGACCGCACAACACCCGATTGAACAAGTCGGTGGAAAATTGCGCGACATGATGCCTTGGATTAAGAAAAACAAATTGGTTGACCAAGCGAAAAACTAATCATCCATTGTTTAAATTCATGGCGTAGGTTACGTTACGTGAAAGCGGGTATGTTATAACATACCCGCTTTTTTAATTTAAAGGCTATGGATAGTGTGGTCAACCAGTTGGGCTGGGCAAGACTTATTTACGAGCTTTTGATGTGTTTATTTTGGTTCAAGCATAGAATGCTTAACTTTCATTTCAATCGGTTGTATTTTTTTGGAAACTATATTTATGAAAACATTCAAATTTACTAAGCGTCTGTTTCAAGGACTTATGATGGTCGGCGCAGTGCAAGCGCCACTGGCTTTTGCCCAGAATGTCAACGTCAATCAAAATGGCACTTTAGTTGAAATGTGTGCGATGGCGCAGCAGGAAGTCGAGCAAGATAGAGCCAATGTACAGGTGTCGTATAAATTTGAGAACCGTGATAAACGAATTGCCGCTGATGAGGTGAACAAAACCATGACGGCTGTGATTCAGCGCATTAAAACGAGTTTTCCTGAAGTTAAAATTGACAATCAAAACTACAACACATACCAGCAGCACACGTCTAAGGGGCAAGCAAAAGAGTGGACCGTTGAACAGACTTTCACGCTAGAGAGCAAAAATCCAAAAGAAGTGCCCAGCTTGGTCAGTATGCTTCAGGAGGCGGGCATCACCATCAATGGCATGAATTCATTTGTTGCGCCTGAGACGGCGCAGCGCATGCAAGAAAAACTCTATAACGAGGCATTCAAAGATGTTCAATTGCGCTTAAGTGCCATTTCTTCAGGCATGGGGCGTTCGAATGCGTGGCAAATTGTCCACATTGACACCACAGGCCAACGTGGTTGTGGGGCGGGTCGACCTATGCCTATGATGGCTGTGTATCGCAAAGCGATGATGGATGAAAGTCCTCTTGCTGTCGCAGCCCCTTCATTTGAGGCGGGCAAGGAGGCGGTGCAGTTAAGTCTTTGGGTTGCGGCGAAAATGAAGTAAAATACCAGCTTGGCGGTGTGTGTGTCTTTTGTGATAGGTACTGAAAGATGCACACCGTTTCGCTGTTTTTTTATAATTTTTTGTGAGCATACATTATGTCAGGTAGTTCCAACTATCCCCATCCAATACTCGCCCGCGAAGGCTGGCCGTTTATTGGTATAGCCGTATTTTTAGCGTTATTGATTCACTCTTTAGGCGGCTTTGGCTGGGCTTTGCCTTTTTATATTATTGCTATTTTTGTCATTCAATTTTTCCGTGACCCCGCGCGTGACATTCCACAACAAGTCGGTGCAGTACTTTCGCCTGCCGACGGTCGTGTGATTGTCGTCGAAAAGACCCGTGATATCTATGCCGACCGTGACGCATTAAAAATTTCTGTGTTTATGAATGTTTTTAATGTTCATTCGAACCGCATGCCTGTTGATGGTGAGGTGGTTGATGCGCGATACTTTCCAGGGCAGTTTTTTAATGCGGATTTGGCTAAGGCCTCTGAACAAAATGAACGCAATGCATTGGTCATTAAAACCACGTATGGACAAACTGTCACCAGCGTCCAAGTGGCGGGGCTGATTGCACGTCGAATCTTGTGTTATGTGGGCATCGGTCATCAAGCCAAGCGTGGCGAACGTTATGGTTTTATCCGTTTTGGCTCACGTGTGGACGTGTATTTACCTTTGGATGCCATTCCGCGAGTGAGCATCGGTGATGTGGTATCGGCTTCGTCAACCATTTTGGCTCAACTGGCTCAGAATGAATCGGTTGTTGTACCAGCGACTTCTGTACAGAATACGCTGTGAAATAAAAAAGGAGGCGTTATGGAAGCAAATGACAAGTCGACTCATTTACGCATCGTGACGGATGAAGATGCTCTCGATTCTGACGCTGTTGTGAGAGGGCATCGCCATAAGAGCATCTATTTATTGCCGAATGCGTTTACTACGGCGGCCTTGTTCTGTGCTTTTTTTGCCATCATTAGTGCGATGCGCGGTGAGTTTAGTAGCGCGGCCATTGCGATTTTTTGCTCGATGGTACTCGATGGTATGGATGGTCGGGTTGCTCGTTTGACCAATACACAAAGTGTATTTGGTGAGCAATATGATAGCTTGGCGGATATGGTGTCGTTTGGCGTAGCGCCTGCTTTAATCATGTATCAATGGCAGTTAAAAGATTTGGGTACGGGACGTTTGGGTTTGATTGTTGCTTTTGTTTATTGCGTGTGTGGTGCATTGCGTTTGGCGCGTTTCAATGCAAATATCAGCGTGGTTGATAAGCGATATTTTCAGGGGTTGCCCAGTCCGTCGGCCGCCGCTTTGATTGCGGGTTTTGTTTGGTTGGTGTCCGAAGAGCGCTTGTTTATAAAAGAGGGCTTCTTGCCCTACGCGGCGCTTATTATCACGTTGTTTGCGGGTCTGTCGATGATTACGACTTTGCCTTATTACAGTGGTAAAGCCATGGATATTCGTCACTCAGTCACCTTTCCGAAACTTTTGGTGTTCGTTGCTATTATGCTTGCGGTCATTTCTAACCCGCCATTGATGTTGTTTGCTTTGTTTGTTGCATACGCCATCTCGGGCTATCTTCTTGGTTTAGTGCATAAAATGCACGCAAGAAAAATTCATAATTTTTGATTTTAGTAAAAAAACTGGACGCGTTAGCGTCCAATTTTTTGACTGTGGTATTATCCTGTGGTCGTCTGCCTATCAAGATGAGTGGCGATAGGGCATTGGTTTATAGTGTGATTTAAATATTTATCATAAATGAGGAGTGTATTATGGGTATGTTTAGTTTCTTAAAAGATGCAGGTCAAAAATTATTTGGTGGCAAGCATGAAGAGCAAATGGCGCAAGATCCAAATGCAGCCAATCAAGCCGCTTCACAAGCGATTCTCGATTACATCACGTCAATGGGTCTGTCAGCCAATAATTTATCAGTTGCCTTTGATGGTTCAACTGCTATTGCCACGGTATCTGGCGATGCGGCCTCTCAAGAAGATAAAGAAAAAATTTTGTTGTGTGCTGGTAATGTTCAAGGTGTTGCTTCGGTGAATGACAACATGACCTGCCCAGCAGCGGAAGAGCCACAGTTTTATATGGTACAGTCAGGCGATACCTTGTCTAAAATTTCTAAAGAAGTGTATGGCGATGCTAATAAATACAATGTGATTTTTGAAGCGAACAGACCGATGTTGGGTCATCCAGATAAAATTTATCCAGGTCAAAATTTGCGCATTCCTAAATTGGCTTGATTGTACGAGGATGTGTAACTCAATCCGTTGTGCAGTTGTTTGTTGTCAATTGTTCTAAAAACCCCTTTTGAGGGGTTTTTGCTTGTGTAGAGAATGGCTTGGAGCATCGATGATTTTTTGAGCAGGGGGCTTGTTGCCATTCTCTTTTTATATTGTTTTATCAAAGTAATTCAAACGTTGTTAAACAAGCAAAACATCAATCCTTATGCGATAATTCAATCGTTTTTAACGACAATCAAGTCACTAACCTAGGAGGTTGTATGCAAGGTACTTTGTTATCTCACTCACTCGCCGTTGAATTCCCAGAATTAGCGGAAATCATCAAAACATTAAAACAAGACAATGCACATTTTGCTAAGTTATTGGATGAGCATGATGCATTGGACAAACAAATTACCCAAGACGAAGAGGGCGTAAAAGCCATCAATGATGACTCTTTACATACGCTAAAACAACAGCGCGCCAAACTCAAAGACGAACTCTACAAAATGGCAATTGCTGCTAAGTAAGCTCTCAAAATGACCGACGTAAAAATTTATATGCAGGATTTGGGGCGTAGGGCGCGGCTGGCTTCGCGCGCCATGGCGCGTGCCAACACCGCCACCAAAAATGCTGCTTTGCTCAAAATGGCGGATTTAATTGATGCTCAAACTGAGCATTTGAAATTAGAAAATGCTAAAGATGTGGCGAATGCCAGCGCCAAAGGCATGGATTCTGCTTTCATTGACCGCCTCACTTTGTCAGATAAAGCCATAGCCTCTATGGTGGCAGGTCTGCGACAAGTCGCAGAGTTGCCTGACCCAATTGGTCAAATGATGAATTTTAAACCCTTGCCATCGGGCATTAACGTCGGTCAAATGCGTGTTCCGCTGGGTGTCATTGGCATCATTTATGAATCACGCCCCAATGTCACTATTGACGCAGCAGCCTTGTGTATCAAATCGGGTAATGCCACTATTTTAAGAGGTGGTTCTGAAGCGTTGCATTCTAATCAAGCACTCGCAAGTATCGTGCAATCGGGCTTGCTTTCAGCAGGCTTGCCTGCTGACGCGGTTCAGGTTGTAAATACGACAGACCGTGCTGCAGTGGGTGAACTTATCACGATGACAGAATACGTTGATGTCATTGTGCCTCGTGGGGGGAAATCGCTCATTGAACGCTTGATGAACGATGCTCGCGTGCCGATGATTAAACATTTAGACGGTATTTGTCACTCATATATTGATGTCGATGCCGATGTGTCTAAAGCAATTAAAGTGTGTGATAACGCCAAAACACAGCGTTATGCGCCATGCAATACCATGGAAACCTTGCTGGTTCATGCTCAAGTTGCAGCCGAGGTTTTGCCCACTTTGTGCAAAATTTATCAAGAAAAAGCTGTAGAGTTGCGCGTTGACTCAGCCACTCGTGCCACTCTCGAAAGCGTGGGTTTCAAAGATTTAGCTACAGCCACAGAAGCCGATTGGTGTACGGAATATTTGGCTCCAATTTTATCAATTAAAACAGTGCAAACCGTTGATGAAGCCATTGAACACATCAATCATTACGGTTCTGCACATACAGACGCCATCATCACGGAAAACTACAGTACCGCACAAAAATTCTTACGCGAAGTCGATTCATCATCGGTCATGGTCAATGCTTCCACACGTTTCGCTGATGGTTTTGAATACGGTTTGGGCGCAGAAATTGGTATTTCCAACGACAAACTGCATGCCCGCGGCCCGGTGGGCTTGGATGGTTTAACCAGTTTGAAATACATTGTGCTTGGCGATGGGCATATTCGCACATAGCCTTTAAAAAAACCTACTAAAAAAACTCTAAACAGCTCTCATGAATTTACAAAACAGCATCATCGAAAATGTTCGCGCGGCCCTCTTAGAAGATGTCGGCTATGGCGACTTAACCGCTCAATTGGTGCCTGCCGATGCCCGCGCAGAAGCCAAGGTCATTAGTCGTGAAGCGGCGGTGTTATGCGGTCAGGCATGGTTCAGCGAAACATTTAAGCAGGTCGCGCCGAGTGCGGTCGTGCAGTGGCACGCTGCCGAAGGCGATGTCATGACGGTTAATCAGCACATTGTCACCGTTACGGGCAATGCGCGTGAATTGTTAAGCGCCGAGCGCACCGCATTGAATTTCTTGCAATTACTTTCTGGTACCGCGACTACTGTTAAACAGTTTGCCCTTGCGTTGCAGGGTACACACACTAAAATTGTGGATTCACGCAAAACCATCCCAGGCCTGCGCCTCGCTCAAAAATACGCTGTCACGGTGGGGGGCGGATACAACCATCGGTTTGCGTTATACGATGGTATTTTAATTAAAGAAAATCACATTGCGACCGCAGGAGGTATCACCGCTGCTCTCAAACAAGCACAAGCCGTAAAGGATGCTGCAACACAAAATCCTTTTGCACGTGATGCTTTTGTGATGGTCGAGGTTGAAACGTTGGCGCAACTGCACGAGGCACTCACCGCAGGGGCAACTCTGATTTTGCTAGATAATATGAGCCATGACATGATTCGTGAAGCGGTGGCAATGAACATGAGCTTTAATGATGGCAAGGCGGACTTGGAGGTGTCGGGCAATGTGACTTTGGATAATGTCCGTGCCTATGCGGAGCTGGGTGTTGACCGTATTTCCAGCGGTTCTTTGACTAAGCACATTCGAGCGGTTGATTATTCGATGCGAATGAATCGATTGTAAGTTGAACTATTAAATAAACTATTTTCTTTTAAAAAAACAGCGTGCTTTTTAGTCACGCTGTTTTTTTGGGCTATTTAATTATTTAGATTCATTAGGGTTCGGTAACAATTGAGCAATATAGCGTGCCAGCAAATCAATTTCTAAGTTCACGCGGTCACCCGCTTTTAAATATTGAAATACGGTATGTCTGATGGTGTGTGGAATCAAGTTGATGCTGACAAAGACCTCATCGCCATCGACCCATGTGCGGTTGGCGGTTAAACTGGTGCCATGAATTGTGACTGAGCCTTTATCGGCAACGAAGCGTCGCCATGTTACAGGGGCTGCGATAATCAACTCATACGACTCGCCGACAGGCTCAAGTGAAACAATACGCGCCACATCATCGACATGACCGCTGACCAAATGCCCGCCTAAACGATCCGATAAACGCATGGCTTTTTCTAAGTTGACATAACCCACGGTATCTAAACTGCTTGTTTTGGATAAGCTCTCGTGCGACACATCAACCGCAAAGGTGTTTTTTTTAACATCCAATGCAACAACCGTCATACACGCGCCATTCAAAGCAATTGAATCACCCAAAGCCACATCACTCAAATCTAAATCTACCGCATTGATGTCTAAACGTACACCCGATTGGGGACTGTTTGATAATGGAGCCACCCGCATAATTTGACCCACCGCCGCAATAATTCCTGTAAACATGAATACTCCAATAATGTGTTGTCTTCGCCGCATTTTAACACGCCCATGCAATTACGCATGTCGGCTTTAATTCATCACTATGCGCTGTTTCAACAATTGTATTAACAGCTATACGCCAACACCATTATTGCTAAAATTTATCTTTTGTTGCTCTTTGGTTTGTTCGTAGCAGTGGTAAAATCCCAATGAATAAATCAGACAATCCCTCCATGCATTTGAAAAAGGTTTAAAACCAGATGAGCAATCCATCCACTTCTACTTCTAAGCACCTCTTAAGCACATCGGTCGGTGCTGGCGTTGCGATTTTACTTGTTGCTTTATTATTCCGAGGCTGCGGCACTTGGGGGCAGACCACAGTCTTGCCTAAAGTGGCCAGTCCAGCGGCTACTGAAGTCGCACAACCTGCTGAAAAGCCTGTGGCAACCAAGCCCATGCTGTTGACGGGCGTGAACAAAAATGGAAAATTTGAGTTGTCGGGGGTGGTTCCGACCGATGAGTTCAAGACCAATATTGAAATGGAATTGAAAAAAACCTTTGGCGAAGGTAATTATCTTAATAACTTGACTGTGAGTGCTGATGTGAAGCCCGCTTCGTGGCTAAGTAAAACAGCGGGCATGTTTGATGTGTTTAAGCTGCCTGGTTCAGAAATGGACATTAATGCTGACAAAATGGTTTTGTCGGGGACTGCGGGCAGTTTAAAAGAAAAAGTGCAAGGCTTCTTTGGTGACAGCATGAAAGTTGTTGCGCTTGATGTTGCGATGACAGCGAAAGAGGCAACGTCCAATGCACTTAATGCACTCAATGCGCTCGGTGATGATGCAACAGGCCTTCAAGTTTTAGATGCACTGGGCGTGCAAATCATTAATTTTCCCAGCGGCTCTACCATGATTCCAGCCGACAATAAAGACGTCTTGAAAAAAGCGGCGGCATTATTGAAATCCAAGCAAAATTTTAAATTTGAGGTTGGTGGGCATGCAGATAACCAAGGCAAGGCCGCCAGCAATTTATCGTTGTCAAACAAACGTGCCGCGGCTGTGCGTTCTTTCCTGATTGCCAAGGGCGTGCCTGCTGACATGATGACGGCAAAAGGCTACGGCGACACACAGCCCATTGCCGATAACAACACAGAATCGGGGCGTTTGAAAAATAGACGCATCGCTTATAAACCCTTGTAACTCAAAAAGCCCCTCGTTGAAAGACAAGGGGCTTTTGATTGCATGATGTTGTGCGTCAGAGGTTCAATAAAAATCAATTAAAAAAACAGTAGTTTTTTTAATTCATCTGTTTGATTTTAAATACTTTTTTATTGTCGTCGTCGACGCTGACATTAGGCGTTGTGAGGAGTTTTTCACCATAAAATACCGAGTTCGCGCCCGCCATAAAGCACAACTGTTGGGCGGCCCAGTCCAACTCATGTCGCCCAGCGGCGAGGCGTAAAGTGGTCTTTGGCATTATCAGACGTGACACGGCAATGGTGCGTATCCATTCCTCATCATCAATGCGCTCAACATCTGCCAAGGGTGTGCCTTCAATGGGGACCAGCCGATTAATGGGTACAGATTCTGGATGAGGCGACATATTGGCTAAAACTTGCAACATACTGATGCGGTCTATACGGGATTCCCCCATGCCTAAAATACCGCCCGTGCACAATTTCAACCCTGCTTGGCGTGCGAGGTTCAAGGTGTCGATGCGGTCGCTAAATTGGCGCGTGCCGACCACCTTGTCGTAATATTCGGGTGATGTGTCAATATTGTGATTATAAAAGTCTAAACCAGCGTCCACCAGTGTATCGGCTTGCTCTTTTTTAAGCATGCCTAACGTCATGCAGGTTTCCAAGCCTAAAGCATTAACCCCTTCAATCATTTCAATCAACGCAGGCATCGCCGAAGCAGGAGGGCTTCGCCAAGCCGCGCCCATACAAAACCGCTGTGCCCCAGTTTCTTTGGCTTCTTTCGCTGCGGCCAAAACATCGTCAACCTGCATGAGCTTTTCTCGTACTAAGCCTGTGTCGTAATGAGCCGATTGAGAACAATAGCCACAATCCTCAGGGCATGCGCCTGTTTTAATGTTCAGTAGTACGGCTTTTTCAATCACATGTTCACCATTAAATTGGCGGTGTACTGTTTGTGCTTGATGCAGCAAATCCATTAAGGGTAAGTCGTACAACGCTGCAATTTCAGCGTGAGACCAATCGTGTCGTGCCTGTTGGAAAGATTCATGCTGTTCCATGGTGCTCCTTAAAAAATGTAGACCACATCTTAACGCAATTGAGCAAAGGTTTAAATTGAGGTGGAGCTGATATAAAAACTGGTTTTAAATGAATATGAGTGAAAATAACGATGTTTTAAACGATTTTAAAATAATAAGAACAAAACACAGTCAAGACCATATAATTAAATTCTTCTATTTTTAAGGGTTACCTTATGTTTGCCCCCGATTTTTTTACGTTATTGTTATTGCTCATTACTGGATTCATCGCGGGAGTATGTAATGCCATTGCGGGCGGCGGTACTTTTTTTACATTGCCCATTTTTTTAGCCGCGGGTTTGCCCCCTGTGCTGGCGAACGCATCGAACGCCGTTGCGGTCTGGCCAGGGCATATTTTGGCGAGTGTCGGTTATCGCGACATTTTGCTCAAAAATCGCCAAACGTTATTCAAAGCCAGTTTGATTGGTTTGGTTGGCGCACTGATTGGGGCGTATGTTTTGCTGACGATGGGTAACGCGCGTTTTCGCGTGCTTATTCCATTTTTGATTTTATTGGCCACATTGTTATTTGCTTTTGGCGCACGTATTCGTTCTTATTTTAATAGCCGTGTATCCGCATCGTCTCGTCACTTTAGTTTGGACAACCCGAATGTATGGGGCGTTTTAATACAACTTGTTTTGGCGATTTATGGCGGTTTCTTTAGTGCGGGATTGGGCGTGATGTTGATGGCGATGTTGATGTTGTTTGGTGTGCACGACATTCAGCTCAATAACGCTTATAAAAATGCGATTGCCAGTGTGATTTCAACCGTCGCGGTGATGGTGTTCATCAGTCAAGGATTAGTGGTTTGGTCGTTCACTTTACCTGCTTTTGTCGCTGGTGTGGTCGGTGGCATTGTGGGGGCGCGCGTGGCGCGTTTTTTACCTGCTCAACTCTTGAAAAACATTGTTGTGGGCACAGGCATAATTCTCTGCATCTACTATGTTGTTAAGTTGTTTTGAAAATAAGAAGTGGGTGCTCTGAAGTGTGTAGGTTTTTTTAAAAGCATCAACATCCTTATAACCACTTTATAACCGCTCCACCTGTTGCACCCCAGTCACTTGTCGGAGTGCGCTCAAGGCTTTTTGCAATTGTGTTGTGCTTTCGACTTCTAAGCTGAATGTGAGCTGGCAGCGTGCGCTTGCCATGCCCTGACGCACGGTGCGCAAGCCACTGATGAGGATTTTTTCACGTGCGAGCACATCGGTGATGTCTTTCATCAAATCAACCGATTCTTGGGCATACACCAGAACATCAACCGCATAACGCATGCCTGCGCGCTCGGCCCATGTGCACGACAATACCCGTTCAGAGTGCTGAAACTGCATGTGCTGAAAGTTGTCGCATTCAAGTCGATGAATTGAAATGCCTTTGCCACGAGTGACAAACCCAGCGATGGCATCGGGTGGCGCAGGTTTACAGCATTTAGCCAATTGGGTCATGAGGTCGTCTAAACCGACCACCAATACGCCGCCTTTGCCCACTTCCGATTTGTTGGCTTGAGTGCTGACCCAGTTGTGGTCTTCCACGGCTACGGGCGGTTCGGCGGGGGCTTGGCTTTTGAACAACTCTTCCAAGTTGTGCGCAGTCATTTCTTCACGACCAAACGCGAGGTAGCATTCTTCAGTCTTGGTAAATCCTAAGCCTTGAGCGATGTCCTCATGTTTGACCGAGGTTTTACTCAAGCGTTGTAATTCTTTTTCAAATACAGTGCGACCTTGGGCGATGTAATCCGCGGTGGCTTGCGCATTAAACCATGCTCGCACTTTACTTTTTGCACGCGGGCTATTGGTGAAACCCTCGCGCAGCCAGTCGCGCGAAGGCCCGCCCTGTTTAGCGGCGATAATATTGACCGTTTGACCTGTTTGCAGTTTTGTTGTTAAGGGCACCATTTGGCCGTTCACTTTTGCGCCTCGGCACAAATGCCCCAAATTGGTGTGGACATGATAAGCAAAATCAATCGGGGTTGAATCGCGCGGCAGTTCAATCACCCGAGCGTCTGGGGTGAGCACATAAATATGCGGGTCTTGTAGTTTAAAAGCTTTACCTTGCCCCGCCAATGCGTGAGTTAAGTCCGATTGCCAGCTGATGAGTTGACGCACCCAAGCAATTTGCTCATCATAATTGGCTTGTTCCGTGCTGATGTCCGCCTTGCCGCTTTTTTGTTTAAAGCCACCTTCTTTATAACGCCAATGGGCAGCGACACCGTACTCTGCAAACTGATGCATCTCTTGTGTGCGAATTTGAACCTCAATCGGTCGACCGTCATCACCGACAACGACCGTGTGCAAGGATTGATAGCCATTGGGTTTTGGGCGGGCGATGTAATCGTCAAATTCTTTTGGAATGGGTTGCCACAAATGATGCAATACGCCCAGCACGCCGTAACAGTCTTTAACATCGGCGACAATGATGCGAAAAGCACGGATGTCGTATAAGTCGGCAAATTGCAATTGTTTGCCACGCATTTTGTTATAAATGCTGTAAATATGTTTGGGGCGACCCGAAATTTGCGCATTGATTTGCTGTAAGGCCAACGCTTGTTCTAACGCCGCAATCGACGCACTGACAAAACTTTCTCTTTCTGCACGTTTTTCATCGAGCCATGCTGAAATGTCTCGGTATGTTTGAGGCTCCGCAAAACGAAATGCCAAATCCTCTAATTCCCATTTGATTTGCCACACGCCCAAACGATTGGCCAAGGGCGAATACAGCAACAAAGTTTCCTTGGCGATGTCCTCAGGGCAGGTTATTTTGTTTTTGGCGTAATAACGCAAGGTTTGTAAACGCGAAACCAGTCGCAAAATCACCACGCGAATATCATGCGCCATCGCCAACAACATCTTGCGCACGCGCTCAATTTGCGCTTGCATGTCGGCATCGGTGTTTTTATCTGAGTGCGCATGTTGAACCTTCGCGCGAGCACCCATGTGCATGAGCGCATAAAGGTTTTGAACGCGCTGTGCTTGTTCCGCACCCCACTGCGCTTTTAATGTTTCAACAATATGTTCACGTTCTTCTGTTGTGTATTCACCTTGCAACCAGCCGAACAAATACGCGGAAATATGCATGTCATCCGCGACATCCAAGCGCGACAAAATCTCGCTCATCCCTACCGCATGAGCAAACATGTCTTCGCCTGAACTTAACAACCGATGTTCATAACGTTCTTGTGCCGATGCACGCGCATCGTCCACCGAGGTGAATTGGATGTCTATCTTAGAGTCGACAGGCTTGATTTTAGAAGGCATTGTAAAAATAATGATTGATCAAAAAAACACAGCGTCATCATATCATTGACTTTCTTATAAAAGCACTACAGGCGAGCAAAACACTTTGAAAATCAAATTTTGCTTTGATTTGTTGGATAGTTTGAGATAGGCAAAGATATCTATATTTAAACTGACGTATAATAAAGTCTTACGTTGTTATGACACACCTGAAAGGAAAAAGCATATGTCCACTTATTCGTGGCTCGTTATCGCAACAGTTTTGTTGGTGATTGAAATCACCACAGGCACTTTTTACCTGCTCATGCTTGCCATTGCCGCGGTCTGTGCATGGTTCGGGTATTTGTTGGGCGCATCGTTTCTCAGCCAATCTTTAATTTTTTTAGTTGCGTCTGCGATTTTAGTCAGTTTGGTGTATCGCTACCGTACTCAAAAATTGCGGCAAGCGGTGCCGAATCTCGCCGACCAGTTGGATACAGGTGAAATCGTCATGGTCAATAAATGGCACAACGGTGTGGGTGACACCCAGTATCGCGGGGCACATTGGCAAGTGGTTTTAGAAACACCCATCGAACACCCCACAACAGGTCAGTACCGCATCGTGCGTTTGGACGGAACGCGCTTGCTTGTTAAACCGTTATAACCCGTTGTTTTTTGTTCTCCTCTCTGCTTAAAGCCCAGATTGTTTTGAATGATGCCTTTTCTTTTTTAACCATTTAGGAGTATTGTTTATATGGAATTCATCACTTTTCCACTCGTCATACTTGCATTGGCGGTATTTTTTGTCTTGCAAGCTGTTAAGGTTGTTCCTCAACAAAGTGCATGGGTGCTTGAGCGTTTTGGCAAGTACAACCGCACCTTATTACCAGGTTTGAACATCGTCATTCCTTTCATGGATCGTGTTGCTTACAAACACTCGTTGAAAGAAATCCCAATGGATGTGCCCAGTCAAGTGTGTATCACGCGCGACAATACGCAGTTGCAAGTGGACGGCGTGATTTATTTCCAAGTGACTGATCCGATGAAAGCGTCTTATGGCTCATCGAATTTTATTTTCGCCATTACTCAACTTGCACAAACCAGCTTGCGTAGTGTGATTGGTAAGCTTGAGCTGGATAAAACTTTTGAAGAGCGTGACATCATCAACTCACAAGTGGTCAGTGCGCTTGATGAAGCGGCAACCAACTGGGGCGTTAAAGTTTTGCGTTATGAAATTAAAGATTTGGTACCACCCGCAGAGATTTTGCGCTCAATGCAAGCCCAAATTACCGCCGAACGTGAAAAGCGTGCGCTGATTGCCGCTTCAGAAGGCCGTAAGCAAGAACAAATCAACATTGCGACAGGTGAGCGCGAAGCCTATATCCAACGTTCTGAGGGTGAGAAACAAGCCGCCATCAATAAAGCACAGGGTGAAGCGGCCGCGATTCTCGCCGTGGCCGAAGCCAATGCATCTGCCTTACGCCAAATTGGTGAGGCCACTCAGTCAAACGGCGGTATTACCGCGATGAACTTGAAAGTGGCGGAGCAATATGTACAAGCGTTCCAAAACATGGCAAGCAAGAACAATACGTTAATCGTACCTGCGAATATGGGGGATATTTCAACCTTGATTAGCAGTGCGATGAAAATCGTGGACAGTAGCAAACCGCGTTCTTAATATAAGTCCTTTTTTATTGTCTAAAAATAAAAATTAGCAAGCCTCATTCAATTGTGGAAACGGTTGAAACTGTTTATTTTGGATTAAATCTTCTCAACAGTTGAATAGAGGCAGGCGATAAAGCATTTGAAAATGCTCTTTTTGACAGGGAGTCACTCAGCAAATTGTTCCTTGAGTAAGGTCAATTTGTCGTAAACTGCTCACTTGCTCGGTGTGTCATTGTTGGCATCAGCGATGCAGTCCAGTTGTGATATAAAAAAGTGTCCTCATGTCTCAAAGTACCCCCGCTCATATCTCTAAAACATTAAAACAAATTTGGTTGGGTTTGTTTTTGTCTTTTATATTTTTAACCGTCTTTACTTTTATTTTGCCTCAGGGGCACGCCTTGGATATGTGGATTTCGCAAGGCTTATACAACGCGTCCACGGGTGAATTTTTATTCAACAATGACACCAGTTGGGTTGAGGTGCTGTTGCATGATTGGGCGAAGAATGCATTGCTATTAATGCCTGTATACGCATTGGTACAAGTGCTCGTTGGTTATTGGGTCAAGCGTGTTCGTGGTTTGACGCCAACGCAGTATGATGCTTGGCAACGTTGGGCTGCGTTACTGTTCGCCGCTGTGCTGTCCATGTTGCTCATTACATATTTAAAAAAATGGAGCAATCAAACCTGTCCTTGGAGCTTGGTTGATTTTGGTGGTGAATGGCCTTATGCCGATTTTTTTACGGTGAAGCCTTGGGGGGATGATAAGCAATCATGTTGGCCAGCTGGTCATGCTTCGGGCGGGTTTATTTTATTGAGTTTAGCGTTTGTCGGCGGCTGGCCGCCCAATATGTGGAATGTGCGCCTGCGCACGCAAGCAGTGGCTGCACCAAAGGGTTTGGGCGCACGGGCATTTGTCTGGTACGCCTTGGTTATTGGTACGGTGCTGGGTTTTGCGCGGGTGTCGCAGGGGGCGCATTTTTTCAGCCATCAGTTTTGGTCACTTTGGTGGATTGTTCTAGCCAATATGCTTTTTTTAAAAATGGGCTTATTTAAAATACGTTGGTTGATGGGTGGCTCGTCTGTTTCTGATGCTTCAAAAGATGAGGGTTTACAGTCGCCTCATGCTTAAAAGCATCTCATTTATGGAAATAAAAGGTTGTTTGATGAGGCCGTATTTAAAGCAAATCCCCTTAGTGTTCGCATTGTTTTTTATGGCATTGCAAGCTCATGCCGAAAGTCCAATCCGCAAAGGTATGAAAGAAATAAAAATTGTTTCTGAGGATGTGTTGAGCAGTCCAAATTTAGAGTCGTTTCAGCACAACGTGTTGTTATTTGAACGCCTGCTCGACAGTGCCAGTCATGAGGCTTATGACGGCACGCCAGCGGAACAGTATATTTATTTGGACGGCATGGATGAGTTGAAGCAGGGCATGACAGAAGTACATGAGGCTGTTGCAGCCAAAGATGTGTTGGCTGCCAAACAAGCGTTTAAACAATTGCTTAACGCTCGTCACCGTTATCATCATGCTTTGGGCGTGTCCGATTAATACGGACACGTTTACGCTATGACATTCTGACGGTATCAGATTGTGTGTCTCAAGTGTTTGAGCGTTTGAATAGTAAATGCGCCACTGTTTGCCCATGATCTGAGGTTTCAGGCGAGTGGCTGTGTAAATGGTCGTTCAAGCTGAATACTTCGCGCACTTGGGCTATTTGGTTACGAGATTGCGGATGGAACTCCTCTGAGACAAATACATGGTCCATGACTTCCAATGCGCCTTCGTGAATATGTGTGTAAGCGACGTAGCGTTGAGGGTCATTCTTGGTTTGGATGCGCATCGCATCAAACAATTGAAAATCATAAAAACTTTTGCCAAAACGCCCAGAGCCCGCAATGATTTGTGTGCTCACAGCATGGGCGTGGTCGTTGTAATCTCCCGTCACAACACACGGTTCGTGATTGCGTTGCAGCAGTCCATTTAAGTATTGGCGTATACCAATTGCATCTGCGCCACGACGCATCAAAGAGCGATACGTGGCTAGCGCCAAATCATCGGGGTTTGACTCGTCTTCGTCATGTAAATAATCAGGCCGTTTTGATTTTAAATGTAAACCCAGCACATGCAGCTTGACCTCATTGGGCAAGGTCACTGCGACATGCAGAACTGCGCGAGTGATGTGTGAAAGGGGCATTTCGTAACCAGGCGGCGTGACGGTGAAGTCTTTGCTGTAATGGCTGACCCAGTTGGGTTCTTCGGCCAAGGGCAAACGGGTGGCTATGGCGACTTGCGGGACGAGGCTGTTTTTAGGGGGCATGCCGACCGCATCGCGTCCAATGATTTTCGCGTGTTTCATGGTTCGGCTGGCACGCACAGCTTCTGTTAAAGCATCGAGATGGAACACTTCTTGAAAGACAATAATGTCTGCGTTCATGCTGTCAATTTGTGCCGCCGTCCAAGCGATTTTGGCATCATACTCGTGCTGAGTATAGGGGTCTTGGTTGGCATAAAATTGAAAGCCCGCTTTGGCAAAATTGCGCAAATTAAAGGTGCCGATTTTCACGCCAATGTCAAAGGCGTCATTGTGTCTAAAAACGTTGGGCATGTCTGTCTCCGTATTAGAGAGTGGGGTTTTTTTAAGTACCCAAATGGTGTTTGTTTGATTTTGCCGAATAACCCATGGCATGTGAAATTTTGTAAGCCGCTTCTTGTAACAACTTCACCCACGCTTCTTGCACCCGCTCCGCAGGAGCCGAGATGGATAACCCAGCGACCAATTGATGGCTGTCGTCATAAATGCCCGCTGCCATGCACGAGACGCCAAGTTCTAATTCTTCGCGGTCACGTGCCAAGTGATTCATGCGCACCCAGTCCAGCTCTTTGTGCAATTTTTCAAGGGTGGTGATGCTGTTTTTTGTTTGCCCTTTGAGCTGGGTGCGGGTGGCGTATGACAATAATGCGGTTTTATCATCTTGGGCGAGAAACAGCTTACCAACCGAAGTCAAATGCAAAGGGGCACGACCACCAATGGCGCGCACGACTTGCATGCCTGAACGTTCAGAAAATGCACGCTCAATGTAAATGATTTCATCATTTTGGCGCATGGATAGGTTAATGGTTTGGCGGGTTTGCTGGTGCAATAACTTCATAATCGGGAGGGCGACATCGCGCACATTGAGCCGTGCTTTAACGAGGTTGCCCAACTCAAGCAAACGCATGCCAAGTTGATAATGCCCCGATGAGGGGCGGTCTATCATGCGTGCGAGAACAAGGTCGTTCAAGATGCGGTGAGTCGTTGAAATGTGCAGGCCTGTTTGTTCGGACAGCGATTTCAAACTCATGGCTTGGTTGTTTTGAGCGAGGACGTTGAGCAAATCATTGGCACGCTCAAGCACCTGAATGGCAGGGCGCAACATCGGTTGCGTCGTTTCTTCATCTTGGTCGTGGTAGGGGGCGTTGGTATTCATGGCGTGTTTTTAATAGCGTGCATGGTCGTAATAATCGAGCTGTTCCATTAAACGTAAATAAAATTGGTGGCGTTTTTCTGTAATCTGCCCTTCTGCAATGGCCGCCAGTACGGCGCATTGCGGCTCTTGTAAGTGCTTACAGTTGTGGAAACGGCATTGGCCGAGATAGGGTTTAAATTCGGGCATCGCATGTTGGATTTGTGACAATGAAAATTGCGCCATGCCAAATTGCTCAAAACCCGGCGAGTCAATGATGTCTGAAGCCTGCCCGTTGATGTCACAGTCAAATAAGCGAGTGAATGTGGTGGTGTGTTTACCGCTGTTGAGTACGCTTGAAATCTCACGCGTTTTGAGTTGCACATCTGGAATCAAAGCGTTGATGAGCGAGGACTTGCCCATGCCGCTTTGTCCCATGAGCAGTGTGGTTTTGCCTGCCAAATGGGGTTTTAATTCGGTATCAAGAGAGTCTGCTTGTTTGCTGGATACCTCTATCAGCGGATAACCCAGTTGAGGATAGAGCGATAAGGTGGCTCGCGCTGATGCCAGTTTGTCGCTGACATCGACTTTGTTCAAGATGATTAAGACCTCAATCTCAGCAACTTCAGCACAAATCAGCGCGCGTCCAAGCAGCTCCTCCGAAAAAGCAGGCTCAGTGGCGCAGACAATGGCCACTTGGTCGATGTTGGCGGCGAGGTTTTTTTGTTTGTTAAATTCGGAGCGATAAAAATGGTTGCGTCGTTCTTGTAACGATTCAATCGCCCCTTGGTTGTTCGATGTGGGCGTGACGTTCACGATGTCACCGACTGCGTAACCTTGTTTTTTACCGCGAGCGACCAGTTGAATGTATGCGCTCGCGTCCATATCGGTGCGCTTATCAAGTGTGAGCGCGAGGAACTGATGACCGTAACTGGCAATGATGCGCATGGGGGTGGTGCTCATGCTTTGCCCTCGAGTAATTTTTGTAAACGCGCGACTCGAATCAATGCGGGTGGGTGAGAATCATAAAACCGTGAATACAAGGGGTCGGTTCCGACAAAACTGGCATTTTCTTGGTACATGCTCACCAGTGCGTTGATTAACTCTTGTCCATTGCTGTTGTTGACCGCAAATTCATCGGCTTGAAATTCGTCTTTGCGTGAACCGTTCGATGCAATTGGAGACAATATAAATGTAAAAACGGGCAAGGCTAAACTAAAGAGCACCATGCCCACGGCAAATAAATGAGTGGGTTGTGCTTGCAATGCGCTCGGACTAACCCCCAATGCGTCGTAAAACCAAGTTTGGTTCGCCAGATAGCCCAATGCGGCAAATATCAGCAAGCTCAGTGGCAAAATAATCAACATGCGGCGCAGAATGTGTTTGTGGTGAAAATGCCCCAGCTCATGGGCCAGCACCGCTTCAATCTGCGGTTCAGTCAATTGCTTGAGCAATGTATCAAAAAATACAATTCGCTTATTTGCGCCAAAGCCAGTGAAGTACGCGTTGCCATGCGCTGAACGGCGCGAACCATCCATCACAAACATGCCGTTGCTTTTAAAGCCGCAACGGTTGAGCAATGCATCTAAACGTTGCTTTAAATCACCTTCATCCAGCGGCGTGAATGTATTAAATAGAGGCGCAATCACTGTTGGATATAGCCACATCATCAATACATTGAGCGCGATAAACAAAGACCACGCCCACAGCCACCATGTTTGAGGCATCAATGCCATGAACTGCAAAATGCCGTAGAGCAACGGCAGTGCGATGGCCGCAGACAATACTGCATTTTTTAGCATATCCACCAACCACAAGCGTATGGTCATGTGGTTAAAACCGAAGCCCGCTTCAATTTTAAATTGCGACACATAAGACAACGGCAACTCAATCATACTGCCGATTAAACTGAACAGCACCATGAAGGCAACACCAAAATGCAAAGGATGGTCGGTGACGTGAGCCAGTACCCAGTGCGCTAAAATATTCAACCCGCCGCCCAGAGTCCAAAATAACAGAGCAACAGTCGAGACAACAAGACCGAAACGACCAAAGCGCAGACGCGCCAAGGCGTAGCGCGCAGAAAATTGATGCTCGTTCAATGTGATTTGAGAGTCAAAAGGCGCAGGGACTGCATCCATATGGTGAGTGATGTAACGCATTTGCCGTTCGGACAGCCACCACTTTACGGTAAAATACGCCGCGCACGCGATGATGAACAGCACTCTTAAAGTTGAACTCGGATTGTTGAAAAAATCGCCCAGCAAATGTTCCATTGAACCTTCCATTTTTCGGATTATGAAAGATTGCATTATGACAGAAAACACCCCGCAAAACAAAATCCCCCGCGATGACAATCGCTTGATTTGGTTGGACATGGAAATGACAGGGCTTAACCCTTTGACCGATAAAATTCTTGAAATTGCGGTGGTGATTACCGATGCAAACCTTGATACCGTCGCCGAAGCACCTGTATTGGTGATACATCAATCCGATGACGTGCTCAATGGCATGGACGCTTGGAACACCCGCACGCACGGTCAATCGGGATTAATTGATAAAGTCAAAGCCTCTACCTTGACGGAGAGGGATGCAAGTGAACAGTTACTTGATTTTTTGAGGGCATACATTGGCGCGAACAAATCGCCGATGTGCGGCAACTCAATCTGCCAAGACCGTCGCTTCATGGCGCAGCACATGCCCGAATTAGAAAAACATTTTCATTATCGCAACTTAGATGTCTCCACCCTAAAGGAACTCGCCAAACGCTGGCATCCGAGCGTGTACGATGGCTTTAAAAAAGCGACCCGTCACACGGCCTTAGCAGATGTGTATGAATCAATTGATGAGTTGAAACATTACCGTGAGTTTTTGTTAGTGAAATAAACGCTGCGGGTCTCTGAAAGAACCTCATGGATGGTGCGGCGTTCGCTGTTCATGAGTGCCGTGCCCAATAACGCCACGCAATTTAAACTCAAGAACCCAATCGTTTGAATGTACACCGCGGTCGCGTTGTCACCAGAAGCGGATATTTGCCCATGAATTTGGGTGTACAGCAATAGCAGGGCTGGCAATACGCCAAAATAACTCAAAATGTAGCGCAGCCACGCCTGTTTATTCGTCAGTAAGGTTTTTCCATCCAATTGCACAACTTGAATGTGCCATGTTTTTTGCGCCAACGTGTGCCCAGCCTTGCGCCATGAATATGTGAAATAAAAGCCAAACATCAAAAAAATCACCAATTGCGTGAACCAAATCGGTGTTTTTTGTCCGATTAAAGTGAATAACACTTGAATCAGACCACCCGTGATGAAATAAATGCCGAACAGCAACACAAATTCGTATAAACAGGCTGCAAATCGACGAGGAATCGAGGGTGTTGAGACTAAGTTTGATGTATTCATATTGGTCAAATAAAAAGAATCGTATTGGAGAATGTTAAGCGGATGCTTACCTGTTCAATTTTACTTTGTATTGCCAAAGAGAACGCCATTTTTGCTACAATTCTAGTCAGTTAAACTTAAAAAAGGGTGGATTATTTATGGTACTTCTTATTATTAGCTTTACTTTAGCTTTATTTACTTTCAAACGCATTAATTTAAAAAGTAAAACGAAAAATTTTTTTGCTGCATTTTTTGTTTTTTGGATTCCAGTTGTAATTTACAATTTATCTTTAAGCGACGAAAAAAAGGCTGAGATCAAAGCAAGTCAACTCGCAGCAAAAGTTAAAGAAGAGTCAATAGGCGGTCTTTCGGACAAAATAGAAAGCTATAGGGGTGAAGGCTCAAAAAATTTGCAAATAACTCTTAAACCGAAAGAAACAAGGCATGAAAATATGTATGTGCTTGATTCGGCATCTGACATGATGGATGTTCTGAAAAAAATAAAAGAAAAGAAACCTGGGCAATACTCAACGGTAACTTTTGTTAATCAAGGGAATTTACTTGACCAATATGCAAATAAAGTAGTAGATGTTTTATTTACCACGACATACGATATGACAGAAGTAGAAAAGGTAAATTTTGAAAATATAAGCGATGTCGCCCTCATGAATAAATTTACCATTGATAAAGTTGAGTTGGAACCCGTTGGAAGGCAATTACTATCTGTTTTTTGCTTGCCTGAAAATTATTTAGAACGAGCTCAAAGCTTTTGCGTCAGAGCTTTAGTAAGATAAGCCTCAAATAAAAAAGCCATTCATTCGATGGCTTTTTTTATTTTTATATAAACCAATCGGTATTGCCTCAGTTTGAAATATCTGTTTTCTTGTTGTAAAAACCACGTTTTTTAGCAACTGTCTCAGGCATTAACCGCACGATTTTTTCAAAGCTCCAAACAATGGCTATTGATTCCAGCCCCCATCGCAGGGGTAACACGATTTGGTTTAGGTCAAGTTTTTTTCATGGCTTAAGCATAACATAGCTTGACCTGTTTTTTTAAAGTCCCTCAAATTTCGAACTGAGACACACCCCATTTTTTAGAGAGATGTTTAAATTGGTATTGACTTGGTATTCTTATGGTATTAAAGTGGTATTTAATTGGTGTTTATAAATCATTTTTAACCCACAAAGGAGACGCGCATGAACGACGCACACTGGTTGCTACTTAAACCAGATGACGCCTTGGCGACACCTTTGTATTTGCAATTGGCAAAAAAGTTAGCTGAAGCGATTAACTCAGGTTGGTGGCGTGCCCATGAGGCGTTACCGTCGGAGCGCGTGTTGGCTGAACACATTGGCGTGTCTCGTGTGACCGCTCGCAAAGCAATGGATGTTTTGATTGAAAAGCGTTTGGTGAGTCGTCAACATGGTTCGGGCACTTTCATCACCCCTCATATTGAACAACCGCTGTCACGTTTAACCAGCTTTACAGAACAGTTGCGTCAACGCGGTTTTGACCCATCTTCTGTGTGGCTAGAGCGGCGCATTGATACGCCGAATAGTGAAGAAGCGATTCAATTGGGGTTGTCCAGTCACGATCGTGTTGCTCGTTTAAAGCGGCAACGTTGGGTGGATGGGGTGGTGATGGCGATTGAGTATTCGACCGTGCCCGTGGCTTTTTTGCCCAAACCCTTGGAGTTAGCACAGTCGTTGTATGCGTTTTTTGATGCGAATGCGTGTTCGGTGGTTCGCGCTTTGCAGCATGTGCGGGCGGTGAATGCAAGTCCAGAAATTGCCGCATTGGCAGGTGTTCGAGTGGGTGAGGCGATGCTGTTGATGAAGCGTCTTGGTTTCACGGTGGATGATGTGCCGATTGAAATCACGCATACGTACTGTCGCAGTGACTACTATGATTTTGTCGCTGAACTCAGAAAATAAAGAGGAACAACATGAGCCACAGCACTATAACGGGACGTATCTTGACAAGCAAGGGCTGGTTGGACGGCGCGTTGCATGTCATGCCGAATGGTCAAATTGGTGAGGTCACAGGTTCAGCGCCCGCGAGTGAGGGTGCTCAACGCTATGTGTTGCCCGGATTCATTGATGTGCATGTGCATGGCGGCGGAGGTGTCGACATCATGCAAGGTGGGGCGACGGTCACCGATGTGGCGCGTTTGCATGTGCAGTTTGGAACAACATCATTGCTCGCGACCACAATGACCGCGCCAATGGCTGAAATTCAGACGGTCTTAAAACACATTCAAGTGAACACCCAAGTCCGCCCGACAGGTAGTGCGCGTGTTTTGGGTGTGCATTTAGAAGGGCCTTACATCAACCCCAGTAAACTGGGTGCGCAACCTGCGCATGCCAAGCGGGCTTTTATCCAAGAAGTAGATGCGTTGTGTGACTTGGTTGATATTCGCTTAGTGACGATTGCGCCTGAACTAGAAGGGCATTTGGACATGGTTGAGCATTTGAGCCGAAAAGGTGTGCGGGTTCAAATTGGTCATACACTGGGTAGTTATGAAGATGGCGTGAAGGCTTTGGAAAAAGGCGCATCTGGTTTTACTCATTTGTTCAATGCCATGACGCCATTAAAGCACCGCGAACCTGGGATGGTGGGCGCTGCGATGGCGCATGCGGAATATTCAGAAATTATCCCTGATTTGTTACATGTTCACCCAGGAGCCATTCGCTGCGCACACCGCGCGATACCGCGGCTATTTTGCGTCACGGATTCGACGGCGGCGGCGGGCATGCCTGATGGCGAATATAAGCTGGGCTCGCAAGTAGTGAACAAGTGCTTGGGCGGCGTGCGTTTGGCTGATGGCACATTGGCGGGCAGCACGTTGACGATGGATCAGGCCTTGCGCAATTTGGTATCCATTGGCATGAGTTTAGAAGAAGCCTCAAATATGTTGTCATTATTTCCAGCCGACTATCTAGGCTTGGCGGATAGAGGCAGATTGGAAACGGGTGCATGGGCCGACGTGGTGGTGTTGGATGCTCATCTGAAAATTGTAGAAGTTTATGTCGAAGGGGAACGAATTGAATTCACTCATGTACCAAGAAGCTAAGTCAGCAGCGCAAGCGGTCACTAAACAACAGCAAAATTCAGATGACTTACTCAAAGGCATTGCTCAACGCTTAATTGCATTGTCCCCTTCGTGCGGGCTCACTGTCGCCAGAGGCAGCTCCGACCACGCGGCGAATTATTTTGCTTATTTGACGATGCAACGCATGGGTATACCCATGGTGTCTTTGCCCATGTCTTTGCAAACCATGTATCAAGCACCCTTGAAAGTCAAAGGTCAGTTTGCAGTGGCGTTGTCACAGTCGGGCAAAAGCCACGATTTATTGCAAACCATGCAGCAACTGCGAGATTTAGGCGCGTATACCGTAGGCATGGTGAATGACGTCACAGCTCCGCTGGGCAAGGTGGTTCATGACTTGGTTGCTTTGGATGCGGGGCTTGAGCGCAGTGTGGCTGCGACCAAAAGTTATATTGCTTCTTTGACCGCCGCCGCTCGCTTGGTGGCGCATTGGAGCAGCGATTCAAATTTATTGACAGGACTCAATGAGTTGCCCGAGCAGTTGAAAATGGGTGAATGTTATGACTGGAGTGCCGCCATTCCTGTGTTGCAAAATGCCGAGCGCATCATGATTGTTGGGCGTGGTTTAGGTTTTAGCATTGCTTTAGAAGCCGCTTTGAAACTAAAAGAAACCTGCGGCATTCAAGCTGAAGCGTTTTCGGCGGCTGAAATTAAGCATGGTCCAATGGCTTTAGTCGAGCAAGGCTATCCATTATTGGTTTTTGCCCCCAAAGGTCAGGCGCAAGAAGGCTTGTTGGCTTTGGCGACAGAAATGCAAGGACGAGGGGCGAACGTGATTTTAGCGGCTTCAAGTGATGTCGCTCAACGGCATTTGACCATTGGCACAACGTGTGATGAAGCGTTGGATCCAATTTTAGCGATTCAGGCGTTTTATTTGATGGCAGCCCGTTTGGCGGAAGCCAAAGGTTTAAATCCAGACGAGCCGCGGCATTTATCCAAAGTGACCGTCACAGTGTAGTTCCATTAACCCAACCCAACGAACACAATAAATCAAATTAAATCAAATGTCCGTAGAGACACATAGGCTTATAAATAGGAGACCGAATCAATGAAATTTAACAACGTATTTGCCCCACTCGCAGGCTTTGTTGTGCCGTTGAGCCAAGTGCCTGACCCCGTTTTTTCGGGTTTGGTCATGGGCGATGGTGTTGCGATAGACCCCATGAGTTCGACGGTGGTTACGCCGTGTGATGGTGTCATTATTCAACTGGCTAAAACTGGACATGCGTTCACTCTGAAAACGACAGGAGGTGCTGAAATTTTAGTGCATGCAGGCATTGACACCGTTCAGTTGAAGGGCGTGGGCTTTAAAACTTTAGTCAAGCAAGGTGATTCGGTTGACTTGGGGCAAGCCATTATTGAAGTGGATTGGGATGCCGTGAGTCAGAAAGCCCCATCCATGCTCACCATGGTGGTTTTGACCAATGGAGATGAGTTTGATATGGTTAAAGCGGACCACTCAGAAGCGTTTGTGGGTGAGACTTTACTTTTTACATTAACGCCTAAGCAGGCGATAGATGGTATATCCACAACGCAAGGGGACGTGCTTCAACAGCGTACTTCGGTGCTGCATTCAGGCGGCTTGCATGCCCGTCCAGCCGCGCTGATTCAAAACGTGGCCCGCCAGTTTAATTCGACCATCAGCATTCAGTTTAATCACGAGCAAGCAAACGCCAAAAGCATCGTGTCTTTGATGGGCTTAGGCGTACAAGAAAATGATGAAGTGGACGTCAGTGCGCAGGGTGACGACGCTGTCCAAGCGTTAGAAGCCGTGGTGCATGCCTTGCAAACCCCAGTGGTGGCGCATCACTCTGTTGCTGAAGTCGAGACACCCACAACAATTGGCGCGGCGGCGTTGGCTGAGGTTGAGGGAGGCTTTTCTGGAATTGTCGCCTCATCGGGTTTGACCTTTGGCCCTGCTTTGTGTGTTCGTGAAACAGTGCCGCATTTTGAAGAACTGGCTTCATCTTCTGACGATGAAGAGAAAAAGAAACTCTTTGCAGCTTTGGAGCAAGTCAAAGGTAAGTTGCAAAACAATATTCATCAGAACACAGGCGCATTGCGTGATATTTTGACCGCGCATTTGGCATTGTTGGAAGACCCCGCGTTGTTGTCGTCCAGTGTTCAGCTCATGCGTGAGGGCAAAAGTGCCGCGTATGCTTTTTATCACAGCATTGAAACTCAAATTGAACGTTTAAAATCCTTAAACAACGAACTGTTGTTTGAGCGCATTACAGACTTGCAAGATGTGCGATTGCAAGTGCTAAAGGCCTTGTTGGGGGTAGAAGATGCAAAAGTTGAAGTCAATCAAGCATCTATCATCATCGCCCACGACTTAACCCCATCACAATTGACGGCATTACCCAAAGAAAAAATAAAAGGCATTGTGCTCGCCGCAGGCGGCAAAACGTCGCATGTGGCGATTTTAACTCGTAGCTTAGGCATCCCGATGCTGGTGGCTTGTGGCACAAAAGTCAATCAGGTGCGTGACGGACAAATCTTGATTGTGGATGCAAAAGAAGGTGTGTGCAAAACCCAGCCAACAGCGCAAGAATTGAAACAGTTGCAAGACATCATCGCGCATGATGAGCAACGCCGACAAGCCATGATGGTGCACGCCCACAGCCATGCGCGGACAGTCGATGGTCGTGAGATAGAAGTTGCGGTGAATATTGCAGGCGTGAGCGATGCGCAAGAAGGTGTGCGCATGGGTGCTGATGGCGTCGGCTTGACACGCACTGAGTTTTTATTTTCTGAGCGTCAATCAGCCCCCAGCATTCAAGAACAAGTGACATCGTACCAAGCCATTATCGATACCTTGGCGCATAAGCCCGTTATCATTCGCACCTTGGACGTGGGCGGGGATAAAGAAGTACCGTACTTGCAATTGCCGCAAGAAGAAAACCCTGTGCTCGGCCTGCGTGGTGTGCGCTCTGCGCTGGTTCGTCCTGAGTTGCTTGATGTGCAGCTGAGTGCGTTGTTGCAAGTCAAACCGTTGAGTCAACTGCGCATTTTGTTGCCGATGATTACGCAAGTGGCTGAAATCAAACACATTCGTGCGCGTGTGGATGAGTTGGCGACACAATTGGGCATTAGCGAACGTCCGCAGTTGGGCATCATGATTGAAGTGCCTGCGGCCGCGATTATGGCGGAGTCACTTGCTAAATATGCTGATTTTTTCTCAATTGGCAGTAATGATTTGACACAATACACGATGGCGATGGATCGTTGTAATCCACACTTGGCCGCGCAGTTGGATGCTCTAAACCCCGCTTTACTGCGCTTGATTGACATGACCGTTAAAGGCGCGCAAGCCCATCAAAAGTGGGTGGGCGTGTGTGGCGCAGTGGCTTCTGAGTTAGAGGCCGTGCCGATTTTAGTCGGTTTGGGCGTGAATGAACTGTCCGTGTCTGTGCCGCTGGTACCTGAGGTGAAAGATTTAGTGCGCACCTTGTCATTTGCTGATTGTCAGCGGTTGGCACAAGATGCACTGCGTTTGGAATCGGCTGAAGCCGTGAGGGGCTTGATGAAGCAAAGCTTTGGTAAAACGTCTTAAAAAAAGGGAGGTCATAAAATGATGACTAAATCTAGGTGTTATCAATGTAAAAATAAGTCGTAAAAAATTCAAATTTTAATGATGAATGATTCTAGGAGATAAAGACATGAGCATAATGAATCGACTCAACGGCTTACAACAATTGGGGCGTGCCCTGATGTTGCCAATCGCCGTTTTACCTGTGGCAGGTTTATTGTTGCGTTTGGGACAACCTGATTTATTGAATATTAAAGTGATGGCGCAAGCGGGCGATGCTATTTTTGGCAACCTTGCTTTGATTTTTGCCATTGGGGTGGCCGTTGGTTTTGCAAAAGAAAACAACGGCACCGCGGGTTTGGCAGGGGCTATTGGCTTCTTGGTGTTGACGGCGGTTTTAAAGGCGATGCCCGATACGCTGTTGCAGTATGAAGCGTTTAAAAGCTTTGTGCAGATGGATGAAAAAGGTCAGCCAGTTGTCCTAAATATGGGTGTATTGGCGGGTATCATCGCGGGTATTTCAGCGGGTATGTTGTACAACAAATACAAGGATTTTAAACTGCCGCCGTATTTGGCTTTTTTCAGTGGTAAACGTTTTGTGCCGATTGTGACGGGCTTTTCGATGCTGTTCGTTGGTGTCGTTGCTGGTTTTGTCTGGCCTTGGATTCAGTTGGGCATTGACCATGTTGGTCACTGGCTGATTGGCGCAGGTGGCGTGGGGCTGTTTATTTATGGTGTACTGAACCGTCTGTTGTTGGTTACAGGGCTACACCATATTTTGAACTCGTTTATTTGGTTTGTATTTGGTAACTACACCGATGTTGCTGGCAAAGTGGCAACAGGCGATTTAAACCGCTTCTTCGCAGGTGACCCGACTGCAGGTGCTTTCATGGCAGGGTTTTTCCCCATCATGATGTTTGGTTTGCCCGCAGCGTGTTATGCGATGTACCGTTGTGCAAAACCAGAAAATCGCCCCGTGGTGGGTGGGGTGCTGCTGTCAATGGGCTTAACCTCATTTTTAACGGGCGTGACTGAGCCTGTTGAGTTTGCATTCATGTTCTTAGCCCCTGTGCTGTATGCGATTCATGCTGTATTGACAGGTATTTCTTTGGCGGTCATGCATGCGTTAGATGTGCGTTTGGGCTTTACGTTTTCTGCGGGTTTGTTCGATTATGTGTTGTCGGGTAATAAAGGTCAAAATCCTTTGCTGTTATTGCCTGTCGGCGCAGTTTACGCACTGGTTTACTATGGTTTATTCACGTTTTTTATCAAAAAATTTAACTTGATGACCATTGGGCGCGAAGACAAAACTGAGTCTCAAACACAAACAAGCGCGGCTAGTAACTCTTCACGCGGTGAGGCGTTTGTTGCGGCTTTAGGCGGGGCCGGCAATTTAAAAGCAGTTGATGCGTGTACGACACGTTTACGTTTGACCGTAGTGAATAATGCGACCATTGATGAAGCAGCACTGAAAACACTGGGTTCGCGTGGCTTGATTAAATTGTCTGATACCAATATCCAAGTGGTCATTGGGCCAGAAGTGGATATTATTTCTGATGAAATTCGAGCCGCATTGGGTGCGGGTCAAGCAGGTGAAGGTCAACAGACTCAGGCTTCAGATGATTACAGCATGACTAAAACCATATTGAATCACCTTGACTGGTCTCGTGCACTGGGCGGTGATGACAATGTTCATAGCATCAAACTAGTGGCAGGCGGACGCTTGCGTGTGGCGTTGCGAGATAGCGCACGCATCAATCAAACAGCGTTAAAAGGTCTAGGCGTGCAAGGCATTATGAAAGTGTCTGACACTGTGGTGCAATTGCTGGTTGATAAAAAGCGATTGCCGCGATAAATGTTTAAATGATTCGCAGTTATTTTTTAAAAGCCTCCTATTCAAAATAGGAGGCTTTTTTTATCAGTATATTTTGAGAGGGAATCACCGTTATTGATTAAGTGCATCGGTTTATCTTTCTTTTAGCAACGCCATCATGATATCTGGGTAATTCGTCAAAATACCATCCACATGCCAGTCAATCAGGCGTTGCGCGTCTTCAATTTCGTTGACCGTCCAACAATTGACGTGTTTGCCTTCCGCATGGGCTTGTTCAATATCCGCTTGTGACACATCGTTGACATCCAAATGTAGAGTTAAATTGGGTGTCTTACTCATCATTGGCGATGTACTGAATTGAGTCGAGCGGCTAAACAAATGCCCGATTGCAACGCTGGGCATGAGGACATGAAAAGCCTCAATTGCCGCAGGATGAAAACTGGTGATAATCAGATGCTCCAGTAAATCAGGTACATCTTGAGCAACAGCTTGGACGCAGTCCGCGGTTCGTTGGGCAATGCGCCGAGCTTCGATTTCTGTTGCAGAAAGCGGTTCTGGCATTAATACAGGTCGATTATCCCGTGTGCTTGCATTTGGTTCGTTGTCAAAAGGCAATTCAGTTTTTAATTCAATATTAACGAAAGTTCCGAACGGACGGGCGCGTAATACAGCCTCCAACGTAGGAATACGACAATCCTTAAATTCGGCAGAAAAGTGAGAGCCCGCATCCAGTTGCGCTAAATATGCCCAATCATGGTCGCGCGTGCGCCCAGCACCATCGGTCAACGCCTCTAAAGTGTCATCATGAAATACCAAAGGCACGCCATCTTTTGAACACTGAACATCCAGCTCGATGCCGTCTACCCCCATTGCCCAAGCCAGTGCAAAAGCGGGAAGTGTGTTTTGCGGACAATAAGCCATTGCACCGCGATGTGCATAAATAAGGGGCGCGTGCCCTAGCTTTGGTAATTGTGTTTTAAATGAATGAGTGTTCATCTTTGCGAAATGTAGTTTTAGTGACAGAAGTATGCCTTATTTCAGGCGAATACAAATAAACAGAAGGCTTGTTTTTATAGGCATCACTTGCTTAAAAAATGATGATTGAATTTTCAGGTGGATAGCTGATTAAGTCGTTGTTGCTCCAATGTTTTTTATCAAAAATCGTTTGAAAAACTACGTTAAAAGCGCGGTTCAATGTTAATCGATTATTTATTGATATCTTAGTAGATTATTTTCAATGCTTATTTAGGTTGTACGTATGAGTACAATCCCATCAATTTGTTTAAAAAACAACAAAAATAACTAATTCCCACCCAACTAATTAGTTTTTATTTTTAAATGTGGTTCTTCATTTACTTTTGTTTACATTGTTTTTGTTGTTGTGTGCTAGAATCCCACCCAAATTAGGTTGAATTTTTACTTTGCTGCTTATTTGTTAGTTGTTTTGTCCTTTATGGTGTTACAAAAAAATAATTTAATATGAATATCACCAGACATTGCAATGCAAAACACTTCCTATCGGGATGCGGTTATTTGAGTAAGCAGTTTGTAAACTTTGATGTGCTTTTGTAAGTGCATTTAAAAAAAGTATATTTAAGAGGCTAACGCTTGTCGGGGCCGTTTTTAATAAATTAAGTTTGAGTTTAGAGAGGTGTAAGATGCGTACTAATCGGTTATCCCTATTGATGTGTTTATTAATTTCATCGGGAGTATTGCCCAGTTACGCGCAAGAAGTGGTCGCTGGGAGTGTGGATGTAGCGGGACAAACGCAAGCGGCGACAAGCCGTGAAGCGATTTTGGTCGCGCAAGCGAATGACAAAGGCGCGGCAGCCACGGCACAAGCAGCCCCTGCAGCCCCAGCTGTTGTCCGACCGCTCACCAAAGTCCTCAACCTCCCCAACAAAGGCAAAGTCTGGGT
>NZ_SNZE01000005.1 GCF_004363775.1 Hydromonas duriensis
TGCCAATATCAGGTGCAATACGATGAGAAATATCGTGTCAAAGCCACTTACTGGAAAGATGGGCAATGCGAAAACTTTTTGCATCCAAAAGCCAAACCTGCGGTGGCCAAACCTTTGACATTGTCAGCCGATGGACTGTTTGCCTTTGGGCGTTCAGACTTGAACAGTCTACAGCCACCAGGTCGTGCGGTTCTAAACCAATTGGCTTCAAAAATTAACTCAAGTCCAGCTAAATTAAACTCAATTTCGATTGTGGGTTACACCGACCGTTTGGGTTCGCAAGCCTATAATCAAGGTTTGTCAGAAGCCAGAGCTGCAACGGTTAAGGCTTTTTTAGTTCAACAAGGTGTGCCAGCTCATTTAATCCAAACCGAAGGTCGTGGGGCTTCCAATCCAGTGGTGAGCTGTCCAGGTGCAAAATCACCTCAGGTTATTGCCTGCCTGATGCCCAATCGACGGATTGAAGTGACCTTGAAGGGTGAGGTCGAATAACGGTTCATTATTGGTTTGAGTGTATTTGAACATCCCGCTTCAATAAGCGGGATTTTTTTATGAGATTGAAAATTTATCGGCACTTGCCTTCAAGTATTATTTTAAAAAAATGATGTGGTTTTCTAAAAGATATAGTATGATTTACCAGTTTTTTTAATTGTATTTAATATAACTAACAGGTTTGTAATTTTAATTCCTAATTGTTGCTCAGATAGTTACCATGATGCGTTAAGGTTTAAGAAGTTAAGAATGTAATATGTGTAAATTTTTTTAAGATATATATTGAATAATCTATTAATCTCTGTCTATAATTCAGCCTGTCTTATTGAACTGGTTGAATCGTGTAGAGATAGATTGGTTTGTTAAGTCGTTTCGCAGCATAGAATATTAATATATAGCTGCATAAGGGAGAATGATGGATATTTCTAGGTCGGCACTGTTTGGTAAGTTAAACCCCACTTTATTTAAATCAGTAGAAGGGGCGACAGTTTTTTGTAAGTTGCGAGGCAATCCTTACGTTGAGTTGGTGCATTGGCTTCAACAAATTGTACAATTGCCAGATAGCGATATACACAGAATAGCGCGACATTATCAGTTTGATATGCCCGTTTTGGAACGTGACATCACATCTGCGCTGATGGCGTTGCCAAATGGTGCAAGTTCTATTAGTGATTTCTCTCATCACATCACCGAAGCAATCGAGCGTGCTTGGGTCTACTCAACATTGTATTTTGAGTCGTCAAGCATTAGAAGTGCTTATTTGTTAGCCGTTCTGCTAAAAATTCCAGAATTCAGAACCGTATTGTTCGGCATTTCGACTCAATTCAGAAAAATACCGACCGATGAAATCGAGCATTTGCCAGCTTTGTCATCAGGTTCGCCTGAAGGCGAAGAGCATAGCTACGATGGCTCACAATTTGATAGCAGTGTGCCTGGTGAAGCCAGCAATGCTTTGCCATCGGAGCAAAAGAACAAAAGTGGTTTGCAGCGTTTTTGTACTGACTTAACTGAGCAGGCAAGACAAGGCAAAATTGACCCCGTGATAGGGCGTTCGGGTGAAATTCGCGGCATGATTGATATTTTGTTGCGCCGCCGTCAAAACAACCCGTTGTTAACGGGTGAGGCTGGCGTTGGTAAAACAGCGGTTGTTGAAGGTCTGGCCTTAGCGATAGCAAGCGGCGATGTTCCGCCAGTGCTGCAAAACGTTAAGTTGCTTTCTCTCGATGTTGGTGCTTTGCTCGCAGGCGCGAGCATGAAGGGTGAATTTGAATCTCGCTTAAAAGGCGTGATTGAAGATGTAGGTAAGTCTAAAGAGCCTGTCATTTTGTTTATTGACGAAGTCCATACGCTCGTCGGTGCTGGTGGTGCTCAAGGTACAGGCGATGCCGCTAATTTACTTAAACCCGCTTTAGCGCGAGGCGCTTTGCGCACCGTGGGTGCGACGACTTGGAGTGAGTACAAGAAACATATTGAAAAAGATCCTGCATTGACGCGACGCTTCCAAGTGCTACAAGTCATGGAGCCAGAGGAAGTTAATGCCATCAACATGGTTCGAGGCTTGGTCGATGTGTTCACTAAGCATCATAAAGTAGGGATGCTGGATGAAGCGATTGTATCGGCCGTTCGTTTATCACACCGCTACATTCCATCACGTCAGTTGCCCGATAAGGCCATCAGCTTGCTAGATACCGCTTGTGCACGCGTTGCCTTTTCTTTGAATGCGCCGCCTGCTCAGGTTGAATCTTTACGCATGAAATTGGCATCACTAAAACTCGAACGGGATTTATTACAGAAAGAAATTAATGCGGGCGGTGCGCAGCACGAACGATTGGTTGTTGTCGATAATGAATTAAAGACGAATACCGAAGAATTGTCTGTGCTTGAGGCACGTTGGCAGCAAGAAAAAGAAGTTGTTGAGGAGTTGAGAGCAGCACGCGAACAGGTTTTGAAACTGTCCGAAGAGGACTCGGCAGAAGGCGCTCATTTGACTGATTTGCAGACTCAGATAAAAGCTATCGAAGAAAAGCTCAAGTCGATTCAAGTGGGCATGCCCTTGGTTTATGAGCGAGTCGGCATTGAGGTGGTGGCCAGTATCGTTTCTGATTGGACAGGCATACCCGTTGGCAAAATGATGAAAGACGAAATGGTCAATGTTTTGTCTCTGGATAATGATTTGCAAAAGCGAGTCATCGGTCAAAATCATGCGCTCGATCAAATTGCCAATCGTGTACAAACCTCTTATGCGCAGTTGCTTGACCCAGATAAACCCATCGGCGTATTCATGCTCGTAGGCACATCGGGTATTGGTAAAACTGAAACTGCTTTAGCATTGGCGGATGTTTTGTATGGTGGTGAGCAAAACCTCATCACGATTAATATGAGTGAGTATCAAGAGGCACACACCATTTCAACTTTGAAAGGCGCGCCTCCTGGCTATGTTGGTTATGGTGAGGGTGGTGTTTTGACTGAAGCGGTCCGTCGTCGCCCATACAGTGTGATTTTGCTTGATGAAATTGAAAAAGCGCATTCTGACGTTCACGAGATTTTTTATCAAGTGTTTGATAAAGGCTGGATGGAAGATGGTGAAGGGCGATACATTGATTTTAAAAACACCACCATTTTATTGACAAGCAATGCAGGTTCTGATGTGCTGGCTAATTTATGCCAAGATGAGACTTTGTTGCCAGAACCAGAAGCTTTGCGGGAGGCGATTTTTCCTGAGTTGTTGAAAGTATTCCCAGCTGCTTTCTTGGGTCGAGTCACTATCGTGCCTTATTACCCATTGAAATTAGATGATTTAGCACAGATTGTGCGTATTCAAATGAATAAAATCAAGAATCGATTTGCTCTTAATCACAATGTGGATTTGGCTTACTCTGATAAGCTTGTACAACACATTGTCGACAGCTGTTTATCAACAGACACGGGTGCTCGCTTAGTTATTGGTTTTATTGAAAAGAACATATTGCCAAAGCTTGGACGTTTATGGCTTGAATCTTTTTCATCTAAAAAGATTATAAATAAGCTTGAAGTAAGCGTTGAAGATGGTAATATTGTAATTTGTTAAATTTTAATAATTGTTTATGTTTTTTAACCAAAACCGTGGAGGCATCTAATGGCTGTAAGTAATAGTGGACAGAAGTTTATCGCTCGCAATCGAGCGCCCCGTGTTCAAATTGAATACGATGTAGAGATTTATGGTTCAGAGAAAAAAATTGAGCTGCCATTTGTTATGGCGGTGATGACTGATTTGTCAGGTAAGCCTATTGACCCGTTGGTGCCAGTTGCTGACCGTAAGTTCCTCGAAATTGATGTGGATAATTTTGATGATCGCATGAAAGCAATTAAACCACGTGTGGCATTTGCAGTTCCCAATACTTTAAGTGGTGAAGGTCAGTTAATGGTCGACATTACTTTTAATAGTATGGATGATTTTTCGCCAGCTCGTATTGCTGAACAAGTCGATTCACTCAAACAATTGTTGGATGCTCGTACACAATTGGCCAATTTGCAAACATACATGGATGGCAAAACTGGTGCAGAAAGCTTGATTAATCAACTTCTTCAAGACCCTGCATTGTTGAAGAGTTTGGCGGCCGCACCAAAGCCACAGTCATCACAAGAGCCAGAAGCAACCAATTAATTCGATAACTAAAAAGGGATTAAGACTATGAATCAAGCTGAATCAGCAGTATTAGATACCCCAGCATTACAAGAATCTGGGTTTAGTGCATTATTAAATAAAGAGTTTAAGCCTAAAACAGAACAAGCTAAGGAAGCCGTTGAATTAGCAGTAAAAACCTTGGCCGAACAAGCTTTGGTTAACTCTGTGACGATGAGCGATGACTCTTATCGCACCATTAGCGCGATTATCGGTGAAATTGACCGCAAATTGTCAGAGCAAATTAATTTGATTATTCACCATGAGCAGTTTCAAGCTTTAGAAAGCTCATGGCGCGGTTTACATTATTTGGTCAACAACACAGAAACAGATGAAATGTTGAAAATTCGTTTCATGGACGTTTCTAAAAATGAGTTGCGCCGGAATCTCAAACGCTACAAAGGCGTCGGCTGGGATCAAAGCCCATTGTTCAAAGCGATTTACGAGTCTGAATACGGTCAATTGGGTGGCGAGCCTTATGGCTGTATGGTTGCGGATTATTTCTTTGACCACACTCCACCAGATGTTGAAATGCTGCAATCAATTAGTAAAGTTGCCGCTGCGGCGCATACACCATTTATTTCGGGTGCGTCTCCTTCAGTCATGCAAATGGACTCGTGGCAAGAGTTGGCAAATCCTCGTGATTTAACCAAAATCTTCCAAAATACTGAATACGCACCTTGGCATTCTTTGCGCCAGTCAGATGACTCGCGTTACATCGGTTTGGCAATGCCGCGCTTCTTGGGTCGTTTACCATATGGCGTTAAAACCAACCCAGTCGATGAGTTCGATTTCGAAGAAAGCACTGACGGTAGCGATCACAGCAAATACAACTGGATCAATGCAGCGTATGCCATGGCGGTGAACATCAATCGTTCATTTAAACACTACGGCTGGTGTACTTCAATCCGCGGTGTTGAAAGTGGCGGTGTTGTAGAGAATTTACCTTGCCATACATTCCCAACAGATGATGGTGGCGTAGACATGAAGTGCCCGACTGAAATCGCAATCAGCGATCGTCGTGAGGCAGAATTGTCTAAAAATGGTTTCATTCCGTTGTTACATCGCAAAAATACTGATTATGCTGCTTTCATTGGCGCACAATCTTTGCAAAAGCCACAAGAATACTACGATGCAGACGCAACGGCGAATGCAAATTTGTCAGCTCGTTTGCCATATTTATTTGCATGCTCGCGTTTTGCTCATTATCTGAAATGTATCGTTCGCGACAAAATCGGTTCATTTAAAGAGCGCGATGAAGTTCAAAGTTGGTTGAACGAATGGATTATGAACTACGTCGATGCGGATCCAACAAACTCAACTCAAGAAACAAAAGCACGCCGTCCTTTGGCTGCTGCTGAGGTGGTTGTTGAAGAGGTTGAGGGCAATCCGGGTTACTACAGTGCAAAATTCTTTTTACGCCCCCATTTCCAATTAGAGGGCTTAACGGTGTCTTTACGGTTGGTCGCAAAACTACCATCTGTAAAACAAACAGCAGCATAAGCAATAGCAATTAACAAGCATAGAGAGGATTTACAATGGCACAAGATATTTTCTTAAAAATCAATGGCATTGATGGTGAGTCAGCAGATGACGCGCACAAAAATGAGATTGATGTCTTGACCTACTCATGGGTAATGGAACAACAATCAACCATGCACGCTGGCGGTGGCGGTGGTTCAGGCAAAGCAACAGTGCATGACTTAGAGTTTACTCATTTTTATGACAAAGCCTCTGTTAATTTGGCGAAATATTGTTTAACGGGTAAACACATTCCAGAGTGTAAGCTGACTGTTCGTAAAGCGGGTGGCAAGCCTTTTGAATACTTGGTTGTCACTATGAGCGATGTTATCGTGACTTATACAGGTCAATCTGCTGATGCTAAAGATGAAGTTAAAGTGCTTGAAAAAGTACGCTTATCTTTCGCTAAAGTTAAGATGGAATACAAAGTTCAAAATGCTCAAGGTGGTGGCGCAGGTGCAGTGACTGCAACTTACGACATTAAATTGAACAAAGATTCTTAATTTTAAAAAATAGGGAGGATGACGTGCGTAAATGGTTATTAAAGATAAGTTTGTTGTGTTTAACTTTACTCGTGACCGCATGCGCGTCATCTGACCCTAAACCAAAAGAGCAACAAAAGCTTGATTTGACACTGGTGTCTCAGGCAAAAGTAAATAAAGATGTTCAAGGTCGTGCTTCTCCTTTATTGGTTAAAGTGTACGAGCTTAAGTCGGAGGCCGCATTTGAGGCCGCTGACTTTTTCACCTTGCAAAAAAATGATAAAGAAGTGTTACAAGCGGATTTGCTTGAAAAAAATGAATATATATTAAAACCAGGAGACACAAAGCGAATTACTCGTAAGAGCAATTCTCAAACGACAGTCCTTGGTTTTATTGCTGAATTTAGAGACTTACCACGCTCGATATGGCGCGTTACATATAAATTGCAGCCATCTCCTGAAGCTGCTTGGTATCGTTCCGTTATACCAAGTAAAAAAGCCAAATTAAGAATTGAATATGATGATAACGAGATTAAAGTTATTGATCTCGAGGCAAAATAAAGTTATTCGTGTAAAAGAAAGAGGATTTTCATGGGGTGGTACAATAAAATCGTGTGGACTGAGGGCTTGTTTATGCGTCCTCAACACTTGCAGCAGCAAGAAAGATATCTTGAGCATTATGCGCACCGTCGCTCTTTAACGTTATCCCCTTTTTTTTGGGGTATTTCTCATTACGCCATAGATACTGAGTCTTTAAATCTGGGTAAGATAGTTTTAAAAAGTGCAACGGGTTTGTTTATTGACGGGACACCGTTTGATGCGCCAGGGCATATGCCTTTACCTCAGCCACTGAAAATTACTCACGAATTACTAGAACAAGAGATTTTTTTAGCAACGCCAGCTCGCTTGCCAAACTCTGAAGAAACCGCGTTTGAAGAAGATGCGGGACGTTCATTGGCTAGAAATATTGCATTTGAGTATGAGTTGCGTGACAGCAATTCAATTGGTATGGGTAGCAAATTGGTTCAAATGAGCCATTTACGCTTGAAATTAGTGCCCGCGAAAGAAATGGGCGATGCTTGGGTTGGTCTGCCTATCGCAAAAGTGTCAGAAATTTTATCAGATGGCAGTATTCGGTTGGACTCGACATTGATTCCACCTGTGACAGGTTTCGCGGCCAGCCAACAATTAAAAGACTGGTTGATCGAGATTCATGGACTGACCAATTTGCGAGCAGACGCTTTGGCTAAACGTCTGGTCGGTACTGATGTGCGCAGCAGTCAGGTTGCTGAAGTGACCGATTACTTTATTTTACAGCTTTTAAATCGCTATCAGCCATTGCTTAAACACTTGTTGAGCGTGCCTGAGACTTCGCCAGAAGAGCTATATCAAACGCTGTTGCAACTGGCTGGCGAAATGTCGACTTTTGTGAATAGTAAAACACGCCGTCCTGAAGTGTTCCCTGAGTATGACCATTTACATCCTCGGTTTTCTATTGAACCTTTGGTACTGAGTTTACGCCACTTATTAAATGTCGTTTTGGAACGAAGCGCTCAGATGATTGAACTTGAGAATCGACCACATGGCGTATATCTTGCGGTGCTTTCACCAAATGAATTAGAAAGTTTTGGCTCGATTGTGTTGGGTGTTCAAGCCGACCTGCCAAAAGAAATGTTACAGCAGCAATTTATTTCTCAAGCCAAAGTTGCACCTTTTGAGCGATTGATTGATTTAGTCCGTTCGCACTTGCCTGGCATAGAGCTAGATACCTTACCTGTCGCCCCAAGACAGATTCCATTTAACTCGGGCTACACTTATTTCGAAGTGAGCCAAACGGGTAAATTATGGGAGCAACTAGAGCAATCAGGCGGTTTGGCAATGCACATTGCAGGCAATTTCCCTGGCTTGAAAATGGAACTTTGGGGCATTCGAGATCGTTAATTGCTGTTGCAATTTAATTATATGGATTTGTAAAAACGACTAATAAAGAGAACGCATGAGTGATACCACCTACAACAAGTCACGTGATATAAGTGAAATGGACTCGAATACAATTGCTGCATCTGAAGTGCAGCGTCGTTTGCAAGAGATTAAAGTCGCAGAAAATCCACTTTTGGAGGCGGCTAGACCACTGCTACGTGTAATGGCTGATATGAGAATTAAACCTGCAGAGGGTGACATGCAGGCTTTTCGTGACATGCTGGTACGAGAAGTTAAAATATTCCAATATTTATCAGAGCAAGCTGGTATCAAGAATGAGCATATTTTAGCTACTCGTTATTGCCTATGTACAGGTATCGACGAAATTGCTGGCAATATGAGTTGGGCTGAAGGTGCGACAGCCTGGGCCAGTAACAGCTTGCTGGTGGTCTTTCATAATGAAACTTATGGTGGCGAAAAATTCTTTCAACTTCTAGGACGTTTGGCTCAAAATCCAGATGAGCACGGCGATGTGCTCGAAGTGATGTATCAAATCATGGGCTTAGGGTTTGAGGGGCGTTATAAACCGATATCGGATGGTAAAAGGCAACTTGAAACCATACGTCATCGAGTTCGAACGATTATCAATAATCGAAAAGGCGAACCTGATTACACCTTGTCACCAAATTGGAAAGGTGAGTCTGGTGGCAAAATGACTATCTTCCGCAGCCTGCCTGTTTGGGTGACAGCTTCAGTTTTAGGGCTTGTGTTGTTTGGTTTGTTTGGCTGGTATAAGTATAACTTGATGTCAAAAACTAAAGACTTAGAAGCCAAAATTCAGAATGTCAGTGAAACACAAACCATGGCAGTCAAGCCTGCGGTGACTTTGCGTTTAGCAGAGTTGTTACAGACCGAGGTGAGTAAGGGCGTAGTTAAAGTCACAGAAGGGGCGGGGCAAACAGTGGTGACATTCACGGGCGATAACATGTTTGTACCTGGGCAGGCAGAGGTCAACAACAATATCAAACCGACATTGGATAAAGTTGCGGCTGAAATAAATCGTGTGACTGGAACGGTTAATGTGTTTGGTCATTCGGATAACAGCCCGATAAAAACAGAGGCGTTTCCAAATAATCAGGTTCTGTCAGAAAAGCGTGCGCATAGCGTGTCTAGCTACCTGGAAAGTGTAGGGGTCCAAAGTAATCGCTTGAATGTTGTGGGCAAGGGCGATGCTGAACCCATTGCAGATAATAAAACACCCGCTGGCCGTTCTAAAAATCGCCGCGTAGAAATTGTTGTGATTCAATAATAAGGTCAAAATATGAATTTTCTTCGACAAGTTTTCTCGTTTTTGTTTTCGAAACAAATGCTGGCATTTGTGGCCGTGGTGCTGCTTGGGTTAGCTATTTGGTTTATAGGCCCAATGATATCATTTGGTGGTATTCGTCCATTGGCTGAGGTTGGAATCAGAGTCACTACGATTGTTTTGTTATTGGTTCTTCTTTTGTTTGTGTTGCTTAAATGGCCGGTTAGCGTGATTGGTGTGACAGCCTTGTGCCTATTGATTTGGCACGCCACGCCGCTGATTAGTGTTGGCGAAACCAAACCTTTCGAGGCCATTTGGGTACGTGTGTTGACAATCTCAATCGTACTGTTTGTATATGGTGTCTACTTGCTCTACCGCTTGTGGCAAGCGATGCGAGCGAATGAAAATTTGTTGCAAAAAATTCTTCATCCAAAATCAGATAAAGTGGATGAACCTGTATTGGCAAAAGAGCAATTGCAAGAAGTCAGCAATAAAATGCAATCCGCTTTGCGTCAGCTTAAGCGTTTGCGTGTCAACTCAAGTGGCATTAAGAAGCTGTTTGAAGGCAAGCAATACTTATACGAATTGCCGTGGTATATGATTGTTGGCTCCCCAGGGGCAGGTAAAACGACGGCTTTATTAAACTCAGGTTTGAAGTTTCCGTTGGCGGAGCAGCTTGGTTCGGCTAATGTTAAAGGCGTAGCAGGTACTCACAATTGTGACTGGTGGTTTACCAATGAAGCGGTTTTGATTGATACCGCGGGTCGTTATGTCAGCCAAGACAGCGAGCCTCAAGCCGATGCGGCCGAATGGAAAGGCTTTCTTGATTTATTGAGAAAATATCGACCACGTGCGCCAATCAATGGTGCGATGTTGGCATTAAGTGTAGCGGATTTACTGGAACTGTCTAAAGAAGATTTGGCAGTGGAAGTTGCGGCCATGCGTGCACGTATGGACGAGCTGCGAACGGGGCTTGGTATTCGTTTTCCTATCTATGTCATCATCACTAAAACAGACTTGTTGCCAGGTTTTGAGGAATATTTCCATCAGCTAACCTCGGCAGGGCGTTCACAGCCGTGGGGTTTTACCTTACCTTATGGCGCTGAAACTCAACTGGGTGCTTTGGCTTTGAAAAATAAATGCCGTGAAGAACTCAAGTTGTTGACAGAACAGCTTAAAAAAGGTGTTAATTCTCGCTTGCATGAAGAATATGACATTGACCGCCGTTGCAAACTGTATGGTTTTTCAGATGAGTTTGCGAGCCTTGGGAGTAAGTTAGAAGTTGTCATTGAACAGTTATTCCTTGATTCAAAATATGATGATACGCAAAACTTAACCACCCTACGAGGCATCTACTTTACCAGTGGTGTTCAAACGGCTTATCAACAAGTTGTGGCCGACAAGGAAACCATTTGGCAACGCTTTAAACGTTTTTTTGGTCAAAATGAGAAGACAGTTGCGGATGCTGCTAACGAGTGGGATAAGTCTGTTAGTGATAGCGATGTAGATGTTTTGGGCGCACTTGAGGCCTCAGAAGATGCAGAACAAGCTGCTGCAGTTGAATCTGCTCCGATTGTTGTGAAAAATGAAGCTCATAATCAGCTACAGCCGACGGCGACTCAAAGCTACTTCTTGCAAGATCTTTTGCAAAAATTGATATTTCAAGAAGCGCATTTAGTACGTCCGAATCTGCGTTGGGAAGCTCGATATCGTTTGGTCAAGATGTTGGGGCACTTGTTGGCTGGTTTTATTTTCTTTTGGTTAGCCAGTGGTTTGGTTGTTAGCTATGCCAACAATAAAAATTACTTGAAATCCGTGGATGTCAAAGCTGATGGCCTAGCAGGTGAGGTCAAAACTTTGAATGAACAAGGTAAAACAGAGCTTATTCCTGATGTATTGAGTTCGGCTCAAAATTTACCTTTATATTCTGATTTGGATTTGGCTAATCCCGCGTATGCTTATCGTTATGGTTTATATACAGGCGATACCATTTCCAATGCGTCAAAAACTGCTTACCAAAAACTACAAGATAACTTGTTATTGCCTTACATCATTCAGCGCACACAGGCTGTGATGCTTGATGGTATGCAAAAACAAAACTCGGATCGTGCATACAATGCATTAAGAGTTTATTTGATGTTGCATGATAAAGAGCACTTTAAAGCCAATGATGTGCGCGACTGGGTTTTGAATGACTTGAAAGAGCAAGACAGCAGCGCATCGTTTGGTGGCAAAGTATCCGTTGTTGAGCACATCCAAAATATGTTTGATGACAAAAGGATTATTCAATCTCAGCAGACACCCGATCAAAATTTGATTAATCAGGTGCGTCAATATTTAAGTGCAACAACCTCGATTCAGCGTTTGTATGAACGGGCTAAAGCAGATATGAAACAAGAAGCACCTGCTGACTTTACATTGACCAAAGCCGTTGGTCCGCAAGCGGCGATTGTGTTCTCTCGAAAAAGTGGGGAGCCTTTAGACAAAGGTGTCTCGGGTCTATTTACTTACGATGGTTACCAAGAGCTGTTCAGTAAAAGATTGATTGAGTTTGTTGCCAAAGCTGAATTAGATGATGCATGGGTAATGGGACAAGCAACTGCTGAAAAAAAAAATGTTGAAGATTACTTAAGCGACACTGCGCTACTCGAAAAAAAAATGAATAGTCCTGTTACACAGGAAATACGTCGTATGTATCTGGTGGAATATGCAACGACGTGGCAAAATTTTTTAGAAGACATTCGAGTCGCAGCAGATAGTAATAAAATTGGTTCTGCCAATCTTTCATTTGAACTTAACATCGCTAGAGTTTTGGCCAGTCCCGATTCTCCGTTGAATCGTTTGGCTCGTGCCGCAGTGCGAGAAACAACTTTGACTAAAGTCATTGCTGAAGTTGCACCGACTCCGACAGACGGCACTACTGCGGTTGATCAAAAAGCAGCTGAACTGAAAAAAGCCGCTAATGATGCCAAGAAAAATCTCCAAAGTGCCTCTAAGCAGTTGACTTTTTTTAATACTCAAATGGAACGCGATTTAGTCGACAATCGATTTGCGGCTTTGCGTGAGGTGGTCACAGGTCAAGCAGACGTTAAAAGTGCTACAGCTGGAATTGGTGGTGCAGCGTCAGGTAAGGCTGGACTTGAAGGTGTCAATGCGCTTTTGAACGAATATTATAATGCGCTGACCCTCGCTGATAATGCCATGAAAAGCAATACGATGCCGCCTGTCAGCGATATATTTAACAAACTTCAATTAGAAGCCTCTAAATATCCAGCCCCCCTTAATATGGTATTGGCTGATTTTTCGTTACAAGGACAAAAGAAAGTTAATCAAGGCGTGGGTGAGTTATTGGTTAAGCAGACCAATGATCAAGTTGGCAATTTTTGCTTGCAAGCAATCGCTGGTAAATACCCATTCAATAGAGCCAGTTTAACTGAGGTTTCCGCTGAAGACTTCACCATGCTGTTTAGTAAAGATGGTTTGTTTGATAAGTTTTTCCAAAAAAATCTATTACCGATTGTCGATACATCAACTAAACCGTGGCGTTATAAACTGAGTACAACTCCAGATGCCCCAATATTAGGTCCCAATTTAGCAACATTTGAACAAGCAGACACCATTCGTCAACTCTTCTTTAGCGACATACCTGTGCCGCGTGCTAACACCGCAACCGCCGCTTCTGATGTCTCTGCGGCTGCGTCAGCACAAGGTCACCGCATTGCATGGCGTATGGACATGAGCGTTGCCGAGCTAGATCCGTATATTACAGAACTGATTATCAATATCGATGGGCAAGCCCAACGTTATGTACACGGTCCTGTTGTGCCCTTAAATATCGCATGGCCTGGCCCGCGGGGTGGCGTTTCTGCTCAAATTACTGCAGAGCCGCGCATTCGTGCTTCGACCTCAACCATTTCAGCCAGTGGTCCATGGGCTTTGTTCCGACTCTTGGATAAAGCCCGTCTAACCAATTCTATTTCAGCCAACCGTTTCACAGCGACTTATGATTTAGATGGTCGAAAAGTGGTACTGGATATATCTGCAAGCGGTTTGCCCAACCCTTTTTATAGCAATATTTTGCAGTCATTCCAATGCCCCTCTGCGATACCTGCTGTTGCTAGTAATCCACCTGCTACAACGGTTACTCCAGCACCCTTACAAAAAGCAGCGGCTATTCAACCAGCCGCTCCAAAGCAGCTTAGTAATTTAAAAACTGTCCAAAAAAAACAGTCAGCATCCGCTGGCATAAAGACAGCACAATATATGCCAAAGCTAACGCAGCCGTTGGCTTTGAGAAATAAAAAAGTAGCGCTCCAAATTGGTCAAGTAAAGGGTGCTGACAGTAAAGCAAGAACGGAATCCAAAACATGATCCCAGCCCCTTCATGTTTTGGAAAATTACCGTCTCATGGCGATTTTTTGAGAATTCGCGTACCGCAAACTCAAAAATATAAACTAGACCAATGGTTTTCAACTCGAACTAAAAATAATGACGCGGCCTCTGCACAAAAGAGTCCGTTGAGCCATCAAGCCCACTCTATTTCACCTTGGTGCTTTGCGATACAAGGTCAACTATTGAATTCATCCCGTCATTTAATGGCGGTAGGTGTTATTTTCGACTCAAAAGATAAAATAGGCCGAAATTACCCCTTTATTATTTATCAATTGGTGCCTAAGCGTTGGCTACTGAATCAGCTTAAAGAACCGAACCACTGGTTAAAAGTTTTACGGGATTTTTCCTTGTTATGTGTCCAAAAAGACAGTAGGCAACTGGACGAAATGCTCAAAAAACTATGGGCTGAATACAAACCAGAGTGGCGCGATTTTTTTCGAGTTCAAACACATCGACGCATCGCAAGCAAACAACGGCAGGTTCAACAGCTGTTAAGTGTTTGGCAACCCCCAAAAGCAGATGATTTAGACATCTCCAATTTGCAAGGTGTATCAAATGCCCCTTGGCTTGACTGGCCTCAAACTGTTGTATCAGAAAAATTGGGAAGCTTTTGGTGGAAGCTGGATAACGAAGGGCGTTATTTGAATTGTATACAGCACCCTCAACTTGATAAAGAACTACTCGAAAAACTGATGGCATAAAAAATGTTTAAATTTCTCAAAAAATTATTTGTTGGTAAAGAAAATGCTTCAAGCTCTCCTGAGCCGCTTGAGGTTGAGGTTGTTGAGGAAAAGCTTATAGCACCAGCACCAGCACCAGCACCAGCACCAGCACCAGCACCAGCACCAGCACCAGAACCAGAACCAGAACCAGAACCAGAACCAGAACCAGAACCAGAACCAGCACCAGCACCAGCACCAGCACCAGCACCAGCACCAGCACCAGCACCAGCACCAGCACCTGAACCTGAACCTGAACCTGAACCTGAACCTGAACCTGAACCAAAGCCTGAACCAAAGCCTGAACCAAAGCCTGAGATTAATTACCAAAATCTCATGTCAAAGGGACTGTTGTGTATTTTGCCGGCATCCCCTTTCATTGTTAAGCATCAGCGTTTAATTAAGCAGATTACTCGGCCGTTATCAGCGCATGAGCGAATGCGTTTATCTGGACTGTATTTTGATGGTTTGGATATGAATGAAAAGCCCTGTCAAGCGATTTTGAGTTTAACAAAGGACATCGGGCAAAAATGGGGGCAGTGGATACTTCTAGACACGAAGGGGCATCCAATCGATGACTTCGAGTGGCAAGCTCAAGAACTTGCTTTTAATTGGAATTTGCCAGAAGGATTTGAATGGGAGTGTGAAGAAGAAGTCACTAAAGCCAATAAAGAGCGAGTTATCAATACGGCATTGCAGGCTTATGCACACTGGTTGGGTACGTATCATTTCACTTTGATAACATTGAGTAATGAAAAGCATCTTGTGTGTGGTGCATTTATTTTACCAACAGTCGAAATGAAGCCGTTTCAAGCCTTGGCAAAAGAACTTGAGTTAACATACAAAGTTGTCACAGTAGGTTAGACGTATTGATTGGCGCTGGGCTACGTATAGGCTTGATTTTTTTTGGATTGTTGCTTATAATCCCGAAGTTGCGTTGTATGTGAGTTTTGTTTTTTAGTTATGAAGAATAAAATTTCATTTGCTAACGCCATATTATGCAATTGCGGTTAATGCTTGCGCATTAGCCGTTTTTGTATCGTCTTGCTACACTCGCACAGACGCGCGAGGTGGCTTTCATCCACAAGGAGTGAATATGCGTCATTATGAAATCGTATTGATTGTGCACCCTGACCAAAGCGAACAAGTACCTGCTATGGTTGAGCGTTACAAAGCACAAATCGAAGCCCAAGAAGGCAAAGTCCACCGTTTTGAAGACTGGGGTCGTCGTCAATTGGCCTACCCAATTCAAAAGCTCGTTAAAGCCCATTATGTGTGCTGGAACATCGAGTGCAGCCAAACTACTTTGGACGAACTTGAACATGCTTTCCGCTACAATGATGCTATTTTGCGCCATTTGACTATCAAGATGGATAAAGCGGAAGTCACGCAATCTATCATGATGAAAGCGGCTGAAAAAGAAGAAGCACGCAAATCTGCGCCCGCTCCTGCTGCTTCAGCTTAATTGTTTGATACAGTGAGTACAGACGCAGTACATCCGACCAATCGTTTAATTTTGGATGTGTGTTTGCTTGAAAAAAGTGAACTGCGAAAGACCTTGGCAGGTGTTCCCGTTGTCGAAGCCGTGTTTGCCCATACGGGCGTTCAGTCAGAAATAGGACTTGAACGACAGGCTCAATTTGAGTTGGCAGGCATCGCGATGGGGGAAATGGCATCGGTTTTAGAGAGAGCACAGGTCGGTTTAAGTTATCGAGTGCAAGGTTTTTTAAATCGAAAAAGTCTCAAAAGCCTCAAGTTAAGGTTGCATCTGACTCACATGAGTCCCATTGCTGTAGATGTGCTTAATGCACTTACAGATTAATTTTAGAGTTTAGAAAAGGAAATGCATCATGGCAGCTCCACGTAGCAAATCAGGTCGTCCAGAACGCCGTCCAGCACAAAACCCATTGTTCAAACGCAAGCGCGTTTGCCGCTTTACAATGGCTAAAGTAGATCATATCGACTACAAAGATGTTGATACATTAAAAGATTTCATCGCTGAAAATGGCAAAATTATCCCAGCACGTTTAACTGGTACTCGCGCTATTTACCAACGTCAGTTGAATACTTGCATCAAGCGTGCTCGTTTCTTGGCTTTGTTGCCTTACTGCGATAACCACTAATTTGAACATCGTTGATTGAAACGTAATGGGTTTCGATAACGAAAAAGGATAGAAAATGCAAATCATTTTATTAGAAAAAGTTTTGAACGTTGGTCAGCTTGGCGATGTGGTTAAAGTTAAAGACGGTTACGCACGTAACTTCTTGATTCCTCAAGGTAAAGCACGCCGCGCAACTGCAACTGCAATGGCGGAGTTTGAAGCTCGCCGTGCTGAAATTGAAAAAGTACAAGCTGAAAAGCTCGCTGCAGCACAAGCCGTTGCTGAAAAAATGACTGGCTTGCAGTTAACAATGCCTTCTAAAGCAGGTGTTGATGGTCGTTTGTTTGGTTCTGTAACCAATGCCGATATCGCTGAAGCGTTGAAAGCACAAGGTTTTGAAGTGAGCAAATCACAAGTTAAGGTGGTTGCAGGTAACATCAAAGCGATTGGCGAATATGAAGTTCAAATTGGCCTGTTCACTGATGTCACTGCGGGTATCACTTTAAATGTTATTCCAGCGGTATAATTTTAAAGGTAGGTCTTAAAAAGGCCTTTCTTTTAAGTATAAAAAACCAAGGCATTTGCCTTGGTTTTTTTATGCTCGCATTAATGTAATGTGGGTAATTTCGCCTGAAATATCCGTGGTGCGTAAAGGCGGCCCCCAATAACCTGTGCCAGAGTTAACATATACCCAGCCATTTTGATTGCGGTTTAAACCTCGTGAAAACTTATGAAAATATTGAACCAGCCATGTGGCGGGGAAATATTGCCCTGCATGAGTATGACCTGATAGCTGCAAGTCAACTTTTAAGTTTTTTGTTAATTCGGATGTCCCTGGGTGATGGGCAAGCAACAGAGTCAATTGTGCATTTTCAGGGCTGTTTTTAAATGCTTTTTCGGGATTACAAGCATGAGCGGGGATGCGTTGTTCAGCTTTGAGGTCATGTACGCCAGCCACGACAATCGCGTGTCCACGCACATTGAGTGTTGCATGTTCGTTGCCTAAAACGTGCCAGCCAAACGTTTTAAAATGCTCAATCCAGCCCACTGCACCTGAGTAGTATTCATGATTACCCGTGACGTAAAATGTCCCGAGTTTGGATTGGATTTGGGCCAATGGCGCGACACTATTTTTTAAGCGAGCCACAGAACCATCAACAACATCTCCCGTTATCGCCATTATATCGACATTGAGTGAATTGACTGCAGCGACAATTTTTTTCAGATAGGTATCCTCATTTTGCAGTTGCCCGACATGAACATCAGAAATCTGCCCAATGGTTAGACCTTCAAGCTCGGCGGGAAGGTTGTCAATGCTAATTTGGATGCGATTGATGGTCGGTTCGGCTAAAGCGCGATGCGCAGCATAACCGAAAACAGCCGTCGTTGCGCCTAAAATACCAGCACGTGAGCTTTGACGCAAAAAATCGCGCCGTTCGTTGGAGACGTTTTTGGCTGGTTTTATGAAACGAAAGGGCAAAGAAATGACGTGTTGAGCGACTGTGAAAACGAGTAACAATGAGTAAAACCCGAAGCCGTAACTCAAAATATTTATCAGAACATAGCTGCTGTTGACCTCTGTAACCAGGCGTATGAAAAATTGGGCGGGTAGGCACATAGAAAGTAACAAAAGCCCCAGCAATCCAATGGCCCGCTTCAATCTAGACCATGTATGAGGGATGAGCCGTTGATAAATATAAAAAGCTGAAACGATCAGAATAATAGTGGTGAGAATGGTAAACATGGACATGGTGTAAAGTTAATAGTTAGGTACATATTCATCAGAATATATGGCGTTGTCAAATTTTGTGTACTCGCCAATAAAGTTCAAGTTGACCGTGCCGATTGGACCGTTACGCTGCTTGCCAATGATAATTTCAGCTTTACCTTTTGCATTCGGGTCTTCTTTATTGTAAACCTCGTCACGATAGACAAACATAATGATGTCGGCATCTTGCTCAATCGCACCAGACTCACGCAAATCGGACATCATTGGTCGTTTATCAGGACGTTGTTCAACGCTACGATTTAACTGAGACAGGGCAATGAGTGGGCATTCCAGTTCTCGCGCCAAAGCTTTAAGAGAACGTGAAATTTCTGAAATTTCTGTTGCACGATTGTCGCCCGCACGCGACGCACTCATCAGTTGTAAATAGTCGACGACGATAAGACCTAAACCACCGCATGTGCGAGACAGTCGGCGAGCGCGAGCGCGCAAATCGAGAGAGTTTAAAGCGGGCGTTTCGTCAATGAACAATTGCGTTTCGTGCATTTTTTCCATCGCCACGGTCAAGCGTTCCCAATCCTCATCGTTCAGTTGCCCTGTACGCAGACGGGTTTGATTGAGCTTACCAACCGAGCCCAAAATACGCATGCCCAATTGTTTCGCACCCATCTCCATTGAAAACACCGCAACAGGCAAGCCTTCGGCGATAGAAACATGTTCAGCAATATTCATCGAAAATGAGGTTTTGCCCATTGATGGCCGACCCGCAACGATAATCAAGTCGCCTTTTTGTAAACCTGCGGTCATACGGTCTAGGTCATAAAATCCGGTTGATACGCCCGTCACCTCATCTTTTTGGTCGCGATGATACAAATCATTAATTTGATCCAATACATCGCTTAAAACCACGGGCAACTCGTGAAAATCAGCACCGCCGCCGCGTCGGCCGTCTTCTGCTACGGCTAAAATAGATTGTTCCGCAAAGTCGATGATTTCTTTGGTTTCTTTACCTTGGGGCGCAAAAGCTGCTTCTGCGATGTTGTCCGATGCACTGACCAGTTTACGCAGCAGTGCGCGGTCATGTACGATTTCCGCATAGCGTCGAATGTGAGCGGCTGACGACACACTCGTCACCAAGGCATTCAAATAAGACATACCGCCCACATCATCCAATCGACCTTGAGTCTGCAAAGACTCAAACACCGTGACAACGTCTGCAGGGTGTCCTTGTTCGATGAGCATGGCGATGGTTTTAAAAATCAGCCGATGATCGAAGCGATAAAAAGCCTCTTCGCGAATCATGTCGTTGATTTTGTCCCAAGCCATGTTGTCGAGCATCAGCCCGCCCAATATGGATTGTTCGGCTTCGATTGAGTGAGGTGGAGTGCGTAGTGCTGATAAATCGTCGTGAATCTCAGGAGACATGGTGACCTAATGTGATTTTAAATATATGAAAAATAGAGCGTGTATTTTACTGGTTTTTAGTGCATCGTGTGAACTTGACGGCATGCACCACCAGCCCGCATAAAAATATTTCGCTGCTTTTGTTGCGTAAGTGTTGACAAAAATTTTTAGGCTGACTATAATCTTGCTTCTGATTTGGGTCGTTAGCTCAGCTGGTAGAGCAGCGGACTTTTAATCCGTTGGTCACAAGTTCGAATCTTGTACGACCTACCAAATTTAGAAAGGCCTCGCCTAAGCGGGGCTTTTGTTTTGAAGCATTTTGTTGTACCGTTTTTTGGGTCGTTAGCTCAGCTGGTAGAGCAGCGGACTTTTAATCCGTTGGTCACAAGTTCGAATCTTGTACGACCTACCAAAAATAAAAAACCTCGCGTAATGCGAGGTTTTTTATTTTCAATTCGGTGTTCCTTATTGCTATCGGACGTGAATGGGCAAACGTTGGTCTTTTATGATTCGAATGCCTTCTTTGTGGGGGTGCTCAAAAGCCAAATCCAGTGAGTTAGAGGCGATATCTTCCAGTTGAGCGTTGACTATTAACTCATATGTGCCATCGGCTTGCCATGGTTCGCTGGGCGTAAACTGCCAAACACTTTCATCTTGAGATAGTGTTACTGCGCCGTTTACTTCATGATTGTGGTGCAACACTTTAATCAATGTTTGAGCACTGATGTGATCAAGTGGTTCTTTAAAATCAATGTATAACGCTTCTGTTGTACCGTGTTGAGGTTCAGATATGCGCCAGTTTTGTATGCGCGGTGCGGTGATGTCTTCAGTTACGCCGACAAACTCTTTGGTATAGGGTTTTTCTAATTTTTCTCCAGCAAAATTAAGCAGTTGATTGTCCACGGTTAAATGATAGGTTTGACCTGCGACAAATGCTCTTCCCATTTGTTCATGCGCTTCTAGCCCTGTTTTAACTCGACCTGGATCAACAATCAGGGTTACCTTTGTGCGATTGTTATTCCAAAGTTCGTATTGATTTTCATAGAACACGCCGCTGAGGTTGTGGCCTTCGCTGTCTGTTAAATGGACGTGCTGTAATATGCCCATCTCTTGCATCGGTTGAGAAAACTGTATATAAAACCGTAAAACGTTTTCAGGGATTTTCTGTGTGCTTGGGTAAATGTTTAGCACCGTAGGTGCTTGTGCCCATGATTGAAATGAGGCGGATAAGCATAATAAGCCAGTGGCGATTCTGAGATTTGTTTTGAGCGTCATATGTTATAAAAGTTATAAAAAAGAAGGTATGACGTTGTCATACCTCTGTGTTTAACACTGAGCAGCGTGTTGAACGATTATTTTTTGATGTCTTGCGGGCGATCCAAATCTTGAATGAGCATGTTTTGAACGCCTTTCATTTGCAGTTGTTCGCCCTTGTATTCGTATGAAGGCTGGTCGTATTCAGACACAAATTCATCCAAACGCAGGTACACATTTTTCATAAAAGAAATTAATTCTAAGTTGCCCGTTTCATCATCTCGGCGAAGGGCGGTGATATGGTAATCGTCTTGGTCATCCAATTGCAATAAACCCGTCATAGGCAAGGAGGTCGATTCCACGCCCGCTTTTTCCGAGAACCCAAGGTTGCTGGTGATTCCCGCTTTTTTAGCACTGGACGCAATATCGCTCATATTGATGAATGAAGCCGAACGATTGCGATTGGATAAAATCACGCCTTCATATGGTTTTTTATCAAAGCCAGCTGATTTGAATTTAATCATGTCAACAGGTGTATTGCCGTAACCCATTTCGCCAATGGTTTTGCCTTTAACGTGCGCGCCGTTTTTAAGCTCATCGACAGGAATTAAAACCAGCGGGGTGCACGTATAGGCGGCCAGCACATAGTCTTTGTTATCAATATTAACAAACGTCATGGTTTGAATCGGCGCTCGTGTTTCATTCTGATTGTGCACACCATGGAAGATTTCAACAGAAGATGTGCTGGGGGTTGTGCCATTGAATGGGTAATCTAAAACCCGCAATGCCGATGAGAACTCGGCATTCGACATGCCGCTGATATAAACTTTTCCTTTGTAAAAATCAATATCCGTTATTGTGAGCGCGCGCATGGGCGTTTTGCCCCAAAAGCTGGTTGTGTTTGTGGGCGCATCATTGATTTTAGCTTCTGTGTGAGCCACTGCAGCCAAGTCAAAAGCACGCAACTCACCCGCTTGGTTCACCACAACCACATGCGAGGTGTAACCTTTACCGTTGTTCGTATCAAAAGCAATGTAAGCCTCTTTAGACACAGGGTGAATCGCCATGTCGCGGATAATCAGTGCATTGGCGGCAACGCCTGCAAATGAAGCCAGCTTCGAGCTTAGGTCATGAATGTTATACGCTTTACCAGCCGCAGCATTCGTTTGTTCTGGCACAGAGTAAGCGTATAACGTTGCAGACTGACTGTCGCCAATAAATAAGGTTTGTCCATCTTTGAACTTCAAGACATTCACAGACTCAGGCGTGCTGGCAAAAGCAGCTACGCTGCCCATCATGAGCAAGCCCATAAACGATGCTTTTGGTAAATTAAAATTAAATTTCATAAACAATCCTTTCTAAAACATTGAATCGGATTATACAGACATTTAAAAAAATTGCCGTCATGAGGATTTTTATATCCCAACACCGATGAACAATCACCTGCATTCAAGGTAGTTGCTTGCAGCCGTTTACGGTAAAATGCCGTTTCAACTGCGGTTGCCGCCTTTATGCAGCGATTTTAAGCAGCGTTCTCACAATTTTAATAAGTTTATTATGGCACTCTTTACCCTCACTGATGCACAGCTGGCTTATGGTCACGTTGCCCTGCTCGACCATACCGAGTTTTCTTTAGAAGAGGGCGAGCGCGTTGGTTTAATTGGTCGCAACGGCACGGGCAAATCATCGTTATTAAAAATTATTGCAGGCACGCAATCCTTAGACGATGGCAAAATCAGCCGTCAACAAGGTTTACGTTGTGCGTATGTCGAACAAGAACCGATATTTGAACCGAGCATGACCGTGTTTCAAGCGGTAGCCGAAGGTGTGGGCGAAGGCGCGCAAAAACTCATTGAATATGAACAACTCACCGATGAGTTAGCGCATGCCAGTGACGACAAGCAAATGGAACTGCTAGAACGCCTGCAAGAAGTGCAAACCGAATTGGAGCACAACGACATGTGGTCTTTGCACACGCGAGTGCAAACCACCTTGGATCAATTGGGCTTGGACGAACACGCCCTGTGTGGCAAATTGTCAGGCGGCTTGCAAAAAAGAGTTGCGCTCGCACGCGCCTTGGTACAAGCGCCCGATATTTTATTGCTCGATGAACCGACCAACCACCTCGACATGACCGCGATTGCTTGGCTCGAAGAACTGTTGCGCAACTTCAAAGGCGCGGTGCTATTGATTACCCATGACCGAGCGTTTTTGGACAACATCGCCACGCGCATCGTCGAATTAGACCGCGGTCTGCTGCGCAGCTACCCTGGGAATTTTTCAGCCTACCAAACCCTAAAAGCCCAACAACTGGCCGATGAAGCCGTTGAAAATGCAAAATTCGACAAAGTCCTCGCGCAAGAAGAAATCTGGATTCGCAAAGGCGTTGAAGCGCGGCGCACAAAAGGCGTTGCCCGTATCAATCGCCTCATGGAAATGCGTCAACAACACGCCAGCCGCCGAGACCAACTCGGGCAAGTCAAGTTAGACGTCGCCCAAGGTGAACGCTCAGGCAAGGTCGTGGCAGAACTGGAACTCGTCAACAAATCTTTCGGTGACAAAACCATCGTCAAAGACTTCACCGCCACCATCATGCGCGGAGACAAAGTCGGCTTTTTAGCAGGCAACGGCATGGGCAAAACCACATTGCTCAAACTCATTTTAGGCGAACTTGCGCCCGATTCTGGACACCTAAAAACAGGTACAAATATTTCCATCGCCTATTTTGACCAAATGCGAGGCGCACTTGACCCCGAAAAAAGCTTGGCAGAAACCATCAGCCCTGGCAGCGAATGGGTCGAAATCAACGGCGCACGCAAACACGTCATCGGTTACCTGAGCGACTTCCTGTTCGCCCCACAACGCGCCAACTCCCCCGTCAAATCCCTATCTGGTGGCGAACGCAACCGCTTACTGCTCGCTCGCCTGTTCGCCAACCCCGCCAACGTCTTGGTACTCGACGAACCGACCAACGACCTAGACATCGACACCCTAGAGCTGCTCGAAGAACTGCTACAAGACTACGCAGGCACGGTATTTTTAGTCTCGCACGACCGACAGTTTTTAGACAACGTCGTCACCAGCGTCATCGCCGCCGAACCGCGAGCGGGCGAATGGCGCGAATACATCGGCGGTTTTTACGACTGGCAACGACAAAGCGGCCTCAAAGTCCCCGTCGGTCACGCCGAAGTCGACGCCGCAATGATAAAAAATGGCCCGAAAAAAACTGTTGAACCCGTTAAAGCACCAGACCCCGCTAAAAGCAGCAAAGCCAAGTTAAGCTTCAAAGAACAACGCGAATTGGAAGAGTTACCGATTAAAATCGCCAACTTAGAAAATGAACAAAACGGCATCAACGCCCTGCTGCTCGACGGTCAAATTTTCGTCAATGAACCCAAACGCGGCGTCGCTTTGACTGAGCGGCTTGGCGAAATTGATGAGGAATTGTTGCAATGCTTGGAGCGCTGGGAGGCGTTGGAGGCGCGGAAGTGAGATAAGCTTAATAGGTCAGTCTGTTTACTTCTCTCGCTTAATGAGCAATGCGCCATTGAAATTAGAGTTGTATTTTTTTAAATATATTGACTAATTTATATTTTATGATGGTTTAACTGTTGATTTTGATTGGATATGCTTCGAAATCGGAATAATTTATTTATCTGCTTTTATTTATAAAAACGTTAAATTTTTTTTGGGGGGGGGGTATGACACTATTGTTTTGTAACGTTGGATGGATGAAAAATTACAAAGGTATTAATGATGATGGTTCCATAGAGTGGGGAGGGGCATATAATAAACATTCTACTGGTCTAGAGGTATGCAACTTCAGTGATAATAAAGGAGTTTTATATGGACATGTGCAGCCAAGAGGTCAAATCAAAATTGAAAGGCTTGGGGCTAGTAAAGAAGATAATTTCGTCAGTGGTGTAACAGTTGTTTGGACAGCAAGAGCTGAAAGTGGTGGAACGGTAGTTATTGGTTGGTACAAAAATGCAACTGTCTATCGCAATGTGCAAACGATTCATGAACCAAGTGAACTTCAAAAGAAAAATGGTGTTAATTCCTACCGAATTAGAGCCTTAGCAAGCAAAGCTGTTTTGCTTCCAATAAAGCGAAGAGAGTTAATAATTCCTCGGGGTGTAAAAGGAGGAATTGGGAAAAGTAATGTCTGGTTTGCTGATGCGGAAGAAAGCAAAGAGCTAGTAGAAAATGTTGTTGCTTTTATTGAGCAGGGTTCGTTTCCTAGAATTCCAGACGTTGATGAAATTCAGTCTATTCTTGAAGGCAATCCACGATTGTTGACTCATCTTCGACGTGAGCGAAGTGCAGCTCTTGTCAAAAAGAAGAAAGATGCAACAATGCGCGCAACGGGAAAACTATGTTGCGAGGTGTGCGGTTTTGACTTTAAAGACGCTTATGGAGATATTGGGGATGGCTTTTGCGAGGTTCATCATCTCTTGCCTTTATCTAAAGCAGATGGCATAGTTAAAACGAAATTAACGGACTTAGCAATAGTCTGTTCAAATTGCCATCGTGTTCTTCATCGCTCAAATCCAATGCTTACCATTAGCAACTTATCGAAGCTTTTTAAAAAGGCAAGTTCATAAGCTTATACTATTTCATACTTTTTTTGAATTTTACAAAATATTATCCCTCAGATTTTTCAACAGGCCGCTTTTCATCACTACACCACTCACTCCAAGACCCAGCATACAATGCCGCGCCTTCCAGCCCTGCGATGTGTTGCGCCAACATATTGTGACATGCGGTGACGCCTGAGCCGCATTGGTTGACCACTTGTTCAATCGGCGTATCCGCCAAGGTCGCCAGCCATTCGGTGCGTAAGGTGTCGGCGTCTTTAAAGGTTAAATCTGCGTTTAAGTTGCTTACGAAACAATGGTTGCGGGCGTGTGGGATGTGGCCGCCGACGGGGTCGATGGGTTCGACTGCGCCTGAAAAGCGTTCGGGTGCGCGTGCGTCAATGATTTGGTATACCCCATCGTTTAAATGCGCCATTAAGTCGTCCGCGCTCACGGTTCGGTTGAGCGATGCTTGCGCCGTGAAGTCGCCGATGTGGGGCGAGGGCAGGGCGTCTGTGACGGGCAGTTCTGCGGAGCGCCATGCGTTTAGGCCGCCATTGAGTACGGCGACGTTGGCGTGACCGAGATGGCGCACCAGCCACCATGCTCGCGCTGCCATCATGCCGTTGTGTTCATCGTATACCACCACTTGGGTGCTGTGGCTCAATCCGATGTGGCGCAGTTTTTCGGCAAAGAGGTTTAAATCGGGCAGGGGGTGGCGACCATTGCGCCCTGTTTTTTCACCTGATAGGTCGGTGTCCATGTGCATGAAAAAGGCGTTTGGAATGTGCGCCTGTGCATAGGCTTGTGTGCCAGCGTCGGTGTTCATCAAGTCATGACGCGTGTCTAAAATCAGCAGAGGCGCGTTTGAGTTGATTAAAACGTTTAGTTCGCGTGGGGTGATTAAGGTGGTGTACATTTTTATCCTTTTTGACGTGTATACAATGTGGCGGCTAGACCCGATAGGCTGACTAACAGGATACCAAAAAATCCCATCGCATCAATGGTTTCGCCCCACATCCAATAACCTAAAGTTGCTGAAAAAATAATGCCTGAGTATTGCAAAGTGGCGGTCAGCGAGGTTGAGCCGCGGCTGAATGAGCGAGTCATGCACAGTTGTCCGCCTAGGCCGAATAGTCCTACCCCGAGTAAGTACAACGATGATTGTAAATTGAAAGTAGACATACCAAAAAATAATAAGCTGATGCCACCTGAAAACACAACGCTGGCTGAAAACAGCATGACGGTGCGCCATTCGGGTTCGCCAAGTTGACCTAGACTGCGGACGGTCATGTACGCCACCGCCGCCATCATGCCGCCGAGCAGACCCGCGAGCAATGCCAGTTGATTTAAGCCGTTTTCAGTAAGTGGATTAAAAATAAACAATACGCCAATAAAACCCAGTACCAACGCGCCAAATCGAAGCCACTGTAACCGCAAAATGCCAAGGAAGTAGCCTTGATACAGCAAAATAGCGGCAATAAACAGGGGCGAGGTGTAAATGAGTGTGCTGGCTGTACCCAGCGGCAGATGGGTGGTGCTATAAAAACCAAGCCACATCGAGGTGATGCCGCTTAAATTGCGGCGGGCATGGGTTTTAAGGTTGTTGCCTAGGAGCGGTAAGCGGTGATATACGGCATATAGCACAATAAAAATAATGCTCGGAATGCCACGAAACAGCACAATTTCGCCAAGGTTGTGTTGGCTTGATGCGAGTTTGATGAACATGCCCATGAAGGCAAAAAATAAAGATGCGGCGAGCATCCAAAGTGACTGCATAACATTCCCGAGAGCGGTTGTAGGTGAAGCGGGGATTTTAGCACCTTAAAGCCAGACAAAACATCGTGCGACTAAAATGATGAATCAATAAAAAGAGCCAAACGAATGTTTGGCTCTTTTTCGATTGAAGACTTACGGTTGTTGAATCACAAGCCTGCAGCAGCGCGCAAGATAGCGGCTTTGTCTGTCGCTTCCCAAGTGAATTCAGGTTCTTCACGACCAAAGTGCCCGTAAGCGGCGGTTTTGGCGTAAATTGGGCGCAATAAATTCAACATTTTGACAATGCCTTTGGGGCGCAAGTCAAAGTGTTCAGCGACCAAGGCGGTGATTTTTTCATCGCTGATGCGACCTGTGCCGAAAGTGCTGACCATGATTGACGTTGGACGTGCCACACCAATCGCGTACGAAATTTGAATCAAACAACGGTCGGCTAAACCCGCCGCGACAATGTTTTTCGCCACGTAACGACCTGCGTAAGCTGCTGAACGATCTACTTTAGAAGGGTCTTTACCTGAAAACGCGCCGCCGCCGTGTGGCGCAGCCCCGCCGTAAGTGTCAACGATGATTTTACGTCCCGTCAAACCACAGTCCCCTTGCGGCCCGCCAATGACAAAACGACCTGTTGGATTCACGAGGAATTTAATGTCGCCTTTGATTAAATGCGCTGGGATGATGGGTTTGATAATTTCTTCAATGACCCCTTCGCGTACAGTCTCAAGCGACACGTCGGCATGATGTTGTGTGGATAACACGATGGTGTCCACTGCGCTGGGTACGCCGTTTTCATAGCGAATGGTGACTTGTGACTTCGCATCTGGGCGCAACCAAGGCAAGCGACCATCACGGCGCAAGTCGGCTTGACGTTCCACTAAGCGATGCGCCAAGTGAATCGGCAAAGGCATCAATTCTGGGGTTTCGTTACACGCATAGCCAAACATTAAGCCTTGGTCGCCCGCGCCTTGGTCGAGGTTGTCGTCGTGCGCTGCGTTCACGCCCATGGCGATGTCGGGTGATTGCTTGTCGTAAGCGACCAAAACCGCACAACCTTTATAGTCGATGCCATAATCGGTGTCGTCGTAGCCAATGTGTTTGATGGTGTCGCGCGCGATGTCGATGTAGTCAATCACGGCTGATGTGGTGATTTCACCTGCGAGTACAACCAAGCCTGTGTTGCACAAAGTTTCAGCCGCGACGCGAGCCGTTGGGTCTTGTTCGAGAATGGCATCCAAAATGGCATCAGAGACCTGATCGGCGACTTTGTCGGGATGACCTTCAGAGACAGATTCTGAAGTAAAGAAATAGCTGTTGTTGCTGCTCATAAAAAACTCCTTATAAAGGGGATTATCAATAGCGCGCGCCCCGTGCACCATGCCCCTGAGCAGCGACGCTTTAACGGTGCAGTCATTAAAGTTAAATGTCTGCTTAAATCTCCTTTTTGCCCCGTAAGTTGTCGTTAAACCAGCAAAAAGGATGTAAAACGCTGGTATTATAGCACTTTGATAGAAGATTGTCGTCATTGGCTACTTCGTTGTGACTGTTATCCAACCTTTCATTGAAAGTAAATTTTGGCTAAAGCATTTTTACGGTTTTTATCCTTTTTTCCTTTGACATGGTTGCACTGTTTGGGTGCTGTACTTGGGCGATGGGTTTATCGTTTTGATAAGCGTTATCGCACGCGTTTGCAGACCAACGCCACTTACGCGGGGTATGAGGGTGAGGAATTTTGGCAATCCGCCGCCGCACACATGGGGCGGGGGGTGATTGAACTGGCACACATCTGGACACCGCGCGTAGATGCATTGTTGCCATTGGTTCAGGTCAAGGGCTGGGATGCGGTCATGCAAGCCAAGGCACAAGGGCGTGGCGTATTAATGCTCACGCCGCATGTCGGGGCGTTTGAATTGTTGAGCTTGTGGATTGGGCAACGTGAACCCTTCACAGCCATGTATCGCCCCCCCAAATACGCTGTGCTCGGTCAGATGATGTTAAGCGGTCGACAAAAATTTAACGTCAACATGGCAAGCGCAGATGTCAAAGGCATACGGGTTATGTTGCGCGCTTTGAAAAACAAAGAGTTGGTTGGCTTATTGCCCGACCAAGTGCCGAATGAGTCCGCCGATGGCGTTGTGGTTCCTGTGTTTGGACAACCTGCTTTGAGCATGACCTTGCCTGCGAAGTTAGTGCGCCAAACCAATGCGGCTTTGGTGACGATGTTTGCACGGCGTGTGGAGGCGGCGCATCGTTTTGAAATTGAATTTAAAGTGGTTGAATTTACGGTGTCGGGTGATGCGCAAGAGGATGCCAGTCGCATCAACGCCTTGATGGAAGAGGTGATTCGGCAAACGCCCGAACAATATTTGTGGGCGTATAATCGCTATAAACGTTTACCAACGCCAACAGGCGTGGATACAGCAGGAGAGACGAATGGTGTCTGAAATGGGCGCAGCATTGTTGCGCAGCATGGGGCGTTGGCCTCAATGGACACGCCATAATTTGGCTAAAGGATTGGCGAGAGCCGCTTATCCTTTTATTAAAAGACGGGCGCATGTGGCGCGAGTGAATTTGCACAAATGCTTTCCGAATTGGACCGATGAGCAAGTTGAAAACACGGTTCGCACGCATTTAAAATATTTTACCCACTCTTTATTGGATCGCAGCTTGTTTTGGTTTGGTGATAAACAGGCGATTTATGATAATACGGTGTTTATCGACGAGCATTATTGGCAAGAGGCGCGTGCGAAAAATCGCCCGATTATCGTGCTTGCGCCGCATTTTACGGGTTTGGATGTTGCGGGCTTACGCATGAACATGGATCTTGAAATGGCGACCATGTATCAAAAGCAGCGTAACCCTGTATTTGATGCGCTGATGCTTGAAGGTCGCATGCGTTCTGGGCAAGGTCATTTGTTTTCCCGCCATGATGGCATACGTGGTTTGGTGAAGTTGTTGCGCAAAAATATCCCGCTGTATTATTTACCCGATATGGATTTTGGGATTAACGACGCCATTTTTTCGACTTTTTTTGGACAGACCGCTGCAACTTTAACGGCGTTACCGAAGTTGGCGAAACTGACCGATGCTTTGATTGTTCCGTGTATTTCACGGATTGACGCTGAGGCTTTGGCACGCGGAGAGACGCGTTATAAAATACAGTTTTACCCCGCGTGGGATGGTTATCCTGGTGACGACGAAGCGCAAGCCGTACGCGATATGAATGCATTTATCGAAGAGCGCATTTTGGAAGAGCCTGCGCAATACTTGTGGTTTCACAAGCGATTTAAAACTCGTCCTGCGGGCGAGGCAGATTTTTACACCACGAATACGACTAATACGACTAATACGACTAACAGCATTAAAAAATAAATCAGCTTATGAATTTAAATTTTACAAAAATGCACGGTGCGGGTAATGACTTCATTGTGCTCAATGCGATGGCGCAAGACTTGTCTGGCTTAACTGCAGACAATTGGCGTGCGCTTGCTGACCGACATTTTGGCATCGGCGCGGATCAAATCTTATTGGTTGAGCGTCCCACTATCGACGGCGTTGATTTCAAGTACACGATTTACAATCAAGACGGCTCGTTGGTTGAAAACTGCGGCAACGGCGCGCGCTGCTTTGTTAAATACGTGAGCGATAAAGCTTTGACAGATAAACGCGAAATTACCGTACAAATTGCAACGGGTGTGATGGTGTTGACGCTGAATGATGATGACACTGTGACAGTGAATATGGGTGCGCCCAGCTTGGATGCGAGCACTTTGCCTGCGGTTGTAGACGGCTGTGCGCAACGTGAGCAGGGCAGCGACACCTTGTACGAGGTTAAGCTCAGTGATGGTCACGTTCGCTGGTTGTCTTTGGTCTCGATGGGTAATCCTCATGCGGTGCAAATAGTCAATGATGTTGATGCCGCGCCCGTACAGACGGAGGGCGCCGAGCTGGAAACTCATTCGATGTTCCCACGTAAAGTCAATGTCGGTTTTATGCAAGTGCTGAATCAACAGCATATCAAATTACGCGTATTTGAACGTGGCGCGGGTGAAACATTGGCGTGTGGCACGGGCGCGTGCGCGGCGGTGGTGGCGGGCATTCGCCGTGGTGAGTTGGTTTCACCTGTGCGCGTGAGTGTACGGGGTGGTGAGTTGAATATTGCTTGGGCGGGTGCAGGTCAAGCGGTCTATATGACAGGGCCTGCGGTGACTGTGTTTGATGGACAAGTGAGTATTTAAACCAAGGGTGAATATGTCGAACGAAGAATTTAATTTTGCAGACGAAAATGACGCCATTCAGTCCGAAGCCCATGAAGCCTTGAGTGACACGCAGGCGATTAATGATTCGGAAGTGCTGGCTTATTTAGAAAGTCATCCCAATTTTTTTCGCGAACATGCCGAAGTATTGGCAAAAGTTCAGCTCGTCAACGCGACGGGCGGAAACGTCATTTCAATGGCACACTGGCAAACCAATGTGTTGCGTGAAAAAGCCGACCAACACAAAATGCGCCTTGAGAAACTGCTCGCGCAGGCAACCACCAATCAACGCAGTTATGACAAATTACTCGCCTTGGTGATTCGCTGGCTTGAGCAAGCCGATGCGTCCGCTTTACCCGCTCAAATTGAAAGCGATTTGCGTCGCAATTTTGCGCTGGATGCGATACGGATTTTGGTGTGGAGCGATGATGCCAACACCTTGTTTTATCCAGCGGGTGGCGAATGGTCTGACAATATTGTTATTTTTGCCAATAGCTTGCGTGCGCCGTATTGTGGGCCGTGCAAAGGTTTTGAAATCGAAGCGCAACTGGCAAAACAAACCCCAAGTGGTGCCATTGCATCATTAGCGATGGTGCCGCTATGGGGTAAACGTGATACTGAGCACGTGTGTGTGGGTGTTTTGTTGATGGGGGCGGAGGATGTCAATCGCTTCACTCCCGATATGGCGACGCAATTTTTGAACAGCATTGGTGAAATGGCTGGCGCGGCATTATCTCGTGTACGTTCGCCTGTGCACCTGAATTTAAAATAATGAACGCAGAAACAACCCCAGCCACTTCGCCAGAGTTAACGCCGCTCATGCAGGCGTATTTGGAATGGGTTGTTTTGCACAAACGTTTATCGGTTGCCACCAGCGAGAGCTACGCAGCCGACTTAATCTTACTTGTGCACAGTTGTGCGGCTTTAAATGTGCAGCCAGAACAGCTGGCGGCTTTTCAAGTGCGACAACTGGTGATGCAACTACACGCCAAGGGGCGCGGTGCTAAAAGTCTCGCTCGTTATTTATCGAGTTGGCGCTCGTGGTTCACTTGGTTGATTCGTCAAGGTCATGCGACAAACAACCCTGTCCAAGGTGTACGTGCGCCCAAAGCAGCTAAAGGCTTACCCAAAGCCCTGTCGGTCGATGATGCGGTGCATTTAGCGGCGGGTGGTGTTGAGCAAGATGTGTTGCATCAGCGCGACCATGCGATGATTGAGTTGCTTTATTCAAGTGGCTTACGTGTTTCTGAATTGGTCGGCTTGGACATCGTACCGCCAACGGGTGCAGACAACCAAGGCAGCGGGTATCTTGACATGGTCGAATGCGATGTACATGTGCTCGGTAAAGGGCATAAACCGCGGATTGTGCCTGTTGGTGAAGCCGCGATAGCGGCATTGAAAATATGGTTGCCCCTGCGCAGTGCTTTGCCCCAAGCGGCGCACAATCCTGCGGTTTTTCTTGGTAAAAATGGCACGCGCTTGACTATTCGCTCCGTCCAACTGCGATTAGCAAAATATGCGCAAGCTCTGGGCTTGCCCGTGCATGTTCACCCACACATGCTGCGCCACTCATTTGCAACACATGTGCTTCAATCATCGGGCGACCTACGCGCCGTGCAAGAAATGCTCGGTCACAGCAGCTTAGCGGCCACGCAGGTGTACACAGGTTTAGATTTTCAACATTTGGCTAAAGTGTATGATGCGGCGCACCCACGCGCGCGCAAAAAAGATTAAAACGATTTGAAAGATATTAAGAAGGACTAGAAAGTAAACATATGACTACCGACAACAAAAGCACCGATACTAAAAACAGCGATACGCCAGAGCGCTTAAATTTATTAGAATTTCCCTGCGAATTTCCCCTAAAAATCATGGGCAAGCGCGTCGATGATTTTGCACAAACCATCGGCACATTGGTTCAACAATTCGCCCCTGATTTTGACATTGGCACGATGGAAATGCGACCCTCATCGAGCGGTAAATATTTAGGCTTAACCTGCACCATTAACGCCACCAGTCAAGCTCAACTGGACGATTTGTATCGTGCCCTGACCTCGCATCCATTGGTCAGTGTTGCCCTGTAATGACGCGCATGAGCGATTTAAAAACACCAATTATCAAGCACCTCGGTCGGGTCGATTACTTGCCAACTGAAGCGGCGATGAAGCAGTTTACCGCCACGCGCGATAGTCAAACCCCTGACGAAATATGGCTCGTTGAGCATCCGCCTGTATTCACGCTGGGGCAGGCTGGTCTGATGGAGCACCTGCTTGAATCAACCCAGATACCTGTCATCAAAACCGAACGCGGTGGACAAATCACTTATCATGGCCCCGGCCAAGTGGTGCTGTACATGATGTTAGACCTTAAGCGACGAGGCATGATGATACGCGAATGGGTTCGCCGCATCGAAGGCGCAATCATCCTAACACTGCAACACTACGGCATCGACGGCGTGCGCAAAGACGGCGCACCTGGGATATATGTTGGGCAGGGTATTCACGAAGGTGCTAAAATCGCCGCTTTAGGCTTAAAAGTCTCGCGCAGCTGCACTTATCATGGCCTCAGCTTCAATGTTGATATGGACTTATCCCCATTTTTGCAAATCAACCCATGCGGTTACGCAGGGCTAGAAACTGTTGACATGTACACCTGCGGAGTTGTCGCAACGTGGCAAGACGTCGCGGACAAACTGGCGACCCATTTAATTGCGCAGTGGCAAGCCACAGACAGCTTGGCTTAACAAGACATCTATTCGGAGTACACACATGAGCGACCAAACCACCCACCCAACCACAGAAACAAGCTACGACGCCAGCAAAAAACAAAAGGCTTTTGACAAAGTCTCACGCATACCCGTCAAAGTCGTACAAACCGAAACCCTCAAAAAACCCGAATGGATTCGCGTCAAAGCCGCATCAGGCAACAGCCGCTTCAATGAAATCAAAAAAATCTTACGAACCAACGAACTGGTGACCGTGTGCGAAGAAGCCAGTTGCCCAAATATTGGCGAATGCTTCGGTAAAGGCACAGCCACTTTCATGATTATGGGCGACAAATGCACCCGCCGCTGCCCATTTTGTGACGTCGGTCATGGTCGTCCCGACCCACTCGACACCCAAGAACCCGCCAACCTCGCGCGCACCATTGCCGCACTAAAACTCAAATACGTCGTCATCACCAGCGTTGACCGCGACGACTTGCGCGACGGTGGCGCACAACACTTTGTCGACTGCATTAGCCTAACCCGCGAACAATCACCCAACACCCAAATTGAAGTACTCGTCCCCGACTTCCGTGGTCGCCTCGAAAAAGCACTCGACATCTTCAAAGACGGCCTACCCGACGTCATGAACCACAACCTCGAAACCGTACCACGTTTATACAAAGAAGCCCGCCCTGGCGCGGATTATGCGCACTCCCTCAAATTATTAAAAGACTTTAAAGAGCTATACCCCGCCGCCGTGACCAAAAGCGGCCTCATGGTTGGCTTAGGTGAAACCGACGAAGAAATTTTAGACGTCATGCGCGACATGCGCGCGCACAACATAGACATGCTCACCATCGGTCAATACCTCGCGCCATCAGGTCACCATTTACCCGTGCGCCGCTATGTGCATCCAGACGTATTTAAAATGTTTGAAGAACAAGCCTACAAAATGGGCTTTACTCATGCAGCGGTCGGCGCGATGGTACGTTCTAGCTATCATGCAGATGTTCAAGCGCATGAAGCTGGGGTGTTTGTGTGAATTCCAACAATAAATAGTACTCAACATAATTAATTGCTACTGAACATCAATAAATGCTACTGGGAGGTAGTTGATGGCGAAGGTTGTGAAAATTGCAGAATTTCCAGATGATGGTCGATTATGGCGAATCGACTGGCTTGGTGCTGTTCAACACAACGAAAAAAACATCCCGACCGAAAACACGATTGACGTTTATCTACGACCCGTTGATCCACAGCGCACAACTGATTTCGGTATGAAGATTACAGAGCGTGTATGCCGCCAAGTTGGAGTAGGTCAACTACCGCTACTCACCATCGGCTCGCTTTGGCACAAAGGGCAGCTTCTAGATGACATCAGGGCAGTTCAAAGACAAACGAATCTACATTCTGTCTTGGTTAACTCCTCAACAGTCAAACTCATCAAAGCAGGACATCAAGATGAGGGTAATTATGCAATCAGCAAATTTCACTTTGACATTGGCGGTATTCAAAACGGATTGAGCGCAAATTGCTTGGCAATCGAGCGCAATGGTGACCCTTACGGCATTATTATTCCTGTGTCTGAGGTGATTCGTTTTTATTATGCGTCCTCAAGTGATTTATCAAATATTGCTTTTTCTGGTATGTATGAAAATGACTTTGATTCAATGGTCGGTGAGTTCCACCACATGCATCCAGAACAAGACATGTTCATCATAGAGCTGAAACAATGGCTTGAGGATAATGACGGTTGGACGATTGGGCGATTGCTACAAGAGCCTTGCGCAGATGAAGCTTTTAAATTAATTCATCGATCCTTGGTCAAGCAGTCGGTCAACACCCTTCACAAAAAGGCAATGCCAGAGACCAATTTTCCCTTTCAAGGACGTACAAACTGGACGGCACACTGCCTCAATATTCAATCAGGTGGTAAAAATCGAACGCTGATTTTGGAGCTACTGCATTGCACAGCACCATTTCCATTCTCTGACTTGCATGTAATTCGCAAAAACGATGGTAGGAAGGCAGATCCTGAAACCGATATTTCTGATGATGACAAAATTGAGTGCTGGCCAAACACAAAAGTAACGAAGCCATGTCCTGACAACGATATACCCTTACAAAGTGAAACCGAAGCATATCGCTATGCTAAAAAAGACAGCATTACCTTAAAAGCTAATCGTTTTGCAGCATTAGAGAATAAAAAAATCCACAAAGACACAAAAGAGCAATGCAAATACAAAGCCTCTCAGTTAATCCCTTGCCAAAGCATTGTGGCAACTGGATTGGGAACGGGTTTAGGCACTACAGGTGATTCAACGATAATCCCCGTGCAAATCACTGTAACAGCCGAAGATGAGGAAAAGGTACGCCGCCAACGAGAAAAAGCTTTAGAAGCATCTTTTGAGACAATGATGCAAGCAGTTAGGCTTCTGAATCAATACTCAAACACCAAGGCATCAATTCGTCAGTCGAGAGATGGTTATTTCATTCCTTTGGCATCAGCCAAAACCCGCCAATGGTCATATTTGGACTCAAAGAAGAAAAAATACCGCTCGGTTCTAGTGGCTGATATACAGGTTGATGAGCGGTATTTTTGGTTGGTTGAGTTTGAGCAGAGAAAGGCTGATAAATGTACTTCTGCTTTGATTGAAATCCCTAACCACTATTCGGATAATGAATTACTTCAATTGTTAAGAGGTTTAGCTAGAGAATATGGGATCTGGCGAAACATCAAACATAGTCTTGATCTTAAGATAGTTTCGATGAAACATACTTGGTCAACCCCACGAGCTTATGCAGAAGCAGTCTATAACAGAACGATTACTGATTTTAATTAAAGGAGGTTTATGAGAAGTGATTTAACCAATCATATTTATGGCGTTGGCTCAATATTTTTGGGTGTTGTGTCTTTAGTTGTTTCATTTCAATCTGGAACACCTTTCGCAACAGTGCTTTTGTTTGCATCTGGTTGGATTGTGGCAGCTATTAACACGATGATTTTATTTAAGTTGATAAATCATAGTCGGAATGATGGAGAAACAATCGGAAGATTAGCCACTGAAAAATTCGAGGTTGAGCAAAAACTATTAGCCGAAAACCAACGGCTTATTGCAATTTCTGAAACGCTATCAACGTTGGTAATGGGGCAAAAACCAGCTCCGAGAAAATCAAAAAGTACCACTATTTTAGAAAATACACAGGAGGTTTAGCATGAGTTTGAAATATATTAATTTTGAAGATTACAATTATTTTCCAGCTTTGCGGGCAAGACAGGCTGAAATGAAGGGATTGAATGAACTCAGTGATGCAAGAAAATGTAAAATAATTCCGCTCATTACTCTGGGTCGTTGGCCACGTGCCGAAACATTGGAGGTAGGTGTTGAAAAAGCCTCAAAAGCAATGAGTGATAAACCTTTTTTCTTGGATTTGACGCATGAAATAAGTAGTCTTTCACCACTAATTCAGGAATTGCGCGATCCTACAGATGGTTTTACTAAATGGCTTGATTTTGCGGCACAGTATACAAATGTCATTCCTGTTATTCAAATGCACCAGTCTCAAACACTAAGAGACGTTGTACTCCAAGCAAGAAATTGTGAAAAGAGGTTTGGTAAATTAGCTTTCAGAATTACGGATTTTACCCAAAGCATTGATGTGGTTATTGCAGCAATGAGTGCTTTGGAACGTGTAGAGAGTGCACTTGTTTTTATTGATTCAGGCTACATTCGTTTGTCCTACGCGGCGTCTTTGGCTGCGACAATTAGTACAATAAACATGATACGTGCGCAATTGCCAACTGCTTTAATTTCGACATTAGCAACAAGTTTCCCAAGTCAAACAGGACCGTTTTTAGATGATGTATCGGGAGATGGGGTTATATCAATTCTTGAGCGACAGTTACACCATGATTTAGGGGGGTATAGCATCGCAGCTTATGGAGATCATTCGTCAATTCATGCGGTAATCTATGATGATCCAGCTGTAATTATGAATTGGACGGCTCGAATTGACTACCCATTAGAACTTGATTGGGAGATATCACGAAAATCAAGAGCAAAGGCATTGAATGATTATAGGGAAATTGCAGCTAAAATTGTTCGAGCACATCCTGAAATTGAAGCCTCAGATATTTGGGGTGAGCAAATGATTAGGAGTGCTGCTAATGGCGGCGATACAGTTGGAGCCGCCCCAGCATCATGGATTGGTGTTCGTGTCAATATTCATCTTTCAAGACAAATTGATTTTACTGAACGGTTGCTAAATCCAGTTCCTGATTCAGATGAATATGAAGAGGCACAGGATTTGGATTATTAGAAGTTTTTCTAGGTAGTACGGTGTATGAGCCTGTATTTGTTTCCATTGAGTGAACACTGATGGTTTTGCTATTATCAATGTTCAAACGTTTGTATTCATTGTTTAGAGATTTTGTTTCTAGCCTTCTCGTTTTGAGAAGGCTAATTTTTTGTTCTCTTCTTTTAAAATAATCAAGTACGTATTCACGAACTTGATTACATGATAACTTTTGAACTATAGTTTGCGTCAAAGTGTCACGGTTACCGCTCCTGGTAAATGAATATTGTTTTAGTAACACTCTCAACTCATCTACAGGTAAATGCGAGAGCCAAGAAAGCTTCGTTATCTTTATTTTTTTTGGTTTTTGAATTGCTTTGAATTCACCTTTTATATTCACAGCCCAAAGTCCAACCTCAAGTCCGATTATTTCTTTCACTTTCTCAACATGCTTTTCTGCGCACACAACAATAGTTTCTTCAAAATGTTTGGTATAACTTTCTAATTGAGCTGGCAGTCGGTTAAGGCTATCGAGCTCACTTTTAATTTCATAAGTCACAAGCTTTCCATTGGCCAATACTAAATCGGCTCTTTGTTTAAATTGCTCAATAAATAGCTCTTTGATGAAGGCAACATCCGCTTCATCTGAATACTTTTTACTGAGAAATGAGATAAGAATTTCTCTTATCTCATTTTCATTCATCGTCTTTTTAGTCATGGCTGAACTTTATCAGAAGTAAAGCAAAAGGTAAATTCACACTATGATTCGGATAAATTCTAAACATGCTGCTGCGAAAGTGCACTCAGCGCTTTGTTGACAATTTCTTCCCGACTCAAATCCAGTTTTTCAGCGAGCATTGTCAGATTGTTTTGGTTTTCAATCGACAACCAAGTTTGTAACCTAAAGAAACCGCAATCCTTCTTTTTCCCTCTAAAACGATTTTGTGCTTCAGATATTTGAATTTTTCTAGTGCTCATAGTTAGATCTCGAAATGAATTGATTACAGTGTAATCATAATTTAATTATCCAATTTTGGCAATAGTGATTTTTTAAAGTTTACGGAGTTGGTAGAGGGTGCTGTTTGTATTGCGATTTAGTTGCTTGAGTATTTTTTTGTATTGAGCTGGGGGATTTTTAAAGTCTTTAAGCATATGGTTGTAACGTATTGCTTTGTCACGCCATGCACTTAACAAACGATTTGGATAATCACCCATCAACCACCAGCAAAGCCTCAGCATGTGATGTCTATCTATAACGCTGTGACTTTCCCATGATGTGCGGCTTTCATTTTTTCGTATTTCTTGATGATTTTGACCCGTTTGAGCGCACAGGTACGCTTGAAGTTTTGGCGCAAGCCGAGGTGAAAACAGCACCGTCATAAAATGGTGCGTGATTTTCAGTTGGTCGCGCATTTCTTGGACAATTGGAATGGGTGTGTCTGAGAGGTTAAGCAACACATTATGCCAGTCGTTAAATACCTGCTTATCCCATACATCAACCTTTTGCACATCTGCTTTTGATAAGTCAAATTGACACTGCCAGCAGATATTGAGAGAGTTAAACTGAAACTCATTCGGTTTTCGTAATTCTTGCCTGTAAAACGCAACACCTTCTCCGCACGCGGGGCAGCGGTCGTGCATCAATATCATGTGTTCTGGGCAGAAGGTGTGGAGTGCTGTGCGCCATGATTTGCGGAAATATGGCTCGTCATCATTAGCCAAGCATTGTGGGCAAAACTGTAATCCGTGGCCACGGCGTTTGCGGTGGTAGATTTGCAAAGTGGTAATCCACGGTAATTGACCAGAAGTGCGGTATTTGTCGTATAACTTGCGCTGATATGCCAATAGCGTCGTATTTAGTATCTTTTGACGAGATAACCCTGTTTTGGCTTGAATGGTGTGCAACAACCAGTCGGGTGCAAGGCGGTCAATGTCTCGATTCCATACCTCGTATCGTTGGTCAAACTCCAAATGACAAAACGTCTGTACTTTTAGACCGTTGGCGTGCGCGGTTCGCACCAGCCATGATGACAGTAATTCATCGGGATAGGGCTGAGGGTGAATTGGCCAAAGGCTCATTGTCAACTCAACTGGTCAAGCTGTCGTTTACGGTCAGAGGGTGATACCCACATGATGGCATCAAGATTTTTAATGGTGATGCGTTCTTCCCCAGATGTAACAGCTTTGACTGCTGCTTCTGTGAGTATTCTTGATAGCTCGCCAATATAACCTTCACTCATCGAAAACAGGCGGGTTGCCAATGATGTTTCGTGCAGGTTGGATGCATTTCTGAGTGGCAACATGCGCTCAAAACTGGTCAATAAACTCAAGAACTCTTTATCAAATGCCCAACGAGGTAATACGGCAGGCTCAAACCGATTGGACAGTTGCGCATCGGTCTGTAAGGCGCGAAACGCATCTTTAGTGCCGATTCCAACGATGGGGACTTGTAGCTCATTGCCCAAATACTTGATGACGTTTAGAAAGGTTTTTTGGCGATTCATGCTGCCCGCTAAAACATGATGTATTTCGTCAATGATGAGCATTCTTAGACCAATGCGCCGCAGAATGTTTATGACTTGAAACTGCTTTTTATCGATGCGGTCATGCGGCTTATAGGGCGCAAACAACACATCAAGAATTGCATTGTAAAAGCGCCCCTCATCGGGAGTGGGTGGGGCTTGAACCATTAATGTCGGGGCAATGATTGCGCCGCCATTCGGATTGTCTTTAGCTGGGTGCATGGCACGAAAACGAGAAACCAGCATGGTCTTGCCATTGTTGGTATCACCGACAATTAATAGATTGGGCATGCGATGGCTTTTTGGATAAACCAGCAAATCTTCTAGTTTCGTGATGATTCGTCTCGCTTGAGGATAGCCAATCCAGCGTGGGGAACGGATGCGTTCAATGCGCTCTTCATCGGAGAGTTCCAAGAACTTTATGGTTGCTTCACGGAGATGTTTATAGTTCATGATAAGTCGTCCAAATCATCAAACGGTTGAATATCGTTCGAGATTTCATCAATTGGATTGCTCATGTTCAAATCAGTTGTCAGAGGTTTGATGGGGATTTGTATGCGTGTACCATGATTGGTTGAGCGACGTTGTTGGGCGCGACGTGCGGCTTTGGTTTTTCCTTCAGCTTCTTGCTCAATTGTTCGCATGCGAGCATATGCCGAGAAAATCATACGTTCATCAATGTGCTTTTTACCCTCGGCCTTTAAAATACGTTTGGCTTCTCGCAGCTCCCAAATGCTTAAAACTGGGTGTGAGCCATCACGATACGGTATGGTGAAATAGGTTCTCAGCTCAGGGTCATAGAACCAAATCACACTGATGTCGCGTGGGTCGCGACGAAAGATGAATTTGCGTGCAACCTTCGGATTGTTGGGTACTGTTGCGCCAATCCACGGACGCAGTACATCGTGCCAGTAGTGAATCTCATCCAAAGCGACCCCATATTGCTGTACGGTGCGCTCTTCAAACGGCATGAAATCAAGCCGCAGTTTGGTCTCGTCGATGATTTTAGGTGGCAAGCCCGCACCAGGTCGATCGTGATTGCCCAGAATGCCTTCTTTGTATTTAGCCAATGGTGAAGTGCCAAGTGATGCGTGCTTGCGCTGGTGGTACACATCAGTGATGAAGGTTGTGAGCCAAGTTTCAAACTCTGATAACGTCAATGTGGCTTTGTCTTCAGAATCGTAGCCTTTGCGCTCAATCGTATTAGAAAACGTTGTGCCTGATAGTGTGTGAATCTCTGTCAATAACGTACCAATCGCTCGTTCAATGTGCCCTCCAAAATGAGGACGGGCAACGGGTCGCCATTCGATGTCAATGCCGTATTGTTGGCATGCACGCTGTAACATTTTGCCGCGAAACTCTTTGGCGTTATCCAAATGGATTTTTTTGGGTAATCCCCAGCATGGCCAAGTGCCATTTACCTCGTGTTTAGTCAGCCATGATTCTTTTGCAATGATGGCATGAGCGATGCACAGTCCAGTTGATAAGGCACTGGGCGGGTCAAATGACACATAAAAGCCTGTAATCATTCGGCTAAATACATCGATCGCCACAGTAATCCACGGCCTTCCGATCGGGCGGCGGTGAATATCATCTACCAGAATAATGTCGAGTTTAGTATGGTCTATTTCAACAACGACCAGTGGTGAGTCTGCATTTGGGAATGAACTGTTGATGGGGGCATACGCTTCATCAGCCGCTTGTTTACCTTGTCTTTTGGTTATTTTAATTTGAGGAGCGAGTTGTTTAATGCGTGAGCGAATGGTGTTGTCGTGTGGTGGCTTGAGTGATGCAGTCAAGCACAAACGTTTAACTTCAATGCAAACCTTTTGCGCTGACTTGCGTTGTCCCGTCAGGTATTCCGTTTCAATAGCAGTCTGGATTAAGGCTTCAACTTCAGGGTGTACTCGCGCACGGCCTTTATCAAGGCGTGGTTGCTTGGATAGGGCAGTGAGTACACCGCTTTCTTCGTATTGTTTAATCCAACGATAAACCGTGTTGGTGTGAAGATTAAATGCTTTAGCACGCAGTGCGACTTGCTCGCGGGTTCGCCCAGCAGAGTCAAGTAAAGGCTTAATGACGTTAAATCGCTCTTGAATGCTGCTCCATGTAGATTCTTCGATACTGTTTAAATCAAGGTTGTTAGTGGTTTTAGTGACGGGCTGCAATTCTGCCAAGTTAGCCTGATGAGTTTCGCCAGTTAAAAGATCTGTCAGTAACACCATATCCAAATCTAAAACGCGGGTCACGGCGCAACGTGCACCATTGAAAACAAACTCAGAGCCTAGTTTTATGGCCAACGTGGTTTGAGTGCTCATCGAATACTCCATATTTTAGATTGCATGGATAGTGGTTGATTCAAATCGATACCAATTTGAAATGTGCCAATCAAATACCAAAGAGTAGGCAACAACTCGGCACGGCTCCACTCATCATCAAAAACCGCTGCAAGCAAGTCGTTCGGAGTGCTTGTTTTAAGGGTTCTGATTTGTTGGTCAATTAAGGTCATGTGCGCTTCATAATGCTCGTGCAATATGCCTTGAGTCACATAAGGCAGTAAAAAACGAACGTTATCCATGTAAATGGTGTGAAGTTCAGCCTCAGTTATGAGCTTGAAACGCCAGCCGCGTGCTTTGCAGTACGCAATTGCCGCTTTGAATTTCGGTTTTAGAACGAGCCAGTTTTCTTTGATGTCACTTCGGTATTTGACTTCGTACAAAATCTCGATTGTAGAGTGATGAGATTGCTTATAATGCACCAACACATCAGGAGTGTATGTACGCTTTTTGCCTGAAGGGTCAAGCCATTCAATTGAGACGGGCTGAACTTCAAATTGAGTTACGTCATCAGAGAACTCCAATAGGCTTAGAAAATCGCGCTCAAGTGAGGATTCGTATGCAGCCGTACCATTTGACTTCGAGTGAGCAGCAATACCCGTGATGTTTCGGTAATTTTTTGGAATTTTTCTAACAGGCATTGCGCATCCAGTCTCAAATAATGTTGTGAAACAAGTTTAATACGCGGATATTTGATTGCTATAGTAGCAAATATCGTTGTTAAGCATAGGAAAAATTGTATTTTCAGTACCATTTAATCATGGAAATGACAGTTTGTGTGACTCCTCAAGATAAATGAGACTTATTCGAGGAAATTGAGACTGTTTCACTGTTTTTGAGACTGTCATAAGGTGAGTGAGTAAATTAATTGCGATTAAACTGCATTTGTTTGCGACTCAAACTCACAACAGAATATTTGATTTGGAAGGTGTTGAAGCTTAGCTAAACCCAGTGCTATTAAGCACATTAATAAATAGAAATGGGAGGATCTATGTATTTGGCTCAATTGGAGATTTCGAATTTCCGTAAGCTGAATAAGGCAAGTTTGCGCTTTCAGCCAGGTTTAAATGTCTTGGTTGGAGCTAATAATGTAGGTAAAACTGCGGTAGTTGATGCGTTAAGAGCATTACTTGCTGGTCACGATGAGCCGTATCCTAGGTTGAGTGTCGATGACATTCATTATCCAAAAAACGGGACTCCTTTAGGAGACATCACTTTTCAATATGTTTTTTGTGGGCTTGATGCACATGACGAAGCTGATTTTCTTGCGGCCTTGAAGCCTAGTGTCGACGGTACACTTGAAGCCCATATCACAGTAAGTTATACCAATGCTGATAAAAGTGGGCGCCTACGTGTCAAACGCTGGTGTGGTGACCATGAAGAGAACAGACTTACATCAGATATGATGGAAAATCTGCGCGGTGTATACATGCAACCACTTCGCGATGCTTCTCAAAGCTTAAAACCCAGTCGGACTAGTCAACTTGCCCGACTATTGCAGCTGTTAGCTGATGAGTCTGGGCGAGAAGGAGTCAACATTGCACTTAAACAACTTGATGAAGAACTAAAAAAACATTCGCCGATTGTCAATGCTCAAGAAGCTATATCAACAAGGCATCAGTCAATGCTAGGCACTCAGCTTGCACAAACATTAGAAGTCGGACTGAGTGCGAGCGATTTTAATCGTTTGTCATCACGATTATCTTTATTGGTCGATGCTTTCGAGATTGAACAAAATGGATTAGGATTCAATAATCTGATTTTTATGGCTGTAGTACTGAGCGAACTGGCAAAAAATCCTGAAGCTAGTTATAGTGGTCTAATCATTGAAGAGCCAGAAGCACATCTGCACCCGCAGTTACAGTCGATTCTACTTCGTTATTTGGAAAGTATTCAAGCTGCTTTCGAAGACAAACCAGTGCAACTTTTTGTTACCAGTCATTCTCCTAACTTTGCAAGTATCGCAAATCTTGATTGTCTTACTTGTTTAGTGGATACGGGTACTGGTGTAGAAACATTTTTCCCGCGAACAGTAAAATTTGAAAAAAATAAACGTGAAAAACTGGAGCGTTATCTTGATGTAACCCGTGCTGAATTGTTTTTTGCACGCCGTGTAATATTTGTTGAGGGTGCTGCAGAGCGGATGCTTATAGATACGCTTGCTACTAAGCTTGGTTACAACTTACGTGAACACGGTGTAAGTCTAATAAGTATGGAGGGACTAAATTTTGATTCGTTCCTCCCTTTGTTTGGTGAGAACGCACTCAAGATTCCTGTAGCAGTAATTACTGATGCTGATCCAACTGATGACTCTGATGACGACAGTGAACCTTGTTCATTATATCCATCACTCAATGACTCTATCAAAGTCTCAGAGAACACGGAGAAGATGAAGAAAAGAGAGGATGTGTTCGTCAAGGTTTTTCATGGTTTGAAGACGTTTGAATATGATTTGGCGCTGTATACGGGCAATCATACTGCTATGTTGAATGCATTGAGTGAACTGCACCCTAGGATTGCGGTGACATTGGAGGCTGCGGTCAACGCCGCAGAAGGCGATGCAGCTAAAGCTCGTACCTTGTTTTCTGGTATGTTTGAGCGAGAACAGAACAATGTTTCGAAAGGTCGTTTTGGTCAGGCTTTAGCACTAATACTTTCAAAGCCTGAAACAAATTGTGATATACCACAGTATATCAAGGACGCAATTACGCACGTATGTAAGGTGGGCCAGTGAGATATGAGTGACTTATCTGCTGAACAAGAGGCTATTGTCAAAGCACCGCTTGAATCGTTGTCTGTGATTGCCTGTGCTGGTAGTGGTAAGACACGTACGGCAGTTCACAGGCTAGTTGAGATGAGAAGGCTCATGGGTGATCACAGAGGTCGAGTTGCGCTATTATCGTTCTCAAATATAGCTGTGGATACTTTTCGAGAAAGTTATAGAATACTTGTACAAAGTCAGCCTGCTTGCATTAACCAAAATCGTATTGAGATTGGTACGCTGGATGGGTTCATAACCAGCAATATTTTGAGCCCTCATGCTCATCGCACTATGGGGGCAACGCAGCCTGCTTTTCTGGTGGCAGGTGGAGAAACTTTCTTGAAAGGTTTCACTTTTAGAACAAATACTCACCCACTTGATATTTCGAAAATGAAGGTTGGATTTCGGGATGGTAATGTCTATTTTTATTACACCACCTACAACAACCAAGCAATTGAACTTGACACGACGTATGCATTAAATCTCGTCAATCGTTTAGGGGAAATAGGTGCGTACACCCATAATCTTGGTCGATATTGGTGTTATCGCGTATTAAGCGAGCAACCAAATCTATTACGGGCGTTAGCTCTTCGCTACCCACAAATCCTGATTGATGAGTCACAGGATATTGGAGTACTCCATCAGGCTATTCTAGAACAATTGATTTCAGCAGGTTCTCAAATTACTTTGATTGGTGACCCAAATCAAGGTATTTATGAGTTTGCGGACGCAGATGGGAAGTTCTTAATGCAGTATGGGCTGCGAGCAGATGTCAGAAGTTACCAGTTAACACGCAATTACCGATCTATTTCAAGCATTGTAACATTGGCAAATAATTTGTCTGGTCGTACCGATACCGCTGAAATGAAGTCTCATCTTCCATTACATGGAGCATTTTTCATTTCTTATAAAGATTCCATGAAAGAGCAACTTATTACAGCATTTCAGGAAACCGTAATAGCAGCTAATCTCAATCTTAAAAGTTCCGCTGTAGTTTGTCGAAATAGTGACTTGGTGAATACATTGACAGGTGAAAATACACCTGTCGGTTTTGGCCTAGTAAAAGGTTTTGTTAAGGCCGCAATCCTCCGCGATAAACATCAGGATTATTTGAATGCATTTAAAATTGTGGCTTCATGTATTTCTAAATTGTTGATTGATCCTCCAAAGAACATAACAGTAGTGATTACTCATCCTGAGTTTAGATCATTACGCCATGAGATATGGAGTTTTATTCGTAACCCAGATTTAGGCTTGCCATCCACATCTCTGATAGCTGATACAGAATGGCACCCTCTATTGTTGGAGAGAGTGAAAGTATTACTTTCGTCGCTCCAATTAAAGTTTGGATTAAAAATTGTTGATAGGCTAGGCAACAAACTAACAGTAAGAGAGTTACCAAATTCGCCGTTGGTGATTGAAGCCGAGATTGAGAAGAATATTATATTACGGGTCGACACCGTGCATCAGGTAAAAGGTGAAAGCCTAGATTCTGTACTATATCTTGCTACAAGTAAAAATATCACGGATTTATTAAATGGGTTGGATACTGAAAATGGTCGCATCGGCTATGTTGCGGTTACACGGGCTCGGTATCTCTTCTGGCTGGGAGTACCTGAAAAATCTTTAAATAATTTGCGATCAACATTAATATCTAAAGGCTTCCAGGAGGCTGTGTGTGCTTAAGTAATAATTGATTCTAAACGGATAGGTTGGTATTGATCTGCTCAATTAATTCAGGCATGCTGAAATCAATAGTTTCATAGTTTTCATTAATCTTTTTTGACCAGAGTTGTATCAGTTCAAAAAAATTTAACCAAAAAATAAATGTTCAAGACGGATAAGGGAATAGAATGTCTAAAATATGTGAGCAGTGCTCGACCAATTTCAGTTGCGAAGCGGCGGCGGGTTGTTGGTGCATGGATTTTCCACCTGTTTTGAGCGGGCTTTTGCCGAGGGCGCAAGCCGATTGTCTTTGCCCAAATTGTTTGTTGCAGTTGACGCAAAAGGTGATTGCGGAGCAAATTGATACGGTAGAAGTTCATACCGAGTCACCGAGTGTTGCACAGCAGTGCCGAGACTTGCCTCTTATTGAGGGTTTGGATTACACGGTTGATGAGGGTTTGTTGATTTTTTCTCGGTGGCATCACCTTAAGCGCGGAACGTGTTGCGGTAATGGCTGTCGTCATTGCCCCTATGGTCATGTCAATGTGAATTAATATGAATTTGTTGTGATATGAGCGTATTATTTTAAAGAGGATGGTGAGGCTGGTGAAGCGCGTATTTTTGTGCGGTTAATTGAAAATATTTGTAAAAATATTGATATAAGGAGAATGAAATGTTGACTCAAATGCAAATCGATATGGCGAAGTCGTTGTATGAGCAGGCGCATCGCGCGGCTGAGTTTGCGCATGCGTCTTGGTTGGTTCATCAAAAATTGTATCGTTTCATGTTTCCTTTGGCTTCTGAGGCGGAGTTTGAAAAGTTGATGGCGGTACAAAATGCACATTATGAGCAGGCAATCGAGTATATGAAGCAAATGCATGAGGCTTATGAACGCATGTTAAAAACCGCGGATGTGTCTAATAATGCGTCTAAGAAGCTGTAAATTTAACCACCGTAATTTATTAAAAAAGCCGCTTGATGCGGCTTTTTTAAGGCCTATGTTAAAATGCGCTTTGCCAAAAAACACCAGAAAGCCGCTATGAGCTCCATTACTTTTCCCAACTCGCCTTATGAATTGCATTTGCCATTTGAGCCAGCAGGTGACCAACCAACTGCAATAGCCGCCCTTGTTGATGGCATTAATGATGGTTTAAGTTTTCAGACTTTATTGGGGGTAACGGGCTCGGGTAAAACCTTTACGATGGCGAATGTGATTGCGCGTACGGGGCGGCCTGCCTTAATACTCGCCCCAAATAAAACGTTGGCGGCTCAGCTATACAGCGAGTTCCGCGAGTTTTTTCCGAACAATGCGGTTGAATATTTTGTTTCTTATTATGATTACTACCAGCCCGAAGCGTATGTCCCCGCGCGTGATTTATTTATCGAAAAAGATTCGGCGATTAATGAGCATATTGAGCAAATGCGTTTGTCTGCGACCAAAAGCCTGTTGGAGCGGCGTGATGTGGTGATTGTGGGTACGGTGTCGTGTATCTATGGTATCGGTAATCCGAGCGAGTATCATCAAATGATTATGGTGCTGCGTCAGGGGGATAAGATGGCGCAGCGTGATGTGATTAAGCAGCTGGCCACGATGCAATATAACCGAAATGAATTGGATTTTGCGCGTGGTACTTTTCGTGTGCGTGGCGATACGATTGATATTTTTCCAGCAGAAAATGCCGATTACGCGGTTCGAGTCGAACTATTCGATGACGAAGTCGAAACCTTGCAACTGTTTGACCCGTTGACGGGAAAGATTGTACAAAAATTACCGCGGTTTACTGTCTATCCTGCTTCGCACTACGTTACGCCCCGAGCAACCGTGCTCAGAGCGGTAGAAGCCATTAAAGACGAGCTGCGTGACCGATTGGCTTTTTTTCACAAAGAAGGGCGTTTGGTGGAAGCGCAGCGCCTTGAAGAACGCACGCGATTTGACCTTGAAATGCTGTCACAAATTGGCTTTTGTAAAGGCATTGAAAATTATTCACGACATATTTCAGGTTCGCCTGTTGGCGCACCACCATCCACCTTGATTGACTATTTACCCAAAGATGCGGTGATGTTTTTGGATGAGTCGCATGTGTTGTCGGGTCAGCTGGGGGCAATGTATAAAGGCGATCGTTCACGCAAAGAAAACTTAGTGGATTATGGTTTTCGCTTGCCATGCGCTTTAGATAATCGGCCGCTCAAATTTGAAGAGTTTGAAAGCAAAATGCGCCAAACAATATTCGTGTCCGCCACACCTGGTGATTATGAACGTGAAAAGTCAGATGCCGTCGCTGAACAAGTGGTGCGACCAACAGGCTTGGTTGATCCTGTTATTGAAGTTCGACCTGCAACGACCCAAGTGGACGATGTCTTGAATGAAATTCGTATTCGTGCAGCTAAAAATGAGCGGGTATTGATTACCACTTTAACCAAACGCATGTCTGAGGATTTAACCGACTTCCTCGATGAAAATGGTGTCCGTGTACGCTACTTGCACTCGGATATTGACACCGTTGAGCGTGTCGAAATTATTCGCGATTTGCGTTTAGGGGAGTTTGACGTACTGGTTGGAATTAACTTGCTGCGCGAAGGTTTAGATATCCCAGAAGTCTCGTTGGTGGCTATTTTAGACGCCGACAAAGAGGGTTTTCTACGCTCAGAGCGTTCTTTGATTCAAACCATCGGTCGAGCAGCGCGTAACTTGAATGGTCAAGCTATTTTATATGCCGACAAAATAACCGATTCGATGAAGCGAGCGATGGGCGAAACCGAACGTCGTCGCACAAAGCAGCTCACATTCAACTTAGAAAATGGCATTACACCCAAAGGAGTGAATAAGCGAATCAAAGACATCATCGACGGCGTCTATAACGATGGCAAGAAAAAAATTGATAAAACTCGTCAACCAAACCAAACAGAACCGCATTATAGCGCCATGTCAGAAGCTCAATTGGCTAAAGAAATAGTTAAGCTTGAAAAACAAATGCTTGATTTAGCTAAGAATTTGGAGTTTGAGCAGGCAGCAAAAACACGAGACATCTTGCATCAGATTAAATCCAAGCTATTTGGTGTGCTCTAAAAGAGATTTAAGTTCTACGATTGATTAATCTTTATTTCGGCATACCTATTGAGGATAAATATTTTGTCAATATTTGCTTTACATGATAAAATGAAGCAGTCGTTGATTTTTCTGTCGATAAAATAACGGAGGTTATCAGATGGGGGTCGAAATGCCAAGACATCAGTTATCAAAAACGCGAGTCTTGTTTGTGTGTATGGGCAATATATGCCGTTCACCTGTTGCGCAAGCCGTATTTACAAAAAAAATTGAGCAAGCAGGTTTGAGCGATTCAATTCAAGTTGATTCTGCAGGTACGCATGCCTATCATGCAGGCCAAAAACCTGATTCGCGCAGTCAACATGCGGCCGCTTTTAGGGGCTATAGTTTGATGGGGCAAACCGCACGGCAAGTTCAACCGGACGATTTTGAAAACTTCGATATGATTTTGGCAATGGATTGGCAGAATCTACGTGAGTTGCAAAACATGGCACCTTTGGCGCATCGGCATAAAATTGAACTGGTTATGCGCTACGCACAAAACTCTGATGATGCAGAAGTGCCCGATCCTTATTATCAAGAGCAATATGCTTTTAATTTGGTTGTTGATTATTTGGAAGATGCCGCATCTGGTTTGTTAGAGGTGGTTAAGCGTCGTGCGCCACAGCCAGTTGCTGCTTAGATTTTTTAACTCAAGAATTAAAAAACAGCAAAAAAACAGCCATTTTTGGCTGTTTTTTTTATGATTAAACCAGACGAGTCAATCACGATTGTGAGTTGTGTTTTTCATGTGAGTTAAAGTGGTTTTTACAAATGGTTCATGCACGTATCGAGCTAGCGGCAAATATTTGCTATCATGTTGGACTATTCCAAGCACTCCAACTATAAACAACGATTCTAAAGTCACATCATGCCTTCACATTCACAAACAGTCCCTTATGAAACCGCCTACGAATGGCTTGGTGGCGAACCGCGCGTGCGCGAGTTGGTGACCCGTTTTTATGATTTAATGGATTTAGAGCCAAAATTTTCGGCTTTACGTACAACGCATGCGATTGGTTTGGACGATGCGCGAGAGAAATTGTATTTGTTTTTAACGGGGTGGCTGGGCGGTCCTGCTTTGTACATTGAGAAACATGGTCATCCACGTTTACGTCAACGCCATTTGCCATTCAAAATTGGAGTGCTCGAGCGCAATCAATGGGTGGCTTGCATGGCGCAAGCGATGCGCGAAATTCATGTCCCCGAAGAACTTTATGAGCGTTTGCTTGAATCGTTTTATAACACGGCTGAATGGATGCGCAATCAGCCCGATGCTGTTGAAGGTGAAGCACAGATGCCTCAATTGGGTGTTACGTCTAAGGTGAAAGACAAGTTGCAGCAGATTCTTTCGCAGTATGGCATAGCAGGGCAAGGTGGTGGTGTATGACAGCTGTATTGACGGTATTTATTGTTTTTTTGCTGTTCTGTGTACTCTCCAGTGCATTCAGTTCAAGCCAAAAGAAAGGGAGCCAAACAGGGAGTCAAACATCAAATAGCTCTATTGACACCAGTGCAAGTACCGATAGCAATGATGCTTGCAGTGATGGTGGAGATTGTGGCGACGGAGGAGGTGGCTGTGACTAATTTGACTGTGCTGCTATACATTGCGTTGATGGCTTTGTTCTTATTGTTTGTTATGGTCTTGTTGTTGTGGCAGCGCTTGAGTCAGGCTCAAAACACGACCATAAAAATTTTACAAGAGATGGACGATTCGTTTGAGCACACCCATCAACTGTACAATAGCCACGGCGAGAAAGCTCGTGAGTTCGCAGGACAATTGGCACATCAGCAGCGGGATGAGTTGGGGCAATCACTGTTTCAAGTACAAACTTTGCTCAATACGCAACTCAAAGAAGTGCGTGAAAATCAAAGCAGTGAAAGTGCCAGTTCGCGTGAAACTTTGGTTCAGCAGCTCAATGCGACCACCAGCCAGCTCATGCAACAATTGCAATTGCTCAATGACACCACCGAGCGTCGTTTGAGCCAGATGCGTGAAAATATCGAGCATCGTTTAAGCAGCATTGAACAAAAGAACGAAGCCAAACTTGAGCAAATGCGCCAAACCGTGGACGAAAAATTACATGCGACTTTAGAGGCGCGATTGGGCGAATCATTCAAGTTGGTGTCCGAGCGTCTCGAGCAAGTTCATAAAGGTTTAGGCGAGATGCAAACCCTCGCCAGTGGTGTGGGTGATTTAAAGCGCGTATTGACCAATGTCAAAACCCGAGGCACTTGGGGGGAGATGCAGTTAGCGAATTTATTAGAACAAATTTTTACGCCTGAACAATACGCGGCCAATGTTGCCACCGTACCTGAAAGTCAAGCGCGGGTTGAGTTCGCGTTGAAATTGCCTGGCCGAACCGAAGGTGAGGTGGTGTGGTTGCCGATTGATGCAAAATTTCCGAAAGAGCAATATGAGCGCATGCAGGATGCGCAAGATGCCGCAGATGCGGAAGGCGTTGAGTTGGCAAGGGTGGAGTTGGTTAAGGTGATTCGCAATGAAGCGAAAACAATTGCTGAAAAGTACGTTTCACCGCCACACACCACTGATTTTGCAATTCTCTTTCTGCCGACTGAGGGGTTATATGCGGAAGTGGCACGCCAAGCAGGTTTGCTCGATGTATTGCAACGCGAGCATCGTGTGGTGATTGCGGGGCCAACGACATTGATGGCGATTTTGAATAGCTTGCACATGGGTTTCAGAACATTAGCGATGGAAAAACGCGCTTCTGACGTGTGGCAAGTTTTGGGAGCCGTTAAAACAGAATTTGGCAAGTTTGGCGATGTCCTTGCTAAAACCCGCGATACGCTTGAAAAAGCCGCTAAAAACATTGATGCCGCTCAAGTGCGCACACGCGCAATGAACAGGGCTTTGACGGGGGTTGAGCAACTGAATGACGAACAAAGCACGAGCGTATTGGCCTTGGGCGATTTGCCTGTGCAAAATATGCCAGATAGTGAAGGCACTTAGCCTGATGGCTTGTAACCGAGCCTTTATTAAATCGAGTTGCCTGCTTCAAAATAACTTACAATGCAGGCGCACTGGTCAATTGGCTGGTTAAGTGCACTGATACGGTTTGTGTGCTGTTTGTTTAACTGTATCGGTACTGTATTGTTTTTTTGGCGTATAGTAGATTCGTGTTATATCAAAGTTACACCAAAAATAGATTTGTAAATTACTAAACCTCGAGGTTGCTATGCAATGCGAAAAATTATTTTCTACACGCGCTCATCAATTAAAAAGCTCTGCCATTCGTGAAATTCTTAAAGTCACGGCTAATCCTGACGTGATTTCGTTTGCAGGTGGCTTACCCGCGCCAGAGAGCTTTCCCGTGGCGCAGATGAAGGCTGCATTTGATGCCGTATTGTCGAAAGAGCCGCAAGCCGCATTGCAGTATTCCACGACCGATGGTTACGCGCCGCTTCGCGAATGGGTGGCGAAACGAATGAGTAGCGGTGGCGCGAACATTGTGCCCGAGCAGGTCATCATCGTTTCAGGTTCTCAGCAAGCACTTGATTTGATTGCTAAAGTTTTTATTGATACGGGCGATAAGGTTTTGGTCGAAACCCCAACTTACTTAGGGGCTTTGCAGGCTTTTTCGATGTTTCAGCCGAATTATGTTTCAATCGATTCGGATGAGAATGGTTTAAATGCTGATGCGATTACGGCTGATGTTGCCAAGGACGCGAAGTTTTTATATGCCTTGCCAAACTTCCAAAATCCAACAGGTCGCATGATGAGCGAAGAGCGTCGTGCGAAATTGGTTGAAAAAGTACGCGAACATGACTTACTCGTGGTCGAAGATGACCCGTATGGTGAATTGTGGTACGAGTCGGCTCCTCCTGCGTCTTTGCTGTCACGCATGCCTGAGCGGGTGATTCACATGGGTTCATTTTCTAAAGTATTGGCGCCTGGTTTGCGTTTGGGCTATTTGATTGCACCGATTGAAATTACACAAAAATTTGAACAAACCAAGCAGGCGACGGATTTGCATACGTCAACGATTGCACAACGTGTGGTGTATGAAGTGGTTAAGGATGGTTTTTTAGAAGAGCACATTCCTTTGATTCGTGAGCGTTACAAAAACCAAGCGCATACCATGTTAGATGCTTTATCGCATCATATGCCGAGCGGGGTTAAGTGGAATCAGCCAGCAGGTGGCATGTTTTTATGGTTGACGTTGCCTGAGGGTTTGGATTCTGAGCGCATTTTGGCTCAAGTGATTAAACAAAATGTTGCTTATGTGCCTGGCACGCCATTTTATGCCAACAATCCGCAGCACAACACTTTACGTTTGGCTTTTGTGACCGTTCCTGCGGAAAAAATTCAAGCGGGTATCAAGATTCTAGGGCAGGCATTTGCCAAGCTGTAATGGCTTAAGAAATAAGAGCTTTTGTATTCGTTATATTATTTCTGCCCTGCGATTTTGGCGACTTTAAAAAACACCTCAATTTTGAGGTGTTTTTTTGTGCATTTTTATCAAAATTTGTCCAACGGTTCTGTTTAACGGTAGAATGGGCGTTTTGATTGTCTCACTTCTTTTTTTGAGAGCGCCAATGTCAGCTTTATATGCCACTTCCATTACATCACTTCCTCTGCTTGCTAAAGGTAAAGTTCGCGATACTTACATCGTTGATGATGACCATTTGTTGATGATTACAACAGATCGTTTGTCCGCTTTTGATGTTGTTATGGGTGAGCCGATTCCTGATAAAGGACGGGTGCTTAACCAAATGTCCAATTTTTGGTTTGAGCAGTTGGATGGCATCGTTCCCAATCATTTAACGGGCATTGACCCAACGAGCGTGGTCACGCCCGATGAGGTGCCGCAAGTCAAGGGACGAAGTGTGGTCGTGAAGCGTTTGAAACCCATTTTGGTGGAAGCCGTTGTACGGGGTTACATCATTGGCACGGGCTGGAAAGATTATCAGACCACTGGGCATGTGTGCGGAATAGCCTTGCCCAAAGGGTTGCGCTTGGCTGAAAAGTTGCCTGAGCCGATTTTTACGCCAGCAGCAAAAGCAGATGTGGGCATGCATGATGAAAACATTTCTTTTGAAGACATGAAACAGCGCATTGGTGCGTCGTTGGCTGAAAAAATGCGTGACGTGAGTTTTTTGTTGTACCAAAAAGCGGCCGAGTACGCCGCTGTACATGGCATCATTATTGCCGATACCAAATTTGAATTTGGTTTAGACAACGATGGGGTGTTGCATGTGATGGATGAGGTGCTCACTGCGGACTCTTCTCGTTACTGGCCAGCGGATGCGTATCAAGTGGGGGTGAGTCCTCCGAGCTTTGATAAACAATATGTACGCGATTATCTTGAAACGCTTGATTGGAATAAAACACCGCCAGCACCGACTTTACCGCAAGATGTGATTGAGGCGACTGCTGCGAAATACCGTGAGGCTCTGTTGCGCATCACGGGTCAAACTTTGGAGGCTTGAGATGAACAGTGTAAAACCTGTGGTCGGCGTGTTGATGGGCTCGTCTTCGGATTGGGACATCATGAAACATGCGACAGATATGTTGACGGTGTTTGACGTTCCTTTTGAGGCTCAGGTGATATCCGCGCATCGGATGCCTGATGACATGTTTACGTATGCCGATGCGGCTCACGGTCGAGGGATTCGAGCCATTATCGCAGGTGCTGGCGGCGCGGCGCATTTACCAGGAATGTTGGCTGCGAAAACCATTGTGCCTGTGTTTGGTGTGCCCGTACCTTCAAAATATTTGAAAGGTGAGGATTCGCTGTACTCGATTGTACAAATGCCGAAAGGTGTGCCCGTGGCGACGTTTGCCATTGGCGAAGCTGGTGCGGCGAATGCGGCATTGCATGCCATTGCGAATTTGGCGATGAATGATGCAGTATTGGCGCAGAAGCTAAAAGATTTTCGTGTAAAGCAGTACGAACATGCCTTGGCGATGACTTTACAATCATGAGGTTGTGAGGCAGTACGCCGTGCAAATGAAACACATGCAGTAGTACTGGGTTAATTGTTCCCAATTTTCTTAATACAAATGGCAGTGCATAAATGACAGAGCTCAATACGATACAAGACGATTACTCGTGGAATACCTATGATGAGGTGTTTAAACATTTTGTCTCAGTGTTAAAACCCAATGCTGTACTTGATATTGGGGCAGGCAGTGGCAAATATGGCAAGTTGGTGCGTCAAGTCATGCCCGAGGCGAAGATTTCAGGCGTTGAAATTGACGAAGAGGGGGCCAAACGTAATCAGCTTGAGCAGATTTATGATGAGGTGATTACAATCCCTACCACTGATTTTTTGATGAAACATCCTGACAAAAATTTTGATTTGGTGGTGATAGGCGATTGCATTGAGCACATGTTCAAAAGTGTCGGATTGGATTTGCTCAATTATTTGAATTATCGCTCAGCGTATGTGTTGATTATTACCCCTGATGGAATGGTGATGAACAAAGACCCGTATTATTTGGGGCATATTTCCAATTGGACCGAACGAGATTTGATGTGGCACGATAATTTTGGTCATGAGCGCGTTGGTGTCATGCAATTATTTTTGATGCGCGGTTTATTGCGTCCTGATTTACCCACTTTGGGGCAGTTCAATGATTATTTGAAATCCATACCGTTACCGCTTTATCATGACAATGGTGCATTCCAAAAAAACTTTGAATTGACTTTGGTCAACCAGATGTTTAAGTGGGAAAGCACTCCAGGTACGCTTCATTCGTATCGGCCTTTCTGATGTTTGCCTGCTCTTTTACAAATCAGACGGCCTCAATTTTTATCTTTAATTCACTTTAACCCTACAGAAAAATTATGTCTTTGCAGCAACTCAAAACAGCCATTTTGCCAGCGGCTACTTTAGGCGTTATCGGCGGCGGGCAACTTGGGCGCATGTTTATTCAATCTGCGCAAGCGATGGGTTATGCCGTATGGGTGCTTGAACCCGATGCCGACTGTCCAGCCGCTCAGTTGGCGAATCATCATATTTGTGCCGCTTATGATGACCCAGCGGCTTTAGAACTTATGGCGGAACACTGTCAGGCCATCACGACAGAATTTGAAAATGTCCCTGCCGATGTCTTGCGTTGGTTAGGTGAGCGCGTGCCTGTTGCTCCATCGGCTGATGCCGTGGCGATTGCGCAAAATCGAATTGTTGAAAAAACATTCATTGAGCAGGGCGGGGTGGCTGTTGCACCGTATGCGGTTATTCGAACTGAAGCAGATTTGAAAAGAGCAGAAACACGAGATGAATTATTTCCCGCTATTTTAAAAACGGCGCGTATGGGATATGACGGTAAAGGTCAAATATCGGTTAAATCAGCGGCTGACTTGGCTGCGGCTTGGAATGATTTGCAGCAAGTTGAGTGCGTTTTGGAAAAACGGTTGCCGCTAAAATTTGAGGTCTCGGCGTTGTTAGCTCGGTCGTGGGATGGCGCCGTGGTGCATTATGCTTTGGCACAAAATGTGCATCGCAACGGGGTGTTGCATACATCCAGCGTACCTGCACCCAATGCGGATATGGATTTGACTGTACGTGCGCAAGATGCCGCCGCTAAAATCGCACAGTCTATGAATTATGTGGGCGTGTTGTGTGTAGAGTTTTTCATCCTCGAAGATGGCTCATTGGTGGCCAATGAGATGGCTCCGCGCCCGCACAATTCAGGGCATTACACACAAAATGCCTGTTTGACCAGTCAATTTGAACAACAGGTGCGTGCTTTAGCGGGGTTGCCTTTGGGGGCAACTTTTCAGCACAGCCCCGCGGTTATGTTGAATGTTTTAGGCGACGTTTGGTTTAATCACCAAGGTCAGCAACGCAATCCAGATTGGTTTGGTGTGTTGTCACATGTGGACAGCTTTTTGCATTTATATGGCAAAGCACAGCCGCGCCATGCGCGAAAAATGGGGCATGTTAATTTTTTAGGGAAATCCTTAGAAAAGGCCGCCGAACGTTGTGAGTTAGCAATGTCTGCGCTGGTGGGTTTGGCGGGTGGTGTGCATGACTAAAACACTGACGCAAAATGTGGTTGTGGCCGCACAAAAACTGGTCGCTGGCGAAGTCATAGGCTTACCCACCGAGACCGTGTATGGTTTGGCGGCTGATGCTCAAAATCCACGCGCCGTTGCAAAAATTTTTACCCTCAAAAATCGCCCAACGACTCATCCGCTCATTACTCATATTGCGACAGATGCGGATGTTTTTTATTGGTTGGACTCTTCGCGTTTAACGGTAGAGATGCGTGAACTCATGGACATGCTGATTGATGCTTTTTGGCCTGGTCCTTTGACGTTGGTGCTGCCCAAATCACCCGCAATCAACACTGCGGTCACAGGCGGTCAACAGACCATTGCGTTGCGTTGTCCAGACCATCCTTTGGCGCAAGCGGTTTTAAAAGAGTTGTCACATCTAAAAAATACACCTCATGTCGGCATTGCCGCACCTTCGGCGAATCGTTTTGGGCGTGTGAGCCCTACCCGAGCGCAGCACGTACGCGATGAATTTGGTGAGACCGTGTGGGTGCTGGATGGCGACGCTTCTGTTATTGGTATTGAATCAACAATTATTGATTTAACGCGGGGTGCGCCTGTGCTCTTGCGTCACGGGCACATTACACCCGATGATGTTTTTGAGGTCACGGGTTTGCAAACCCTTCCGAGCGACGCTCATGCGCCCCGTGTTTCTGGGACTTTATTGGCGCACTATGCACCTGCTACGCCTTTAGTTTGGGCGAGCGAGGCGTCTTTGAGCGTATGTGACGATGCCGCATGTTTATGCTTCTCAGAGTGCTTTGATGATTCGGCTTTTAAGCAAGTTATTCGTTTGGCAAGCGAACCGAAAGCGTATGCGCGCGGGTTGTATCATGCCTTACGCGAGTTAGATGCGGAGAAACATGCGCGCATCATCGTCGAAGATTTGCCCGAATCAACAGCGTGGGATGCCGTACGCGATCGACTCAAACGCGCAATCGTTGGTTCTAACCAAAAAAATAATCGAGGTATATGAACATGAGTGAACAGATGATGGCGCAAGTGACTGCGCGTGTGACGAAAGATGTCATGCACTGGGATGATGAAATGGTGTTGGGGAATGCCACCTTGGATGGTACGCATCAAGAGTTTGTAGATTTACTCAATCGTTTGGCGAAAGCGCCTGAAGCTGATTTATTGCCTATTTTAGATGAGGCCATTGTTCACACCCAAGCCCATTTTGACCTTGAAGAAGGCTGGATGGCGCGTTTGAATTTTCCCGCTGCGGGCTGTCATATTGGTGAGCATGCACAGGTAATTGGTGTCATGCGGATGGTGCGAGAGCGAGTGGCGGCAGGTGAAACACATTTTGCGTATGTATTGGCAACTGAATTATCCGCATGGTTGCGCATTCATGCAACGACCATGGATTATGCGTTGACCTACTTTATTGAGTCAACGGGAGCTAAGCTGTAAAACGGGTAAGATTCAAACATTAAAAAATCCCTGAACTTGTCAGGGATTTTTTTAATGCTTATTTTTCTGAGGAGAATATTTCAAATCCGCCGACAGCACTCGTCTTAAGTGTGTTGGCAACCACGGGCAAGCTGGCTTGTAAGTCTGCAGCCAATGTCCAAGGTGGATTGATGACAAACATGCCTGAGGCCTGTAAACCGCCTGCGGCGTGTGTTGGTAACACTTTATCAACCGCTAACGTGGCGTGCAGCCATTTGACACCCGCTTCTTGGGCGATGCGCTCCAGTTGAACAGGTAGGTTGGCTGATTCAGGGCGGGCAAGAATGGGATACCAAACAGCGTATGTACCCGTTGGGAAACGGGTCATCGCATCTTTGATGGCTTTGGCAACTTTGGCGTAATCATCTTTGATTTCATAAGATGGATCAATCAAGACAAAACCGCGACGCGAGGGCGGCGGTAGATTGGCTTTGAGGCCGACAAAACCATCAACGGTTTTGAAGAGCACGCGCTTATCATCACGCGAATCAGGTAAATTGATATTCGTGAGGTTGTCATCCAGTAGGCGCATATCAGTTGGATGCAACTCAAAAATCCGTAAACGGTCAATTTCTCGCAAATGCTGTGAGGCAACATAGGGTGAGCCAGGGTAGAGTTTAGCCTCGGTGCCATGTGTATGCGCATGTTTTTGATTTAAATCCGTGATGTGCTTGAGATAATCATGCAGCAGTTTAGGTAAGGCGTTTTTATTGGCCCATAGAGGCATCAACTTTAAAATCCCAGTTTCTGCCTCACCACTTTTTTGAGCCATTGGATTGGTCAGTTGATACATGCCAATGCCTGCATGGGTGTCAATGTAGGTGATGGACTTGTCCTTTTGGGTCATGTATTGACAAATGTGCAATACAATCATGTGTTTAAGAACATCGGCGTGATTGCCTGCATGAAAAGCGTGGCGGTAACTGAACATAAAATCCTAAAGCGATAAAGATGACAAGCAAGTAAAAATCCACTTAAAATGAGCTTGTATTCATTTGTTTGCAGATTGGTTTCACCCTAAATAAACCCGCAAAGTTTACTGTTGATGTGTGGGTGATTGCTTATCTGTGTTATTGGGTGTCTGCATGCTTTTCCACGTCAAATTCAACCCTAAAATAGTTAAGAATCCACCCATGCCGAGCAATGCGATTTTCTGCGCCAGCGACCACCACGAGGTGTCGGTATCATTTTTTTCTAAAACCAGCCACAGAAGCAATGAGGCCATGCCAAATAAGAGGATGGTCATGGCTTTTCGGTTGGGTGCTCGTAAACGCATAAAGGCTCCTTGATGTTGTGGCTATAAAACAGAGATTATAACGCGTGGAGCCGTTTCGTTTATATTGTTATTGAATCAGTTAAGGCAATTGATGGGTTGCCATTGTTGAACATTGCGTTATCCCCATTGAATATCTTGGGTTTTACTTCACTGCATGCTCAAGCATTTCAATAAACAATTGAGCCACATCAAATCCTGTTTGATTGAAAATCTCTTGGAATCCTGTTGGGCTGGTGACATTAATTTCAGTGACGCATTCGCCAATGATGTCTAATCCTGTGAGCAAAATGCCACGCGACCACAAGATGGGGGCCAATGCCGTTGCGATGCGCCAGTCCGATTCGCTTAGGGGTTGAGCCACCGCTTTTCCACCCACAGCCATATTGCCACGCACCTCGCCATGTTGTGGAATGCGGGCGAGGGCGTAGGGTACGATTTGTCCACCAATCAGCAAAATGCGTTTATCACCCTGCGTGATAGCAGGCAAGAATTTTTGAGCCATGATGGGGCGCGTGCCATTTTCGGTCAACATTTCTATAACGCTGCCTAAATTCATGCCATCGCTACTGATGCGAAAAATGCCAGAACCGCCCATGCCATCCAACGGTTTAAAAATGACGTCGCTGTGTTCGTTATGAAAAGCCGTGAGTATGGCTTTATCGGAGCTGATGAGGGTAGGCGCGGTGAACTCGGGAAATTCAAGAATAGAGACTTTTTCGGAGTGATTGCGGATGCCTGATGGTGCATTAAACACTTTCGCGCCCTGACGCACGGCCGCATCGAGTAACCATGTGTCTGTGACATAGTTGACATCGAACGGTGGGTCTTTGCGCATGATGACCGCATCAAATTGGTGTAAAGGTTGAGTCACTTGCTCAATCACGTTGTACCAGTGGGTTTGGGCGGCTTCGTCCAGTAGTTCAATGTGGGTGGCTTTGGTTTGGACCTCACCTTTTGAAAAAAGCTCGTGTGACGTACATGCCCAGATGGTATGACCGTGCGTTTGCGCCGCACGCATCATGGCGTAAGTGGTTTCTTTGTGAATTTTAAATTGCTCGAGAGGGTCGGCGATAAAAAGAATGTGCATGGTGTGTGTCTTTAGCTAATTTGATTGTCAGGGTTAGGGTCGGTTTTTTCCAGCTCCAATGAGGCCGCCAGCATCGCCAAGCGTCCTACCACTCCGTAAGGGTAAAAACGATTGTGTAAAGTCCCTAAATCATCCGCGTGGCGTTCTGATTCTTTTACAAAAGATAATGGTTCAAACGACATGTCTTTTGAATAAAGACTTTCATTGGCACCGCGTTGAGCATTGATGCGGTAAAAACCTCCAACCACATAGCGGTCAATCATATACACCACAGGTTCAGCGGTTTTTTCAGCCCATGTTTCAGTGGTGGGCACACCTTCTTGAATGAGCAGCTCATGAGCATCCAAGCCCATTGACTGATTGGCATCTGCTATTTTATGAAATTGTTTAAAGTTTAGCTTCTTGATATCTTCAACGCTATGAACAGTCATTAAATGATGGTCACAATCCCTGGCATTGCTTTTAATCACTAAAAAAGGCTTATTGCTAATGCCGTACTCTTTATATTTTTTATTTACTTTTTTGAAGACGGCTTCAACGTGATGCGTGAGTTCTTCTTCATTGGCTTTTGTATTCGCGTCAAACCCCGATGTCTGAGCATGAAAAGGGTTAAGCAACCAAGGGTCCATGTCGATAAATTTAGCAAACTTTTTAACCACTTCATCGTAAGCTTTTAAATGTACAGACTTACGACGTGTTGTCCAGCCTGCATGTAGCGGCGGTAACAGAATTTGTTCTTTGATATTTTGTAAAATGTTTGGCTGACCATCAGACAAATTGTTGTTAAGCAAAATCGTGCACGGGTCGAAGCGACCACCATCTAAAGTAATGCGACGACCATTCCGCTCTAAAGGCTCGAGCGTTAAACTTTCGCCACTGGGCAGCTTAATCTCACAGGGGGTGGTTAAATCATCGGCCCAAGAGCCTAGGCGAACATTCAAGCCTGTTAATCGTAAAATTTTTGATAATTTAGCGACGTTTTGTAAGTAAAACGGATTAAGCGAGCGTCGCTCAGGAATAATCAACAAGTTTTTTGCATCGGGGCAGTATTTTTCGACGGCCGCCATCGCGGCCTGTGTTGCAAGAGGGTACATCTCCTCAGCAAGATTGTTAAATCCGCAAGGATACAAATTTGTATCGACTGGTGCCAGCTTAAAACCCGCATTGCGCAAATCCACCGATGAGTAAAATGGAGGCGTATGCTCTTGCCACTCCATGCGGAACCAGCGTTCAATCATGGGCGTGCTGGCGAGCATTTTTTGCTCAATTTCAGACAATTCGCCAGTGAGGGTGGTGCGCAGGTGAGGAACCATATGTTTTTACTTTCTATCAGTCAATGGAATCCAATTGGGGTGAAATCTTTAAATTTCAAGAGGCTTTGCTGGTGTTTATTCTAAACTCGATTGTTCGGTGGGGACACGATGTTTTTCAATCCAAGCGGCAATTACTTCAGTCGCTTCTTCAAGTCCAATGCGCTCAGTGGATGAAAATAGTTGTACCGTCCCCCAATCGCCCGTCATCATTTTCAATTGTTTTTCAACCGCAAACAGCATCTGTTTGGCTTGGTTGCGTGACAGCTTATCGCACTTGGTCAATAAAACATGTATAGGTTTGGCCAATGGTGAGAACCAATTGATCATTTCCACATCCAAATCAGTAAAGCCGCGCCGAATGTCGCACATCAACACCATCCCTTTAAGTTGGTCGCGCTCTTGCATGTAGATACCAAGTAATTCATTCCAGTGATTTTTGACATCCATTGGGGTCTTGGCATAGCCATAGCCAGGTAAGTCAACCAAATAGCCAAACGTTTCACCTCTACGACCAACGGTAAAATAATTAATGTGCTGAGTGCGACCAGGCGTATTGCTTGAAAATGCCAAACGTTTTTGATTGCATAACACGTTGATTGCACTTGATTTTCCAGCGTTCGAGCGACCTGCAAATGCAATTTCGGGATGAGCGGTTTTTGGTAAATCCTTGATGTGGTTGACTGTGGTGAAAAATGTGCTGTGATGCAAAATGGACATAATGTGCTTTCAATGGGGCAATGGTGTTGTAAGTCGTATTGTAGCGGGAAGTTGAGCTTGTGTTTGGATAAACTCAAATCAAAGGCATGAGTCTTTCCAAGTGAGTGTTTTGATTTTGTTTATATTTTATTTTAATTTTTTAGCTTAGGCTTCCCTGTAAAACACATCAAAAATAAGCTCTTGTTTTTGCATCTTTCCTTAAAAATGACTTGGATTACCCTTGGTTTTAACATGGTCTTAGGGTACAATATTGTCAGTTTGTGAAGGCTTTTTGATGGCTTTGTTATTCAAAAGGCAATAAACCCCACCCTTTGTATTGAAAAGATAAAACGGGAAACCTATGAAACGTACTTACGCATATTTACTCGCCGCTGCAGGCATTGTTGCTGCTATTTCTGGTGTTGCTATTGCCCAACAAAAAATGGCTCCCGCTGCTGCGCCAGCAGCTCCAGCCCCCGCCGCTGTTGTAGCCGCTCCAGCGGTGACGACATCTAGCGCAGCTTTTGATATTAAATCGGTTCAAAACATGCCTGTAGGCTTAGAGCGAGGTAAGGCGATTGCTTCGGGTGTTTGTGCATCTTGTCACAATGCAGATGGTAATAGTACCGTTCCTTTACAGCCAAAGTTGGCGGGTCAGCATGAAGCATATTTATTGAAACAACTCCATGACTTTAAGCCTGCTGAAGGTGCAACAGAAGCAGCACGCGCCAATATGATCAATGCCGCCAATGGGCAAGTTGTGGTTTCAACCATGGCAGGACAAGTAGGAGCGTTGTCAAATGACGATATGAAGAGCTTGGCGATGTGGTTCTCGGCGCAAAAGTTGGTTCCAGATGTGGCCAAACAAGATGACCCAACACTGTCGAAATTGGGTGAGAAAATTTACCGTGGTGGCATCATCAGCAAAAATTTACCTGCTTGTGCAGGTTGTCACGGTCCAACGGGTGTTGGCATTATGGCTAAGTACCCACGTGTCGGCGGTCAATACTCTGATTATTTAGCGGTTCAGTTAAAAGCTTTCCGTGAGGACGCGCGTAAAAACAGCGCCCCAATGCAAGATATTGCTAAACGCATGACCGATACTGAAATATCGGCAGTTGCGGATTATATGGCGGGTTTACGCTAATAAGTTCTCAAATGTAACCGTGCTGGGTTGGGCGTTGTCAACCTAACATGCTGTAAGCAGTTATAATATTGGGCGGTGATTCTTCACCGCCCAAATTTTTTGAAGCTGATATTCAATGATTCAACCCCAAATCACTCCCAAACCTACTCGTCCTGTCGAGCCTATTCGTGCCCGATTGTGGGATTTTCTTGGTTCCATGCGCTTGGCAATCAGTTTGCTTAGCATTTTGGCAATTGCCAGTACCATCGGTACATTGGTCAAACAAAATGATCCGATGGTGAATTACATCGATCAGTTTGGTTTATTTTGGGCAAAATGGTTTGACATGCTTGGTTTTTTTGATGTGTATAACCAGGTGTGGTTTTTAATTATTTTAGCTTTTTTGCTGTTGTCCACCAGTGTTTGTTTAATCCGCAATACGCCTAAAATGCTTCGCGATATGCGTACCTTTAAAGAGCATACTCGCACGAATACGTTGCGACATTTGCATGAACATCAGGAGTGGACGAGTGACTCGACCTTAGATGAATTGACCAAAAATAGTGTGCAAGTATTAAAGCAAAAAGGCTATCAAGTGCGTGCGCAGCAAAATGCTGAGGGCGTTTACATCGCTGCTAAGCGTGGACGCTATAGTCGCTTGGGTTATGTTTTGACGCATTTGGCAATTGTTGTGATTTGCATTGGCGGCTTAATGGATTCTGAGTTGTCTATCCGTGCGCAAGTGCATTTGTTTGGAAAAAAACCTCAAGCCAATACAGTTCCTTTTGCTCAAGTCCCGCCAGATGGGGTTTTACCAATCGGCACAATGAGTTATCGGGGGGATGTTAAAATTCCTGAAGGCGCGGTCACGGATGTGGTGTCGTTAACTTACAATCAAGACAGTTATTTATTGCAAAACTTGCCTTTTGTGCTGCGCCTTAATCGATTTGTGGTTGATTATTACAGCACTGGGATGCCGAAGCGTTTCGCAAGTGATGTAACGGTTCAGGACAAACAAACGGGTGAAACATTTAATCAGACGATTGAGGTGAATCATCCGCTGCGTTATAAAGGGGTCGCTGTTTATCAAGCGGGTTTTGATGATGGCGGTTCACGCATGCAACTGGCGGTCTATCCAATGAGCGGAACAGTGGCTCAACCTGCTCAAATTGATGCGACCATGTACGCCAATCAAACATTCAATTTTGCTGGTGAACCGTATACCATTCAGTGGCGTGAATTTAAGCCCATTAATGTTGAAGACTTGGCGCAAGCATCGGGTGCTGTTTTAGATTCTGACAGTGCTTTGACGCATGCGATGAGTCCAATTAGCAAAAATAAAGCATTGAAAAATGTAGGGCCTGTCATGCAATTTGTACTGCTTGATAAAGCAGGTAATGCTTTGGAGTTTCGCAATTACATGTCGCCGATTACCCTAGACGGGGTGACTGTGTTTTTGAGCGGAGTTCGTTCTGACCCAAACAAAGATTTTTTGTATTTGCGCATCCCTGCTGATAGTGAACAGACTATGGGTGATTTTATGCGCATGCGTGCGGCTTTATCGAACACTGGGTTGCGTGAAAAGGCCATTAAAATATTTGCATCAAAAATGCGCGCCTCTCAAAAAGAAGATTCTTTAAAGGGTGAAGAGCTTGAAAAAAGTCTTACTGAAATCATGAATTTATTTGCGCAGGGCGGCCTACAAAAACTGGGTGAGTCTTTGCAAAGTAAAGTGCCAGAAGGGCAGCGCGATGCAGTCGCACAGACGGTCACCCGCTTGTTGGAAGGCACTTTGTGGGAGCTGCTACAGGTTGCGCGAGTAGAGCAGGGCTTATCTGTACTGCCAGATAGTCCTGAAAATAGCAAATTTACCCGTTTAGCCATTGTTGGTTTATCTGATGCCTTTGCCTATGGCGCACCCGTTTATGTACAGTTAAAAGGCTTTGAGCAAGTGCAGGCATCGGTGTTGCAAATGACCAAATCACCTGGGCAATTTTGGGTGTACATGGGTTCTTTGATGTTGGTGCTAGGTACTTTATTCATGACGTTTATTCGTGAGCGTCGTGTTTGGTTGCATATTCGCCCGAATGGTGAGGCGCAACAATTGATATTGGCAATGAGCAGTACACGCCGAACTTTTGACTACCATCGTGCATGGAATGACTTGCGAGAAGCCTTGCGCAGTGTGACTTAATGCTTAATTTTGATGTATTGGAAAAATGATGAATAACCCAAACCATACCACTCCAGTTGATTTGAGTCGTTTTGCTGATGATATGCCAAAGGCATGGTGGAAGAAGTTAAACTTGATTGATGTTGTTTTTGCTTTGGCCACCTTGAGCTTGTTTGCTTTCGGTGCATTAAAAACATGGCATCTGATGGATTATTATGAAGTCACTATTTTAATATGCGGTGCTTTAGTCACGGTTGCTTTGGCTTGGTTTTGGCGACCACTACAAGCTGTGTTTACCTGTGTGGCGCTTTTGAGTGTATCTTCAGTACTTTTGTATCAGGGGCAATTGAGTCGTGGCGAAACTGTTTTTGGTCTGAAATATATGCTCGCATCACAACCTGCTGTGATGTGGATGAGCGTTTTATTTGTTTTGTCAACTCTGACCTATTGGGTTAATGTTTTTTTGGATAAATCAATCCTGACTTGGTTGGCCACGCGTTTGGCTTATGCCGCTTTAATTATCGGATTCACCGCTCTGATGGTGCGTTGGCATGAGAGCTACTTGATTGCTGTTGATGTGGGACACATTCCCGTTTCAAACTTATATGAAGTCTTTATTTTATTTTCTTTGTTGACCACGGCTTTTTATTTGTATTACGAAAATCATTACAAAACGACCCAGCTGGGTGCTTACGTCATGCTGGTGGTGTGCATGGCGGTCGGGTTTTTACTGTGGTACAGCGTAGCACGTGGGGCGCATGAAATTAAACCCCTCATTCCAGCATTACAATCATGGTGGATGAAGATTCATGTGCCAGCCAATTTTATTGGCTACGGTACATTTTCATTGGCTGCGATGGTTGGCTTTGCTTACTTAATCAAATACGTAGGCACGCCATACGACGCTTTACCCGCCGCCTTTCGTACCAATAAAAATGATGTGCCACCAGCAGATTTGGTTCGTCGACACGCTCAAAAAACCCGTATTGCTACTATTGTCTTATGGGTCTTAGGGGCTGCACTCTTTGTTGAACCCTTACTGTTTCGCACTGGAATGAATGCGGCATATTTTTCTACTTACTGGGCAATCTATTTTGCGATAGGTCTAACGATTGTCGGTGCCATTCTGATGATGCGTCGCCATTTAGCAGCCAAATTACCTGATTTTGAAGTGTTGGACGACATCATGTATAAATCAATTGCAATGGGCTTTGTATTTTTTACCATAGCGACTATCCTCGGAGCGCTTTGGGCGGCAGATGCTTGGGGTAAATATTGGAGCTGGGATCCTAAAGAAACATGGGCGCTCGTCGTTTGGCTCAATTATGCAGCATGGTTGCACTTACGTTTAGTAGCGGGCTTACGAGGAACGTTTAGTGCGTATTGGGCATTGATTGGTTTACTAATAACAGGGTTTGCATTTCTTGGCGTTAATATCTTTTTATCGGGCTTGCATTCTTACGGTGGCCTATAAGACTCACAAATTTTTAAGAATTTTTTTATCAAAAGTATTGACGGACGTTGTTTTATTGTTTATACTTTCGTTCTCTTTTGATGTGCGGGAATAGCTCAGTTGGTAGAGCGCAACCTTGCCAAGGTTGAGGTCGCGAGTTCGAGCCTCGTTTCCCGCTCCACAGAAAAAGAAAGTTTTTGATTTTTGAAAACACAATGCGGGAATAGCTCAGTTGGTAGAGCGCAACCTTGCCAAGGTTGAGGTCGCGAGTTCGAGCCTCGTTTCCCGCTCCAAATTTCAAAAGGAAGTTAAGTTTGACTTCCTTTTTTAGTTTAAAGTAGTTTAAAAGCCGTACAGTGCTGAATGTACGGCACGCCAAACAAGCACTGGCGGGGTGGCAGAGTGGTTATGCAGCGGCCTGCAAAGCCGTGGACGCCGGTTCGATTCCGACCCCCGCCTCCAGTGCGACAGAATGGCGCCCGGGTGGTGAAACTGGTAGACACAGCGGACTTAAAATCCGCCGCTTACCTGAATAAGGGGCGTGCCGGTTCGATTCCGGCCCCGGGCACCAAAAACAAAAATCCCAGTCTTTTGACTGGGATTTTTCTATTTCAACTCATTTCAACTTAACGCTCAATCTCTTGTTTTATATGGGTTTCGGCGGGTTTCTCAAAAATTACTCATTTCTTTTCATTTCAAAAAGCAGCTTTACAACGCTTAAAAAATTGTATATCATTTTGTATAGTGTAATTTATCGAATGAGATGAAATGTTGAGTCAAATGTCTCCATTCAAGCGACAAGCCCGTAAAAAAACACCGCGAGGGCGGTGTTTTTTAATCAGCAAGTCGCTTGATGTGGTGCTGTGTTTTATGCGGCAGAAAAATTAGCTGCTACAAAATCCCAGTTGACCAAGTTCCAGAATGATTCAACGTATTTTGGACGGGCGTTGCGGTAGTCGATGTAGTAGGCGTGTTCCCATACGTCGCACGTCAACAGTGCTTTGTTGTCTGTGGTTAATGGTGTGGCGGCGTTTGATGTCGATACCAGCTCCAATGCGCCTGTTGGTGTTTTTACCAACCATGCCCAGCCTGAACCGAATGTTGTGACGGCGGTTTTGGTAAATTCAGCTTTGAATGCGTCAAAAGAGCCCCATTTGGAGTTGATGGCGTCTGCGAGTGCGCCCGTAGGTGCGCCACCGCCATTTGGTGACAAGCCGTTCCAGTAAAAAGTGTGGTTCCATACTTGGGCTGCGTTGTTGAAAATGCCACCTGATGATTTTTTGATGATGTCTTCTAATGAGGCGTTTTCAAATTCGCTGCCTTTAATCAAATTGTTTAAGTTGTCTACGTAGGCTTTGTGGTGCTTGCTGTAGTGAAATTCTAAAGTTTCTTTTGAAATGGTCGGTGCAAGTGCGTCCATTGCGTAGGGCAGTGCGGGTAAAGTATGTTCCATAGTTGTCCTCAAAATGTTGTTGTTAAAATGTTTACTCTGTCTCGACGTGGTTTACGGTTGAAACCGCGCGTCCGTCTGCGAATTGGACGCTGATGCCGTCGCCTGCTTGTAACGTCTTGGCATTATAAACGATACTGCCATTTTGCGCGCGAACGTACGCAAAGCCGCGTGAGAGGACGTTATCAGGATTGAGTTGAGATAGGCTGCGGCGATATTGCGCAATGTGCTCGTGGTGTTTTTGGAGGTTTAATTTTTGTATGCGTTGTAGCCGCTCACATAGTCGGACAATATTGTGCTGAGCGGTGTTGATATTGGGTTTGTTATTAATGAAGTGTTGTTGTGCGCGCTCGAGACGATGTTGGTATTGTTGTCGTCTGTAAGTGAAGGCGTGTTGTAGGCGAGTGAAGTGATGCTGCAGTGTTTGTTTTTGTTGCATGATGCGCTGAGCAGGGGTGAGCAGGCGCATGGATAATTTGTCCAAATGCTGTGTGTGTTGAGCCAGTTGTCGTTGAAGTGCGCGTTGCAGTAGTGAGAAGCACGATTGGATGTCTGTTAAATGGTCAAGTTGCGATGGACTACTAATCAGTTCAGCGGCTGCTGTAGGGGTGGCGGCGCGGATGTCGGCAACAAAATCGGCAATAGTGGTGTCGGTTTCATGCCCAACGCCGCAGATAATTGGCAGGCGAGACTGAAAAATCGCTTGTGCAACGATGGATTCATTAAAGGCCCATAAGTCTTCTAAGCTGCCTCCGCCTCGAATCACGAGCAGGGCATCAAGCGTCTTATCCTGATTCGCCTGCTGGATGGCGGCGGCGATTTGTGCGGGGGCAGCATCGCCTTGGACCAATGTAGGGTAGAGGATGAGCTCGATGTGGGGCGCGCGGCGTGCTAAGGTGTGCGCGACATCACGCAAAGCGGCGGCTTGTGGTGAGGTGACAATGCCTATTCGACGTACAAAAAAAGGCAAGTTTTTTTTCAAGCTGGCATCAAACCAACCTTTGCGAGCCAATTCGTCTTTTAATTTTAAAAATCGTTCGTATAACGTACCTAAACCCGCAGGTCGCATCGCCTCAACCGTGAGTTGAAAGTCTCCGCGTGCAGCGTATAGCCCCGCGAGGACTTGAGCTTGTACGGCATCGCCTTCACGTGGCTGCCAACTGAGCAGCGAGTTGCGATGCCGAAACATGACGGCGCGTACTTGTGCTTTATCATCTTTGAGTGAAAAGTACCAATGCCCGCTGGCAGCTCGGGTGAGATTGGAAATCTCGCCTTGAACCCATAGTAATGGAATGTGCCGCTCAAGCAAAACGGAAACACGTTGGTTCAGTTCGGAAATGGATAGATACGACGTGCTCATGCCACCTTTTCATTATTGGGTTCAGGTTCTTCGACGGGTGTTTTATTAAACATCACACCAAACATCATCACTAAGGCCGTCAAAATAATCACTTGCGTAATTAATGGTTTGTTAACTAAAGCGATACTTTGTTCGGGTGGAATCGACAAAAACAGCAAAATGGTGATGAGACCGCGTGGTGCTATTGTCATCAAAGGCATTTTTGGCATTTTGAATAATTTGAGTACCAATGCGCGTGAACCAAAAATTGCTGAGGTAATGAGTATAGCCAATAATATGGTATCGGTATTGAGTAACTCATTGGTGTCGAGTAAAAAACCGAAGAAAAGGAAGAATAAAGAGCGCACTAAAAAAGCGACTTCGGCGACGATGTCTTTTAAGCGATGGACTTCTTCACCTAACACTTCGGGATGTAAAAAGTTAAACTTGGGTTTGTTTTTGAATAAGCTCACATTGCCCAAAAATAAACCGAACAATAAAATAAACAATAATGAAGGCAGATGATAGTGCTTGCTCACCAAGTAAATCATCACCGTCGCAAGCACAATCGGTACAAACTTGACATGATGTTTAATGCTGCTGATGAGCCATGCCAAAGCCAGTGTGGCAACCAGTGAAATTGCCAGCATGACGAAAGTTTGCTTAACAAACTCAATGCTCGCCGAACCATCAATCACTTCATTGAGCGCGATAAAATTAAATAACATGACGCCAAATATGTCGGACAAGCTGCTCTCATAAATGACAAATTCTCGATTATATGGATTCAAGCTTTGAGCCGTTGGAATCGCAATTGCACTGCTGATGATGAACAAGGGTACGAAGTTGACCATATTGTTTTTGAGCGAAGGGTAGCCAAACAGGGTGGCAAGGTACGCTGCGCCCAGTGGTAAAATCAACATTGGCAAAAGGGCCGCCAACGACGATTTTTTAACCAATGGTATTTTTGAGCGATTGATTTGTAGTTCTAAAGAGCCCTCTAATACGATTAAAATTAAACCCATCGTGCCTAAAATTGGCAACATAAATGACAAGTCAGGTCGCTCCATGGGGACTCGTGCGACGAGCCAGCCCAGAAGCAATAATAAAATAACGGACGGAATTTTAGTTTTTGAAGCGGTCAAATCAAACACATAGGCCAAAGTCAGTAATGCACAGATAGCAATTGCGATGGTAACGGTACTCATTTATTTCCCCTAAAAAAATAGAGCGCTATTATATGTGAGTGGTTTAGCAGGCTTTTAATCTTAATATAGCTGATTTTACCTTTATTTATTGTTGTAAAAAGAGGTAAATCGACAGTAATTTAAGCACCGAACCAGCTCTGTTTTTTAGCTTCATCCAAACGTTTTTCGAGGTAAGCCCATAACGCAGGGCAACCTTCAGCGATGGGTGCCTTGATGCGGCGTACCACACGCTCGTAGCTGATGCCATTTTCGCGCCAGCTTTGTCCTTGGTTGGCAAGATTGAGCAAGACGGGCATGGCGCGATCTGCCGCATGAGCAAAGCGTGCTTCAGGTGTGTTGCCTGTTTCAAACTCTTGCCAAGCATATAAAAATAAATGGGCTTGCTCGATTGGCAGTATTCCAAAAATTCGTTTGACTGCGGCAAGCTCCTCTGCTTTGAGAACAGTCCAATCCACTTCAGCAAAGGCGATGGTGTCGCCCGTATCGATTTCACCGATGTCGTGTACCAGTAACATCAAAATCACGCGGTTGATGTCAAGCGGTTCGGGGGCGTAGGGTGAAAGCGAAGTGGCGAGCAGGGCAATTTGCCAACTGTGTTCGGCAGAATTTTCGTATCGGTCGAGGCCGAGTGGTTTTGTTTTGCGTGTGACGGTTTTTAATTTGTCAATTTCGATGATAAAATCAATAATTTTTTCCATGCTTTACCTTTGTTGTGTTTGTTTAAGATTGTAGCTTAATATCTAAATATATAAACGCGTCTAAAGCCTTATAAATACTAAGGTTATTGTTAAAAGTGGATGGTTAAAATAATTAAATGTGGAGGGTATTTGTAGGGATGTTTTAGGTATGATACGCCAGTCTATTTGTTTGGTCGGGTTTGACAGCCCATAAAATTATATGTTGAAGGAGACAAAATGTCTGATTCTAAGGGCTTGGCGAGCGGTTCACTGGGAACTGTTGAGTCGGTCGTCATGGGCGTTGCTGGTACGGCACCTGCATTTAGTGTCGCGGTAACGACTGCGGTGATTGTGTCGGCTGTGGGTGAGTTGGCGGTTGGTAGCGTGTTGTATTGCGGCTTGATTATGTTTGGCATCATGCTTGCTTTTACCCATTTAAATAAAATTTCACCGAATGCGGGCGCGACTTATGCTTGGGTAGGTCATGTGTTTGGCCCAACATGGGGCTTTTTTGCAGGTTGGGGTTTGCTGGTGGCTTCGGTGGTGTTTATGGTGTCGGCGACCATTCCCGCTGCGACCTCAACCTTGTTGACGTTTCAAGGTTTGTTTAATTTATCCCCCAGTTTGGTAGAAGACACGCGTTGGGTGGCCTTTACTGCGGCGATTTGGTTGACGCTCATTACGATTGTGGTGACCAAGGGCATTAAGCATGCGAGTTACGCGCAAATGATTTTCACGGTGATTGAGACGGTGATTATTTTTGCATTAATTATCGGCGCGTTTGTTGAATATTGGGGTAAGCCTGCACACATGCCTACTTGGAATTGGTTTTCGCCTTTTTCGTTCACGCCACAGACTTTTGCTGCGGGTGCTTTGACGGCGATTTTCTTTTACTGGGGTTGGGATGTAACCATGAATCTTGGGGAAGAAACTCAAGGTGGTCATCCGCCTGCGTCAAGCAAGGGCGCGTTTTGGGCAATGGTGAATTTGATTTTATTTTTCATCATCATGATGATTGTGGTTTTGATTGTCTTGACCGATGAGGAAATCGCCGCTGCGAATACCAACGTATTGTACGCCATTGCAGATAAGTTGTTTCCGCAGCCTTGGAGCAGCTTGGCGGTGTTGTCAACAATTTTGAGTACGATTGGTACGGTTGAAACACAAATTTTGCAATTTTCTCGCAGTATGTTCGCCATGTCGCGTGACAAAATGTTGCACCCACGTTATGCCAATATTCACCCTGAATGGCAAACGCCTTGGGTGGCTACGTTTGTGATTTGGCTCTTGGGCGTTTTGTTATTGGCGGCTTCGTCAACGATGGAGTCTGTGAAGTCGATTTTGGACAGCTCTGTGCTAGCGATTGGGTTTCATATTTGTTTTTACATGGGTTTGGCGGCATTTGCTTGCGCATGGTATTACCGTGGCCTTTTAAAAACAGCCAGCTTGAAAGACTCCTTTTCACACGTTATTTGGCCTTTGGGTTCTGCTATTTTAATGTCATTCTTGGGCTTGTATCTGTTGCCGACATTTGATCTCATCACGACGCTTATTGCCGTGGGTGGTTTGGCGATTGGCATTGTGCCGTTGTTGTTGGGTCGCTACCGCACGTGATTGGATGTGTCACCTATGTTTTAAAATGCCACGGCTCCAGTCGTGGCTTTTTTTGCAGTTGAAACAGGTTGATGCGCGATATAATGCGCAACTGCACAATTTTTTATTTAAACACATGTCCTCTTTTAGCCCACTTCATTTGATTAATAAGCACGCTGCCATCGCTATGATTTTGGCGAGCGTGTTGGGCTTTGCATTCCCTGATGAGGCCAATATGCTGTTGTCGCACCTGCCGCAGGTGCTGTTTTTTTTGATGTTCTTTACTTTAATCGGCATCAATCAACCGAAACTCGTGCGCATGCTGTCTCGTTATGATACTTGGTCGTATGCGGTGTGGCACTCTCTTGGTTTGACTGCTTTGTTGGTCAGTTTGGCGTATCTGGCGGGAGAGCGGGGCGAGATGTTATTGGCGATTGCGGCGGTGATGGCGACAGGTTCGCTGTTTGGTGCGCCTGCAATTATCCGTTCAATGGGGTTTTCACCGATGTACGCGATGGCACTCACGATTGCGACGACGCTGGTGATGCCCGTGGTGCTGTTTGTGAATTTATATTGTTTTCAAACAGGCGATGTCCATTTGGATTGGGCGTTGTATATTGAGCGGTTGTTGATTTTTATTGTCGGTCCAATGGCTTTGTCTGCTTTGGTACATCGAGTGTTTAGTGAAACGCAGCTTCATCATGTGCATCAGCAACTGTCTAAAATCACGATTCTCTTGGTGATGGCTTTTCCTTTTGGCTTGGTAGGGGCGTATCGACACTTGTTTGACAGTCAACCGCTACGTGCGTTGAGCATGTTGGGTTTGGGGGTATGCTTGGTTGTTGTGCCTTATGTCTTGAGTTTTTATGCCTCTCGCCAGTTTTATCGATTCGATATTGAGCATTCAGTTTCTGCTGCGGTTTCATCTGGGGCGCGTAATCTTTTGTTGACGTATACGATTGCGGCTCCGTTCGTTGGCGTTGAGTTCATGCCGCTGGCTGGGGCGATGCAGTTGCCGATTTATGCGTTGCCGCTATTGACCAAATGGTGGTTGGCGAAAATGCACAAGGTGGCCGCGTGAATCAACAAGTGATTGTGATTGGTGCTGGGCCTGCGGGTTTAATGGCTGCTGAAGAATTGTCCGCGCGCGGTTTTAGTGTCACCGTTTATGATGCCATGCCATCAGTAGGGCGAAAGTTTTTACTCGCGGGCATTGGTGGTATGAACATCACCCATTCCGAGCCTTTGGACTTTTTTTTAAAGCGTTATGCGCCGTGTAGTGAAGTTTTGCTTGATTGCATACGACGCTTTGACAATCAAGCCGTGGTCAATTGGATGACGGATTTAGGCGTGTCGTCGTTTGTTGGGACATCGGGACGTGTGTTCCCGAATGAAATGAAAGCCGCGCCGTTACTCAGGGCATGGTTGGCGCGTTTGAAAGCGGCGGGTGTGACCTTTAAAATGCGTCACCGTTGGCAAGGTTGGGATGTCTCGGGTGCAAACGTATTTGATTCGCCAGATGGTTGTATCAAGGTAATGGCGGATGCGACGGTGTTGTCTTTGGGGGGCGCGAGCTGGCCACGTTTGGGTTCAGATGCGTCGTGGGTGCCATGGTTAAAAGCGGCGGTCGTCGACATAAAACCGTTTGTTGCTGCCAATTGCGGTTTTGACGTGTCGGGGTGGAGCGCGCATTTGCGTGATAAATTTGCGGGCGCACCGATTAAACCCGTTGCTTTGCGTGTAAACGATGCCGAGGGCGAACCTTTGTTTGAGCGGCGAGGCGAGTTGGTGTTGACTGAAACGGGTTTAGAGGGCGGATTGATTTATGCGGCGAGCCGTGTACTGCGCGAGTCTTTAGAGCGTACAGGGCAAGCGACCGTGTATTTGGATTTGTTGCCACAGCACGACTTGGCTCAAGTGCAGCGAGAGGTCGGACATCCGCGCGGTGCGCGCTCGATGAGCAGTCATTTGGCAAGTCGTTTGGGCTTAAAAGGCGTTAAGACCGCGTTGTTGTTTGAACAATTGCAGGCGGCGCAATGGGCAGACGCATTACAACTGGCGCATCAAATTAAAGCCTTACCCATAACGTTCACGGCAACGCGCCCAATTGATGAAGCCATCAGTAGTGCAGGTGGCGTATCCTTTGACAGTTTAGACGCGCATTTGATGCTCAAAAACTGCGCGGGCGTGTTTTGCGCGGGTGAAATGCTCGATTGGGAAGCACCCACGGGTGGTTATTTGTTGACTGCGTGTTTCGCCACGGGTCGAGTTGCTGGGCAGGGTGCGGCGGCTTGGTTGTCCAGTTTAAACAAATAAGTTAAAGTCTGTTCGCCACAAGAGTTATGTAGCAGGTAAAATCCAATCACTCTTTAATTTTTAGTTCTTTCTTATGTCTCAAGTCACCTGCATTATTCCTTTTTACAACGGCGGCGACACCATCGCCAGAGCGATTGATTCCGTCATCGACAGTCCTGCATGTCATGAAGTCATTGTCATGGTGGATGCCTCTCCGCAGCCGTTGTCGCCCTTTTTGACCGATGCGCATCGCGCCCACATTGCCACTGGGAAATTGCGCGTTATAGAAATGGCTACGAATCTAGGGCAAGCGGCCATGCGCAATGTGGCTGCCTCGCTGTCGACTACACCGTATATTTCCTTTTTGGATCAAGACGACATGTATTTGCCTGGCTTTTGTGAGGAAATGTCTGATGTGCTCAACCGTCACCCTGAGCTGGCCGCAATTGAGTGCGGCGCAGAAATTGTCAAAGATGACAAAAACTTACTTGAAATTGATGACCCCCGTTATCAAGCAATTATGTTTTCTGTACCGTGGAATGTATTGATTCGCCGCTTGGCTTTTTGGTACGTCGGCTCATTCCCCGTTGATGCCGCATTTCGTACCCCTTTGGCTGGTGAAGACATTGCATTTATGACGCCACTTCGACATTTTTTGCAGACCGCGCAGGACTTTAGTCGTCGTTTGGTGCGGCATCATTTGCGCGATGGTTCGGCCACTGACAATTATCTCAATCGCACGCAAGTCGTTGATGGGCGTGTTGTTTACATCGAACATTATGAAAATGAAAAAAATGGTGAATGGCAAGCCGCCATTGATAAGCATTATGCTAAAGCGCAACGCGATGTAAATGCATTGCGACAAGTCAAAATCATTAATTAACTTAAATGCGCCAAACGTGTTTTAAAACTTGGCGTGTTTGAGTGCTTGGTTTACAATGTGGCATCACTCGGCATTAAATCGAAATGCCCATCCCTTAAATAATACGGAAGAAGTAAATCTATACTTTTCCGTTATTTTTTTGTTTGAACATGTTTTTTAGAGAAAAGTGTATGAAACCCATCAAAATCGGTATAGCAGGTACTGGCGTGGTCGCCAGCGGCGTCGTCAAAGTCCTTCAGCGCAATCAAGAAGAAATTACCCGTCGCGCAGGTCGAGGCATTGAAGTCGCCGTGGTGTCCTCCCGTACACGCGCCAAAGCCGAAGCGTTGGTGGGGCAAAACGTCCTCATCGTCGACGACATCATGGACGTGGCACGTCATCCAGACATTGATATTGTGGTTGAGACGATGGGCGGCTACGAGCCTGCACGTAGTTTTGTGCTCGAAGCCATTGCGCATGGTAAGCATGTCGTTACGGCCAACAAAGCATTGCTCGCCGAGCATGGCAACGAAATTTTTGCGGCGGCGCAAGCCAAAGGCGTCACCGTGGTATTTGAAGCCGCCGTCGCAGGTGGTATTCCTGTTATTAAATCCTTGCGAGAAGGTTTGTCGGCCAATCGCATCGAATGGATTGCGGGCATCATTAATGGCACAACCAACTTCATCCTCACGCAAATGCGCGAAAAAGGTTGGACTTTCACGGACGCCCTGAAAGTAGCACAAGAACTCGGTTATGCCGAAGCCGACCCAACTTTTGATGTTGAAGGTGTCGATGCCGCACACAAAATCACATTGATGAGTGCGCTTGCCTTTGGTGTGCCAATCAACTTCAAAGCCGCCTCAATTGAGGGCATCAGCCAACTCGCTGCCACAGACATCACGTATGCCGAAAAATTTGGCTATCGTATCAAGTTGCTCGGCATCACCAAGCGCACGCCCGAAGGCATCGAATTGCGTGTACATCCGACCCTGATTCCTGACTCGCGCTTAATCGCCAATGTCAACGGCGTGATGAACGCCGTACTCGTCAAAGGCGACGCTGTTGGTGCAACTTTGTACTACGGTGCAGGGGCGGGCGCAGAGCCCACAGGCTCATCGGTCATCGCCGACCTCATCGATGTCACGCGTACGATTACCGCAGACCCTGAACACCGCGTCCCCCATCTCGCATTCCAGCCCGATGCCTTGGCGAATATTCCAATGCTGCCGTTGTCCTCGGTTAAGACCCGTTATTATTTACGCTTGACGGTACAAGACCGAACAGGTGTTTTGGCTGACATCACACGCATCCTTGCCAATCACGATATTTCGGTGGACGCGATGCTCCAAACTGAAGTGGACGATGCCACTCAGCAAACCCACATCGTAATCATGACTCACGTTTCGCTTGAAGCGAGCATTGACACCGCTGTCCTGCAAATTAAAACGCTTGATACCGTCTCGGGTGAGGTGGTGAAGTTGAGGGTGGAAGAACTGGGTTAAATCCTTCTAATAAAAAAGCAGGCATTTGGCCTGCTTTTTTATTCAAAAAAATACTTAAATTAAAAGCTAAATATACTAAGGTTTGTCATGAGCGATATTCGTTTATTTGAATTGAATAATAAAGTTGCCAGTGAATTGCAGGGCGAGGCTTTGGATTTAGAGAAGCCGCTGCAAAATTTGATTGAGGCGAATCTTGAGCCGTTGCTTGGCGTGCGGTTTTTGAGTACGGAGTACTCGACAGGGCGTGTACATGGTGGACGTATTGACACGTTAGGCTTGGATGAAAATCATTGTCCAGTCATCATCGAGTACAAACGTTCGGTGGGTGAAAATGTGATTAACCAAGGCTTGTTTTATTTGGATTGGTTGATGGATCATCAGGCGGAGTTTGAACTTTTGGTGCTCAAGTTGTTGGGTGACAAGGCTTCAACTTTGATTGATTGGGATGCGCCGCGTTTGATTTGTATTGCTGGCGATTTTACGAAGTTTGATGCACATGCCGTGCAGCAAATTGATCGTAATGTCGATTTGGTGCGCTATCGCTTGTTTGGGCAAGGTTTGCTCCTTCTTGAGCAAGTGAATGCGTCGGTCAGTGGGGCGAAAGCTAGAGCAGATAAGTCGCGTGTGTCCAGTAAAAAAAGGGATAAAAACACCAGTACAACAAAACTGTCGAGTAAAAAATCTACAGATAAAAGTTATGTCGAGTCCGTAGCGGATGCGTCGTCGGATATGTGTGTTTTGCTGAGTACGGTGGAGGACTATATACAGTCGCTGGGCGATGATGTGGTGCGTAAGGAGTTAAAGCTGTATGTTGCTTTTAAACGTTTGCGTAATTTTGCGAGTATTGTGGTGCAGAAAAATCGTTTGTTGATGTATTTGAACGTTAATCCTGATACGCTGGCCTTACCTATGAATGCACGTGATGTCCGAAAATTTGGACACTGGGGTACAGGTGATTTGGAATTGTCGATAGGTAACCATGAGGATTTTGAGATGTCAAAATCTTTGATTCTGTCAGCGTATGAGGGGCGGCATCGGTAATTTTTTAGGTGGTTTCGCTATTATTTTTTAAAAGGTAACTGTCGTTTTGCAGGTATAATCTCGCTTTCAACAAGCAGTGTTTTCGGTGATAAAAATGACAAAATATGTATTTGTAACGGGCGGCGTGGTTTCGTCGTTGGGTAAAGGTATTGCAGCGGCATCTTTGGCTGCGTTGCTTGAATCGCGTGGGCTTAAAGTCACGATGCTCAAATTGGACCCGTATATTAACGTTGACCCCGGCACGATGAGCCCGATTCAGCATGGCGAGGTGTTTGTTACCGAAGATGGCGCAGAAACTGACCTTGATTTGGGGCATTATGAGCGTTTCATCAGTGCCAAAATGCGCAAGTCAAATAATTTCACAACGGGACAAATTTACGAGTCGGTTTTGCGTAAAGAGCGTCGTGGCGAGTATTTGGGTAAAACCGTTCAGGTCATCCCTCACATCACTAATGAAATTCAATTGTTTATTGAGCGCGGTGCGGCGGCATCGAACAATGGTCAAACAGACGTCGCCATCGTTGAAATTGGCGGCACGGTGGGTGACATTGAGTCGCTGCCGTTTTTAGAATCTGTGCGTCAGATGAGTCTGCGCATGGGGCGAGGCAATTCGGCGTTTGTTCATTTGACCCTCGTGCCTTATATTGCGGGTGCTGGCGAGTTAAAAACTAAACCCACCCAGCATTCAGTACAAAAGTTGCGCGAGATTGGCATTATTCCGCATGCGTTGTTATGCCGCGCCGACCGCCCCATTCCTGAGGATGAGTGCGCTAAAATTTCAATGTTTTCAAATATCCCCGTCAATGCCGTCGTGTCGGTGTATGACGTGGATACGATTTACAAAGTGCCTAGATTGTTGTTTGAACAAGGTCTTGACCAAGTTATTTGTGATGAGTTGCGGATTGATGCACCACCTGCAAATGTTGAGTTATGGGACAAGCTGGTGACGGCCTTGGAGCATCCACAGCATGAGATTACCATCGGCATGGTTGGTAAATACATGGATTTGACCGAGTCATACAAATCGTTGATTGAGGCTTTGCGTCATGCGGGTATCCATAATCAAACCCAAGTCAACATTGAATACATTGATTCTGAAGATTTTGAGAACAACGAAGCAGAAGTCAATGCACAATTGTCTAAACTAGACGCAATTCTTGTACCTGGTGGGTTTGGTAAGCGTGGCACAGAAGGCAAAATTCGTGCGATTCAATACGCCCGTGAAAACAAAGTGCCCTACCTTGGTATCTGCTTGGGCATGCAATTGGCAGTGATTGAGTATGCGCGACACGTCGCGGGCTTACCTAAGGCCAATAGTACAGAGTTTGATTCACATGCCACACAACCTGTGGTGGCCTTAATCACTGAATGGATGGGGGAGGACGGTTCATTGCAAAAACGCGACGAAGCGTCTGACTTGGGAGGCACAATGCGACTTGGTTCGCAGTCATGCCCAGTGAAAGCAGGAACGAAGGCGCATCAAATTTATGGCTCAACCGTTACCGAACGTCATCGCCATCGTTATGAAGTCAATACGCAATTTACTGAGCAGCTCGAAAAAGCAGGTATGGTGATTTCGGCGCGTACACCGACCGAGAACTTACCAGAAATGATGGAGTTGCCTGAATCGCAGCACCCTTGGTTTATCGGTGTGCAGTTCCATCCTGAGTTTACATCGACACCGCGTGATGGGCATCCGTTGTTTAGTGCTTTCGTGCAAGCGGCATTGAAAGGGAAATAAGTCATGCCGCAATTTTGGCATGACATGACTGGCTTCGGCATTTGAGCTGTTGGTTAGATGAATAGTTACGCTTATTGTGCCTTGACCGTCTTGAGGACGAGGAGAATGTATGAAATTATGTGGTTATGACGTTGGTTTAAATCAGCCTTTCTTTTTGATTGCAGGCACATGTTCAATTGAAGGTTTAGGCATGTCGATAGATGTGGCTGGACAGCTTAAAGAAATGACCGCTGAACTCGGTATTCCTTTGATTTATAAAGGTTCGTTTGACAAAGCGAACCGCTCATCGGGCAATACCAAACGTGGCGTGGGGCTTGAGAGTGGTTTGAATATTTTAGATGAAGTGCGCCGTCAAACGGGCTTGCCTGTGTTGACAGACGTTCATGAAATTGAACACATCGCCGAAGTGGCGAGTGTGGTTGATGTCTTACAAACGCCTGCTTTCTTGTGTCGTCAAACTGATTTTATTCGTGCGGTCGCGCAAAGTGGTAAACCTGTGAATATCAAAAAAGGTCAGTTTTTGGCTCCATCGGACATGAAAAATGTCATTGAAAAAGCACGCAGTGCTGCGCGTGAACTGGGCTTAGAGGAGGACAATTTTTTGTCGTGTGAACGTGGCGTGAGTTTCGGTTACAACAATCTTGTGTCCGACATGCGCAGCTTGGCGATTATGCGTGAAGCCAACGCGCCTGTAGTATTTGACGCGACCCATTCAGTTCAGCTCCCTGGGGGGCAAGGCTCAACCAGTGGCGGACAACGTGAGTTTGTACCTGTTTTGGCGCGTGCTGCTGTCGCGGTTGGTGTGGCGGGTCTTTTTATGGAAACCCATCCCAACCCAAGCGAGGCGTGGTCTGATGGTCCTAATGCGGTGCCGTTATCGCGTATGAAAGAGTTGCTCTCCACTTTGAAATCTCTGGATGTGGCAGTAAAAGCCAACGGCATGTTCTTAGAAGATAACTTCAACACTTGGTAATGTTTTTTAACGCAAAGCGGTCTATGCTTTGCGTTTTTATTTGGAAAGTTTAAAATGACCGTACCTGCATATATGATTTTTAATGTCGATGTTACCAATCCAGAGCAATACGACCAGTATCGCGCTTTTTCTTCAAAGGCCATTGAAGAGCACGGTGCAGAGCCACTGGTGCGGGGTGGTGCGCAAACAGTTTTAGAGGGGCATGTTCATCCTCGTACCGTCATTTTGAAATTTGCTTCAGTTGAAAAAGCGCAGGCTTTTTACGATTCAGAGACTTATAAAAAAGGACGAGAATTACGTAAAGACGCTGCGATTGCCAATATTGTCATTGTTGAAGGCTTGGCATAATTAAATCAATTTAGAATTGAAACCCAGTAGGGAACAATCTTTACCGCGTGAGGGTGCGGTTTGTTTTTTTAATTTAGGAGAAAAATAATGAGTGCTATTATTGATATCGTTGGACGCGAAATTTTGGATTCGCGTGGTAATCCAACTGTTGAATGTGAGGTTTTGCTTGAGTCGGGCGCAACGGCTCGTGCTGCGGTTCCTTCTGGTGCGTCAACAGGCTCGCGCGAAGCGATTGAGCTGCGAGATGGTGACAAGTCGCGCTATTTGGGTAAAGGTGTGTTGAAAGCGGTTGACCATATCAATACGGTGATTGCAGATACAGTGATTGGCATGGAAGCATCAGAGCAGGCTTTAATCGACCAAACATTGATTCAAATGGATGGTACAGACAATAAGTCTAACTTGGGTGCAAATGCCATGTTGGCGGTGTCAATGGCGGTTGCGCGTGCTTCTGCGAATGAAGTCGGCTTACCTTTGTATCGTTACTTTGGTGGTTCAGGCGCCATGCAATTGCCAGTTCCAATGATGAATATTGTCAATGGCGGTGCGCACGCGGATAATAATCTTGAGTTTCAAGAGTTCATGGTTATCCCAGCAGGTTTTGACTCATTCCGTGAGGCATTGCGTGCGGGCGCAGAAATTTTCCATGCGTTAAAGAAAATTCTTCATGACAAAGGCATGAACACTGCGGTGGGCGATGAGGGTGGTTTTGCACCGAATTTTCAGTCGAATGAAGAGTGTTTGAACACCGTAATACAAGCGATTGAAGCGGCTGGTTACAAAGCGGGCGAGCAAATTTTGATTGGTTTGGATTGTGCTGCATCTGAGTTTTATAAAAATGGCAAATACGAGCTACCAGGCGAAACCCTCAGCCTGTCGAGCAAAGAAATGGCAGATTATTTGGCGAATTTAGTCGATAAATTTCCGATTATTACCATCGAAGACGGCATGGCCGAAGGCGATTGGGATGGTTGGAAATATTTGACCGATATTTTGGGTAAAAAAATCCAAATCGTTGGTGACGACTTGTTTGTCACCAATACCAAAATCCTCAAGGAAGGCATCGACAAAGGCATTGCCAATTCAATTTTGATTAAAATCAATCAAATTGGCACTTTGACCGAAACATTCGCCGCCATCGAGATGGCCAAACGAGCAGGTTATACCGCTGTGATTAGCCATCGCTCGGGTGAAACCGAAGACTCAACCATCGCTGATATTGCCGTGGGTTTGAATGCGGGGCAGATTAAAACGGGTTCTTTGTCACGTTCTGACCGCATTGCGAAATACAATCAATTGTTGCGCATTGAAGAAGCGTTGGGTGAAACAGCGTCTTATCCAGGTAAACGTGCGTTTTACTGCATCAAGGCGTGATAGAGCCTCAAAAAAAAACCACGACAGTTGTCGTGGTTTTTTGTTTTCATAGGTTACTTATAGGTCACTGTGTGATGACAATCAATTCGGGCTTATCCTTGTTTTCTAACCAACTGATGTAACCCCAGCGTATTTTGTCAGGGTTTTCACATTCCCAATCAGGCAAGACCACTCGCGTGGTGTCAAAAGTCAGATGGGTGCTGGGCTGGTGGGTGTGACCATGGATGATATAACGGCTGGCGTATGTCTTAAACCATGCCTCTGCTGTATGGGCTGGAATGTCCTGTATTTGCATGTTGTCATGCGTTTTATATTCACGTTGTTTCGAGGTGTTGCGAATTTTTTTTGCCAGTTGATTGCGCCAAGATAAAGGCAGTTTGAGAAACACATTTTGAATCCAGCTGGTATGAACCAAGCGTCGAAACAGTTGATAGCCTTTCTCATGGCTACACATCAAGTCGCCGTGAGTCAATAAGACACGTTGATGGTTGATTGTGATTACACATGGGTCTGGTAGTGGGGTCATGTGAGCAAAGGCCGTGTATTCCTCTCGAACGAGGAAGTCCCTGTTACCAACCATATACCCAATAAAAATGCCACTTTGGGCCAACTTAGATAGGCTTTCTGCCACGCGTTGAGCTGCAGGATTTTCTAGGGCAGCATCGTCACCAACCCAATATTCAAATAGGTCGCCCAGAATGATGAGTGCATTGTATTGAGGCGCAATGGTTTCGCAAAAATATTCAAACTGTGCCAAAGTGCGAGGCATATTGACCGACAAATGCAAATCTGAAATGAAACACACCCCGCTCAATTCGCTGGGCACAGATGTATCCATTGGGCGAGATAGAGTGGGGTGTGGGTTGTTCATTGTGAACGAGTGCTTTTGGATGCTGAATCGTTTAGATGAGTTCAGCTTTTTCGATGATGACATCTTCCATCGGCACATCGGCGTGCATACCCGCGCGGCTGGTTCTTACTTTTTTGATGGCGTCTACGACTTCAGAGCCTTCAGTGACTTTACCAAATACTGCGTAACCCCAACCTTGAGGTGTAGGTGCGGTGAAGTTCAAAAAGTCGTTATCGGTCACATTGATGAAAAATTGTGCAGTTGCTGAGTGAGGGTCGCTTGTGCGAGCCATTGCAATGGTATAAGTATCATTTTTCAAACCATTGTCTGCTTCGTTGTTTACAGGTGCATTGGTACTTTTTTGTTTCATGCCCACTTCAAAACCACCGCCTTGAATCATGAAATTAGAGATGACTCGATGAAAAATTGTACCGTTGTAAAATCCTGCGTTCACGTATTCGATGAAGTTAGCCACTGTTTTAGGTGCTTTTTCGGCATTGAGTTCAACAACAAATGAGCCTTGGTTGGTGGTGAAACGTACTGATGACATGACAATCCTTTTTGTAACTATTTGATAGGTAAATAAATGTTAGGTAAAAACAAATTTGAGGGGTTAAACTCAACGCAATAACCCTTGAAAAAACAATGGATGCGAACCAATATTATCCCATCGTTTTTGTGCCATTGTAACCGAATTATCATTGTTAGATGACTCCAATGCTTGTGGTTGACTGAATCTGCGCTTATCTCCAGTGGTTTTTTGGATAGTGCAGCGTGGCTTTAATTATTCACAATACGTCAAGCATCATGTAATCATAAATCCAATCATAAGCAGGCACGTTTGCACATTTAAAAAGCCCATGATTGGGCTTTTTAAGTTAAGATTTATTCACTTCTTTCACAGCTATTGGTTGTTACTGTCATTTGGTGGGAACAAAATCAAACTTTGGTGCGCTTTTTTCATTTGATTTTGTTTCAGTAGCCGATTTTTTAGAGTCAGCAGCGGCTGGTTGTGTTACATCTAAAATGGGAGCACTTAATTTTGGCGCTGCCGAGCCTGTCTTGTTGCCCATATCTAGATTTAATGCGGGCGTTACGACGCCTGTTGAATTCAATATGGCTGGAGTCGTGCCGTTGCTTTTGGATTTGTCGGTGACCACAATATTGGGAAATATAATGATAAGTGCGACCACAATCAATTGTATGACGACGTAAGGAATGGCACCCAAATAAATGTCGCTGGTTTTGACCGATTTAGGTGCGACTGAGCGCAAGTAAAATAAGGCAAAGCCAAATGGTGGGTGCATGAATGACGTTTGCATATTGACGGCTAACAGCACGCCAAACCAAACAAGATCAATTCCTAGTTTTTCAGCCACAGGGGCAATTAAAGGCACTAAGATAAATGACAACTCAAAAAATTCTAAAAAGAACGCCAAAACAAAAAATAAAAGATTAACGACAATCAGAAAACCAATTTGTCCACCTGGAATCGCAGTGAGTAGATGCTCAACCCATTTGTCGCCTTTAACACCTTGAAATACAAGGTTAAATACGGTTGAGCCGATGAGGATGAATAGAACAAAACTGGTGAGTTTGAGTGTCGACTCCATGGCCTGTTTGGTTAAGCCAAGATTCAGTTTCCCTTTAGACATTGCCAATAAAATAGCACCCAACGCACCCAGTCCACCACCTTCGGTGGGTGTGGCTATGCCCATAAAGACCGTACCTAAAACCAAAAATATCAAAGCTAATGGGGGAACCAATACAAAAATTACACGTTGAGTCATATCGCTCAACACGTGTAATTTTAAAAGTTGATCTGCTTTGGCTAAACCATACAAAACAAATATGGCCAAAGATAACGCCAAAATTTTGGCACGGCCGAAAGACTCTTCAATCGTATCAGCACCAAAGATTTTATGGGTTTCAGATACACCTTGGGTGCTGTAGCTAAAAAATGTATAAAACACCGCGACCGCCAGCGCGACCATGATGAGCAAAGATGCCGCACCCGAGCGCCCATTTTGTGTAGGTTTAAAGGTGCGGGCGGATAGGGGGAGGGCTGGAACCCAAGATGGTTTGACGATTGAAACGATGAGAATATAGAAAAGATACAACCCAACTAAGATGAAGCCAGGCGTGAACGCTGCTTTGTATAAATCGCCAACAGGTCGCCCCAACTGACTGGCCAAAACGATGAGTACCAATGAGGGTGGAATAATTTGTGCCAACGTGCCTGACGCGGCAATCGTGCCAGCGGCCACACGCTTATCGTAACCATACTTAAGCATCAAAGGTAAGGAAATCAAACCCATGGCGATGACTGATGCGGCCACAACTCCTGTGGTGGCGGCGAGCAGCGCACCAACCAAAATCACGGCGTAAGCCAAACCGCCACGGACGGGGCCGAACAGCTGTCCAATGGTGTCAAGTAAATCCTCTGCCATGCCAGAGCGTTCTAAAATCAGACCCATGAATGTAAAAAATGGAATCGCCAGCAGGGTGTCGTTCATCATGATGCCGTACACTCGATTGGGTAAAGCCTGCATGAGGTTGGGGTTTAAAATTCCCAAACCAATGCCAATCGCAGCAAACAGCAGACCATTGGCTGCGAGAGAAAAAGTAATTGGAAAACCCGATAGCATAAAGGCAATTAGGCCCAAAAACATAATAGGTGCAAGGTTGGCCGCAAGAAGTTCCATAGATGTCTCCGAAGTTTTTGATTTTTATGTATTAAGTTTTATTGGCTTTGGCGAGTTTGTTGAGTGGCTTCCAGATATTCGCGTACCTCGTCCTCTGGTGTGTGATTGGCTTTACGAAACTCTGAAAAAGGCACTAAGCCTTTCATATAACCGAAGCGTTTAATCAGTTCAGAAAGGCCTTGCAAAATTAACAAAAAATAGCCAACGGGCATGAGTAGTTTGAAAGGCCAAAGCAGCAAGCCACTGTCTCCTGAGTGTTCGCTGTTATGAAAAGATTGAGTGAAGAAGCTCAAACTGTAGTAAAAAATTAAACAACAAATCGGCAACATGAAAAATATGAAACCAAAAATATCGAGTTTGACTTGTCCGCGTTCCGAATAACGTGAACTAAGGACATCGATGCGGACGTGTGCATCGTGACGCAAGGTATACGCCGCTCCAAATAAAAAAATGCAAGAAAATAAAAAAAACTGCAATTCAAACATCACACTGGAGTTGTGCTGAAAAAATGCACTGCTGCTGAATAGTTTTCTCGAAATGGCATTGATTGAGCAAATTAATACGGCGATTAAAACTCCCCATAGCATGAATTTAGCAACGCGTTCATTCAAGTTGTCGATGGATTTGGATAGGCGCAATAAGCCTTTCATGGTGTCGTCTCCTTTTTTTTGTTTAGTTTATCGCATAAGTATAGTGGATTAAAAAAATTGATTGTTATCTTTCTATAGGTTTGCTTTCAATTTAATAGTGTTCAATACATTTCATAAAAGGCAGATTGATATCTTTTTGATAACGCCAATAGACTTTAGTGGCTTTCGTTTAAAGTCTAAAACCTAAAATTATGTTTAATATCGTAAATGCCATCTTGGGTTTACAGGTCAAACAGGTTAAAATGACGTCTTGCATTGAAAACTCGATTTTAAATCGTAAGAAAGTTGAACTATGAACACAGCCTTATACGCCATTTCCCCCCTTGACGGACGTTATGCTTCGAAAGTTGATGCGTTGCGCCCAATCATGTCCGAAGCTGGATTGTTGCACCACCGTGTTAAGGTTGAGGTGGCTTGGGTGCTTGCTTTATCACGAGCGGGCTTGGCTGAGTTACCTGCCTTTTCTGAAATTGCAGTGGCGTATTTGACGATGGTGGTCGATAACTTTGACGAAGATGATGCGGCGCGCATCAAAGACATTGAAAAAGTAACCAACCATGATGTGAAAGCAGTTGAATATTATCTTAAAGAAAAAATGGCAGCACGAGCGGATTTGAAAGAATTGGCCGCCGCCGCTGAGTTTATTCATTTCGCTTGTACTTCTGAGGATATCAATAACACTTCGCATGGTTTAATGCTCAAAAAAGCCCGTGCGGATGTTTTGTTGCCACACATGGACGAACTGGTTCAACAGTTTAAAACTTTGGCAAAAGAATACGCAGAACAGCCAATGCTGTCTCGCACCCATGGCCAACCTGCTTCGCCTTCGAGTATAGGCAAAGAGTTTGCCAACATCGCTTATCGCTTAGAACGTGCGCGAAAAGTGTTTTCTGAAGTGCAATTGCTAGCGAAGATGAATGGTGCGGTTGGGAACTACAATGCACATGTATCCGCCTATCCTGATTTTGATTGGCAATCCTTCTCAAAAAATGTGATTGAAAACGACTTGGGTTTGGTCATGAATCCATACACCACTCAAATTGAGCCACACGATTATATGGCACAGTATTTTGATGCTTTGGCGCGTTTTAACACCATTTTGCTCGATGCCAATCGCGACATTTGGGGTTATATTTCGTTGGGCTTTTTCAAGCAAAAAACCAAGGCTGGTGAAATTGGTTCATCCACCATGCCACATAAAGTCAACCCGATTGACTTTGAAAACTCAGAGGGCAACCTTGGTTTAGCGAATGCCATGCTCAAGCATTTGTCTGAAAAACTGCCCGTTTCGCGCTGGCAGCGAGATTTGACGGACTCTACTGTTTTGCGCAACATGGGCGTTGGTTTGGGCTATTCACTCATTGCGTATGACGCATGTTTACGAGGTTTGGCGAAGTTGGAGTTAAACGCGCATAAAATTGACGACGATTTGAACAATTGTTGGGAAGTTTTGGCCGAGCCGATTCAAACCGTTATGCGCCGCTATGCCGTGCCGAATGCCTATGAGCAACTCAAGGAACTCACGCGAGGAAAAGGCATCACCCGAGAAGCATTGCAAGAGTTTATTCAAAACTTGGCGATTCCTGCCGATGAAAAATCTCGCCTACTCGCCATGACGCCTGCAACCTATACAGGTTTGGCCGTCCAGTTGGCGAACAACATCTAATCCGAAGTACACGTCTTTATCATGATGCGTGCATTCAAACTGCTGTGTGCCACAAGTGCGGCATTGTTATTGACCGCTTGCCCACAACAAGGCGGCCCCAAGCAAAGTGCAGCGGTGCAAAAACTTATTGCGCCTGATGCCGTCTTTGCCAAAATGATTCAACAAGGACGGCGGGTTGACGAACCTCAAGGTTGGGTGAATGATATTTTGGCTACTTTAGACGAGCTGAAGTTGCAGCGTACCAATGCCAATGTTTGTTCGGTCATGGCTGTGATTGAGCAGGAAAGCGGGTTTAAAGAAGACCCGCCTGTCGCTGGTTTGAATCAATTGTTGACTAAAAAAATCGCCAAGATGGAAGAAAATTTACTCATGTTGGCGGCACTTGAAGTGCGTTTGAGTCAGACCATGAGCAATGGCCTCACGTTTCGCCAAGCCATCAAAAACATCAAAACAGAGCGAGACTTGGTGCGTTGGTACGAAGCTTTTACTGAGGCACAATTTACGGGCTTAATACTCGACCGTCTGGGCAAGGGTGTTGATGATTTGGTCTCTACCGTTGGTTCGATGCAAGTGTCCATTGATTATTCACGTCGTTTGGCGCAGACATTAGGTAAGCCAACAGCCAATATGCGCGACACTTTGTACACGCGTGTGGGGGGTGTGTTTTATGGCACGGCTCATTTGCTGTATTACCCCGCTCGATATGATAATGTCTTGTACCGTTTTGCAGATTTTAACGCTGGGCAATACGCCAGTCGAAATGCGGGTTTTCAAGTGATGTTGAGTCAGTTGACTGGGCAAAAAATTGTCCCTGACGGTGACTTGTTATCGCACGCAAGTGGTACAGATCGTTCAAAAAATTCACAAACACAAGCCGCGCTCATACAATTGTTTAGCAAGTCGGCTAAAAACATTCAAGCACAAACCATTGCGGATGATTTGGCTCGTGAAAAATCCATTGAGTTTGAAAATACCACAACTTATGCGACGGTCATTCAATTGATGCAGGCCAAAGGCTTAAAACCCGTTCCCGCCGCCTTGCCGAAAATTTTTTTAAAGAGTGAAAAAATCACCCGCAGTTTGACCACAGAATGGTACGCAAATAGCGTCAATGCCCGCTATCAACGGTGTATGGGCGTGGCTGAAAAAAATCTCTAGCGTTTTAGTTATGAGGCGCATGGGTTGGCTCGAAATGAAGCCTCGTCCATGTTTTTTGAGCGCTAATGTATCATGTTGTTTTAGCAAAAAAATTGAGGGAGGCTTGGATGAGTCAAGCAAAAACATCTGTTGTGGCACTGATTTGTGCAGCAGGGCAAGGCGAGCGCGCTGGGACACCGCTACCGAAACAATATAAAGAACTGAATGGCGTGCCGATGTTGGTGCATACCATTATGGCTTTTTTGAAGTGTGATGTGGTTCAAGAAGTGTACGTGGTGCTTTCTCCAAAGGATGCTTGGTATGACGTTTTGGTTGCGCCCTTGGTAGGGGATGCCGTCAAAGCCATCCGAGTCGGCGGAGAAACCCGTGCGCAGTCTGTGTGTCATGCCTTAGGCGTGCTCGACGACTCTCACGATGATACATGGGTGATGGTGCATGACGCTGCGCGCCCTTGTATTCAAGGTTCTTTTATCAAGAAATTGCATGATGAAGTGCTGCAAAGAGACGCAATTGGTGGTTTGTTGGCCGTTCCCATGGTTGACACGGTCAAGTATTCTGAAGATGAGGTACAGGTTAAAAAAACGCTTGATCGAAAAAAATTATGGGCGGCTCAAACCCCACAAATGTTTAAATTAGATGTCCTATACAATGCGTTGTCGGATGCTCTGGTTGATGAGACGATTGCAGCGGGCATCACGGATGAAGCGAGCGTTATGGAGTGGGCAGGTGTGTCGCCTTTGTTGGTTCAAGGTGAGGTTGCCAACTTAAAAGTGACCTATCCACATGATTTTAAACTCGCTGAATTTTGGTTGACGCAAATGAAGGCTTAATTCAGCGGGTTATTAAGTAAACAATTTTTGAAAGAAAATATGAAAGCAGCTTCTTTGGCTTTTCGGATTGGGCAAGGCTTTGATGTGCATGCGCTGGTTGAAGGTCGCCCCTTGATTATTGGTGGTGTGACCATTCCTTTTGAAAAAGGGTTATTGGGGCATTCTGATGCCGATGTGTTATTGCATGCCGTGACCGATGCATTATTGGGTGCTTTGGCCTTGGGGGATATTGGTCAGCACTTTCCCGATACCGATTCTCGTTTTAAGGGGGCAAATAGTCGAGAGCTACTTAAGCATGCCTATCAAAAAGTGTTAGATGCTGGGTACGTTTTAGGCAATTTAGATGCGACCATCATTGCTCAAGCTCCCAAAATGGCTCCACATATTATCAACATGCGAGAACACATCGCTCAAGATTTGGCGGTCGAAGTGAGTGCCGTTAATGTGAAGGCAAAAACGTGCGAAAAACTCGGTTTTTTAGGTCGGTCAGAGGGGATTGCATGTGAAGCCGTTGTCATGTTGTGTCGGGTGGACGCATGAGTGCGGCTTTATTGGCAATTGATACGTCAAGTGCTTATTGTTCAGTGGCCTTGGATGTTAATGGGCAAGTGTCGACTGAACACAGCCCAACGGAACAAACCCATTCCGAGCATGTTTTGCCTATGGTGCGTCGTTTACTCGAAAAACAAGGGATGGGCCTAAAAAATTTAGATGCTTTTGTGGTCGGCATTGGCCCCGGTGGCTTTACTGGCGTGCGTTTAGGGGTGGCGGTTGTACAGGGCTTGGCTTATGCCACGGGTAAACCTGTGATTGCTTTGTCGTCTTTATTGGCATTGGCACAAGCGGCTTTTAAGTCGCGCGGTCAAGCAGGGCTTGTGTGGGTGGCGAATGATGCGCGTATGCAGCAAATGTATTGGGCGGCGTATTATTTTTCGGATGATGGTCAATATACGGTGGAACACGCCCCTAGCTTAGGTGTATTAAGTGATTTACAAAATTTTGCGGCAGGCTTGAATGCGGAGGCTTCCGTGAGTTTAGCGGGCAACGCGTGGGCAAGCTTTCCCGATGTTCAGGCGTGGTCAGTTGCACAAGGTTACTTATTGGCTGATATCGACCATGCTGCACCGAACGCGGTCGATTTATTACCACTTGCCCAACGTTGCTTTCGCGAACAGCGTTATCAAGCGAGTCACGACATCGCGCCACTGTATGTGCGCGACAAAATTGCTCAAACCATTGCCGAACGCGAAGCAGCGAAACTTTTGCAGGAGCAGGCGTGAGCCTTATTTTTCGTTCGTTGTCAGATGCCGATTTGCCTGATGTGGCTGATATTGAAGCCGCTGTACACATTGAACCCTGGTCACGTTCTCAAATGCTTGGGGTGGCGGATTTATTGACGGGGCATTATGCAGGTTGGGTGGCGGTGCAGGATGGGCGCATAGTGGCGTATCTGATAACCCAAGTGGTTGTGGGGGAAATGGAAGTTTTGACAGTGGGCGTGGCGCACGGATTTCAAGGCCGTGGCATTGCTTGTGGTTTATTGAACCATGCTTTTGAGCAGGCTAAAATTAAATGCATTGGATTAAGTTTTTGTTTTTTAGAGGTGCGGGTAAGTAATCTATCGGCTCGTGCGTTGTATCGCAAATTGGGCTTTGTAGAAGTCGGACGACGTATAAAGTATTATCAAAATTCGCTTACGGGTGGACGAGAAGATGCCTTGATATTACGTTTGGATTTTTGAAGGACAGAAACGCTTCCTTAAAAAACTCTTAAAAACTCTTAGATAAATCACGCGAATCATAGAGTCATCACAAACCAAACAAGATTTTTAGTGTTTTGAACATGGACACGTATGCAAACTGAAATACTGACTTATCCTGAATATCACCCTGAATGGCTGGATGTCATGGGCATTACTCGCTGGCAGAGTAAACTAATTGCAAGTCAGAGTGATGCGCAAGTCGATACGCCCGAGACGACTCCAGTCGAGCTGCCAGAGTGCATCAAAACCGCGCGTTATTGGGTACTTGGTGCTCAGGGCTTGACGGCTGAAGAATCTTATTTGTTGGCGGGGATGATGGCGGCCATACACGCAAAAAACACAGAAGTGGTGTATAGCCACAAGGCGGAACAAGTCAACACAATAGAGCAAAACACGGGTTTACCCAGTTTTGAACGTTTACAAGTACAGACAGTCAGTGATTTGGCTGTATCGATACCAGAACAGTTAAAGGTGTTGTTATTGGGTGATGTGGTATTACCTAATGCCCATGCCCATGTGTGGCGAATCCCAAGTTTGGGGGCAATATTAGATACACCATTGCTCAAACGCGAGGCTTGGCAAGCATTAAAAACGATGTGGGCACATGAAATTTCAATCAAAAAATAAGGAAAAAACATGCACAACAGTAAAAATATGAATCACGACATCAAAGATTTTCGTCAGCCGATGGTGACCTCTCTCGGTATTATCATGGGTTTCGCGCTGGGCTTTATGGGGAATTGGGCGACCGAGGATGATGGTGGTGTTACTTTGAAAGGCACCGCAGATTGGCTGACAGCAGGCGGCTTGTTTTTGGGTGTCATTTTGATGATTGTCACGCTTTATCGGTTACTCAATAACCGTTATGACCAAGAAAATGTCGGCATGTATTATCACCGTACTTTTCAGATTTATATTCTTGCTTTGGTGTTAACATTTACAGGCTTGATGACCGCAATTTTCTTCTATTAATAACATTTAATAACATTTTTATTAATAATCTTTCAATACCTGGAATACACAGCAAAAAGAGAGCCAAGCCTTGAGTGAATTAAGGCTTGGCTCGTTTGCAAGGAAAATAAAGCGCAATAACAGTGTAACAGTGTAGTGTAATAGTGACGCTGTTACGATTTAAATTGAGCCGCTCTTTCTCTGAGCGCTGTTGCTAAATTATCAATCACATCGCTCCATTGGTCGGTTTGTGTTTGTCTAAAGTAGCGGGTGTTGTTGTACCAATAACTGGTGTCACGCGTCGGCAATCCATGCCGCCAATCAGGGTTTTTAATCAGAGGCACCCAAGTCTCCGCTTCCATCCCTCCAGCCAAGTGAGATACAGAAGTGCACACACACACCACAATATCTAGGTTCTTAATAATCGCTGCGGTGTCGTAAAAATCATCTTGTTCTAAACTAAAATCAATCATTTGAAGCTCGGGCAACAAAGCCGCCTCTGAGCCACGGTCTTTGTTTTGTAAGCTGACAAATTCAATGTCATCAACTAAGTCGATGAAAGGTTTAAATAGAGGCAATGGAATGCTCTTCTTGCTGGCGGCGCGCTCGAAACGTTGTACGGTCTCTGAGGACACAGTGCCCCACATCAAGCCAACACGTAAGCGGCGTTTGCCATCTTTTGACTCGCGTCCTTGAATCTTGATACGCTGGTCAAAGTAAGCTGTACGTTGAGAATCGGCGACAAAATAAGCGTGTCGGTTGTTGTCAAAATCTGCCAAAGACTTACGATAGCGTTGCAATAAATGCCCCATTGGCAAATGTGCATCTACTTTAAGTTGGGCGATGTCTTGAGAAGGCTCACGGTAGGTGTGGGCGAAGACACGGGTTTCGGGGAAGCTGCTTGCAAATAAACGCACCAGAGATGGTTTGCAGGCAATGATGACTTTCGCTTGAGCGGCTTTGGCTTCAGCCAGTAGTTCATTCATGGGCGACATAAACATCATTTCATCGCCTAAACCTTGCTCACCATGTACCACTATCACTTGCCCTTTTTTAATCTTTTCCCCAAGCAGAGGATAGGGGAAGTTATAACAATAGGCATTGTTCAAATAACTGCTTTCAAAGCGTCGGTTATAGTAGGTAAATCCCGTATCAAAATGTTCTTGTCTGAGTTCATCGAGTGCGTACCCCCAACGTGCGACATCGTCTGTTGGGTCTTGTAACAGCTTTTTGTATAAGGCGTGAGCCCGTTCTTGGTATTCATCTAGAAGCGCGTAGCAGGCGACGAGACGATTATAAAATTTATCGTAGTGATCTTCGCCTAATTCTATTAAACGATGCAAACAGTCAATCGCCATTTCGATATGACCGTCTAAGCGCAGTTGTTCGCTGTAATTCCATAATGCTTCTTGGTAATCGGGTTTAATGTGCAGACTACGTTGATAATGCATCATTGAGCGCAGCACATCGTTTTTTTCTTGTGCGTATGTTGCGGCATTGAAATGGTACGCGGCATTGTCAGGGTCGTACTGCAAGCCAATCAACTGGATGTCATAAGCCAAATCATTCATGCCTTTCATCGATAAAGCAAGTGCTTTGTAGTAATGAATGCCATGCGCAGTGGGTAAAAACTGTAATAAGAAATCACATTTTTGTAAGACAGAGTCGTGTTGGTTGTTTTTGCTGTCCAACTGAATGTCGCGAAAAATGGTTTCAATTTGCTCTTGGGTCAGTGATTGTTGGTTCATGTCAGTACACAATTAAATTAATGGTTTAGTTAATTAGTTAATTAGTTAATTAGTTAATTAGTTAATTAGTTAATTAGTTAATTAGTTAATTAGTTAATTAGTTAATTAAGTGAATAATTAAAATTACAATACTTCATTTGCATGGTCGGCCAAGCGCGAACGCTCGCCTCGCATCAATGTGATATGTGCGCTGTGCGCCCAGCCTTTAAAATGCTCAACCACGTAAGCCAAGCCTGAAGAGCCTTCGGTTAAATACGGCGTGTCGATTTGCGCCAAATTACCTAGACACACCACTTTCGTGCCTGGGCCTGCGCGGGTAATCAGGGTTTTCATTTGTTTAGGTGTAAGGTTTTGTGCTTCGTCAAGAATGAGTAACTTGTTGACAAATGTACGGCCGCGCATAAAGCTCATCGCTTTAATTTTGACTTTGTTTTTGATTAACTCGTTGGTGGCCGCGCGCGCCCACTCACCTGCATTGGCATCGCCTTTAATGAGTATTTCAAGATTATCCTGTAACGCGCCCATCCAAGGTGTCATTTTTTCTTCTTCAGTGCCAGGCAAAAAGCCAATGTCTTCGCCTACGGGGACGGTGATGCGGGTGATGATGACTTCTGAGAAACGTCCCATTTCTAAAGTTTGTTGCAGGGCGGCGGCAATTGTGACCAAGGTTTTACCTGTGCCCGCTTGACCGAGCAAAGTGATGAAGTCAATGTCGGGATCCATCAACACATTCAGCGCGAAATTTTGTTCGCGATTGCGTGCGCCGATGCCCCAAACCCCATGCTTAGGATTCGAGTAGTCAACCAGTGTTCGAAGGGTTGCACTTTTGGCGTTATTGGCTCCGTCGGTTTCAACATGCAGTACTTGGCCATAGAAGTTAATCATGTCTGGGTACTCAAGATAAACAAATTGATTCACGTTCATCTGCGACACCAGCGGGCCTTGGATACGATAAAAGGTGTGGCTGCCTTCTTGCCATGACTCAAGGTGCTTGCTGTGGCTTTCCCAAAAATCAGCGGGCAGTGCCAGTTGTCCGCTGTATAGCACATCGGAATCTTGAATGACTTGGTCATTGAAGTAGTCTTCGGCATTTAAGCCCAGCGCTCGAGCCTTGATGCGCATATTGATGTCTTTAGAGACCAAGACAACGCTGCGGTTGGGATGCAGTGTTTGTAAACTATGAACCACGCCGAGGATTTGGTTATCGGCTTTGCCTGATGGCAGGCTTTTGGGCAAGTCGTCCGCAAGGAATTGGGTTTGAAAAAACAAGCGACCAAGGTTTAATTGATTGTCCAAGACGTTTAACGGAATCCCATCATCAATGCCATTGGGTACGGCATTCATTAACTGGTCAAGCTTTCGTGAGACTTGGCGACCGTGACGGGCGGTTTCTGTCGTGCCTTTTTTGTGATTGTCCAATTCCTCAAGTGTCACAAGCGGGAGGTATACATCGTGTTCCTCGAAGCGAAAGAAACAAGAGGGGTCATGTAACATCACATTGGTGTCCAGTACGAACAATTTACGCGCAGTGTTGGAGTCAGAACGCTTGCGAGTTCGCTTGAGTTTTGCGGGCGTTGATTGAGCCATCGGCGCGGTTTGAGCCACTCCCGCGCGGCTTGTTGTTGAGGCTGTATTGGCCATCGGTTTCGGTTGAATGGTGTTTGTTATGCTGGGTGCGCTTTGTTTTTTGAGACCTGTTGACTTTTGCGTTTTGCTGCTTGCAGCGGATTTAACTTCTGAATGCCCAGTTGTATATTGGGTCAATAAACTGCCTTTTTTTGTGGGGGCTTTAGGTAAAGGCATGTGTCTATTCTCCGTCAAGATATAAAAAGCGTCATCATGTGTCCAATTGCTTTTTATGTGGATTAATTATAAGTGTCTATCAGAGGTGAATCGCGCTCATTTGAATCAAGTTGTTTATTCACCCATCCATGCTGAATCATACAACACTTACAATCATAAACGCAAAAGCCCTAGCTTGTTTCGCTAGGGCTTATTTATGGTCAGTTGTTTTATGATTGCATTTTTATGGTCACGTGTTGAGACGCTTAACCGCAGCAAGCACTTCATTGGCGTGTTCTGCGACCTTTACTTTACGCCATTCGCATTGAAGGATGCCGTTGCCATCAATAACAAAAGTACTGCGTTCAATGCCGCGAACCTGCTTGCCATACATCATCTTTTGTTTAATGACATCAAACTGCGAGCACAGTTTTTCTTCAGGGTCGCTGATGAGCTCGAAAGGCAATTCAAGCTTATTCTTGAAATTGTCATGTGACTTTAAACTGTCGCGCGACACACCGACAATCACGGCGTTAGCGGTTAAAAATTGCTCATACATGTCGCGAAAATCCATCGCCTCATTGGTGCAACCTGGCGTATTGTCTTTGGGATAAAAGTACACCACCACGGTTTTGCCTCGATAGTTAGACAGTTTAAATTCTTGTGACACACCCACAGTTGGGGTCGTCATGGTGAGGGGAATGTCTGTTATTGCTGTGTGTAAGAGAGTGCTCATGGTAATGACCCTTTGTAAAATGGTGAGAAAGTTGGTTCGTCAATACAGCAAGTAGTCTGCGCAAATTAGTCGGGCAGTAAAATCAGCGCGAGCACACGTCGTCCTTCACCCATCAATACATTGTAGGTGCGGCAAGCGGCCTGACTACTCATACATTCAACCCCAATGCGTGCGCGGTTGAGCGGCGCGAGTTTCGCGGGGTGAATAAAATGCTGTTGACTGCCCGTGCCAACGAGTACCACTTCTGGGGTTGCTTTAGATACGGTTTCAAACAGCTCCTCCGTCAACTCACTGAAGTGGCTGGCCTCCAATATTTTTACCTCGCCTTCGGGGGTGACCCAAATACTGGACGCATAAGGTGTTTGATTGATTTTAATGGCATCGTGGTCGCACGCGGTAATCGTATTTAAGTGCGGATTAAGCTCTGGTTGAAAGTGCATGTTATTTAATGTTATTAAGTAATAAAAACTGATAATAAATCTAAAACCAAATAAAATCACAAAAAAAACATATATTTGTTATTTTAAATGGAAAATAGGGTTTGGCTCGTGTACACTCTTGTTTTTACATTCTTTTTTGTTGCTTCAGCTTTTTTGAGCAAAGCAACAGTTCTTATCCTGATAGATTGGGACGAACTTTAAAAGTTAAAGGATGACATTGAATCATATCACCAAGGTGGTTCATTTTTTAGAAAGAAATCTTGATGCGCCCACTCAAAAAAGCCCACAAACTTGATAATGTTTGTTACGACATCCGCGGTCCAATCATGCAAAAAGCCTACGAAATGGAAGCGGAAGGGCAACGAATTATTAAACTTAATATTGGCAACGTTGCCGCTTTTGATTTTGAAGTGCCCGAGGAAATGGAGCATGACTTAATCGCCAATTTACCCAAGGCGGCGGGTTACACAGATTCAAAAGGTATTTTCTCCGCGCGCAAAGCCATTATGCATTATACCCAGCGTAAAAATATCAAAGGCGTTACCTTAGAAGATATTATTATTGGCAACGGCGTGTCTGAATTGATTGGATTTGCCATGCACGCCTTATTGAATGATGGCGATGAAGTGCTGGTGCCCATGCCTGACTATCCATTATGGACGGCTTCAACAACGTTGGCTGGTGGTACGGCGGTGCATTATTTGTGTGACGAAGAAAAAGGTTGGGCGCCCTCAATTGAAGACATTCGAGCCAAAGTCACGCCTAAAACCAAAGCGATTGTTGTCATTAATCCGAACAATCCAACAGGAGCCTTGTATTCCAATGAGACCCTGTTACAAATCATTGAGGTTGCTCGTGAGTTTGGTCTGGTTGTCATGGCCGACGAGATTTATGATCGCGTGGTGTACGATGGGCATGAGCATACGGCGATAGCCTCTTTGGCTGACGATGTGTTTTTTATCAGCATGAATGGTTTATCAAAGAACTACCGTGCTTGTGGTTATCGCGCAGGCTGGATGGTGCTATCAGGGGCTAAAGAAGCCGCGCAAGACTACATTGAGGGCTTGGTCATGTTGGCTTCAATGCGTTTGTGCGCCAATGCACCCGCTCAACATACGATTCAAACCGCGCTTGGTGGTTATCAAAGCATTGATGATTTGGTGGCGCCAAATGGTCGTTTGGCGCGTCAACGCGACTTGGCTTATGAATTGATTTGTGCGATTCCTGGGGTGACTTGCGTGAAGCCCAAAGCCGCCATGTATTTATTTCCTAAATTAGACCCAAAAATTTACCCTATCCAAAACGACCAAGATTTTGTGCTTGAGTTTTTAGAAACAGAAAAAGTGCTGCTTGTGCAAGGAACAGGTTTTAATTGGCATGCGCACGACCACCTGCGCTTTGTATTTTTATCTCACGAAGAGCAGTTGCGTGAAGCAATTGGTCGATTCGCGCGGTTCTTGCAGATGTATCGTGAACGAGCGGCGGCTCATGTTAAGTGATTGACAGATTGAGTAATCAAGTAAAAATCCCAAGTGAGTTCACTTGGGATTTTTTGCGACTACTTTAACGCATCCAGCACTTGATGCACGCGTGCCACGCGGTCACTCAGCTCATTCATTTTTGACGTGATTTTTAGCTTGTTATTGCCGTTTAGCTGTATGTTGCGGTCTTTTTGAATCAGTTGAATGATTTTAAGTCCATCGACAGGGGCGTTGTCAGAGAAATGCAAATGCCCAAGTTCCGCTGATACATCGATTTTGCTCAAGCCCATTTCGTTGGCGCGTAAACGGAGTTTGTGGGTTTCGAGTAGTGCTTGAGCCGCAGGCGGGAATGCACCAAATCGGTCAATCATTTCTTCTTGTAAACCAAGCAAATCTTCTAAATTATCGGTGCTGGCAAGACGTTTGTATAAATTTAAACGTTCATTGACATCGTGACAATATTCGGCAGGAAGCAGGGCTGGTGTATGCAGGTTAATTTCTGAAGTCACGCCGAGCGGGGCGGCGAGGTCGGGTTCTATACCTTTGCGCATTGCTTTGATGGCGGCGTTGAGCATGTCGTTGTAGAGGGTAAAACCAATTTCATGCATGTTGCCAGACTGCTTGTCACCTAAAATTTCACCAGCACCGCGGATTTCCATGTCTTGCATGGCCAAGAAAAAACCAGAGCCGAGTTCTTCCATCTGACAAATCGCATCCAATCGGCGTGTGGCTTGGTTGGTGAGCGAGTCTTCATGATGAATCAGTAAGTAAGCGTAGGCTTGATGGTGCGAACGACCGACTCGACCGCGCAGTTGGTGCAATTGTCCGAGTCCAAATTTATCGGCGCGATGCATGATGATGGTGTTGGCGTTGGGAACGTCAATACCCGTCTCGATGATGGTCGTACAGAGCAAAATATTGGCGCGTTGATGGTAAAAATCGCGCATCACGCGTTCTAGGTCGCGCTCGTGCATTTGTCCATGTGCGACGGCGATGCGCGCTTCGGGGATGAGTTTTTCGAGTTGTTCACGACGGTTTTCGATGGTTGAAACTTCATTGTGTAGAAAATACACTTGACCGCCGCGTTTCAGCTCACGCAGGATGGCTTCGCGGATGACGCCATTTTCTTCACGGCGAACAAAGGTTTTAATGGCGAGTCGCTTTTGTGGTGCTGTGGCGATGATGGATAAATCGCGCACCCCTTCCATCGCCATACTCATGGTGCGTGGAATTGGGGTGGCGGTCATGGTCAAAATATCCACCTCGGCGCGTAGGTTTTTGAGCATTTCTTTTTGACGCACGCCAAAACGATGCTCCTCATCGATGATGACCAAGCCAAGCCGTTCAAAAGCCACGTTGTCCGATAATAATTTATGCGTACCAACGACAATGTCGATGGTGCCTTCAGCCAGACCTTTGAGCACTTGAGTGGTTTCTTTGCCAGTGTTGAATCGCGACACTTCGGCAATTTTGATGGGCCATTTTGAGAAACGGTCGCTGAATGTCTGAAAGTGCTGCTCGGCGAGTAGGGTGGTGGGGGCAAGTATGGCCACTTGTTTGCCGCCCATTGCTGCAATAAAGGCTGCGCGTAAGGCGACCTCGGTTTTGCCAAAGCCCACGTCACCACAAACCAGCCGATCCATTGGCTTATCTGACACCAAATCATGGACGACAGCGGCGATGGCGCTGGCTTGGTCGGGCGTTGTTTCAAAGCCAAAGTCGTTGGCGAAAACTTCGTAATCATTGGCGCTCAATTCAAAAGCATGCCCTTTGCGTAAGGCACGGCGAGCGTATAAATTGAGCAACTCTGCTGCGGTGTCGCGAATTTGTTCAGCGGCTTTTTTGCGTGCTTTTTGCCAGCGGTCGGTACCCAAAGTGTGTAGTGGCGCGTGCTCTGGGTCATGACCTGCGTAGCGTGAAATCACCGAGAGTTGAGAAACAGGCACATACAAGGCCGTGTCGTTGGCATAAACGAGATGTAAAAACTCATTCACACCATCGCCCATGTCCATATTCATCAAGCCTTGATAACGTCCAATGCCGTGCTCCTGATGCACAACGGGGTCGCCGATGCGCAGTTCGGATAACGAGGCAATCATCATGTCAACATTGGAGGTTTTTTCCGAGCGACGCCGTGCTCGTGTCCCTTGATTGGCAGCGTATAGTTCTGTTTCTGTGATGAGGCATAAACTCGACGTGCGGTCACTGAGGGTGAAACCACGTTCTAAAGGCGAGTGGCTGATGTAAACTTGAGCGGTGTCGAGCGAGCTGATCTGCGCCCACAATTCTATCGGGCGCACGCTGATGCCGTGTCGTTCTAATGTTTCAGACAGGGTGGTTTGACGACCTAAACTTTCGGCAAAAATAACGGTTGGAATATTGTTTGCCGTGTTGGTCTTACACAGTTGAGTCAGTGCTGCGAACGGCGCATCATGGTGAGTGTTCACGCGAACGTCAGGTAAAGCCTGCGTCAGTTGTGCCAATTGTGCTTCAGCCGCCTCGTCATTGATTTTTGGACGCAACGACAATTGCGCAAAATTTTGTAAGTGCGCAAAAAATTGTTCATCATTCAAAAACAACGCTTCAGGCGGTAATACGGGCGAAGCGTTGTCTCCTTTGAGAAACGCATAACGCTGAGCCGTATCGGTCCAAAATGAACGGATGGTGGTTTGCGCCAAACCGTGCAATACAATGGTCGCATCGGCGGCAATGTAGTCAAAAATCGTTGCGGTTTGCTCAAAAAACAAGGGCAAATAATATTCAATCCCCGCATTAAAAATACCGTTGGCGACATCTTTGTAAAGAGCGTGTTTTGAGGCATCGCCCTCAAATTTTTCACGCCATGCGTTGCGAAACACACCCCTTGCCGCCTCATCCGTAGGGTATTCGCGCCCAGGTAAAAGCTGAACTTTAGGGACTGGATACAGCGTGCGCTGGCTGTCCACATCAAAAGTTTTGATGGATTCAATCGTATCGCCAAATAAATCCAAACGAAAAGGCAATACGCTGCCCATCGGAAACAAGTCAATTAAGCCGCCTCGAAATGCAAACTCACCAGGTGCAATCACTTGACTAACGGCTTGATAACCCGCATTCACCAACTGTTCGCGCAATAGCTGCGCATCCAATTTTTCATTTTGTTTAAAGCTGAAAGTACGCGCCAATAAAAAATCAGGGGGCGATAATCGATACAAGGCTGTACTGACAGGCACAATCAAAATGTCGCATTGCTTCTGCGTCAAGCTGTATAAAGTTTGCAAGCGTTCGGACACCAAATCATGGTGTGGCGAAAAGCGGTCGTACGGTAAAGTTTCCCAATCAGGTAGCTGAAGAATCGATAGGTGCGGAGCAAAATACGCCATTTCTGCTTGTAAACGTTGCGCGTCTTGTGCATGTTCACACAACACCACGGTCAAACGTTTGTCATGCGTCGACAGGGTTTCAGACAGTTGAGTCAGTAACAGTGCATCCGCAGAACCAACGGGAAGGTTTTGTGTGTAGCGTTGCCCGACTTTTAGACGTTGAGCGAGTGAGGTGAGTGTGGGGGCAGCTGAAAAAGTCATGAGAACATCTAAAGTTTGGTCTAAAAACAGTAAAACACCCCAAAACGCCAAGGGCGGGGGTGTCGATAAAATTATCCGCAATTATAACGGTTTTAGGGGCAATCATAAAAAATGATTACGGGCTGTTGCGGTGGCTGCTAACGAACCTTTAAATAACGAAGTAAATAATAAAGATAAAGTCATAAAAATGGTCTGATTCGGGCGTATAAATTGGAGCTATTGACAGACCAATATTTCAACTATAGTGACACATCAAAAACTGATGCCGCCTAACCAATGGCGGTGCAACCATCTAATACATTACTTACATTGGAGACAAAGACATGCCCGTTCAAACTGACCATTTATGGATGCCGTTTACGGCGAATAAACAATTTAAAGCCGCCCCGCGTTTATTTGTGTCGGCGCAAGGGATGTATTACACCACGGACGATGGTCGCCAAGTGTTGGATGGTACGGCGGGTCTGTGGTGTGTGAATGCGGGGCATGGGCGCGAAACCATCGTGAAAGCGATTGCGGACACTGCGGCGACTTTGGATTATGCGCCCATGTTTCAAATGGGGCACCCAAAAGCGTTCGAGGCTGCGAGCAAATTGGCTGAAATCACACCTGCTGGCATGGACAAAGTGTTTTTCACGAACTCAGGCTCAGAAGCGGTTGATTCGGCTTTGAAAATGGTGTTGACATATCACCGTGCTCGAGGTGAGGCACAGCGTACTAAATTTATTGGTCGTGAACGCGGTTATCACGGCGTTGGTTTTGGTGGTATTTCTGTTGGTGGCATTGGTGGCAACCGCAAGCATTTTTCCGCCAATTTAATGCCAGGCGTTGACCACCTGCCACACACTTTGAATCTTGAACACGCCGCTTTTAGTCGCGGTGAGCCCGAATGGGGCGCACATTTAGCGGACAATCTCGAAAATATTTTAACCTTGCACGACCCTTCAACCATCGCTGCAGTCATTGTAGAGCCGCTTGCTGGCTCGACAGGGGTGTTGATTCCGCCAAAAGGGTATTTGAAGCGATTACGTGAATTGTGCGACAAGCATGGGTTATTGTTGATTTTTGATGAGGTGATTACGGGCTTTGGTCGTTTGGGTACACCTTTTGCGGCTCAGTATTTTGGCGTCACCCCTGACTTGATGACGGTGGCAAAAGGTTTGAACAATGCCGCCGTTCCCATGGGGGCGGTTGTGTGTAAAAACGAAATTTATGACACCGTGATTAACAGCGCACCACAGGCCGCCATTGAATTTTTCCACGGTTATACCTATTCCGCCCATCCTCTCGCCGCTGCTTCAGCTTGTGCAGCCTTGGATTTGTACAAAGAAGAAAAACTCTTTGAACGCGCCGCCAGCTTGTCGCAACACTTTGAGGACGAGATTCATCGACTCAAAGGTGCGCCGCATGTGAAAGACATTCGTAATCTAGGACTGGTGGGTGGTGTTGAGTTAAATTCGCGCGATGGTGCGGTGGGTGCGCGTGCATACGAAGCCTTTTTGCATTGCTATCACCATGGTGTATTGGTGCGTTACACAGGCGACATCTTGGCTTTCTCACCGCCACTGATTGTGTCGGAGGAACAAATCACGCAGATATTTGCTGCCGTGGGTGAAGCGTTGAAAACCATTGCGTAATTTACGTTTAATATACATCGAGGACAACTTTGCGTTGTCCAAAAAAAGTTGAAATCAAAAGTTCAAATTTTTTTAAGAGACGATTTGAGTTTTAAAAGACATTCAAGAGAGCCTTATGACAACTATTTTTAATTGGATTAACAACCAGCCCGCCCACAGCGTGTCTACCCGCCGCAACGATGTCACCAATCCTGCAAAAGGTGAAGTCATTCGTGATGTTGTGCTTTCGAACACGGATGATGTCAATGCCGCTGTGGCCGCAGCGCAAGCGGCTTTTCCAGCATGGCGCGACACGCCGCCGCTGCGTCGTGCCCGTATCATGATGAAATTCCGCGAATTGCTGGAGCTCAATCGCGACAAACTCGCCGCGCTCATCACTGAAGAACATGGCAAAACCTTTGATGATGCCCAAGGCTCGGTGACGCGCGGACTTGAAGTGGTCGAGTTTGCACAAGGCATTGCGCACATGCTTAAAGGTGAAATAGCTGAAAATGTCGGCACAGGGGTGGACTCTCACTCCTTAAACCAGCCGCTTGGTGTTTGTGCGGGCATCACGCCGTTCAACTTCCCCGCGATGGTGCCATTGTGGATGTTTCCAATGGCGATTGCCTGTGGCAACACCTTTGTTTTGAAACCATCCGAAAAAGTACCGTCTTGCTCAATGTTGCTCGCCCAGCTGGCTAAAGAAGCGGGCTTGCCCGATGGTGTGTTAAATATCGTCAATGGTGATAAAGAAGTGGTCGATGCTTTGTTGAGCCATGACGATGTAAAAGCCGTCTCATTTGTTGGCTCAACGCCGATTGCCAAATACATTTATCAAACAGCCGCTGAACACGGCAAGCGTGTGCAAGCCCTTGGTGGGGCAAAAAATCATGCCGTCGTTATGCCCGATTGTGACTTGGATTTCACCATCAACGCCTTGATGGGCGCGGCTTATGGTTCGGCAGGTGAACGCTGCATGGCGATTTCGGTTGCGGTCGCTGTTGGCGATGTGGCCGATGCTTTGGTCTCGAAATTGGCAGAAAAAGCCCAAGCCTTAAAAATCAATAACGGCATGGTCGCGGGAACTGAAATGGGGCCTGTTATATCAGCCATTCATCGTGAAAAAATTCTCGGTTATATCAATCAAGGTGAGCAAGAGGGCGCGACACTCGTCGTTGATGGGCGCGGCCTGAGCGTGACAGGACATGAAAAGGGCTTCTTCGTTGGCGGGACTTTGTTTGACCATGTCACGCCAGACATGACCATTTACAAAGAAGAAATTTTTGGCCCCGTGCTCTGCGTGGTTCGGGTCGAGTCGCTGGAAGAAGCGATTGCCTTGATTAACAAAAACATGTACGCTAATGGTACCGCCGTATTCACCAGCAATGGCGCGGTTGCACGTCGTTTTGAAAATGCCATTGAGGTCGGCATGGTTGGTGTCAACGTACCTATTCCAGTACCTATCTCCTTCTTCTCGTTCGGTGGCTGGCGCAATTCTTTGTTTGGCGACCAACACATCTATGGCCCAGAGGCGATTCGCTTCTACACCAGAAGTAAAGTCATCACTCGCCGTTGGCCTGAATCGGGTATGGCGCACGCAAACAGCTTTGTCATGCCAACCTTGGGATGATGTGATGTTGTAGCCGATTGAGTTCGTTGTTTTGAAGAAAAATGCAACCCAATTTAGGTTGCATTTTTTCTATTGGCTGGCGGTTGTGTGTGTGCAAGGTGAAAAGTGAAAAGCCTCTGGGGTTGAATCCTATTCCGATGTCATTCTCTTGTCTGATTGACGTTATAAACGTATAGATATACAATTCGCGTCTTTTAGACTAACCATTAAAGGAGCCTGCTATGGCGAAAAGTGTCACTATCCAAAATTCAACGAATGGACTGACAAAATCAGGTTATTTCGGTTTTAGTTGGACTTATTTGTTCTTTGGCTGGTTCGTACCGCTTTTTCGAGGCGAGTTAGGTGTTGCAGCACTTCATGCGTTGTTTTCATTCCTGACACTGGGGGTATGGCAGTTGATTATGCCATTTTTGTACAATAAGCAATACATGACACGGATGCTTGAAAAAGGCTATGTTTTGAAAGATTCAGAAGAACGCATGGCTCAGGCTCGTCAGGCACTTGGCATTATCGACATGCGCACCACAAGCATTAATGCGAGTTAATTTTTAGCACAATCTCAAGTAATCTAGCTTAAACTTGACTTAAAATACGGATTCACGGTGGCGCAGCGAAGCTTCACCATTCACAACAACTGCGTTGCCCGTGATTGAATTAAATACTAATAAATAATCCGTCTTTTTTCCAGTGGTTACAGTTCCCACTTTAAGCCCTCTACTGTTTACTGTTATCAGCGTTCAGCTGCGTCGTACGTTCAAATCACCATCCAAACAAGCCAGATAACGTTAAATTAGCGTCAAATTAATTGGACGTCATTATTTTAATAAGTTGCTTGGCACTTCCCATCTCATATTATGCCATTGCGCCACTGCCTTATGACCGACGCGTGGCTGAGCGAATTGTCGCCCTTTGATTTCAGCGATGGCCATTTGATCAATACTTTTGTCGCCACAACTCATCTGAATGGTGACCGTTTTGACAAAGCCATTTTCGCCCACATGAACGCGCATCATCACAAAAGAGCGTTTAAGTCGGCGCGGGGTGGTTTTTTCATCCATGGGCTTCATACTGGGGTGTTTAAAAAGAAAGTACAGTAGTTTTCGTAACATGATGCGTATTATAATACGAGGGTTTCGCCGCATTGTCGCGGGTGTTGATAATTAATAGGATATTTTATGCAAGTTGCAGACATACGCCAAAAGTTTTTGGATTTTTTTGAGCAAAAAGGCCACACCGTCGTGCGCAGTTCCTCGCTCGTGCCTGGTAATGACCCCACGTTGATGTTTACAAACTCGGGCATGGTGCAATTTAAAGACGTATTTCTTGGCACTGACAAACGCCCCTACAATCGCGCCACCAGCGTACAAGCCTGCTTACGTGCAGGCGGTAAACACAACGACCTTGAAAACGTCGGTTACACCGCGCGCCACCACACTTTTTTTGAAATGCTCGGCAACTGGAGTTTTGGCGACTATTTCAAACGCGAATCGTTGCAATGGGCATGGGAATTATTGACCCAAGTCTATCAATTGCCCGCTGAAAAACTCTACGCCACCGTCTACATGGAAGACGACGAAGCCTACGGCATCTGGGAAAATATTTTCATGAGTGCAGGCTTCACAAAAGAGCGCATCGTTTCTGAAAATCGCATCATCCGCATCGGCGACAATAAAGGCGGGCGTTATATGTCCGACAACTTCTGGATGATGGCAGATACAGGGCCATGCGGGCCATGCTCAGAAATTTTTTACGACCACGGCGACCACATCGCGGGTGGTTTACCAGGCACGCCCGAAGAAGACGGCGACCGCTACATTGAGATTTGGAACAACGTCTTTATGCAGTTCGACATGCAGCTCGATGGTTCCGTCAAGCCATTGCCCGCACCGTGCGTTGATACAGGCATGGGCTTGGAACGTCTCGCCGCCATTTTGCAACACGTCCATAGCAACTATGAAATTGATTTATTTGCCAACTTAATCCAAGCCGCCTCACGCGAAACGGGTTGCACGGATTTGAAAAATCCATCGTTGAACGTCATTGCCGACCACATTCGTGCATGTTCATTTTTGATTGTTGATGGCGTGATTCCATCCAACGAAGGTCGCGGCTATGTCTTGCGTCGCATCATTCGTCGCGCCATTCGTCATGGTTATAAACTCGGCGTGCGCAAACCATTTTTCTCAAAACTGGTTAAAGACTTGGTCAAAGAAATGGGCGCGGCGTACCCAGACTTAGCCGCGAAAGAATCGCTGGTCACGCAGGCGTTGCATACTGAAGAAAAGCGATTTTTTGAAACTATTGAAACTGGCATGCAAATATTTGATCGTGAGGTCGAATGCGCTACTATTAAAGCTATATTTGAATCGAAAAAAAGTGTGGTTGAGAGTGTTAAATTTACGACCCTCACAGATTTGAATGTTTCTGCGCGTTATTTTGAGTGCAAAGTAGATGATAAGGTATATGCTGTAATTAGTGAAAAACCTGATTTTGATGTGGATATGTTTGGAAAGTTGGGTAAGAATCGAAACCAATTTGATGAAGTAGTTTCTTTTTCGACTGAAGTTTTGGAAAGTGTAGAAGGCGTTGTTTTAGCAGGAGACGTTATATTTCTGTTGCATGATACATTTGGATTTCCTGCAGATTTAACAGAGGACATGTGCCGTGAGAAGCGTATAGTTGCTGATATGTTAGGTTATAACGCCGCCATGAACGCCCAAAAAGACGCCTCGCGCGCCGCTGGCAAGTTCAAAATGAACACCACCATCAGCTACGATGGCGCAAAAACCGACTTCAAAGGCTACAGCGATTTAACAGTGGATGGCGCGAAAGTAACGGGCATTTACATCGATGGCGTCTCGGTTGAGCAAATGACTGCGGGTCAAAGCGGTATTGTCATCCTTGACCAAACGCCGTTTTATGCGGAATCGGGCGGTCAGGTCGGTGACGCAGGACAATTGAGCGAGGGCAAGGACTGCGCTTTCTTCGCGCAAGTGAGCGACACCACCAAGGTGTTGCCCGATGTGTTCGGACATCACGTACAAGTTGAAGCAGGGCAAGTGTCTGTCGGCGACCAAGTCACGGCGCGTGTCGATGGCGAACGCCGTGCCGCCACCATGCGTAACCATTCTGCTACGCACTTATTGCACAAAGCTTTGCGCACCGTGCTCGGTGAACATGTGCAACAAAAAGGCTCCTTGGTCGATGCGGATAAAACTCGTTTTGACTTTGCCCATAATGCACCCGTAAGCGCGGACGACATCGTGCGCATCGAAACTTTTGTCAATCAAGAAATTTTACAAAACGGCCACACCCAAGCCCAAGTTATGGCATTTGACGATGCCAAAGAAACGGGCGCAATGATGCTGTTCGGCGAAAAATACGGCGATGAAGTACGCGTGTTGTCAATCGGTTCTTCAGTTGAATTGTGTGGCGGTACGCACGTACATGCCACGGGTGACATTGGTTTGTTTAAAGTCACTTCTGAAGGCGGTGTTGCGGCGGGCGTGCGCCGTATCGAAGCGGTTACGGGCATGAATGCCGTGCGCTACACTCAAAGCCTCGCCGCGCAACTCAGCCAAGCCGCAGGCGCACTTAAAGCCGCGCCATCGGAATTGGTCGAACGCATCCAAGGCACACAAGAGCAAATTAAAACCTTAGAAAAAGAGTTGACCGCTGCTAAAGCAAAAATCGCTGCGGCTCAAGGTGGCGACCTTGCCGCGCAAGCAGTGGATGTCAACGGTGTTAAAGTCCTCGCCGCCCTCATCGACGGGGCTGACATCGACATGCTGCGCAATACGATGGACAGTTTGAAAGACAAACTCGGCTCCGCCGTCATCGTTCTCGCGACGGCGAGCGACAAAGCCACGATTTTAGCAGGGGTCACCAAAGATTTAACGGCTAAAATCAAAGCAGGCGATGTCGTCAACCACGTTGCCGCGCAAGTGGGCGGTAAAGGCGGTGGACGCCCCGATATGGCGCAAGCGGGGGGTACGGATGTTGCCGCATTGCCCGCAGCCATGGCGAGCGTGCAAGGGTTCGTTACTGCGAAGTTATAAAAAAGTAAGGTGGGCATTGCCCACCTTTTTTGTTATGCAGATACGCTGCGTAGTCACGCGGGCACTGTGAGCATTGAAAAAATATCAAAGCCCGCCAGTTTTTCACGGCCACCTAAACCATCTAATTCGAGTAAAAAGCCAAACCCCGCCGTTTCGCCTCCTAATTGAGACACCAGTTGGGTCACTGCATGGGCAGTGCCACCTGTGGCAAGTAAATCGTCAACGATGAGAACGCGCTCGCCTGGTTTGATGGCGTCTGCGTGAATTTCAAGTCGGTCTGTGCCGTATTCCAAGGCGTAATTGACACCAATGGTGACTGAAGGCAGTTTTTTCGGCTTGCGAACAGGTACGAACCCTGCGCCCAATTCATAAGCCAATGTTGGGGCAAAAATGAAGCCGCGTGCTTCTGTACCAATGACTTTATCAATTTTTTGGTCGCGATAATGCTCAATAAAGCCTTGCATAATCGCGCGTAGCCCAGCTGGGTTTTCGAGCGCGGTGGTGATGTCGTAGAACAAGATGCCTTGTTTGGGATAATCTGGAACTTGGCGAATTAGTGAAAGGATGTCGACTGTGCTCATGTCATTTAATGGATGTGGGGTTAAAAAATATGTGTTTAATAACTATTTGGTTGATTATTGGGTTCGAATCAGATCGACTAAATATGTTCGTGGTGTGCTACTTCTTCAATCAGTTTGTCCGCGTCGTAGTGGGTGCGGTTGTAGACATACCAGCGGTAAAATAAATACATCAGTGTAGTGATTAAAAACACGAAGAATAATATGGATGTGTGCAAAGGAACATGAAAATACTTTAATCCAGCGTAAATCGATAGCATGAGCAAGATGCTCAAATTTTCATTGAAATTTTGCACAGCAATTGAATGCCCCGCACTTAGTAAGACATAGCCTCGGTGTTGCAGCATGGCATTCATGGGCACGAGGAAAAAACCCGCCAGCGCACCAATACCAATCATCAGAGGGAAGGCAATCCATACTGACCGTATCCACAGTAACGAGACCAGTGTAATGCCTAAAAACATGCCCAGCGGAATGACGGAGGTTGCACGGCGCATGGCGACAAAGCGTGCGGCTAAAATCGCCCCAATTGTACTGCCGACGCCCACAAAGGCTTGCATGGCGGAGGCTTCTTCAAGTGTTTTACCCAAGTCCGCTTGTGCCCAATCCAGGATGATAAATTGCATCACCGCGGCGACCCCCCACAGGAGGGTTGTGATGGCAAGGGAAATTTGTCCCAACTTGTCGGACCATAGTGTACGGTTGCAATGCCAAAAATCTTTGATTAAGGCGATTGGGCGGTGCGCTTGCTTACCATAGCGCGTGCCTGTGTCAGGAATTAAAAAGTTTAAATAAGCAGCCAGACCGTACACGCCGCAAATGATGGTAATGGCGGTGAATGCGGGGCTTAATGTGATGCTTGGAATGTGCGCAACTAACCAAGTGTGGGTAAAGTGCGATGATAAAAATCCACCTAAAGCCGTACCGAAAATAATTGATAAAACGGTGGCGGCTTCCATCCAGCCGTTGGCGGCAACTAATTTTTCAGCGGGCAGCAGCTCGGTGATGATGCCGTATTTCGCAGGAGAGTAAGCGGCCGCGCCCAAACCGACCACAGCGTAAGCAAGCATTGGATGAACACCAAACAACATGATGGCACAACCAGCCACTTTAATTGAGTTGGTGATGAGCATGACGTTGCCCTTGGGGCGAGAGTCGGCAAAAGCACCCACAAACGGCGCGAGCACGACGTAAGAAACTGTAAAAAATGCCTTGAGCAGCGGTTCTTGGCTTTGGTCTGCCAGCATTTCGCGCAAGAGGGCTATTGAAGCAATGAGCAGTGCGTTATCAGCTAAAGATGAAAAAAACTGCGCAGCTAAAATAATATAAAAAGCAGGGGTCATGTGTGTTGAACGCTCTTAAAATTGCTGAAACTTGTCATTGTGTCATGATGAAACTATGAATGTTTTGCAGGTTGTAGTTGCACAAGTGGAGCGTTTTCTTCTCGGAAATCATTTAATACCAATCTTAATGTACGTCAGCAGGCGTTTTATAACACGATTTTCAAAAACGAGGGGCTTTTTCGCTTTAAAAGGTGATGAAAATAGCCCCTTAAAGAGATGATGCGGGTCGATAAAATTTACCGCAATCGGCGATATCCTTGTGTAAAATATCGAACAATTTGATAATTTCACAGGAGTATATTATGCCACGTCCCATTATAGCAACGATATTTACTGACGCTATAGCGCATAATATTAAGCGTGCGCAGCAGGTTTCAGGTGCAAAAGTTTGGGCGACCATCAAAGCAAATGGCTACGGGCATGGCATTGAGCGCATATTTAAGGGGCTGAAAAATGCAGACGGTTTAGCCATGCTTGACTTTGACGAAGCACAACGGGTGCGCGATTTGGGATGGACGAAGCCTATTTTGATGCTTGAAGGTGGTTTTGAAATGGCGGACTACCTTTTGGCGCACCAACTTGATTTGACAATGGTGATTCATTGTCCAGAGCAAATCACATGGTTGGAGCAAGCTGCATTGCCAAAACCAATAGATATTTATCTTAAAATGAATTCAGGCATGAACCGTGTTGGTTTTGCTCCTGAAGTGTATGGCGATGCGTATCGTTGTTTGAAGGGCATGCCATCGGTTGGGCAGGTGACGTTAATGACGCATTTTGCCAATGCCGATTTGAAAGATGGTGTTCATGAAGCCATGAACCGCTTTAATTCGGCAACGTCGCCATTAATGCTTGGATCTCCTCATTTACAACGCAGTTGCAGTAACTCAGCTGCGACTTTAGCGCATCCTGAAGCCCATTTCGATTGGGTGCGTCCTGGCATCATGATTTATGGTGGTTCACCCTTTGCCACTCAAACTGCGGCGGAGTGTGATTTACAAGCTGCTATGTCTTTAGAATCTGCCGTTATCGCGATTCAGAACATCAAGCAGGGCGATGCCGTTGGCTATGGCTCAAAATTTGTCGCGCCAAGCGATATGACGATTGCGGTGGTGGCGTGTGGTTATGCCGATGGTTATCCAAGACACGCGCCAACGGGCACGCCTGTCTTAGTGGGTGGTGTGCGTACGCGTCTGGTGGGGCGGGTATCAATGGATATGTTGATGGTGGATGTGACGGGGATAGCAAATGTTCAAGTGGGTACGGCTGTGGAGCTTTGGGGGCAACACATTGCCATTGATGATGTGGCGCAGGCATCTGAAACAATTGGGTACGAGCTGATGTGTGCACTGGCTTTGCGTGTTCCTGTTAGAATTGCCTAAAAATACAATTACATAATAATAAGGCGGGAGACATTGAGACCATGAGTCTATTTTTAAAATTTTTTGGCGTTCAACTAACAGATACAAATGATTTGAACCTCTTTAAGTCTGCGCTTAAAGAGGGTTTGCACACCATCAGCGGTACGGCTCTTGCCACGCTCATTTGGGGGATGGTGACGGCTGTTGCAATGATTGCGGGTGGTTTGTTGCCGCAATACGTGATTTTAATCAATTTAACGGTTTATGCCGCGTCTGCTCAACTCACGGTCTTGAGCATGTTGATTTTGCATTCGCCCCTTATCATTATGTGGTTGGCGGCGGTCGCGGTTAATTTACGCTTTGTGATTTTTAGTGCGGGGATTCGCCCGTATTTCAGGCACTTGAGCTTGAAACATCGTTTGTTGTACGGTTTTTTGAATACCGACATCAACTGGATGCTGTTCAGTTATCGTTATCGCAATGACCAAGCCGCCCCAGCTCGGCTTGAGCAAACAGGCTATTTTTTGGGCATGGCGGTGACCAATTATTGTCTTTGGCAGGTGGGTGTTTTGGTTGGCGTTATCTTCGCTAGTTTGGTGCCGACTGAATGGGGGTTAAAATTGGCGGGCACTTTGACTTTATTGGCGCTCGTTTTAAAAGCCGTCAATCACTGGGCTGGTGTGGCTGGATGTCTTGCCGCCGCAGCGGTGGCGGTGGCCTTACAAAATTGGCCTTATAAATTATGGGTGGTTGCCGCGATAGTCGCGGGTGTATTGGCGGCTTTATTGGTTGAGCAGTTTTGGCCAAAGGCTCATTTTTCTGCTTCTTTACGCCATCTTGATAGCAAAAAGGAGGGGGCATGAGCATCTCGGAACACGTTTGGCTGTTGGTGGCAATTTTCGGTTTAACCGCAATGACTTTTATCACCCGTTCATTTTTTTTACTGACGCCCGCGCATTTTGAGTTTTCACCGATGATACAGCGCGCCTTGCGCTATGCGCCGATGGCTGCGATTGTGGCGGTGATTGCACCTGATGTGCTGATGCAAGGCGGAGCAGTTGATTTGTCATTGCATAATAAAGCACTTTTTGCGAGTGCATTGGCTGGCGCCGCTTTTATGTGGCGACAAAGTTTATTGCTGATGATTGGTGTTGGCATGCTGGTGTACACCCTTTTAAGATTAGGTCTAGGGTGGTAGTGCGTGTAATGTGTGTGTCATCGTTCTAAAAATAACCAGTATCCGCTGTTCATAGAATACCGCGTCCATATTGTTTCCTTTTCGTTGTGAGTGTTGTCACAATGTTGTTTCAATTTTTGTAACCATTTCTGTAGCTTTTGGCGATTGATTAAACGGGCAAGCGTATCGCTTGCCCGTTCTGTTGAGCATTTAATTGGCTAATTAATCGCCAACCACCCATTCAATAGCAGCACCTGCGGCCACACCACCTTTTTGACTTGCAGAAACGCCTCCAGTTAAACTCCAGCGACCTGTTTCAGCCGTTTGACGCATGGACACGCCCAACGCTGATTGACCTCTGAAATACCCCACGCCTGCACGAACAGTGGTTTTGCCTGGAACAACCAATGCAGGTGCTTGCAATGCAATGGCAGATGCAACGCCCGCAGACAATTTATCATCCAGTGCATTGATCTTGCTGTCGACAGTACTGCTGAGACCTTGTAACTGGCTGACATTCACTGCATCCGTCGGTGCCGTACCTGCCGCTACGTTGGTAATCTGACGTTCGTTACCAGCAGAGCCAACCGAAACCGCATTGTCACGATCGGATACCGAGCCTGAACCCAAAGCGACAGAGTTGACCGCCGTTGCGGACGAGTTCGCACCGATAGCAACCGAGTTCGATGCACTTGCCGATGAGTTCGTGCCCAAAGCCATTGAATCCACACCGCTAGCCGTTGCGTGGTTACCCTGCGCAATGGCGTTCTCTCCAGAAGCGAGCGAGTTTGCCCCTATAGCGATTGCGTTTTTACCGCTTGCAACAGAACCCGCTTCGCTTGAGTTTTTCAGGCTTTCAACAGTGTCCGATTCGCTGGAGTTGACTTGGAAGTACTTCGTGCCTTGTTCGTTCATTGTTTGGACGCTGGTCGACAATGACGCAATAGATTCGTTTGTCAAGGTTGATAAAGAAGCTACGGCGGAGCTAGAAGAATCAACTGCATTACCGATAATGCTAGATACCGTACTCGACAGTGAAGCCACAGCATGATTGACGTCTGTTAGTCCTGTAGATAACGAGGTGACTGAAGCGTCTGTTGCTGAAGACAATGACGTAATTGAACTGATTGTCATTGTTGACAACGATGCAATCGCGTTATTGGAAGAGCCGATACTTGTCGAGATATTCGATACCACAGTTGACAACGAGGACACCGCACTATTGGTTGTCGTAAAGCCAGTTGAGGTTGAAGTTGACAATGATGCAATAGAACTGCTCGTCTCTATAAAGCGCGTGTTGACCGATGTAGACAATGACGCCACTGAGTTGTTGACAAACACAAACCCAGTCGAAGTCACGGTTGACAACGAAGCAATGTTAGCGCCACTCAACGTTGACAATGAAGCAATTGCACTATCCGCAGCACTCAAAGCCGTTGATGTTGTACTTGAGATAGCGGTCGACAACGAGGCGATTGAACTGTCTGTTGTACTAATGTTGCTGCTCGTTCAAAACTGACCATTTAAAGGCATAAATTTGCGTTCAAAATTGACCAGGTAATCCAAGTATTCTGCTTATTTTATAAGCAGG
>NZ_SNZE01000006.1:0-110631 GCF_004363775.1 Hydromonas duriensis
TCGATGCGACCGTCTTGTTCGATGGCGATGGTGACGGCGGAGCCGATGAGGGCTTCGACGTCCCAGTTGCTGCCAACGGCGTCGCCTGCTTGGGCGGCGGCTTCGCTGATGTAGTGGTCGAGGATGCCTTGGCCGTATTCGTCACGGCTGTATACCACCACACGGTAATCAAACATTTCGTTGATGCCGTCTCGGCCTTCGAGTTGGCTGAACATGATGAGGCGGGTGCCCATGATGCTGATGGGGATGTGTGCTCCCGAGATGCTGACCGTGCGGCTATTCCTTGCCATGGTTTCTCCGTTTTTAGTTGCTGTTGCGTTGCTTGTTGTTTGTCTTTATTTCACTCGTTGCTAAAAAACAACGATTTATATTGCTGAGAGGCGACTCTTAACTGCCAATAGAGAGGTTGTTTTTATCCACACCAAAGTGCCTTTAGCTGTAACCTTCGTGCATTTTTGCCATTTATCTTATATAGTGGACTCATTTCTTCCTCCCTACTCCCGTCTTTTTTGTATCTATTGAAACAACTATCTAAGAACATACTAGAACAGCATATTCAGGCTGTCAATGCTTACTTGCATTCTATTTCTATCTTTTTTATGGTTGGTGTTTTGCGGTGGGAAGGTGAGCAGGAATACCCAGCGCCTTGCGCTTTTGAACAATGGTTTTACGCGAGCAGTTTAAGCGTTGTGCCAGTTGTCCGTCTGTGCAAGTACCCAATAAAATTTATTTGATAAAAGCCAAGACCGTTCCGCTAAAAACCGCACATCCAAGCCAATTATTATGTAGAAAGGCTTTAAAACAGGCGCCACGCTCACGGTTTTTAATCAACCCATAGTGATAAATGGCGATTATCGAAGCAATAATCAAGCCAACAAAGTAAGGTAATGACAAACCTTGACTGACGCCAACCCAAGCCATTAAGCCAATGAAAGCAGCATAGCAGCACACGACCGCCAGCACATCATATGACCCAAAAGTAATCGCTGATGTTTTAATGCCGATTTTAAGGTCATCTATCTTGTCAACCATGGCGTACTCGGTATCGTAGGCAATTGTCCAAAACACATTGGCAAGCAGTAACCACCACGCCAATGCGGGCAGTTCGCCACGAATTGCTGCGAACGCCATGGGAATACCAAATCCGAATGCAATGCCAAGATAGGCTTGCGGAATGGCAAAAAAGCGTTTGAACAAGGGATAGCTGCCTGCGAGGAACGCGGCTACGAATGCGAGTTTGATAGACACAGCATTCAAAGTAAGTGCCAGCATACCTGCAAAAAACGTCAACACGAGGGCAACGCCTATCGCCTCTTTTCCTGAGATGTGCCCACTGGTGAGCGGACGCGCCGCCGTTCGTTCAACATGCTTGTCAAAGTCTCTATCGGCATAATCGTTCATGGCACAGCCCGCTGAACGCATAAGCACTGTCCCAAGAATAAACACGCTTAGCTCTTTCAGCGGTGGCATGCCTTGAGCTGCGAACCATAGCCCCCATAAAGTGGGCCACAGCAAAAGCAAAATGCCAATGGGTTTGTTGAGTCGAGTGAGTTGAATGTAAAGTTGTAATTTTTTTAACATTGGCAAGCCCATCAAAGAGTGTGTGCGCTCACATATTTAGCATAACTGGCACGGTTCATATCCATAGCTTCGACTGTGATGACTTGGGCGCATGTCACCACGTGTTGCATGCGTTTTAAAATCGAGTGTGTCAGCTTGGTTTTCTGTTCATCGCTACGACCCGATAACAAATGAATGCAAATATGAATGAAACAGTCTTGGGTATGCCCTACACGATAATCGGCATAAGCCATTGCGCGGGTTTTGATGTCATAAGCATTTGAAAACAAGCCCGAATCCATTGCCCCTTGATGGGCGGCTTCCATCAGGGTCGAGATGGGACATTCGGCGACGATGTCTTGTGCGTACTCAATGACTATGTGCGGCATATTTTCCTCTTGCTATGGATTGGTTTGTTGCGCCAAGTAATCTTTGAGCCAAAAAATCCCCAGCTGAGTTTTGACATCCGACACCCAGCCTTGTCGCATCCATGATTCAAGCTCGGTCAATGGCACGCGCAGCACTTGTAAAAACTCATTGTCATCCAAAGTGCCATCATGTTGTTTAACTAAGCCCTTGGCGATGTAAAAATGTATGACTTCGTCGCTGTAAGCAATCGCATTGTGAATATCGGTCACATGCAACCACTCGGCCGCACAATAACCTGTTTCTTCCAAAAGCTCTCGTTGTCCCGTTTCTAACGGCGATTCGCCTTCATCCTTTTTGCCCGCAGGAAACTCAATAAAGACCTGATGCAACGGGTAACGGTATTGACGCTCAATCAACACATCTCCATTGTCAAACACTGGAATAACCATGACTGCGCCAGGATGCTTTAAATACTCACGGGTAGCCATCATACCGTTGGGCAACCGCACATGGTCTTTATGCGCATCCAAAAAGCTGCCCTTGTATACGCTGGCGGTGCTCTCTGTGGTTTCAATTAAGCCCTGTGCATCTTGTAGTTGCTGCTGTGTCAATACTGTCATCTCTACACCAAAAAATAAAAGCGCGTGGATATCCTCGCGCTATAAATGATTTATTAAAAGACTGATTTAGAAGAGTTCTTACTAATCCGCGTACTTCGTGCATGCAACAGAAGAACAACCTTAAAACCCTATATCTCAACGTTTCCACAAATAACGCCAGATAAAAGCAGGCGCAGCAGCAACGATAAAAAATAAGGCTGTCACCGCATAAAACGCCCAGCCTTGAGTTTTAACTTGCGTCACACTGCCTTCAAGCAGACGGCCACACAACACGAATAAACCGTAAGCGCACACCAACTCAAATAAACGAAGACCCATTTTTTTGTCCTGCTTAAGCACAGGCAAACCAAGAAAGGTTTTGTCTGCAACAAAGGGCAGGGAGGCAAAAAGCAATCCCAGCAATAACAGTAACCACAAAAAGCCTGTCATTTACGATGCGCCTAAGCTCTTTAAAACACTATTAACAGCCATGTTGATAAGGCCTGCAGGCAACATGCCTAAAACCAACAAAGCCAAAACATTTATGCTCAAAACCACATGATGAACAGGTGAAAACGCAATGGCTTGCTCATGTTCAGGTTTATCAAAATACATCAACTTAACAACGCGCAAGTAGTAAAACGCACCGATGAGAGAGAACATAACTGCCAATACGGATAAAAATACGTGCCCCGACTGCATTAAACCTTTAAGCACCACAAACTTAGCGAAGAACCCCGCCAACGGTGGAATACCCGCCAAGGAGAACATGATAATCAGCACAAGAAAGGCCAACCACGGATTGCGTTTATTCAAACCTTTCAAATCATCCAGTTGGTCTGCTTCAAAACCAACGCGACTCATTGCTAAAATCACACCGAAACTTGCCAATGTGCTAATGGCATAAATAATCACATAATAAAACGCTGAGCCCACGCCGACAAAACCAGCCAAAGCATCCGCGCCAGCACGCCCTGCTAAAAATCCAAGTAAAACAAAGCCCATGTGCGAAATGCCCGAGTACGCAAGCATACGTTTAAAGTTCTTTTGGCGAATCGCCGTCAAGTTACCCAAGGCCAAAGAAACCACCGCCATTGCAGCGAACATGCCATTCCAGTCCGCTGCACGTACTGACAAACCTTCAACCAAAATGCGCACCACCATCACAAAAGCCGCAATTTTAGGCGCAGCCGAAACCATCAGCGTAACAGGTGTAGGCGAGCCTTGATAAACGTCAGGCACCCACATGTGAAACGGCACAACACCCAATTTAAAGGCAATACCCGCCACTAAAAACACCAAACCAAACACCACAACTTGAGGGTACTGCACACCCGCTTGCATCACATTGGCTATTTCAATGATGTTCAATTTACCGCCTGTTGCGCCGTAAATCATTGACATTCCGAATAAAATAAAACCAGATGCAATTGCCCCCAAGATGAAATATTTCATTGCCGCTTCAATTGAGCGCACATGGTCACGACGCAAAGCCACCATTGCATACAATGAAAGTGCTTGCAACTCTAACCCCATATACATGGCGATCAAGTTGTGTGAAGAAATCATCACCATTTGACCCACCAGCGCAAATAAAGACAGGCTGTAGTACTCACCGTGCAAAAACCCACGGTCAGAGGCATAACGTTGACCATACACGAAAGTGACGGCCACACATATGTATGAGAACATTTTGGCTAAATTCGCCAAGGGGTCAGAAACAAACATGTCGTTAAACGTGTGTACATTCACGCCAGCATGCCACATGGTCGAAGTTAAATAGCCCGCACCAGCCAAGCCCAAGAGACTCATCACGTGAATGATGGAGCGTTGAGTATCTTTCGCGCGCAGTTCAAGCAATAAAACCACTGAAGCAACTAACACCAAAAGCACTTCAGGATAGGCAATAAAAAAGTTTTGCATAACGTTTAACCCAGTAAAAAACGGTATGAAAAAGTACGAGTACTTTTTCAGGTTTGACCCAATGCCGCTCCAGCGGCTTGAATTTATTTCAATTTGCTATGAGTGACGTGTTCAAGCAGTTGGTTAACCGACACATCCATTGCGTTTGTGAAAGGCATCGGATACAAACCCATCGCCAATACGGTGATCGCCAACAAAGCCAAAATCAATAACTCTCTCGCGTTTGCATCCATCAAGTCGGCCACATTCTGATTCGCCACCGCACCAAACACAACTCGTTTAAACATCCATAACGAATAGGCCGCACCGACAATCAAGGTGGTTGCCGCAATGGCTGCAATCCAAAAATTAAATTTGACCGCACCTAAAATCACCAAAAATTCGCCGACGAAACCGCTGGTTGCGGGCAAACCTGCATTCGCCATGGTGAAAAGCATGAAAAATGCGGCGAATTTAGGCATTGTGTTGACAACCCCGCCGTAGGCGGAAATATCTCGGCTATGCACACGGTCATACAACACACCGATACAGAAGAACATTGCAGCAGAAATAAAGCCGTGCGAAATCATTTGCAAAATCGCACCTTGCATCGCCACACTGTAACCCATACCGTTAACATCAAACATGAAAAAGCCTAAGGTCACAAACCCCATGTGCGCAATAGATGAGTAAGCTACCAGTTTTTTCATATCAGTTTGGACCAAGGCGACTAAACCAATATAAGCGACCGCAACCAATGAAATTGTAACCACGAAAGGCGCAAAAGCATGTGATGCATCAGGTGCAATCGGTAAAGAGAAACGCAAAAACCCATACGCGCCCAGCTTCAACATAATCGCGGCCAACACCATAGAACCACCTGTTGGCGCTTCCACGTGCGCATCAGGCAACCATGTGTGGACAGGCCACATCGGAACTTTGACCGCAAAAGCCATAAAGAACGCAATGAATAATAATTTTTGAGCACTTAAACTCAAAGGCAAGGCGTGCCACGCTGCGATGTCAAACGTACCCGATTGCAAATACAAGTACACGACAGCAATCAATGTCAATAATGAACCAAGCAAGGTGTATAAGAAGAACTTAAATGCGGCATAAACACGATTGGGACCACCCCAAACACCAACAATCACGTACATTGGAATCAAGGTCGCTTCAAAAAACACATAAAACAACAAACCGTCGGTCACACCAAAAACGCCCACCATCAAACCAGACAAAATCAAGAATGCGGCAAAGTATTGCGGTACTTTTTCAGTGATGACTTCCCAGCCCGCCAACAACACCAATACAGTGATAAAAGCAGTCAATGGGACAAACCACATCGAAATACCATCCACACCCAATGCATAGCTTGAGCCTAAAGCAGGCAACCACTCATGCTTTTCAACAAACTGCATAGCCGCTGTTGAGCCATCAAAGCCCATCATGATGGGTACGGTGACCAAAAAACCAAGAATGGCACCGACAAGCGCCACTTTACGCGCCAAACTGTCTTGACCATTGCGCCCGAGCAACAAGACTAACACGCCAAATACAATCGGAACCCAAATCGCTAAACTTAACCAAGGCATCATCAGCACCATTTTCTATAATCAAGAAAAACAAAATATTTGCTTTTCTTGGTTTTAAATTGAAGTTTATAAGCGAAGCAACCGCTCAAAACTTATCTAACTCTTAAATCAAACGTAAAAAGGACTTCAAAAAAAACATCCCACGTACTTATCGCATCATTGTCACAAACAAGCCCAAAAACACGATTAACCCCATAATCATCGCCAATGCGTATTGATAAATCAAACCCGACTGGAAGGTACTGACCGCATGAGCAAACACATTCACCATACGCGCTGCGCCATTAACAAAGAAGCCGTCAATCACTTTAGCATCGCCAAACTTCCACAAAAACTCACCGACTTTACGAGCACCGCCCGCAAAAACTGACTCGTTGAATTTATCAAAATAGTATTTATTTTCAAGCACTGTATTGATAAATTTAGTTTTCTCTTTGATTGCGGCTGGAATCGAAGGCTTAACCATATAGAAGAAATAGGCAACCACAACACCTGCTAAAGCCAATAAGAATGGTAACGATGTAAATGCATGCATCGCCATCCCCCAAGCGCCATGATTTTCTTCAAACTCTTTAGCTAATTCTTCTAATGCAGGATGAGCTTCATTTGCAACATGGATGACTTGACTAAACGCGACGCCATGTTTGAAAAATTCACCATACAACATCGGCTCAATCGCCAAATAGCCAATGATAACAGAGGGAATGGCCAATAAAATCAAAGGTAAGGTAACGACCCATGGTGACTCATGCGGCTTATCATTCGGACCTAAACCGTGGTGATGCTCGTCATGTGCATCATCGTGGTGTTGGTGTGCATGCGATGTACTCATCCAACGTTCTTTGCCATGAAACACCAAAAAATACATGCGGAAAGAATAAAATGCGGTTACAAAAACACCAGCCACAACTGAAAAATAAGCAAAACTTGAACCAAAAATTGACGAGGCGTGAACCGCTTCAATAATTGAATCTTTAGAATAAAACCCTGAGAAAAAAGGCGTACCAATCAAAGCCAAAGAGCCAATCAGCGAAGTAATCCATGTGATTTTCATGTATTTCCACAAGCCACCCATATTACGAATGTCTTGATCATGATGCATACCCATGATCACGGAACCCGCACCTAGAAACAAAAGCGCCTTGAAAAAAGCATGCGTCATTAAGTGAAAAATCGCGATTGGATAAGCCGATACGCCTAACGCCACAGTCATATAGCCAAGTTGCGACAGGGTTGAATAAGCCACTACTCGTTTAATATCATTTTGAATGATGCCCAAAAAGCCCATAAACAATGCGGTAATAGAACCAATAATCAGGACAAATGAGAGTGCTGCATCAGACAATTCAAACAAAGGTGACATTCTTGACACCATAAAAATGCCTGCCGTCACCATGGTCGCAGCATGAATCAATGCAGAAATCGGCGTTGGCCCCTCCATCGAGTCAGGCAGCCAGACATGCAAAGGCACTTGTGCCGACTTACCCATTGCACCGATGAATAAGCACACACAAATGGTTGTAATGAGCATCCAACCCGTGCCAGGGAACATGGCTGCAGCCAAAGCTTCACGTTGGGCGAAAACTTCTTTGTAATCGAGAGAGCCTGTAAACGCATAAATCAAACCAATGCCAAGCACAAAGCCAAAGTCACCAACACGATTCACCAAAAACGCTTTCATATTGGCAAAAATCGCAGTCGGGCGTGTGTACCAAAAACCAATCAACAGGTACGACACCAAACCAACAGCCTCCCAACCGAAGAACAACTGCAAAAAGTTATTGCTCATAACGAGCATCAACATTGAAAAAGTAAACAATGAAATATACGAGAAGAATCTTTGATAACCTGGGTCTTCTGCCATATAGCCCATGGTATAGACGTGAACCATCAGAGATACAAACGTCACCACACACATCATCATGGTGGTCAAATTATCAATTAAAAAGCCAACTTCTAATTTTAAACCACCCAAATTAGCCCACTGATAGACCGTACCATCAAAAGTAATTCCAGCGCGTGTCTGATTAAAAACAATCACCGAGCCGATGAAAGCAACCAGCACCCCTAAAATCGTCGCGATGGCCGATGGGATACGTCCCAGCTGTTTACCAAACAGACCTGCCAAAATGGCACCGACCAAAGGTGCTAAAGGAATCAAGACATATAGCGCTTGCATAGGTTTCTCACTCTAAATTAAAAGCAAATTGTGCTTTTGAACATCCAATTAAAACCATGTGTGGTCATCTAACCACTTCATTCAGCATGAATAACACACACAATTTAAATAAATAACATGATTTGAAGCTGTGACCCGTTAACCTTTGAGGTTATCCAGTTTGTCCATATCGACCGTGTCCATATTACGGAACAGAATGACCAATATTGCCAATCCAATTGCCGACTCTGCCGCTGCGACCGTCAATATGAAAAATACAAAAATTTGCCCAGCCGTATCTCCAAGCATATGAGAAAAGGCGACAAAATTCATATTAACCGCGAGCAACATCAACTCAATTGCCATTAACAAAACAATCATATTTTTACGGTTCAAAACGACCCCGACAACGCCAATTGCAAAAAGAGCAGAACCTAAAATCAAGTAATGAGCGTGTTCTAGCATTATTTTTTCTCCTGAGCAGATGCTGCAGCTGAGTTCTCTACAACTGGAGCAGGCGGATTGGTTTGATGCGCACTCACATCGGCTTGAACCGCCACCATAGTCAAACGTTCACTTGCTTTTACTTGTGCTTGTGCCGTTGCATTCTGTGTTTTAGCATCCTTACGGTGACGCAATGTGATAATAACCGCTGCAATCAACGCCACAAGTAAAATCAACGCCGCTATTTCAAAAGGAAACGCATACTCGGTGTACATGACTTGACCAATCTTGCGTGTATTTGAACCGTCGACGACCAAATTTTTCCAAACATCAGCGTTTGGTTTTACGTTGAAATGATGATAAATAACCGCACCCATTTGCAACACAACAACCCCACCCAGAGCCAAAGCCCAAGGCAGAAGTGATTTAAAACCTTTTCGAGGCTCACCCACATTTAGGTTAATCATCATGACCACGAACAAGAACAAAATCATGACCGCGCCAACATAGACCAATATCAACAAGATGCCAAGAAACTCAGCTTGCAACATAATCCAAATGCCCGCAGCCGAAAAGAATGAAAGCATCAAAAAAAGTGCGGCATGTACAGGGTTAGGCACCGTCACCACCAATAAAGCGGAGAGCAAAAGCATACCTGCAAAAATAAAATATAAAAGGCTTTGAACGTCCATTGTCATGTCTTCGTTATGTTACGGTTAATCGAGCTAAAAAACGAAAAAAGCTGTCGTTTTCACGATTCAATTTCAGGAAAATTTCGCCCTACTTTCCCGTGTGTATTATCTGTATTTTGCGTCAGCAGCTTTATTGGCTGCAATTTCAGCCTCATATTTGTCACCAACTGCCAATAACATCTCTTTTGTGAAGTACAAATCACCGCGCTTCTCGCCGTGATATTCAAAAATATGCGTTTCAACAATCGAATCCACTGGGCACGACTCTTCACAAAAACCGCAAAAAATACATTTAGTTAAATCAATGTCATAACGAGTGGTACGGCGAGTACCATCTTCGCGCTGAGCCGACTCAATCGAAATCGCCATGGCGGGGCATACCGCTTCACACAATTTACATGCAATACAGCGCTCTTCACCATTTTCATAACGGCGCAGTGCATGCAAGCCACGAAAACGTGGAGAAATTGGGGTTTTTTCTTCGGGGTATTGCAATGTGACTTTACGTTTAAAGAAATAACGACCCGTGAGCGCCATCCCTTGCAGCAACTCTATGAGGAAGAAACTTTTTATGAAATGTTTTAATGATGCCATGATATTCGCCTTATTTCACCCAAATGTTTAATGCTGGAATGTGCAACCAAACACCGACGACTAATAGCCAGACTAAGCACACAGGAATGAACACTTTCCAACCCAAACGCATGATTTGGTCATAGCGATAACGAGGAAAGGTCGCGCGAATCCATAGGAAAAAGAAAATAACGGCAGCCATTTTTAACAACATCCAGATGGGCCCTGGGATAAACGACAAGAATGCAAACGGCGCATCCCATCCACCCAAAAACATCAAAGAAGTCAAGGCGGAGATGACATACATATTGATGTATTCTGCCAAGAAGAACAAAGCAAACCCCATTCCTGAGTACTCAATCATGTGGCCAGCAACAATCTCAGACTCACCCTCAACCACGTCAAATGGATGACGGTTGGTTTCTGCTACGCCAGAAATTAAATACACGACAAACATTGGCAACAGCGGCAACCAGTTCCACGACAAAAAGTTCATACCCATGTCGGCAAAACGACCTGTTTGCTGACTTTTAACGATATCAAAAAAGTTCAAGCTATTTGAAACCATTAAAACCACAATAATCGCAAAACCCATGGCTATTTCGTAGGACACCATTTGCGCAGAAGCGCGCATTGCGCCAAAAAAAGCATATTTTGAGTTAGAAGCCCAGCCCGCTAAAATCACACCATAAACACCAATGGACGCAATAGACATGACGTAGAGCAAAGCAGCATTGACATTGGCTATCACCAAATCTTGCCCAAATGGAATCACCGCCCAAACAGCAAAAGCAGGCACGAGAACCATCATCGGGCCTAAGTAATACAATGGCTTATCCGCACGTGTGGGGGTGATGATTTCTTTCATCAATAATTTGACAACGTCCGCAATCGGCTGTAACAGACCTGCAGGACCGACTCGGTTAGGTCCCAAACGACCTTGCATGAAACCAATCACTTTTCGTTCTACAAACGTTAAGTAAGCAACCGCCAACAAAATGACCACCATCAATGGCACTATGCGTATCAATGCCCAAATCACGGGCCATCCGCCGCCAAAGGTTGCGTCGCCCCACTGGGTGAACGAATTAATCATTTCCATCATGCACGCTCCACCGACACAGAGCCAAATTGACTACCCAACTGCGCCGCTAATGTTGAACCTTGTTGAATATCCACTACGTTATCACCTAAATCTGAACGCAATACAGCTTGCGCCTTCACTTTAAGCCCATCTTGTGTGACGATAACCCACGCAGAATCTTCAGCTAAATCTTGCAAACCCAAACTGATATAAACATTGGTTGACAAACCAACCACCGACGCGGACTGTGCCCATTCTGTTTTCTGTAAACTTTGAGCGCGACGTGTAATCGCATCTGCACCATAGGCGGCAACACGACCACTGCGTTCCAAGCCTAATGACTCAATAGGGTTGACCTCTACGCTCACTGTATTGCTACGACCTGCTGCACCATTCAAAAGAATCGCATCTGTTAAACCGCGAACATCAGCAATGTCATTGGCGGCGAAGCTTTTATCATTGCTTAGCCCAAATTGCTCACCCAATACCCGCAAAACCTTCCACGCGGGGCGTGATTGAGCAAAAGGCTTGGTCACAGGATTGAACGCTTGCACCCGTCCTTCAGTATTAACAAAAGTACCCGCGGTTTCAGTGAATGGTGTGACGGGCAAAATCACGTCAGCATAATCTGCCACCGCACTAAAGTTGGCGTTCATAGCGACCACGAAGCTATTGGCTAGAGCACGCGCGGCTTGCGCAGGATTACCCGCCTCAAATTGTGGCTCAACATTCAATAAAAAGTACACATCACGAGGCTCAGCAAGCATTTGCATAGCATTTAAACTGCCATTTTTTGCCACCGCGCCCACCGCATAAGCACCCAGGGTATTTGCGCCTTCGGCTAATATTGAGAGCGTTGCGCCTGTGGTTGCCGCGATGCGGTTTAAAACAGTCAATAATTGAGCTGCTTGTGGATGATTCATGACAGCAGAGCCAACCACAACCGACTTGTTTTTAGCACGAGCATCCGTTAAAGCACGCGCCGTCTGTGCGGTAAAAGACTTGTCGCCCGCGTCACTTGACGATAGAGCCACTTCCACTGCTAACAATTCTTTGAGCCATTGACTTGGCGCTGTTGCTTTTTGATTGGCTACCATTAACAAATCGCCAGCATGCGCAGATAGGACATTTATTTTTGCATTGCGCTTTGCCGCTTGACGTAAGCGAGCAGTCAAAAGTGGATGCTCTTCACGCAAGTCAGTGCCCACAAACAAGCCAACGTGCAAATCATTAAACGCAGTAATCGGCATGGCCAAACAAGGTGTACCTGTTAGGGCGGATGGCAAAGCAGCATCGGACTGACGTAAATTCACATCGATATGAGAACTACCCAAACCATTCATCAATGCTTTGAGCATGTATAACTCTTCGACTGTCGACGCGTTGCTTGCCAATGCGCCCAGCTTATCTGCGCCAACGCGACCTTTGATTGTTTTCACTTGCTCAACAACATAGGCAAAAGCGTCTTCCCAACTTGCATTATGCCATTGTCCATCACGTTTAATCATTGGCTGGCTCACACGATCTTGTGTATGCAAGCCTTCGTAAGCAAAACGGTCTCGATCTGAAATCCAGCAATCATTTACATCTACATTTTCGAGTGGCAATACGCGTTTAACTTGGTTGTCTTTAACCTGAACAATCAGATTCGAACCGAGCGAGTCATGTGCAGAGACTGTTTTGCGGCGTGATAACTCCCAATTGCGGGCGCTGTAACGGTATGGTTTTGAAGTGATTGCGCCTACAGGGCACAAGTCAATCATATTTCCCGACAATTCGGAATTGACCGTATTGCCCACGAAAGTAGTAATTTCTGCATGCTCACCACGACCAAGCATGCCCAACTCCATAACACCAGCGACTTCTTGACCAAAACGAACGCAACGTGTGCAATGAATACAACGCGCCATTTCTTCCATTGAAATCAATGGGCCGACTTCTTTGGCCTGAACGGTGCGCTTTTCTTCTTGATAGCGTGAGCTGCTCTTGCCGTAACCCACGGCTAAATCTTGTAATTGACATTCACCACCTTGGTCGCAGATGGGGCAATCCAAAGGGTGGTTCAGCAACAAAAACTCCATCACATCTTTTTGTGCTGTTGCCGCTTTCGTTGATTCGACCTGTGTCCGTACAACCATACCGGGCGTCACTGGAGTGGCGCAAGCGGGTAAGGGCTTAAGTGCTTTTTCAACCTCAACCAAGCACATGCGGCACGATGCCGCAATTGATAATTTTTTGTGATAGCAAAAATGGGGGACGTACTTGCCAACTTTTTTAACGGCGTCCATCACCATACTGCCTTCTGGCATTTCGACTTTTACGCCATCAATTTGCATTTCAACCATGGTGGATCACCTTAAATAACGTGTGAGCTGGGCACAAGACATGACTTGTGCTCAATGTGATGGGCAAATTCATCACGGAAATGTTTGACAAAAGAACGAACAGGCATCGCAGCCGCATCACCTAAAGCACAAATCGTTCGCCCCATGATATTGGCAGCAACTGAGTCGAGTAAATCCAAGTCTTCTGGACGACCTTGACCGTGTTCAATACGATGTACCACGCGCCATAACCAACCCGTGCCTTCACGGCACGGCGTGCATTGGCCGCATGATTCTTCATAATAAAAATAAGACAACCTTAACAACGACTTAACCATACAGCGTGTGTCGTTCATGACAATAATTGCGCCCGAACCGAGCATCGACCCAACCTTAGAGATAGAGTCGTAATCCATATCGGTCTGCATCATGATGTCACCTGGCACAACAGGCGCAGATGAACCACCAGGAATCACTGCCTTGATTTGGCGACCGTCACGCATACCGCCCGCAAGCTCTAAAACTTTTGCAAAAGGTGTGCCCATGGGCACTTCATAGTTGCCAGGATGCGTCACATCACCAGAAATAGAGAAAATTTTACTGCCGCCATTATTCGGCTTACCAATGTCTAAATAAGCCTGGCCGCCCATTTTCAATAAAAAAGGAACTGCGGCAAATGTCTCTGTGTTGTTAATTGTAGTTGGCTTACCGTACAACCCAAAAGACGCGGGAAATGGTGGTTTAAAACGGGGTTGACCTTTTTTGCCTTCCAAAGATTCAAGCAAGGCCGTCTCTTCTCCGCAAATGTAAGCACCGTAGCCATGATGGGCGTATAAATCAAAGCTAAAACCAGAACCTAAAATATTCTCACCCAACATACCCGCTTGTCTTGCTTGTGCCAAAGCCTCCTCAAAGCGCATGTAATCGGAAAAAATCTCACCGTGAATATAGTTATAACCTTTTGATATGCCCATCACATAAGCAGCTATCGTCATGCCTTCAATCAAAGCATGGGGATTGTAGCGAATGATGTCTCTATCTTTAAACGTGCCTGGTTCGCCCTCATCTGTATTGCAAACCAAATATTTTTGACCAGGATACGCGCGTGGCATGAAACTCCACTTCAATCCCGTGGGAAAGCCCGCACCGCCTCGACCACGCAAGGCAGACAATTTCATTTCTGCTAAAATTTCATCTGCAGGTGTTTGCTCAGCCAGTATTTTTTTGAGTACAGAATAGCCGCCACGAGCGACGTAATCGTCTAAACCCCAATTGTTACCATTTAAACCCGCTAAGATGACGGGGTCGATGTGTCGGTCATGCAAACAAGTCATTGCGCCAGCTCCTGCAACAGTGCGTCGATTTTTTCAGTGCTCATGAAACTACACATTTTGTGGTTATTATGCAAGAGTACGGGCGCATCGCCACACGCCCCCATGCACTCACCTTCTTTCAAGGTAAACAAACCGTCCGCGGTCGTTTCATTAAAATCTATATTGAGTTTTTTCTTAATGTAATCGGCAGCATCAACACCACCTGACAACGCACAAGGCAAATTGGTGCATACCGTAATCTTATGCTTGCCAACAGGTTTAAGGTCATACATATTATAAAATGTTGCGACCTCTTGAACTGCTACGGGCGGCATATCTAAAATCGTCGCCACTTCTAACATCGTCTCTGGTGACAACCAACCTTTTTCTACCTGAGCAATGCGCAAGGCGCCCATAACCGCTGATTGTTTTTGATCGAGCGGGTATTTGGCGACTTCCGTCGCAATTTGTGCCAATGCTTGTTCTGATAACATGCTTTTTCCTTGCCTATTCATCAACCGTTATTGATTATCGGTCAATCTCACCAAACACAATGTCTTGTGTGCCAATAATGGTCACCACGTCGGCCAGCATATGACCACGGCTCATTTCATCGAGCGCTTGCAAATGCGTAAAACCTGGGGCGCGAATTTTTAAACGATAGGGCTTATTCGCACCATCAGATACCATATAGATACCAAACTCACCTTTTGGATGTTCAACTGCCGCATACGCCTCGGAGGCTGGGATGTGCATACCTTCGGAGAATAATTTGAAATGGTGAATCAATGACTCCATATTGCTTTTCATATCAACGCGCGATGGCGGTGCAACTTTATGGTCATCCACCATCACTGAACCCCCGTTCTTCTGAAGCCAACTGATGCACTGCGCCATAATTTTGCAAGACTCACGCATTTCTGCAATTCGCACCAAATAGCGATCATAAGAGTCACCATTTTTACCGACAGGAATGTCAAAAGCGAGTTGTTCATACACTTCATACGGCTGGTTTTTACGCAAATCCCACACGACACCTGAACCACGCAACATTGGCCCCGTAAAACCCCACGCTTTCGCACGCTCAGGGGTCACAATGCCAATATCAACCAAACGCTGCTTCCAAATTCGATTGTCGGTCAACAATGTCTCATATTCATCAACATATGTTGGAAAGCGCTTCGTGAAGTCCTCAAGAAAATCGAGCAAGCTACCGTCACGATTGACATTCACTCGGTCAACAGACGACTGACTGCGAACCTTAGACTTTAAAAGTTTCGGCATACTGTCTGGCAAGTCGCGCGCAACACCACCTGGGCGATAATACGCTGCATGCATACGAGCACCCGAAACCGCTTCATACGCATCAAACAAATCTTCGCGGTCACGGAAAGCGTATAAAAACGGCGTCATTGCACCCACGTCTAACGCATGCGCACCAATCCACATCAAATGATTCAAAATACGGGTAATTTCGTCAAACAACACGCGAATATACTGTGCGCGAACGGGTACTTGAAGACCTAGCATCTTTTCAATCGCCATCACATACGCATGCTCATTGCTCATCATCGACACATAATCGAGGCGATCCATGTAAGGCAAAGCCTGAATGTATGTTTTGTGTTCAGCTAATTTTTCTGTTGCGCGATGCAACAAACCAATATGTGGGTCAGCACGTTGAACCACCTCGCCATCCAACTCAAGTACCAAACGCAATACGCCATGCGCCGCAGGGTGTTGCGGTCCAAAGTTCAATGTGTAATTTTTAATTTCTGCCATGTTTATCTCTCAACGTTCGCTCAGTGTTTTGCTTCTTAGCGCGGACCGCCGTAGCCTTCCTCACGAATGATGCGTGGCGTAATTTCACGCGAATCGATGGTTACTGGCTGATAAACAACCCGACTTTGCTCGGGGTCATAACGCATTTCAACGTAACCAGTGACAGGAAAATCTTTACGCAAAGGGTGACCAATAAAACCATAATCAGTCAAAATACGACGCAAGTCATCATGACCTTCGTACACAATACCAAACATATCAAATGCTTCGCGCTCATACCAATCAGCTGAGGCCCACACGCTTTTGACTGATGATAGAACGGGAAAAGCATCGTCCATAGCAAAAACTCGGACACGAAGACGCTGATTATGGCTAACAGAAAGCAGGTGTAAAACCGTTGCAAAACGCGGCCCAGTATTTGAAACGCCCGCATATTCAGAATAGTCCATGCCCGCCAAATCAACCATGATATCGAATTTCAAATCCGAATGATCGTGTAAGACTCGGCAAGTTGACAAATAATCGCCAGCGGCCACTGTCAAGGTCACTTCACCTAAAGCCTCAACGATATTTACATCAGCACCTAAAGCCAGGCGAAGACGCTCAACCAAAACGCTTTGCCATGTACTCATACTTCACCTCGCGTGATGGTATTAACAGATTTTTGCTTACGAATAATTTTGTTTTGCAACTGAATAATGCCGTAAATCAGCGCTTCAGCAGTAGGCGGGCAACCTGGCACATAGATATCAACAGGCACAACACGGTCACAACCGCGCACAACAGAATAAGAATAATGATAATAACCACCACCGTTTGCGCACGAGCCCATAGAGATAACCCAGCGCGGCTCCGCCATTTGGTCATACACCTTACGCAGCGCAGGCGCCATCTTATTACACAACGTCCCAGCAACCACCATCACATCAGATTGTCGAGGGCTGGGGCGAAAGACGATACCGAAACGATCCAAGTCATATCGAGCAGCACCCGCATGCATCATCTCAACCGCACAGCAAGCCAAGCCAAACGTCATTGGCCACAAAGAACCCGTACGCGTCCAGTTAACGAGATTTTCGGCTGTTGTTGTGATAAAGCCTTGTTTCTCAATGATTTCTTCACTCATGATGACCTCTTTTCAAAAACAGCATCGCTGTTTTTGTTCAGCGAAGACCATGTGAACAATCACGCCCATGGTCTAAAACATATTTATTGTTATGATGCAGGCACAAAAAAACGCCGATGGTTTTTACTCCCAATCAAGCGCGCCTTTTTTCCAAATATAGATATAACCGAGCACCAGCTCAGCCAAAAACACCAGCATGAACACAAAACCCGTCCAGCCCAAATAGTCCAGAGACACAGCCCAAGGCACCAAAAAAGCAGTTTCTAAATCGAACAAAATAAACAAGATGGCCACAAGATAATAGCGCACATCAAAACGCATGCGCGCATCTTCAAACGCTTCAAAACCACACTCGTAAGGGGACAATTTAGCCGCATCTGGTTTTCGTGGGCCTAAAATAAAACCGATGGCAACAACGAGCAAACCTAAGCCTGTAGCAGCCAACAAAAACAACAATACGGGGACGTAATTGGCTAATATCATGGTGCTCATCTGCTCTCTATGAAATTTGTTACAAACTGACATAAGGCTTTGCGCCCATACATCTCTGTTCTCACTAAAAAACAACAAGCCTTGCTCGGCTTATGTTTTGACAATGCCCCTTTAACACCTTTTATTAGGACACATTCATTGGCATTGATAACCAATTTATTTAATATGGTGCCGACGGCGAGAGTCGAACTCGCACAGCCTACGGCCACTACCCCCTCAAGATAGCGTGTCTACCAATTTCACCACGTCGGCTAAAACTTTTATTCTCTTAAAAACTACTTAATCAACTTACCTAAACAACTAAACTTAAATCACAAATCATTCTTCAATTTACTTTGGAATGCCATCCGTTGGCGCAGGAACCGTCGGAGCAACCGGCGTTGTCGCCGCTGGCACGGTTGGCGCCTTATCCAAGACACTACCAGAACCCACCGTTGAATTACCCGTAAAAACAAAGGCCAATAAAACAGTGCAGACGATAAACAAGGTCGCCAAGTACGCCGTGGTTCGACTCAAAAAGTTAGCAGAGCCTACAGAGCCAAAAACGCTACCCGATGCACCGCCACCGAAAGAAGCACCCGCATCCGCACCTTTACCTTGCTGCAACAAAACCAACACAATCACCCCGATAGACGAGACAACCTGCAAAATAATCAAAATCGTTTTTAAAATGCCCACTGTTTTCCGCCTTTTTTGCCCAGTTCAGCTAAATCAAGAAGCCGCTGCTGCAATACTCAAAAACTCCGACGCCACCAAGGACGCCCCACCAATCAAACCACCATCAACATCAGCCTGATTGAAAATATCCGCCGCATTGGAGGCCTTCACACTGCCTCCGTACAAAATACCAATTTGCGCCACAGCCATGTCCGCCAGCGCCACACGCAACCAGCCATGAACTTCCTGCGCTTGCTCTGGACTTGCAGTTCGCCCCGTGCCAATCGCCCAAACAGGCTCATACGCTAAAACACATTTAGTCAGACCTTGCGCACCAACCACGTCAGCAACTGCTTTAAGTTGATTTAAAACAACCGTTTTTGCCTGACCCGCTTCGCGCTCTTCAAGCGTTTCGCCCACACAGACCACAGGAGTCAAACCAGCCGTTAGAGCCGCCCAGGCTTTGGCCGCCACAACCTCGTCGATATCAGCAAACAAGCTACGCCGCTCCGAATGACCAACCAGCACTAATGCGACACCAAAATCTTTCAGCATTTTCGCAGAGACTTCACCTGTATACGCACCTTGCTCGAACTGACTGACATCCTGCGCCCCTAACAGCACACGACTTCCTGCCAATGCTTGCTGTGCTTGCGCCAAATAGGGAAAAGGCACACACACGGCAAGGTTCGCGCTTCCAGAAAAAGACGCAGCAACAATATCTTTTAACAGCGCGGCATTAGCTGCCAAATCGCCATTCATTTTCCAATTGCCGATGACCCATGTGTTACGCACAAATATGTCCTTTTTCTGTTTTTTGGCTTTCGGTGATGAGCTGCCCTACCAAAGCAGACGAATTATACGCACTCAAACGCATACGGTCAATCGCTGCGTTTGCTTTTATGCGTCTTTGATGGTGGTTGGCAACTTTGCACATGTTTTCTCAAATTGAGAATAACTCTCAATTGCCTCTACACCCCACAGCCAACGCTCGAATCACTCCAGACATTTCAAATAGAACTCATTACCATTGAAGTACTATTTTTCCAATATGCACGTTACTTTCCATATGTTGATGCGCCAAAACCACGTCTTCAACCTTAAATATACGGTCAATGACAGCTGTAATATCGCCTTTTTCAATCTTTGGCCAAATATGTTCACGTAATTTTTTAGCTATGCACGCCTTCACTTCTCTTGGTTGGCGACGTAAAAATGAACCTGTCAATGTAATTTCACGCGCCATAATATCTGGAATACTCACTTCTGCACGATGCCCTCCTAAAAAAGCAATCCACGCCAATCGACCACCATGCGACATCACTTTGAGATTAAGCCCCAAACTTTCACCACCCACCATATCAAGCACCACATCGGCACCCTTTTGTTGAGTTGCGGCTAAAAACTTTTCACACCAATCCGCATTGCGGTAATCCAATGCACCTGTTGCCCCCAGTCGCACACAAGCCTCGCGCTTATCAGCAGCCCCTGCGGTCACCCACACTGTTTGCCCCATTGCGCGAGCCATTTGTATGGCGGCGACACCAATGCCACTTGCGCCTGCATGAACAAGTAATGTTTCAACCTTATCGCGCCCCAAGTGCGCACGTTCAAACACATTGAACCATACTGTAAAAAAGGTCTCAGGCAAGCTGGCAGCCTCTGCCATCGTCCAACCTCGCGGTACAGGCAGGCATTCTTTACGCTCGGCCAACACGTATTCAGCATAGCCTCCACCATGAGTAAGCGCACACACTGAATCACCAATTTTATAATCTCCAAGGTCGCCCGCAACAATTTCACCCGCCACTTCCAGACCTAAAATTGGCGAAGCATCCGCTGGTGGAGCGTATTTTCCGCTGCGTTGCAATACATCAGGACGATTAACCCCCGAGGCATGCACCTTAATCAAAACCTGTCCAGCAAGGGGTACAGGCCGCGCCACCTCACCAAGTCGCATCACGCTGGCCTCACCTACACCATCACACAAGACGGCTTTCATCATTTCAGTCATTCTATCCACCTCATTTGTTGGTTATGAAACCGTCTGAGCATGAGCATAACCAGTGCACCCATTAACGCACAGAACATATCAGACTGCGTGTCCCACACATCGCCTTGCGTACCTAAGAAAGCATCCGCGCCTTGCCCCAATGCTAAAGCGACCCACCACTCAATTAATTCATAAACGGCACTGACCGTCATCGCCACACAAACAGACATGCAGTTGGCGACTCGGAACGTGCTCACCCAACCGAGTCGTATCATCAGCTCACGTGATGCTAAAGCAGGAACAAATCCTTGCATGAAATGACCTATTTTGTCGTACGGGTTACGGCTCAATTCAAAGACCTCTTGCAGCCAAAACCCAAATGGCACTCGGGCGTAGGTGTACGCTCCTCCAATCGTTAACACCAAAGCATGTAACGCAATCAAGCCCATCAACAAAGGTGTCAAAGTAAATTGGCGGCGCGTCAACCACAGAATAGGCACAACTACAAAAATAGGCGCAACTTCCATCGCCCAAGTCACGCGCTCGTAAGGCGCGATGGCTGAAATCGCCAAAGCCACCAATGCAATCGCCCACAATAGCCAAACAATTATTTTATCCATCATTGCCTCATTTCAGAGCTTGTAAAAAAACCCCGCACAAATGCGGGGTCATCGTTACCTAGGCTGCAAGGTAATTTCCAAATGGTCTTTTGCCACTTCAACTTTTTCAGGAATCCAAGTCTTGCCAGCAAAGCGCAATTTATCGGGCTCAATTTTATAGACAGGCACATCTGTACCAAATTTTTTGGCCACCATTTTTTGTGCTTGCCCCTTCACAAAACCATCCAGCATGCTGGGCGCGTTGACCAACTCAAATTTATCAACAGCCATCTGACGTAAAACCACCGCACCTTGCGCTTCATCGTAGGCAGGCACACCCGAGACAGACATGTGCCCGTCTAATTTAACCCCTAAAACACCTGTGTCAACAAACGCATCAAAATCGGCGGCAATGCGCTGAGTATCAGGCAATAATCTTAACGTTGGCGCAGCGATGGTTACATTACTTTCCTGCAACTTCGCCGCCATGGTCGTCCAATTTTTATCCACCAGCTTTTGCAACTGTGCCTGACTGACATTAAATGATTTCTGCGTATTTAATGCTTGGCAACCAACCAACGCCAAACCCGTTAAAACCACAAGAGCCATAACCCACTTAATCAGTTTTACCATTTCAATCACCTTATTCATCATGACGGCTGAGTATCTATTTCTAATCGTTGTAAAAAAGCCATCGCCTGACCTCGCGTCTCGCCGCACATCTCAAACGACGGCTGCAAACCCGAACACACCGCAGGGCGACTCGACTCACCAAAAAGCCGACATAAACCACGTTCATCCAACTGGACACAGGGCACACCCGCAGGCTTGCCTTGCGGCATGCCAACAATCGGCGAGCTAATCGACGGTGCAATGCAACATGCGGCACAGCCTTGGCGGCAATTCATCTTTAAGCCTCAAGCACCTGCATCGGCACGGGCAAATTAAGCTTATTAAACTCACACACACGAATCAAGCCATCCAAAACTGTCGCAATGGCTTGCTGGCGAATCGCCGCACGGTCACCTTCGAAGCGCCGTGTCACCGTGCGCACAAAAGTTGTACCCACCCCATCACGCCAGCCCCATGCCAGACACACCGTACCGACAGGTTTTTCCGCCGTACCACCACCCGGCCCCGCAATGCCACTCACCGCAACAGCGCAATTCACGCCCAAGACGCGCAAAGCCCCGCTGGCCATTTGTCCAACCACCACTTCGCTGACCGCGCCATGCTGGAGCAAATCCTCAGTGCGCACGTTCAACACATCTTGTTTCAAAGCGTTGCTATACGCCACGATACCGCCCGTGAACCAACTGCTCGCACCCGCAAGCTCAGTCAAAGTATGCGCAATACCGCCACCCGTACACGACTCCGCCGTGCCCATGTGCCAGCCCTGTTGATTCAAGCGATCCGCAAGCGTCATCACGCGCGCAATCATGTCAGAGGTTAAATTTAAACTCATGCAAAAAATCTTTAATAAATAACGACATCGGCATAAAGCCGCCTGCCAACATACACCGCAAGGCAAACCACCCTGCGCTTAAGACGCCATCCAAATATACGCCTGCTTACCCACCGCAAACACCAGCAAAGCATAAAACGCCGCCATCACATCATCGAGCATCACGCCCAGACCATTCGTCCATTTTTCATCAACCAAGCGAATCGGATAAGGCTTCCAAATATCAAACAAACGAAACAAACCAAAAGCTATCGCCTGTTGCCACAGCGGCGCAGGCATCACAAACAACAACACCAACCAAATCGCCCACATTTCATCAAACACAATTGACGAATCATCATGCACGCCCAGCTCTTTACCCGTCACATGGCACGCCCACACACCGACAGGGAAAGTCACCGCCAACAACAACGGCCACGCCCAGACATAAGCCCCAAGCGACTGATTTAAAAATACAAAAACCAACCAACCGACCAACGTTCCCCACGTCCCTGACGCAGGATGCAACAAGCCAGAGCCAACGCCCTGAGCAACAATTGCAGCTGGATGGATGAGCATCCATTGAAAACGAGTTTGCACTATTTTGACCCCAAACTAAACAGTTAGCGACTGGCACAGCACTGTCATGCTGCCCTCAAGAAAAGTGATTATACCCTTGCCAATCATTCATGTGTGCCAAGCTATCCGAGGAAATCTCACTCTGCCACATCACGCGCGGTGCACCCAATGAATCGACAGGCACAACGCGACCTATCCGCGTGAGTGGCACACCCAACTCACCGACCAAGTCGGCAATCCGCGCACGCATCGACAGGGGTGCGGTGAAGCACAACTCATAATCATCCCCACCCGTTAAAGCCAAACGCCAGCGTTGCCAAGGCTGCTCAAACGTCATCAACGCAAGCGGCGATGATAAAGGCAGTGCGTCGCAATCAATTTCAGCACTGACATTAGACGCTCGCAAAATATGTCGCACATCGCCCGCCAAACCATCCGACACATCCAGCATGCTACTCGCCACCCCACGCAACGCCAAGCCCAATTCAACTCTTGCGGTTGGCATTTCTAAGCGCGAACGCAACTGCGCCAGCGTTGTACTGTCCTGCTCTGGCAATGATTCACCCGCACGCTGTCGTTGCAATAAAGCCAAAGCCAAGGCCGCATCGCCCAGCGTGCCAGACACCCAAATGTCATCGCCCACTCGCGCCCCATCTCGCCGAATCGCCGCCCCAGCGGGCACTTGACCAAACGCTGTGATATTAATCACCAAACCATCTAGCCCACCAAGACCCGCACCCGAACCGCTTCGCGTGGTGTCACCGCCCATCAAATCACAATTGAACGAGGTCGCCAGTGCCAATAATCCACCACTAAAATCCGCCAACCAAGCCTCATCGACCGACGGCAACGCCAAGGACAAGGTAAAACCCAATGGTTCAGCCCCCATCGCCGCCAAATCTGACACATTCACCGCCAGTGCTTTATGCCCCAGCGTTCGCGCATCAACATCTGGAAAAAAATGCCGCCCCGCCACCAACATATCACTGGTGACCACGCATTGACAATTCGGCGACACCCTAAACAATGCCGCATCGTCGCCCACACCCAAATCAGCACGCCGTGAGAGATGGGTGAAATAGGATTGGATGATTTGAAATTCGTGCATCGCTAAACTATCTCTAAAAAATCTCTAGAAAGCATCATTGAAGCAACCGAAGACTCAATGCACTCCCAGTTTTTGAGTTCAGATGCAATACAATATCCTTCGTTTTTAAATTTTTTAAGCTGACTCTTCAAGTCTTTCAATGAACTGGTATTTATAACCATTCTCAAAACAGTTCCACTAAAGCCTACTAAATCAAAGTTAATTTTTTGCCCTAACTTCAACAGCAGTCCAGACTTACCGCTTGCAATAAAGAACTCTCCACCCGTTCTTGCTATTCGGCTCGTCATATAAAGTCCAAACCCTGAGTTTTGCCATACATCATTATGATTTTTCTTAACACCCTTGTACATCTTTCCTGACACACCTGGCAACAACGATAATTGCAAAGCATCTCGATCACACGACATACTTAAATAAGGGTTATTTGAAAGAGAGTTTTTAATACCAACTCCCAAATCTAAAACAACTATTTCCACTTTATTTTTTGTAGGCCAAAATTGCGCACAAAACTCTAGAACAGATGAATTTGAGTGTTCAACAACATTTCTCATCACCTCTCTTAATGAGTAAGTAAGCGTGTCAAAAAGTTCGCCGCTATCTGCTCTTATCAACATCCTCGCCAACGAACTTGACTTTGCCTCTATCAGGTTTCCAATTGCCTCACCTTTCTCAAAGGCCTCTTTTTTTATATCTTCAATATTTATTATTGTTAAGGGCAAATAACTCGAGCTACCACCCGCTTGCCCAGGTGACTTACCAAAATCCAAACCAAACGCTTTAAAAAAACCCATATGTGCAAGGTAACTCTTCTCTTTATAATTCTGCGCTTTAAAACGAACACCTCGCTTAGATTGACATTTATAAACCTCGGAGATTTGACTAGAGACATATGCCATACCAAAAGGTTCAATATGCTCTAAAAATCTAAAATCAAAAACAATTTCGTCTACTTCATCAGAGATATCCCAAAAAGTATTACAAAAATCTATAGCATTTTGTAAGCTCAAGCTTCTTGGAACTGTCATCATCTTACAAAGAGCCATCGCCTCCCCCTATTTTAAATTGGCTACTTTTTTTGCAATAAGGCCTCAATATTTTAGCAATTAAAAAATATTGAGGCCTATTCAACCAAGCCAAACTTATAAGTTTAAGTTATCAGATACCAACTTCCAACGCCCTTAAACCACCCGCCAATTTATCCAGCACACCGTTTACATATTTAAAACCATCGGTGCCACCAAAACTCTTGGTGATTTCGACGGCTTCGTTAATCACGACTTTATAAGGCACCGACAATTCGTTTTTCAACTCATACGCCGCAACCAATAAAACACCGTGTTCGACAGGCGAGAGCTCAACCAGCGGACGGTCGACACAAGGCACCAGCGCTTCGCGCAGTTCGGCAACTTGGGCGACCACGCCTTTTAACATTTGGGTGTAATAGGCTTCATCGGCTTTATGAAAATCAGGGGTTTCACGGATGAACACATCGGCGGCGCTTACGCTGCCCTCGCCCGTGACGAGCCATTGATACAAGCCTTGAACCACCAGCTCACGAGAGCGGCGGCGTGCACTTTTGCTGTTGGATTCTTTAGCCATTATGCGTTTTCCTCATCAGTGGTGAATCCGATAAACTCGTCCAAACCTTCATACAGGCAGGCCATTTCGATGGCAACTCGCGCCGCATCCGCGCCTTTTTCTTGGACGCGTGCAAATGCCTGTTCGTCGTTTTCAACCGTTAAAATTGCGTTGGCAATCGGCATGTTATGGTCAAGACTGACACGGGTCACGCCCGCGCCTGATTCGTTTGAAACGAGGTCAAAATGATACGTCTCGCCCCGTACCACAGCACCTAGCGCAATAAGGGCGTCAAATTCTTCGGACTGGCACATCATTTGTAAAGCCAAAGGCACTTCAAGCGCGCCAGGGACGGTGATGTACAAAATATCTTCTTCCAATACGCCTTGCGCCATCAATTCGGTGACGCAAGCATTCAACAGCGCATTGCAAATATCTTCGTTGAAACGCGCTTGGACGATACCAATACGCAGGTCTTTGCCTGAAATTTCGGGTTTAAATTGTTCAATCATGGTGTTTTCCAATATGAATTAAAAAAGTGACACTTATTTGTTTTGTGGCGGGCATTTACAAGGTCGTAAAGCCTGTGACTTCGAGGTCAAAGCCACCCATTGATGGCATTTTACGCGGGCTGCCTAAAAGTGTCATTTTTTGCACGCCCAAATCTTTGAGAATTTGCGCACCGATACCGTATAAGCGCAACTCAGTCGGCTGTTTTTGCACTGCACTTTGACCGCTGTTTTTCGCATTTAAACGTTGAAACTGCTCAACCAAGCGCACCGAGGACTCCTGACAGTTAAGCAAAACAGCGACGCCAACGCCTTGTTGGGCAATGTACTGTAAAGCCGCATTGACCGAGACCGAATGTGTCGTTTGCCCCACATCCAGCACATCTAACACAGACAGCGGCTCATGCACGCGCACGGGCACAACCTCCGCGGTTTTCACATCACCTTTCACCAGCGCCAAGTGAACTTGTGCGCTGCATGCTTCTTTGTACAATACGGCGCGAAAATCGCCGTGCGCTGATGTCATGGTGTGTTCGCCAATACGTTCGACCAGCTTTTCGCGGGCGCTGCGATACTCGATTAAATCAGCAATCGTGCCAATTTTTAGACCGTGTTGCTCTGCAAATATTTTCAAATCGGGTAAACGCGCCATTTCGCCATCGTCATTCATAATTTCACAAATAACAGATGCGGGGGTCAGTCCCGCCAAACGCGCCAAATCGCAACCCGCTTCGGTGTGTCCTGCTCGCACCAACACGCCGCCATCGCGCGCGCGCAAAGGGAAAATATGCCCAGGCTGAACAATATCCGCAACGCCGTATTTTGCGCTGGCGGCCACTTCAATCGTGCGGGCACGGTCGGCCGCAGAAATGCCTGTGGTGACGCCTTCTCGCGCCTCAATCGACACGGTGAAATTCGTGCCATATTGCGTGCCATTTTCACCCCCGCCGACCATCATCGGCAAATTCAGCTCATCACAACGCGCTTCGGTTAAAGTCAAACAAATCAAGCCGCGGCCATGCTTGGCCATAAAATTAATCGCCTGCGGTGTGACAAAATCCGTGGCAAGCACCAAATCGCCTTCGTTCTCGCGGTCTTCTTCATCGACCAAAATCACCATCCGACCCTCTTTTAACTCGGTAATAATTTCGTCAGTAGTCGCTATTTGTGTTCCATTTGTTGCTGTCATGCTGCATGAATCCAGAATATTTTAAACCGCCATTGTACGCGATTTATGTTGGGGAAAATTTGCTAATAAAAACAGCAACCTATTCAACCTACGCCTCAAGGCTGCTGCTCTGGATAATTTGAATCCAAACTGCTTACAAGCGCCATCAATGTCGTGCGCACCTGCTCCTCTGTGCCGCCCATGAGCACCGCATCATCAAGCATATCCTGCGCAAGCTGATGCAGCTCCTCAAGGTTTTCGTTCAGCACTTTGATTTTTTCAACACAGGCCAGCGGTGTGCCATCGGGTTTATGCCAAATAGGCGGTTTGAATGCACTCATGAGCGTTTAGACAACCATTCCATTAAAAGTGGGGATTTTAACACGCCCCGCCACTTTTAGCCCTCCCACCGCATCCTGTAATATAATGCCATACCCTTATGCGTGGTAAGGCTTTCTGTGGGTAATACCCGAGTAATTTAATCGGGTTTATGTTACAATGGCTGCACATTCGCTAAGATGTCATCACCAGATTATTTATATTTCACATTGAGCTTAATTGCCCTATAAAATCAACGACATATTTAAGAATTGGATCACACTATGCGACTTACTACGAAAGGACGATTTGCGGTGACTGCACTATTAGACGTGACCTTGCGCTCGAGCGACGGTCCTGTCAACTTAGCGGCGGTTTCTGAGCGTCAACAAATATCTTTGTCTTACCTTGAGCAATTATTCGGCAAATTACGCCGCAACAAATTGGTAGACAGCGTTCGAGGCCCTGGTGGCGGCTACGTGCTGGCTCGCGCCCCAGAAACCATTTCTGTTGCTCATATCATTGTAGCGGTAGATGAACCGTTGGACACGCGTCAATGCGAAGGTCGGGCTGACTGTCAAAACGGCCATCAATGCATGACGCACAATTTATGGAACAATTTAAACAGCAAAATGTTTGAGTACCTTGATTCAGTCAGCTTACACGACTTGGTGCAAGACCATTTGGCGCACAATGCAGCACTCAAGTCGTCAGAGCATGTCATTCACATGCAATAAATGTAATAGCAATTTTTAGACATTCGAAAGACTACCCAATGAACATGCCCATCTACATGGATTACTCCGCCACCACGCCAATAGACCCTCGCGTTGCGGACAAAATGATTCCATACATCACCGAACACTTTGGCAACCCAGCCTCACGCAGCCACCCTTACGGCTGGGCGGCGGAAGAAGCTGTAGAAACGGCTCGTTCTCACGTCGCCGCGCTGGTCAATGCAGACCCTCGCGAAATCGTGTTCACTTCGGGCGCGACCGAATCGAACAACTTGGCTTTAAAAGGCGTGGCGCATTTTTACAAAGATAAAGGCAAGCACATCATCACGGTCAAAACCGAGCACAAAGCCGTCCTCGACACCTGCCGCGAGCTGGAACGCGAAGGATTCGAAGTGACCTACCTTGATGTGCGGGACAGCGGCTTGTTGGACTTAGACACGTTCAAAGCCGCCATTCGCCCCGACACCATTTTGGCTTCGGTCATGCACGTCAACAATGAAATTGGTGTGATTCAAGACATCGCCACGCTGGGTGAGATTTGCCGCGAAAAAGGCGTGATTTTTCATGTGGACGCCGCGCAATCAACGGGGAAAGTGACCATTGACTTGAACGCCTTAAAAGTTGACTTAATGAGTTTCTCAGCGCACAAAACGTATGGCCCCAAAGGCATCGGTGCGCTCTACGTGCGCCGCAAACCGCGCATCCGCCTCGAAGCACAAATGCACGGCGGCGGCCACGAACGCGGCATGCGTTCAGGCACATTGGCGACTCATCAAATTGTCGGCATGGGCGAGGCTTTTCGCATCGCCAAAGAAGACATGGACAGCGACAACAAGCGCATCGGCGCACTGCGCGACCGCCTGTGGACGGGCTTTCAAAACATGGAAGAAGTGCATTTAAATGGCGACATGACCCGCCGCGTGCCACACAACTTAAATGTCAGCTTTAACTTCGTTGAAGGCGAATCATTGATGATGGCGATTAAGGATGTTGCCGTATCCAGCGGTTCAGCGTGCACCTCCGCCTCGTTAGAACCCTCTTACGTTTTACGTGCTTTGGGGCGTTCCGATGAGCTGGCGCATTCATCGATTCGCTTTACCGTTGGTCGTTTCACCACCGAAGCAGAAATTGACACCGTCATTGCCCTCATGCAATCGAAAATCGCCAAACTGCGTGAACTCTCACCCTTATGGGAAATGTACAAAGAAGGCATCGATTTAAACAGTGTGCAATGGGCAGCGCATTAAATAAGAAGGACATGATATGAAAAAGTTGATTTTATGGGCTGTACTGCTGGGCTTTAGCGTACTCACTGCGATTGCCGTTGCTTCTCATGGCGTCATCGGTATTTTTCAATACCAACTGGCGAACGCTGCGGGCTTACAGGTGCTGGTTGACTTAATTATCGCTTCGGCTTTTTTCTTGGTTTGGATGTGGCACGACACGCAAAAAAGAGGGGTTAGCCCTTGGCCTTGGCTGATATTAACCCTAGTAGCTGGCTCATTTGGACCATTAATTTATTTCATTGTGCGTGAATACAAGGCGCAAAACAACTAGCTCGAACAACTGGCTCAAAACGGAGAAACATCATGGCTTACTCAGACAAACTAATGGATCACTACGAAAATCCGCGCAATGTCGGCGCGTTTGACAAGGGCGACGACAGCGTGGGCACGGGCATGGTCGGCGCACCCGCCTGCGGTGACGTGATGAAGCTGCAAATCAAGGTCAACGAACAAGGCATCATCGAAGACGCTAAATTCAAAACCTACGGTTGCGGTTCAGCCATCGCCTCATCGTCACTGGTGACCGAATGGGTCAAAGGCAAAACCGTAGACCAAGCCTTAGACATCAAAAACTCACAAATTGCTGAAGAATTGGCTTTACCTCCCGTCAAAATTCACTGCTCAATTCTCGCGGAAGATGCGATTAAAGCCGCGGTGGCGGATTACAAAGCCAAACACTCTAGCTAGACAAGGAGAACACATCATGGCAGTCTCAATGACCGCGGCGGCAGCGCAACACGTACAAAGCTTCTTGACCAAACGCGGCAAAGGCATTGGTCTTCGCCTTGGTGTGCGCACCACAGGCTGTTCGGGCATGGCGTACAAATTGGAATACGCCGACAACCTCGAACCTGAAGACAATGTATTTGAAGCGCATGGCGTGAAATTGCTGATTGACCCAAAAAGTTTAGCGTATTTGGACGGCACAGAACTGGACTACACCCGCGAAGGTTTGAACGAAGGTTTTAAATTCAACAACCCCAACGTCAAAGACGAATGCGGTTGCGGCGAGTCATTCCACGTATAAACCGATCAACCCCGCTAAACAATCCATGCACACCCCTATTTATGCTCAACTTTCTGAATATCCGCATTTACCCTTTGTTGCTCATGGCGATTTTGCTATTGGCGCAATTGATATTCGGTCGTTTTATTAAATTCTCACTCGCCTTGGCGAATGCCTCAGGCATGACCGCCTTGGCGCTGTTGCTCATCGGGGTCGTGTTGATTATGTGGGCAGGTTTACAATTTCGCATTCACAACACCAGCGTCAACCCCAGCAAAACCGCAACCACCCTCGTCACCACATGGCTCTTTCGCCTCTCGCGCAACCCCATGTACTTGGGCATGTTGTTGATTTTAATGGTTCAACCCTTACTTGCCCTGCGGCCGCACCTCTTGATATTCACCGCTGTATTTTTCATCATCATGAACTACCTTGTGATTCCACGCGAAGAGCGCATGATGCTCAACACCTTTGGCGAACACTACCAAAACTACTGCGCCCAAACCCGTCGCTGGATTTAACTCATGAAACAAAACTACTTCGAGCTATTTCAACTGCCCGTACAATTTGACCTCAACCTCGCCGACCTCACAGAACGCCACCGCACCATTATCAACAAAGTTCATCCCGACCGCTTCGCCGCCGCCAGCGCGATGGAACAACGCCTTGCGTTGCAGTGGTCGACATTCGCCAACGAAGCCTACCAAGCCCTGCGCGACCCCATCGCTCGCGCCACTTACCTGCTGCAACTGCACGCGCCCGAACTCACGGGCGAAGCAATGCGAGTACAATTGCCACAATATTTTTTAATGCAACAAATGGAATGGCGCGAAGCCCTTGAAGACGGCAAAGTTGAACAAGTGCGCGCAGAAGTCGATGCCATCCATGCGCAGAACTTAGAATACTTGGCGCAAGCATGCGCCGCTCAAAACTGGTCTCAAGTGCAAACGGTCATTGCGCAGTGCCAGTTTGTTGAGAATTTTTTGAAGCAGTTGCCATAAACAGGTAAATAAAGAGAAAAACGATGGAAAGAATTTTAATCATTGGAAATGGCTTTGACTTAGATTTGGGTTTAAAGACTTCGTATCAAGACTTTCTAAGGTCAGAGTCAAAGTCTTTTGAAAACCTGATAGCAACACAAAATGTGTTGGCTCGTTATTTAAATTATAAAAATGAAATTCAAAACTGGGTAGACGTTGAGCATGAGTTAAAAAATTATGCTAATGATTTATACAAAAAACCCGATGCACTTCAAAACTTTTTAAAGCGAGAAAAATATATAACTGAAAATATAACTTCGGGGGCGACGTACTATCGTATTAACGATGCCATTTTTCCAGAAATCGATTCTGTTTATAACCTTTATCTCTTATTTAAAACCAACCTAAAAAAAGAGTTTGTAGCATTAAAAGAGGCTTTATGTACGCATTTAACTGAAGCACAAAGACAACAAAATGACAGTAAATCAAATGCTTATAGAATATTAAAATACGGGACTTTATTTAATGACAATGGCTCATATCACGACTTTAACTTTCCAGACGAAATAGAACAAAAAAAATTTGACTCAATCTATTCGTTTAACTATACCAATAGCCTTAAAGATTACACAGGTCGAACAGATGGAGGACACGCTGTAGAACCATTTTTTATTCACGGCTCTTTAAATCAAAACAACATCGTTTTTGGCGTTGAGGATGATTCAGTACCTGAGGAGTGTAATTTTTTACTTAAATCAGACCATGCGGCATTTGGGTTTGCACCAGATTTATTGCTCAACATTTTTTCAAATGAACCCAATGAGTTTCATTTTTTTGGTTGCTCGCTAGGTGACACCGACAACATACATTTTGAAAACTTTTTTTCTGCGTTAACCAAAAGATGGGATGCCACAAACATATTAATACCCAAACATCATCTATTCTTTTACGTCTACGACAAATCAGGCTATCAAGCCATAAGAAATCGAATTTTGCGTTTAACCAAAGGTCAACTTGCCGCCTTTAAAAAGAACAACAAAGTGATTTTTTACGACATAAAAAGTAACGTAATGATAGACCAAAACTACTTGAACCAACTTTGAACAGATTGATGCAAAGCAAATATGGCACTCCTCCAAATCTCCGAACCCGGTGAATCCACCCTCCCCCACCAACATCGTTTAGCGGTAGGCATTGACTTGGGCACCACCAACTCTCTCGTGGCGACCGTTCGCCATGGTTTTCCTACTGTTTTAAGCGACGAAGACGCGCGCGCGCTCGTGCCGTCGGTCGTGCATTATGCGCCCGATGCGACGACGGTGGGCTACGCGGCGAAAGCCTTACAGACCAACGACCCGAGAAACACCATCGCTTCGGTGAAACGCTTGATGGGGCGCGGCTTTGTCGATGCCCGTGCCTTGCCTGATGCGGGTTATTGTTTGGTCGATACACCAGGCATGGTCAGCGTAAAAACCGCACAGGGAGTCAAAAGCCCTGTTGAGGTGTCTGCCGATATTTTGAAATTTTTGCACGCGCGAGCCACTGCAAGCCTTGGCGATGAGCTGGTCGGTGCGGTCATCACTGTACCTGCGTATTTTGATGAGGCGCAACGCCAAGCGACTAAGGATGCGGCGCAACTCGCGGGGCTGAATGTGTTGCGTTTATTGAATGAACCAACGGCGGCCGCCATTGCGTACGGTTTGGATAATGCCGACAACATCGCGAAAGAAGGGGTGTTTGCGGTGTATGATTTAGGCGGCGGTACGTTTGATGTGTCGATTTTAAAATTATCCAAAGGTGTGTTTGAAGTCTTGTCTACGCACGGCGATACGGCTTTGGGCGGTGATGATTTTGACCACCGCGTGTATTGTTGGATTTTGGAGCAGGCGAATTTAATCGGTTTGCATGCCAATTTATCCACACAAGACGTGCGCTTATTACAGAGCAAAAGCCGTTGGGCGAAAGAGCATTTGACCACCAACGGCGTGGTGAGCATTCGCGCCACGTTGTCTGATGAACATCAGGTTAATTTAATGCTCAGTCAAGCGCAGTTCTTTGAGATGACCAAAACTTTGGTTGATAAAACCATTGGCGTATTGGATGAGGCTTTGGCTCAGGCTCATGTCAGCAGCAGCGATTTGCAGGGTGTCGTGATGGTGGGCGGTGCGACGCGGATGGTGCACGTTCAGCGTGCTGTGGCGGCGCATGTGGCTTGCCCCGTATTGAATGACCTTGACCCTGACCAAGTGGTCGCGCTCGGCGCAGCGATGCAAGCCAATTTATTAGCGGGCAACCGTTCGGATGATGACTGGTTGTTGCTGGATGTGATTCCGCTGTCGCTTGGTGTCGAAACCATGGGCGGCTTGACGGAAAAAATCATCCCGCGCAACAGCACGTTACCGTTGGCGCGTGCGCAAGAGTTCACAACGTTCAAAGATGGACAAACCGCCATGGCACTTCATGTCGTGCAAGGCGAACGCGAGCTGGTGAGCGAGTGTCGCTCGCTTGCGCGTTTTGAATTGCGCGGCATTCCGCCGATGGTCGCGGGCGCGGCGCGCGTGCGTGTGACGTATCAAGTCGATGCCGATGGCTTGCTCACGGTTTCGGCGCGTGAAATCAATTCAGGCGTATCCGCTGAAATCACGGTGAAGCCCTCTTATGGATTGTCGGACAACGACATTGCCAAGATGCTCACGGATGGCAACAGCCACGCCAAAGACGATATGCAGGCTCGCGCATGGCGTGAAGTGCTTGTCGATGCACAGCGCATTGTGCTGGCGGTCAACAGCGCCATCAGCGAAGACGGCGAATTGCTTACTGAAGATGAACGTAGCGACTTGCTCAAGCACATCAAAATCATTGATGATTTAATTCAAGCGAATGATGTGAGCCAAGCCGATGCCTTGCGCGCCGCCAGCGACGGGCTTGCCCATGCTTCAGAAGAGTTTGCCGCTCGTCGCATGGACAAAGCCATTGCGCACGCCTTGGCAGGTCAGTCGATTGACACGTTATAGGCTACAAACACGCCTTTAAAACATTCACCTACATTTTTTGAAACTTACATTTTTTTGAAAAACAACCATGCCAATTATTAAAGTACGCCCTCATGAGACCATTTGCCCCAATGGCGCTGAATTTGAAGCCCAGCAAGGCATGTCTATTTGCGACAATTTGCTGCAACATCATATTGACATTGAACACGCGTGTGAAAAAGTCGCGGCCTGCACCACCTGCCACGTCATTGTGCGAAAAGGCTATCAATCGCTCAATGAGATTGGCGACCAAGAAGAAGATTTGCTCGACATGGCTTGGGGGCTAACCGCTCAATCTCGCTTGTCGTGCCAAGCCATCGTTGCAGACGAGGACTTAGAAATTGAAATGCCGAAGTACACGAAAAACCACGCCAGCGAAGGTTCGCATTAAACTTTTGGTTTTCGTGTGCAACACACAACCAACTTTAAAACGAGCTGAAAAGTTGGTTTTCACATTCCATTGAACAACTATATAATGTTGCGATTATTTTAAACACTGACACAAGGACTAGAATGAGCATGAGCCAACTCGAACAATTCATTAACGACGCATGGGAACAACGCGCTGAATTCACACCAAAAAATGCACCTGCAGACGTGCGTGAAGCCGTCGACAGCGTCATTGCACAACTCGACTCGGGTGCCATTCGCGTGGCCGAAAAAATCAATGGCGACTGGCATGTCAACCAATGGATTAAAAAAGCCGTGCTATTGTCATTCCGTCTTGAAGACAACGCCGTGATGGGCGCGGGTGGTTTTACTCAGTTCTATGACAAAGTCCCGAGCAAATTCGCCAACTACACCGCAGAAGACTTTGCCAAAGGCGGCTTTCGCGTCGTACCGCCCGCCGTTGCACGTCGCGGCTCATACATTGCTAAAAACACGGTATTGATGCCGTCTTATGTCAATATTGGCGCGTATGTGGATGAAGGCACCATGGTCGACACTTGGGCAACGGTTGGCTCGTGTGCTCAAATCGGTAAAAACGTGCATTTATCTGGCGGTGTCGGCATCGGCGGCGTACTCGAACCCATGCAAGCCAACCCGACCATCATCGGCGACAACTGCTTTATTGGCGCGCGCTCTGAAGTGGTTGAAGGCGTTATTGTTGAAGACAACTGCGTGATTTCAATGGGCGTGTACATCGGCCAATCGACCAAAATTTTCGACCGCGAAACAGGTGAAGTCACTTACGGTCGCATCCCTGCTGGCTCGGTCGTCGTTTCAGGCAACTTGCCCTCAAAAGATGGCTCATACAGCTTGTACTGCGCCGTCATCGTCAAAAAAGTTGACGCTCAAACCCGTTCAAAAACCAGCATCAACGAACTGTTGCGCGGCGTGTAATCCAACGCCAATCGCATAGACTTCGCTAACAAGAGCATTGATGTGGCGTACATCATGCTCTTGGGCGGCATGCAACGTGCCGCAAACCAAGTGCTGTCAATCCACATTCAAACACGATAAAGCATTGGGCGACTCAAGGCATTGCCTAGATAGGAGATTTGATGGTGTACCCCATATCATGCATTTTCTTGAAACTACTTGTTTTGTTTATATCTGTGACAGTTTTTTGTGTATTGTCTATTGCTACGCTGCATTTTTTACCTAATTTTTTAAAAAAATTTATGAGTCATAAGAACATGAAAGCAAAAGTTAAAAACATAATTTGTGACTTAGTAAAATTAATCGCGATATTATTGGTTGGCTTGATTATCTTATGGCTAGTTTATAAGTATGGTTGGCTCAATAAGTCACGGGCTTTTGAGTTCCCCTCAAGTTCAGCAGAACGCGGTCAGTTTGGCGATTTTTTTGGTGGTGTATTTAATCCAATTATTGGCTTGTTCTCAGCCTATTTCGTATATCGAGCTTTTAAAGCGCAGATTGACGCTAATGAAAAAATCAGAGAACAGTTTCAAATTGAGCATTTAGAAGCTGGCATTGCAAGTTTGTATGGGTTTCTTGAAAAGAATATTGAAAGTTTTAGCTTTAAATCTTTACCACCTTCTTATCTAAAGACAAAAGAAGAAATGGATGAAATTTTATCCAGTCCAAAATACCGATATTCAAGTGCTAGGAATGAAGACAAAATCGAAGCTTACAACTGTGACACACTAGAAGATATTGAATCTAGCGAAGGCGGAGCTGCAATACATAAACTAATTTGTCAAATTATCTGCGAACCTCATGCATCAGAATCAGAACTTCAAGATGAAGATTCTGTTCAACAATTAATCAACATCCTAGAAACATTTTTGGAGTTACTTATTCGCATTAAAGATTGTGAAAATAAAATGTCTTCAAAAAACACCGAGCACAAACATGCATATCGCTTACTTTTAGAAAGTTTATTCAAGTATCAAATTGCCAAAAATCACTCTGATTATGACCTTTGCAGTCATCAACATGGTCTGCCTGAAAAATTGAGCAATACATTTTCAAGTATTCAAGACGAACTTAGGATTGCAAGAAGTAATAAGATCGTGCCCAATGTTGAAAATACTTAACGAATATTGAACAAAAACAATGTCCATTAAATTACCCAAATTCACACCACAAGCCGCTCAGCTATGGAGCTTGCTACCGATTGACGATAAAAAGAATGTCTTAGAAAACGTCTATTGCAGCCACTGCAAAGATGTCACGACGATGTTTAATGCCACGGGCAGGGCAGAAAAAGGCAGCTTGATACTGAACGGGCAATGCGCCGTGTGCATGAACCCAGTGGGTCGTTATATTGAAGCTGATGCGTTTAGATAATCGCATGAACTTTTTTATGAATTAAAAATCGTACAAAAACTCATATAAATCCAGCAATGGATTGATATGAGTCTTACAGTCAGAAACCGAGCGGGCGATGTGCTTGTACCGTCCATTCCATCTATTCTCGGCAGACTGTTTCAAATAGCTTTTTTAACCACGCCAAAAATAGCCCCCCACTCAACGATACCAACGACTAATTACATTGCTGGCATGACTCATGTACATCTCGCTGTTACGCTCGCTGTCATTTTATTTAATCCAAGCATATAAGTCCTTATCAGCCAAATGCCCTTGCAACCACCCCGTTTTTGAACCGACCAAAGTTTCAACGGATTGAGTTCGACCCAGTTGAGTGTGGCGAGTAGTGACAAGCACCACATCTCGCACTGCGCCAAAAATTCGACTATGCGATTGAAAAAGAGGCGTGAGCAACCGACTGGCTTGTCGATAATACGTCAAATGATTTTTACGCATCTTTGAGTAATGCAAGAACGCATTTCTAATATCATCATTGTTCTGCGCCTGACAGACTCGGCTCAAAACCAACGCATCGACCAACGCCATATTTGCCCCTTGCCCTAATTGTGGACTCATTGCATGAGCACAGTCTCCTAAAGCGATAACGCGTTCATCATGCCAAACGTGCATCCGAACATCGGCATAGCGTGCCAGCATCAATTGTTCTGGGGCGTTAATCATCGCTAAAAACGGCTCGGCTTCGGGCGATAGCTGCAGGACTTGTTGCTTCCATGCCTCTAACCCTTCCTCTTGCCAGCGGCCAAATTCATCTATTGGCAAACTCCAAAACAGGCTGGTCAATTGTTGTGTTGGCTTATCAAAGGTTGACCCCGTGGGCATCAAACCAAACATTTGACGCGAGCCGCGATACCATTGGCGCAAGTCTCGGTTGTTTTGTTGTTGCAAAGGCGTGGGTAAAATCGCCCATAAAGCCCCCCACGGGTAAGGCTCTATTTTTTGTTTAACGCGCATTTTTGAGCGCAACTGTGAACGTGTGCCATCCGCTAAAATCAGAGCGTCAAATTCACCCAGCATGCTTTGCTGAGTAAACAAACGAACCCTTTGTTCGTTTTGCTCAAAACGGTCAACTTCAACACCCGTTTTCACCACTATGTGTTCGCATTGAGCCACGTGTTGTAGCGCGTGCATCAACACCCCACGGTGTATTCCCATGCCAACGCTACCAGTACGCCAATCATCATATTTTGTATTCAAAACCACGCGCTGACCGCTTGTGCCATACAAACGCTCAATCGGAGCTGCTAATCGGGCACACGCTTCTAAAGCACCCAATTCCGATAATGCTGCCATACCCGATGGTTGCAATAAAATACCTGCGCCTACCGCTTTCAATTCAGGTACACGTTCAAACACCGTGACGGCATGCCCCTGACGAGCCAATAAAATAGCAGCAGCCAAGCCAGCTGTACCTGCACCAATAACTGCAAAAGACTGTTTTCTCATTATTTTTAATTGATGTATAAATTTATTTCAAATAGTTTTTTAACCACGCCAAAAACTCATCCGTTGTCCGCGCCACATTCAAACGCATAAACGTTGATACGCCTTGGTTGGGCGAGAATAAGCCGCCAGGCGCGACCAACCAGCCGTCGTTCATGGCGGCGATGGCGAGCGCGTTGGTGTCAACGCCTGTATCCACCCAGACAAAAAGCCCGTCTTGTGTGAGCGGTGGATAGCTCAAGCCCACTTTAGGCAAGGCTTCTCTTAGATGTACGTGTGCATTGCTGATGCGTTGGCGCAAGCGTTCGAGGTGACGGCGATGTTGTCCGTCGGCGAGGAGGCGATGAACGATGCGTTCGTTTAATTCTGGGCTGACCATATTCGACAGCATTTTTCGCCCGACCATGCCTTGCACATGTTCTGTTGGGCAGCAGAGGACTGCAACGCGAACATCGGCGGCTAAACTTTTAGCAAAACCCGCGACATAAAACACGCGCTTAAATTGATCCAAAGCGGCGTAACGGAGCGCGGGCGCACCTTTCGCCACACCCGCGTGAAAGTCACCATAAATATCGTCTTCCAACAAGTAGGCATCGTGTTCATCCAACAAACGCAAGACTTGATACGCACGGGCAGGCGATACGCCCCACGAGGTGGGATTATGCAGCACGCTGTTGGTCACATACAGTTTGGGCTTGTCGTGCGCCATGATACGCGCCATCACGTCAATATCAGGCCCGTCCGCGTCGCGAGGCACGCCAATCACACGTAAACCTTGCGCACGCAAACTGCCGTATAACCAAAACCAACTTGGGTCATCGACCAGCACCGCATCACCCGCGCGTAAAAAATAGCGTGCGACCAAGTCAATCGCAGCCGACACGCCTTGCGTGGTCATCATTTGTTCGGGACGTGCCATCATGCCGATTTTATGCAACTGCACCACCATTTGCTCGCGCAGGGGCAAATAGCCTTGTACATTGCCATAATCATAAATCTGCGCATCATACGCGCGCACCACAGCTCGCACGGCGATACCCACCCGTTCATTTTCTAGCCAAGATTGAGGCAACAAGCCACTGCCTGGTGAGCGGTCGTCAGGCACTCGTGAAAAAATATGCCGCATCAACCATGTGGTGTCGAGCGCGCCCACATTGTCTTTTTCGGTCGGCGCATCGGTTTCTGGCGCGCGCTTAGACAGCTCGCTGCTGGTCGAAGCCACGTAAAAACCCGAACCCGCGCGCGATACCAAAACCCCCGCCGCGACCAATTTGTCATACGCATGGACGATGGTGAAACGGCTCACACCCAAGCGTTCCGCAAGTTGGCGCACCGATGGCACGCGCGCACCAGGCGCATAAAATCGCATGTCAACGCGCTCGCCCATCCACGCGACCACTTGGTCGACTTTGTTAAAACCCGCTTCCAGACCTTTGCTGGTGATGGGTTGAATGCCCAAGTCGTCCTGCCCCGTTGCCCCAGTGTTGAGAATTGTATCGTTGTTCATTTCAGTACAGTTGTTTAATTGTTTGAATGATTGTATCGGTACTGTACTGCACGTTTGGAGTAAAGTACAGAAAAAATTGTTGAACAATAATCACTTTATATTCAGCCATTTAAACCCGCTCTTAACATTGAGAACGCTATGTACACACCCGCCCAGTTTAATGAAGCCAATCCTTTAATTCTGCGTGAATTGATGCGTCAGCATCCGTTGGCGATGTTGGTCACGTTAACGGATGAGGGGTTAAATGCGAATCCCATTCCATTGATTTGGCAGGATGACGGTTCAACTCATGGCGTCTTGCGTGGTCATGTCGCGCGAGCCAATCCGCTGTGGCAAGACTTTGATGCCGCAGTTGAAGCCTTGGCTATTTTTCAAGGGCCGACGGCTTATATTTCGCCCTCATGGTATCCCACCAAAGCGCAGACCCATAAAGTCGTGCCGACCTACAATTACGCCACCGTCCAAGCGCATGGCGCATTGAGCGTGCATGATGATTCGACATGGGTGCGCCAACAAATCAGTGATTTAACCACTCAACAAGAATCGGCTTTTGACGCGCCGTGGCAAGTGACAGATGCGCCAGAGGACTACATCACGGCCAATGTGAGGGCAATCGTTGGTATTGAAATTCGCATCAGTCGCCTCGTTGGAAAATGGAAAGTCAGCCAAAATCAACCCGCTAACAATCAACGCGGCGTTTATGAGGCACTGCAACAACGGGACAATCAAACCATGGCGGCCTGCGTTCACGCTCATTTTAAAATGCCTGAGGAGAAAGCATGACGCCAATAAACACACTCAACACCATCGGCTTACTCGGCGGCATGAGCTGGGAATCTTCATTGTTGTACTATCAACAAATTAACCAGCACATCCGCGTTGCGTTGGGCGGTTTACACTCCGCCCCCATCATTTTAGACAGCGTTGATTTTTCAATCATCGCGGCATGGCAACAAACAAACGAATGGGATAAGGCCTCAATCTATTTAAGCCAACGCGCCCAAAAACTCGAAGCGGCTGGCGCGAGCTGCGTGGCCATCGCCACGAACACCATGCATAAAGTGTACGATGCCATCGCCAGTTCAGTGAGCGTGCCTGTGCTGCACATTGCCCAGCCGACCATTGCCGCATTGCACGATGCGGGGATTCAGCGCATCGCATTTCTCGGCACGCGTTACAGCATGACTGAAGATTTTATTCGGAGTCGATTTGCACAAGCGGGCATTGACGTGCTCGTGCCAGAAGCGACCGATTGTGATTGCATACACAACGTGATTTTTGACGAGTTATGCCAAGGCCTTGTGCGCCGACACTCTAAACATCAATATCAACACATCGTCAGCAAATTAACGCAACAAGGGGCGCAAGGCGTTGTGTTGGGTTGCACTGAAATTGGTTTGCTTTTGACGCAAAACGATGTGGATGTGCCCCTATTTGACACCACCGCATTACACACACGGGCATTGGCTGACGTGGTGTTGCATGGCACTCAGCCCATCAATACATTACAACAATAGAAAATTAAAACAATGCCGACATCGAATGAAAATAAAAGTTTTTGGCTGGGCTTTACCGCCGTAGCGATATTTGCCATCACCTTGCCGATGACCAAATGGGCGATGGGTTATCGCCCTGATGGGTCGTTTGAAGCCGCATTCTCGCCGTTGTTCATCGCTTTTGGTCGTGCGGCGGTGGCGGGAGTTTTATCGGTGGTCTACTTATTTGCAGTCAAAGCCAAGAAACCCACAGCGGCTCAAATACGCATCTTGTTCGTGATGGCATTGGGGAATGTGTTTGGCTTTCCTATTTTTCAGACTTTGGGACTTTTATACGTCACATCGGCACACGCTGCTGTTTTCAACGGCATATTACCTTTACTCACGGCGATTTTATCCGCGCTCATCTTTCGGCAAAAACCCTCTTTTGGATTTTGGTTGTGTGCCACCTTGGGTGGCGCGTTGGTGATGTCTTTTGCGTTGTTTCGCACGGGAACAATCGTATTGCATTGGGGCGATTTTTTAATTTTACTCGCGATATTGTTGTGCGCAATGGGTTATGCTTTTGGTGCCAAACTGTCGCAAACCATGCCCGCACCTGAAGCATTGTGTTGGATGTTGACCCTTTCGCTTCCCATCACCGTACCCGCAAGTTTTTTGACTTGGCCTGAGCACTCAATCAGCGCAACGGCATGGTCAGGCTTTGCCTACTTATCCATTTTTTCTATGTGGTTTGGCATGATGGTCTGGTACCACGCACTCACCCTCGGCGGCGCAGTGCGCGTATCCCAAGTGCAGTTATTGCAATCGTTTATGTCAATTGCACTGGCGGCCCCTCTTTTAAATGAAACGATTGATGGCATGACCATTGTGTTCGCCTGTGCTGTTGTCTCTGTGGCATTTATCGGTAAAAAAATGCCCTTGCAAACCAAAACAAAACCCCTGCCCGACAGTCAAACCAATCACACAATAAACCCCTCTCTCAAAAAGCCCTAACATGAATGAATTATTCCATTTCTCCATCGCCAGTTTAAGCGCGTTGATGATGTTCGCCTTTGTCTCCTCCATCACGCCAGGGCCTAACAACCTGATGCTGCTTTACTCTGGCGCACGGTTTGGTTTTCGCCACAGTTTGCCGCATCTACTTGGCGTGAGTTTGGGCTTTGGCTTGATGTTGCTGTTGTGTTGTTTGGGTGTTGCGGGGCTTTTTTGGAAAATACCGCATGCACAAGATGCCCTAAAAATAGCGGGCTGCGCATACATGCTTTGGCTCGCCTATAAATTATGGCTCAACGGCGCGTTGCCCCGCGATGGCGATTTGCCCACAGCACAAAACAAAGGGAGCGCCCGCCCGATGACTTTTGTGCAAGCCTCACTGTTTCAATACGTGAACCCAAAAGCATGGGTCATGGGCTTGACCGTGCCCGCCGCATTTTTACCAAACGATGGGCATTTACTCATCAGCACTTTGGTTGCAACCATCATTTTCGTGTGCATTAACTTATTGTGTTGCGGCTCTTGGGTGCAGGGCGGCGCGTTGCTACAAAAACTGATGCATAAACCAACATTAGCCCGCCTCATCAACGGCGTCATCGTGGTGATGACGGTGTACTGCGCCGTGGCGGTTTGGTTGTAAATAAAACAACAGCTGATTTGAAAAACTGCTTTTACAATGACTTTTATAATTTAAATGCCCCTTGCTTAAAAACCATAAGGAATCAAAATGAATCCCGCTTATTTGACCCACTTGAACGACACATTGGCGAGCATCCACGCGGATGGCTTTGAAAAACCCGAGCGCATCATTGCCACACCACAAGGCTCGCACATTCGATTATCCGACCAGCGCACTGTTTTAAATTTTTGCGCCAACAATTATCTAGGACTTGCCGATGATGCACGCCTCATCGCCGCAGCCAAGCAAGGTTTAGATGATTATGGCTATGGTTGCGCATCGGTTCGTTTTATTTGTGGCACGCAAACCATCCATAAGCAGCTTGAAAACCGAATTTCACAACTTTTAGGCACAGAAGACACCATTTTGTATTCAAGCTGCTTTGATGCAAATGGCGGCGTGTTTGAAACTTTACTCAACGAACAAGACGCGGTGATTTCAGACGAGCTGAACCACGCATCAATTATCGACGGCATACGCTTGTGCAAAGCAGCGCGCTATCGTTATAAAAACAACGACTTAACCGATTTAGAAGCACAACTTAAAGCGGCTCAAAGTGCAGGCGCGCGCTTCACATTGGTGGTGACGGACGGGGTGTTTTCGATGGATGGCAGCATTGCCAATTTGCAAGGCATCGCCGAATTGACACAACGCTATGGCGCATTGCTCATGGTCGATGATTCTCATGCCGTTGGCTTCATTGGCGCAACGGGTGCGGGCACGCCCGAATGGTGCGGCGTATCCGACGCGGTCGATATTTACACTGGCACACTGGGCAAAGCACTCGGCGGCGCATCGGGCGGCTATGTGTCGGCTAACGCCGCCATCGTCAAGCTGCTGCGTCAACGCTCGCGCCCATATTTATTCTCCAACTCGCTCGTGCCCGCAATTGCGGCCGCCAGCTTAAAAGTCTTGGATATTTTATCCTCGGACGAAGGAGCGGCTTTACGCGCACAACTGACACGCAACGCCAACCAATTTCGCTCCGCCATGAGCGCGGCGGGTTTTGAACTACTGGCGGGTTCACATCCCATCATCCCCGTCATGCTCGGCGATGCCAAGCTCGCCGCCGACATGGCAGCCGAGTTGCTCAACGAGGGCGTATACGTCATCGGTTTTTCATTCCCCGTGGTGCCCAAAGGGCGCGCACGCATTCGCACACAAATGTCCGCCGCCCACACCAGCAAAGACATCGACCAAGCCGTGGCCGCATTCATCAAAGTCGGGCGCAAGCTGGGCGTGATTTAAATATTTGCCATACCCATTTTCAAACAAGGATAAAAAACATGAAAGCACTCGCCAAGCTCACTCGAGACAAAGGTCTGACGTTGACCGACGTACCGATGCCCGAAGTCGGTCACAACGATTTGCTGATTAAAATCACTAAAACCGCGATTTGCGGCACCGACATGCACATTTGGAACTGGGACGAATGGGCGCAAAAAACCATTCCCGTACCGATGCACGTCGGTCACGAATACATTGGCGTGGTCGCGGACATGGGGCAAGAAGTGACTGGGTTTAAAATTGGCGACCGCGTGTCGGGCGAAGGCCACATCACCTGCGGTCACTGCCGCAATTGCCGTGCGGGGCGACGACATTTATGCCGCAACACCGTTGGCGTCGGCGTCAATCGTGCAGGTGCATTTGCTGAATATTTAGTCATTCCCGCATTCAACGCTTTTCCAATTCCAGCCGAAATCCCCGACGACCTCGCCGCAATTTTTGACCCGTTCGGCAATGCCGTTCACACCGCGCTGTCATTCAACCTCATCGGCGAAGACGTCCTAATTACAGGCGCAGGGCCAATTGGCATCATGGCAGTCGCCATTGCCAAACACGTCGGCGCACGCCACGTCGTGATTACCGATGTCAACGAATATCGACTCGACTTGGCACGACAAATGGGCGCAACCCGCGCCGTCAACGTCATGCAACAAGACTTAAAAAGCGTCATGTCGGAGCTGCACATGACCGAAGGTTTTGACGTTGGATTGGAAATGTCAGGCAACCCAATCGCTTTCCGACAAATGCTTGAACAAATGAACCACGGCGGCAAAGTCGCCTTACTCGGCATTCCGCCCGCCGATACATCAATTGACTGGAATCAAGTGATTTTTAAAGGACTGGAAATTAAAGGCATATATGGTCGAGAAATGTTTGAAACGTGGTACAAAATGGTTGCGCTGATTCAATCAGGCTTGGACATCAGCCCATTGATTACCCATCATTTCAACGTCAATGATTTTGAACAAGGTTTTGCCGTCATGGGTTCGGGGCAGAGTGGGAAGGTGATTTTGGATTGGCGATAAAACACGCCACATACCAAACTTATAGAAAAATCAATACATTGGGCGTGTTATGAAACTATTTGAAAATGAAGACTCACGATTATTTTCGTATGTTGTTAAGGACGACTTTGGATGTGCGCCAAATCCGTACAATGGTTATTGTACTTTAGCCATATGTAAACCCGCCATCAGACGCATCGCTAAAAAGGGCGATGTTGTGGTTGGTTTAGATTGTAAGTCAAGCGGCAACAAAAGGAGAATTGTCTACTGCATGATTATTGACGACGTCCTGACATGGAGTGAGTACATTAACAAATGTAAGACAGAACTCCCGTTTAATAATCGAATCCCAAAAAATAATCGCGACACGGGAGATTGTATTTGGATTGACATCGCAGACGATAAAACCAAACGGGCTTTACCATCGCTGTCTGGGCATAATGGTGATGCTGACTTCGCTTCCGATATTGAACGTGGCAAGAATGTGCTCATCAGCCAAAGGTTTTGGTACTTTGGCACAGGCAATGAATATAAAGTGGTATTGCCTGATGATATCGATATTATCCCAGCTCGGAACCACAGGTCAAAAACAAATCACGGCTTCAGGGATAAATTTGAAGACTTTATTGTAAAAAAAATGGATGAACTTAAAATAAGCGGATACGGAAAACACGGAAATCCAAAGCCCCCACCAACTCATAAAGCCAATCAAAACAGTTGCACGCAATGTCAAAGCAAACCTAAAAAAACGCGCTGTTGATTTAACAGAAAAGCAAACCAAAAAGTAGGCTTCTTTAAAAGCAGCCCCTTATTAAACAAACCGAGGATTTATGCACTTCCAGTTTTACAACGATTATTCAGAAACCGCTCATCCTGCGTGCATGGCCGCTTTAGCACACGAACCCACACAACAGCTCGCGGGTTATGGCTTGGATGACGTGAGCGCACAGGCGGCGGACGCCATCCGCGCGGTGTGCAAATCTCCAAAAGCCGCCGTGCATTTTGTCAGCGGCGGCACGCAGGCCAACTTGACGATGCTTGCGGCGATGCTGCGTCCTTTTGAAGCCATTATCGCGGCGCAGACTGGGCATATTTACAGCAACGAAACAGGCGCGATTGAGGCCACTGGGCATAAAATCATTGCCATGCCTGCCACTCAAGGCAAGCTGACACCTGCGAGCATCGAGGCGGCGGTCGCGGCGCATCCTTGGGAACACACCGTGCGGGCGCGGGTGGTCTTCATTTCGCAAGCGACTGAGTTGGGGACGGTGTATTCGCTCGCGGAGTTGCGTGCGTTGCGCGCTTGCTGTGATACGCATGGCTTGTATTTGTACATGGATGGTGCGCGTTTAGGTGCGGCGTTGATGAGTCACGATGCGGATTGGGATTTAGCAGACATCGCTGCATTGGCCGATGTGTTTTATATCGGTGGCACAAAAAATGGGGCGGTGCTCGGCGAGGCGATTGTGATTGTTCATCCTGATTTGCAAGTTGATTTTCGTTATCACCTCAAGCAGCGCGGCGCTTTGCTCGCCAAGGGGCGGGTGGTGGGCAGTCAATTTTTGGCATTGTTCAGCAATGACTTGTTTCAATCGCTTGCGGCACATGCGAACGCTTGCGCAGAGCGGTTACAAAATGGCTTATTGGCAATGGGTGTTGCTTTTGAAACATTATCTTCAACTAACTTAATTTTCCCTACTTTACCGAATCATGCCGTTGAGCAACTACAACAACGTTATGGTTTTCATATTTGGAAAAAAGTATCGGATACACATCAAACCATTCGTTTGGTAACGTCATGGGCGACGCCTATGGATAAAGTAGATGATTTTTTAAATGACACCCGCCTCGCGCTCGCTGAAGGAAACTCATGAGTTCAACTGTCCTTAATTATGCCATTGTGAATGTATTTGCAGAAACCGCATGGGGCGGCAACCCGCTCGCCATCGTGCCCAATGCCGACGCGTTAGACAGCACGACCATGCAATTGATTGCTCGACAATTTAACTTGTCTGAAACGGTGTTCATCAGCCACGCCGATACCGATGCGGCTCGGCTGCGCATCTTCACGCCCGACCATGAAATGCCATTCGCAGGTCACCCGACCATTGGGGCTGCTTGGTGGTTGCACACACACCATCATCTGCCCGACACGTTCAGCCTAAGCACCCAAGCAAAAACCGTTCAGATTACGCATGACGATGGCATTTATCGTTTACAAATTTCGGGTTACGAGAGCCAGCCCCCGTCATTGAGCAACGAGGGTTTGGCCGATGCTTTAAACATCTCAATGGCTGATTTGGGCGCACCCGCGCGTTGGATGAATTCGGGCACATGGCAACTCGTTGTTCCGTTAAACAGCGCAGAGGCCGTTCATCGCGTGCGCCCGCAGCTTGCGGCTTTAGTGGATGACACCGTCAGTGCGGCGCATTTAAATGTTTATGTGTGGCACGAGGTGGATAATCAAGTCACTTCGCGTTATTTTTTCAATATCGACAACGCTGTTTTAGAAGACCCTGGCACAGGCTCGGCGTGTTGCAACCTCGGGGCATGGGCGCATGAGGCGGGACGAGCACCGCTCGCATGGCACATCACTCAAGCGGAAAGCATCAACCGTCCAAATCATTTGTATCTCGAGGTCAATCACACGGGTGACATTACAGTGGGCGGGCGCGTCATGCCATTTTCCACAGGGCAATTGAACCTTCCATAATTTTTATTCGCTCGATGTTTAGCTTCTTTTTTGGTGCAAGAAGACTGGAGAACATGAGCGAACCATCCTCACCTTTAACGTTGTTAATATGCACACTTCTTCATCGACCCCGCGCCTCACATGGGCGCAGATAAAACGCGACCAATCAACCACCGCCCTAACTGCCGCGTTTATTGCAATTTTGGCAGGATATGGCGGGCCGCTCGCCATTGTCATCCAAGCCGCGCAAGCGGGACAGCTCAACGAAGCACAAACGACTTCGATGTTGTGGGCGTTGTGTTTTACTTTTGGTTTTGCGGGTTTTGTCTTGAGCTACGTGACTAAAGCACCGATTATCACGGCATGGAGCACGCCAGGGGCGGCCTTCCTCATTTCTGCATTACCGAACACGCCTTATCCAGAAGCCATTGCGGGCTTTGTGGTGGCGGGTGCAATCATCTTTTTAATTGGCATTTCGGGCGCGTTTGATTCGGTCATGCACCGCATACCCAAAACCATTGCAGCGGCTTTGCTTGCGGGGATTTTGTTTCGCTTTGGCATCAACACCTTCATGACACTTTCGACCGACACAACACTCATGCTGCTGATGCTGACCACGTACATCATCGGCAAGCGTTTATTTGCGCGCTATGCCATTTTGGCGGTCTTGTTTGTCGGCTGCGTGTACGTCTTTGGTATCCAAGGTCACGCGGTTCCGCATGTGCCATTGCATGTCGCCCCCCCACTATGGACCACGCCAGAATTCACATTCAAAGCGTTGTTCAACATCGGCCTACCCCTCGCGTTAATCACGTTGACGGGTCAACAAATGACGGGCATTGCCGTGTTGCGCGCATCGGGCTTCAGTGCAGCACAAGCCCCTGCCAAACCCTTAATCAGCCTAACGGCTTTCCTGTCGCTGATTAGCGCACCGTTTGGCAATTTTGGCATCAACCTCGCTGCTATTACCGCCGCGATTTGTACCGAAAAAGAGTGTCACCCCGACCCAAGCAAGCGATACATCGCAGGATTGTGGTGCGGCGTATTCAGCATGATGCTGGGTACATGCGCGGGCGTTTTGGTTTTATTTTTCTTAGGCCTGCCCAAGGTGCTCATCACCATACTGGCTGGACTGGCCTTGCTCGGTGCAATTCTGAACAGCATCAGTAACGCCACTTCCACCCAACATTCGCCCAGTGAACGAGAAGCGGCTTTAATTACCTTTATGACCTGCGCTTCAGGCGTGACTTTGTTTGAGCTGGGCAGCGCATTCTGGGGCATCGTGTTCGGTTGCATCGCCCACGTTATATTGACTTACACAAAAAAATCATAAACTGCTGCCATCATGCAGCAAACCGATAAACATCGTTGCGTCAACCAAACGCATCATTGAGATGTTTTAGCCATTGAGTTGTTTTATAATGGCGAACGTAGGTCAAACCATACATTTTAAAAGGAAGTTAAATGAGTAAGCTTTTGAAAAATTTGCTAATCGCCGCCTTGGTCGCACCGACCATCGCCATGGCACAACATGTGAATTTGGACAGCGTGGTCGCCACAGTGGCAGGTGAACCCATCACAGCACAAGAAGTACAAGAGCAAATCACCACCAACATTGGTATTCTTACCCAGCAAGCACAAGCCAGCAAAAAGAAATTAAATTTAACTAAAGCCCAAGAAGAAGAAATCAAACAAGACTCGTTTAACGAAGTCATCCAGAACCGTTTGATGGTTAATAAAGCGAAAAATTTAGGCATCAATATTTCTGACGCTGATGTGAACCAAGCACTGAACAACATTGCACAATCACAAGGTGCTACGCTCGAACAGTTCAAACAAAACGTCATCAAGCAAGGTGGCGAAAAAGGCTGGGCGGCATTGAACCGTGACTTGCGCACAGACATGATTAAAAGCGCCTTAATCAAACGCGAAGTCGAGGACAAAGTCACGGTGACTTCAGCAGAAGTGGACGCACTTTTAAGCAAACAAAAATTGGGCAAGGACAACCCCATCCCAAGCACCAAGGGCGTTGAAGCCAGCCATATTTTTGTCGCGGGCAACACCGCCGCCGCCAAGAAAAAAATTCAAGGCGCAAAAGCAAGACTTGATAAAGGCGACGCTTTTGAAACCGTTGCTCGTGAAGTCTCTGAAGACCCAAACACTTCTGTAAATGGCGGCAAAGTGCCCGTTATCACTTTTGACAATGGCGTTGACCCTGCGGTCAGAAAAGCGGTTGAAAATGTCAACAGCGGCACCACCACGGACATTGTCCCTACAAAAAATGGCTTCCACATTTTCAAAGTAGGTCAACCAACTGAATTGACTTTCAGCCTGCAAGACCAAGAAAAAATGGCTCGCGCTGCGTTGATGGAGCAAAAGCTGCCAGCCGCGTATGACGCTTGGATGAGAAATTTAATGGAGTCAAGCAAAGACTTGGTGCAAATTAAATAAACACATCAACGAACAGGCTCCACACAAAAAGCTGCATTGTCTTGGCAATGCAGCTTTTTTATGTCTCTTTTTTCACCTGTCCTTTCGCCTGTTTTGATTGCCTTTTAAACACGCCTTCACACAAGGCAAGTGGTAAAATACGCCAATGAACGCGACCCCATCACTCCCATTGGCAATTACAACTGGCGAACCTGCAGGCATAGGTGCTGAAATCAGTTTACGCGCCGCCTCCGAATGGCTCAATCGCCCATCCCAAAACAACCACAGCCAAACGCCCGTGGTCTTGGTTGGCGACCTAGATTTCTTAACACAGACAGCGCATGACCTATCGTTAAGTCTACAACTGCGCCGTTACGACCCGCTCAACGCGGCCACTCCCAATACGCTGGATGTCGTCCACATCCCATTACACGCGCCTGTGACTTTAGGGCAGCTTAATGTGGCCAACGCACCTTACGTATTGAAATTGCTCGACACGGCGGTGATGGGCATTACGAAACAATTTTTTTCAGGCATGGTCACCGCCCCAGTGCATAAAGGCATCATCAATGAGGCGGGCATTGCCTTTACAGGGCACACCGAATATTTAGCAGAGATGACCGAAACTGAACAAGTGGTCATGATGCTCGCGGGAGGGGATTTACGTGTGGCGTTAGCGACCACCCACTTGCCTTTGAGTCAAGTACCTGCGGCCATTACACAGCCATCTTTAGCCAAAACGCTTTCCATATTGTTAAATGATTTAACAAGTAAATTCAATCTTGCATCGCCACGGGTATTGGTCACGGGACTTAACCCACACGCGGGCGAAAATGGTCACATGGGACGCGAAGAAATCGAGGTCATCACGCCCGTGATTCAACAGTTTCAAGCGCAAGGCCACGATGTGCGAGGCCCTTACCCTGCCGACACACTCTTTCAACCCCGTTACCTGCAAGACGCGGATGCCGTGTTAGCGATGTATCACGACCAAGGGCTGCCTGTGCTCAAATACGCCAGCTTTGGACAAGGCATCAACATCACTCTGGGTTTACCGCTCATTCGCACCTCGGTTGACCACGGCACGGCCTTAGATTTGGCGGGCAAAAATCTCGCTCACTCGGGCAGCATGCTCGCCGCCATTCAATGCGCACACACCATGGTCTGCGCCCGCTCAAACACACAAGGAAACATCTAATGTCTACCCACATTGCCCGCAAACGCTTTGGACAAAATTTTTTACATGATGATGGTGTCATTGCTGACATCGTGCGGGCGATAGACCCTCAAGCAAGTGACTGCCTGACGGAAATTGGGCCAGGTTTGGCGGCTTTGACCGCACCGTTGTTGGAGTACATGCCCCACATGCATGCTGTTGAGCTTGATCGTGATTTGGTGACTCGTTTGCAACAGCGTTTTAAACCCTCGCAACTCACGATTCACAGCACTGATGCGTTGAATTTTGATTTTTTAAGCATTCCCGCCGCAGAGACAGCGCAACGTAAAGTCGTGGGCAACCTGCCCTATAATATTTCCAGTCCACTGTTGTTTCACCTCGTCGAATTTGCACCCCACATTGACATGCAAGTGTTTATGCTGCAAAAAGAAGTGATTGAGCGCATGGTTGCCTCGCCGAGTGATAAAGCATATGGTCGCTTATCGGTCATGTTGCAATATCGCTACGAGATGGAGCACCTGTTTGACGTGCCACCGCACGCGTTCACCCCTGCACCCAAAGTCACTTCAGCGATTGTGCGCATGTACCCCAAGCCCGTGAGCGCGCGCCACGCGACTGATGAAAACCACTTGTCGAAATTAGTGGCTCAAGCCTTTAGCCAACGCCGAAAAATGTTGCGCAACACCCTAGGCGACATGGTGTCGCTCGACCAAATGGCCGCGTGTGACATTAAGCCCACCGCGCGGGCAGAAGAACTGTCGCTTGAGCAATTCGTACAACTTTCTAATTTTTTACTGGCTCATCCTGACCATTGAATATTATGACCCAACCTTCTGCACCGCACCGCCTGTCTGACATTCGCCTTCGCCTTGGCGGTGTGGCGTGTGTCGCTTGTACGGACTTAATCGAACGCGACTTACAGCATGTCGATGGTGTATACAACGCCCAAGCCAACTACACGTTACGACGCGCATTTTTACAACTAGACCCCACAAAAATCACAACAAACGATGTCATCAAACGCATCGAAAAACTCGGTTACCACGCTTTTGAAGAGCAAGCCAACACCATCAGCGAGGCAGAGAAAAAACAACAACGCAGTGAGCTGTTTCGCCTACTCGTGGCGATATTGCTCATGATGCAAAGCATGATGTTTATGTACCCTTTTTACGCCAGCAATGAAGCGGACATGGGTGCGGACATGGCTCATCTCATGAAATGGGCAAATTTTGCATTGACCCTGCCCGTCATGTTTTTTTGCGCCACACCGATTTTCAAAGGCGCGTGGGCAGAGATTCGCATGCGACAACTGGGCATGGACACGCCCGTTGCATTCGCGCTCATGGTCGCCTTCATCGCCAGCGTCTACGCCACGATAACCAATGTCGGCCATGTGTATTACGACTCCATCACCATGTTTGTCGGATTTTTGCTGAGCGCACGATACATTCAATTTCGCGCCTTAAACAAAGCCGCGACTTACCTGAATGACGTGTTGCAACACAAACGTTTATACGCAGAAAAAGTCCGTAACTACCCCGCCGATAAAAACATTCAACTCACGCCCGCCGATGAGTTGGCAATGGATGACGTGGTTTTTATCGCCAGCGGTGAAATCATTCCCGCCGATGCCATATTGATTGAAGGGCGCACCAGCTGCTCTCAAGCCCTGCTCACTGGCGAATCACAGCCAATTAACAAAGTCGTCGGCGATGCACTACTCGCAGGCTCGACCAACATCGAACAAGGCATTTATGCCCGCATCACCGCCGCCCGCGGCGCAAGCGAACTCGACACCATTGAACGCCTTGCCCAACAATCCGCCATGCACAAACCCGCGCTCGCTCGACTGGCCGAGCGCATGGCACGTTATTTTTTGTATGGGCTTTTAACCGTATGTGCCCTCTCTGCCGCATACTGGCTGATGCACGACAGCAGCCGCATTGTGCCTGTCGTCGTTGCCATTCTCATCATCACTTGCCCATGTGCCCTTGCCCTCGCCGTACCCACGGTATTAACCGCCGCAACCAGCGCGCTAGCGAAACATCATGTGCTTGTGATACAACCCCAAGCCTTGGAAAACCTAGCCAATGTGGATATGTATGCGTTTGACAAAACAGGAACCCTCACCGAAGACGTACAAACGCTAGAACACATCGAACTGACCGATGCCGCCCGAGCGATTGATTTCTCAACGAATGACGCGCTACAAATCGCCGCCACTCTCGAAACCGCCTCACGTCACCCCATCGCCCTCGCCCTGCGCAAATCGTTACAAGAACTCAAGCTGCCCGAACGCATGAACGATGTTGAGGCCATGAGCCTCATGGTCGGTCAAGGCGTCACTGGAACAATTTCAGGCTATAACTATCGCATCGGCAAACCTCGCTTCGCCGCCGAGCGCGACCTCGCAACGCACGAATTACCCAAACACATCGAGGGCAAAAGTGTCGCCCTGCTCTGCTCCGATGGTGAATGTCTCGCGTGGTTCATTCTCAGCGACAAAACCCGCGCCAATGCCACGAACTTAATCCAGCATTTACAGGCATCAGGCTGCCAAGTCGCACTGGTCAGCGGCGACAAAGCAGACGTCGTCATGCCATTCGCCGCGAGCTTAAACATCCAAGATGTGCATGCCAACGCCACCCCCGCCGACAAATTGGCACGCATCCAATCATGGCAAGCACAAGGCAAGATTATCGCCATGACAGGTGACGGCATCAACGATGCGCCCGTACTGCAACAAGCCAACGTCGCCATCGCCATGGGACACGGCAGCAGCTTAACGCAGATGCAAGCCGACCTCGTTATTCAATCAGGTGAGTTAAATGACGTATACGCCGCACACATCATCGCGCGGCGAACCAAACGGTTGATGCGGCAGAATCTCGCATGGGCGATGATGTATAATTTAATCGCCATTCCGCTTGCGGCCACTGGCAACGTCACGCCACTTATTGCCAGTATCGGCATGGCCGCCAGCTCCTTAGTTGTCGTCTCCAATGCTTTAAGGGTATTGCGCCCCGTTCATCAATTAGGAAATTAATGGAAACCTTATATTTACTCATCCCATTGTCTGTTGTTTTGGTGTTCGTCATCATCTGGGGTTTATGGTGGGCGGTGCATCAAGGGCAATTTGACAAACTAGAAAAGCAAGGTCGCAGCATCTTTGAGGATGAAGACCAAACGGAATAAAACGGTTCAGCCTTTTGAATATTAAAAAAAGCCAGTCAAATGACTGGCTTTTTTATGAGGCAACCGCTTGTACAGTGGTTTAGACAGCGAGGTCTTTCCACGTGCGCATAACGGTGTCGGGATTTAGAGAAATCGACTCGATGCCTTCTTCGACCAACCATTTGGCAAAGTCCAAGTGGTCAGAAGGGCCTTGACCGCAGATGCCGACATATTTACCCATGCGGCGGGCGGTGCTGATGGCGCGTGAGAGCATGAACTTAACAGCGGGGTCGCGCTCATCGAAGTCTTTAGCGAGCAGCTCCATCCCTGAATCACGATCCAAACCTAGGGTCAGTTGCGTTAAGTCATTCGAGCCAATTGAGAAGCCGTCAAAAATCTGCAAAAACTCTTCTGCCAAAATCGCATTGGATGGCACTTCACACATCATGATGATGCGCAGGCCGTTTTCACCTTGTTTAAGACCTTTTTCAGCCAGTAACTCAATAACGCGACGACCTTGTTCTAAGGTGCGGACGAACGGCACCATGATTTCAACATTGGTCAAGCCCATGTCGTCGCGGACGCGTTTCATCGCTTCGCACTCCATCGCGAATGCTTCGGCAAAATCTTCTGAAATATAACGCGAAGCCCCACGGAAGCCGAGCATTGGATTTTCTTCATCGGGCTCGTAACGTGAGCCGCCAATGAGTTTTTTGTATTCATTGGATTTGAAGTCGGACAGACGGACGATGACAGGTTTTGGATAGAATGCCGCACCAATGGTGGCGACACCTTCAGTGACTTTATCAACGTAGAATGCGCGTGGGTTGGCGTGCCCACGAGCCACCGATTCAACCGCCTTTTTCAAGTCAGAATCAATATTGGGGTATTCCAAAATCGCTTTTGGATGTACGCCGATATTGTTGTTGATGACAAATTCTAAACGCGCCAAGCCTACGCCTTTGTTTGGAATTTGGCAGAAGTTGAATGCGAGTTGCGGGTTGCCGACATTCATCATGATTTTGGTTTTGATTTCAGGCAACTCACCACGTTCAACTTCAGACACTTCCATGTCTAAAATGCCGTCATAAATTTTGCCTTCGTCACCTTCGGCGCAAGATACGGTAACGAGCATGCCGTCTTTGAGTACGTCAGTGGCGTCTGTACAACCCACCACCGCAGGCACACCCAACTCTCGAGCGATAATCGCGGCGTGGCAGGTGCGTCCACCCCGATTGGTGACAATCGCGGCGGCGCGTTTCATGACGGGTTCCCAGTTGGGGTCGGTCATGTCGGCGACGAGGATGTCTCCAGGTTGGACGCGCTCCATTTCAGATGGATCCATGATAACGCGCACTGCACCTGTGCCAATTTTTTGACCAATGGCGCGCCCTGTTGTGAGTACGGATGCGCTGCCTTTGAGCGCGTAGCTCATTTCGGCTTTATTGCCTTGTTGACTTTTAACTGTTTCGGGGCGTGCTTGCAAGATGTAAATTTTGCCGTCACGACCGTCTTTGCCCCATTCGATGTCCATTGGGCGGCCGTAGTGCTTTTCAATGATGACAGCGTATTTCGCCAACTCGTTCACATCTTCGTCTGTAATGGAGTAACGATTGCGCTGTTCTAAAGGCACGTCCACGGTTTTGACACGACCTTCTTCGCCCGCCTGTGTGAATTCCATTTTAATGAGCTTAGAGCCAATCGAACGGCGTATGATGGCTTCTTTGCCTTGCGCTAAGGTGGGCTTAAATACATAAAATTCGTCGGGGTTGACCGCGCCTTGAACGACGGTTTCGCCCAAGCCATAGCTTGAGGTGATGAAGACCACTTGGTCAAAACCCGATTCGGTGTCGATGGTGAACATCACACCTGATGAACCAACATCGGAGCGCACCATGCGCTGTACGCCCGCTGACAAAGCAACTTCGGCGTGAGTAAAGCCTTTGTGTACGCGGTAGGCTATGGCGCGGTCGTTGTACAGTGAGGCGAAGACGTGTTTGATTTTGTCCAGTACGTCATCGATGCCCGCGACGTTGAGGTAGCTTTCTTGCTGACCTGCGAATGAGGCGTCGGGCAAGTCTTCGGCGGTGGCTGATGAGCGCACGGCGAATGAGGCATCGGCGGCATCATTTTTTGTTAATTCGGCGAATGAGGTGCGAATGTCTTGTTCTAACGCGGGTTGCAACGGTGCTTCTACAACCCATTGACGGATGTCTGCACCTGCGGCGGCCAACGCACGCACGTCCTCAATGTCCAAGCCTTCTAAACGCTCTGCAATTTTTTGCGTCAAGTTGTTGTGTGTCAAGAAGTCTCGAAAGGCTTGTGCCGTGGTCGCAAAACCAGTTGGCACGCGCACGCCCGCAGTCGCGAGCTGAGAAATCATTTCGCCTAAAGAAGAATTCTTACCGCCGACCGAATCGACGTCTTCTTTGCGTAATTGCTCAAACGGCAATACATTGTGGTTCATCATAAGCTCCAAAAGTTAAAAGGTTAGGCAAACAATCGAAGGGCGACATTACGCGTGACATGGCGGTGACGCCGAGGATGTTGATTGTTTGCCTAACATTTCAGTCGAAAGCGAGCACAGGCGAGCAAATTGCTGAACATTTTACCGCGTTAAATCGCTTCATGCACCTGTTTTATAACGATTTTTGCGCGTACAATGATGGCGATTCTTTGTATTTTTCTGTCGACTTTTACTTTTCATTCAAAACAACCATGAGCACAACACTTCGCAACGTCATCATTGTCTCGGATGGCACGGGCATCACCGCCGAGAACTTCGCCCATTCATTATTGGCGCAGTTTGAAATCACCATTAAAGACCATCGCATTCCGTTCATCGACTCGGTCGAAAAGGCGCATCAAGCCGTGCAAAAAATCAAGGACATCGCGGCTCATTCCGTTGCGCGTCCAATGGTGTTCACAACTTTGGTCAATGAGGACATTAACCGTGTGGTGCACTCGTGCGAGCAGGCTTATTTCATTGATTTGTTCACCACTTTTGTTGCGCCTTTGGAGCAGGAGTTGGGCTTAAAATCGAACCACAGCATCAACCGTTTACACCACAACGCCGATTCAAATGCGTACCGCGACCGCATTGAAGCGATTAATTTTTCGCTGGCGCATGACGACGGTCAGACGTATAAAAGCCTTGATGAGGCGGATGTCATTTTGGTGGGCGTGTCTCGCAGCGGTAAAACACCAACCAGCTTATATTTAGCGATGCAATATGGCATTAAGGCGGCGAACTGTCCGTTGATTCCAGAGGATTTTGAGCGCGGCAGCCTACCAAGTAATTTATTACCGTATCGCCATAAGTTATTTGGCTTGTCGATTGAGCCGCAACGCTTGTCTGAAATTCGCAACGAGCGTCGCCCTGGCAGTAAGTACGCATCGATTGAAAATTGTCGTTATGAGGTCAATGAAATTGAAAAGATGATGAAGCGCAATGGCATTCCGTCTTCATCTTCGACCCATAAGTCGATTGAAGAAATCGCCACGACTATTTTGCAAGAAGTTAAAATTGAACGCTAACCTTGCCGCATCGATAACACTTTCCACATAGAACGATTGAGATTATGAACCAAAACCAAATCCTTTTTGACCGCGCCAGTAAAACGTCACCAGGTGGTGTCAATTCGCCTGTTCGCGCGTTTCGCTCTGTCGGCGGCACGCCCCGCTTCATCAAACGCGCACAAGACGCTTATTTTTGGGATGAAAACGATGTGCGTTACATTGATTACATTGGCTCATGGGGGCCAATTATTGTTGGGCATGCGCATCCTAACGTGGTTAAAGCCGTGCAAGAAGCAGCGGCAAAAGGCTTGGGCTTCGGCACGCCCACTCGCGCTGAAGTCGAGATGGCTGAATTGTTATGCGACATGTTGCCCAGCCTTGAACAGGTGCGCTTAGTCTCGAGCGGGACGGAAGCAACCATGAGCGCGATTCGTTTGGCGCGCGGCTTTACGGGACGTGATGTGTTGGTGAAGTTTGAGGGCTGCTATCATGGGCACTCCGATAGTTTATTGGTTAAGGCGGGTTCGGGCTTGTTGACATTGGGCAATCCAAGTTCGGCGGGCGTGCCTGTCGCCGTTTCCAAAGACACGTTGGTATTGCCTTATAACGATGTGGATGCGCTCAAAACTTTGTTTAAAGACAAAGGCGATACACTCGCGGCGGTGATTCTCGAACCGATTGCGGGGAATATGAATTTTGTGCGGGCGCGACCTGAGTTCATGCGCACTTTGCGTGAGTTATGCACCGAATATGGCACTGTGCTCATCATTGATGAAGTCATGACGGGCTTTCGCGTTGGGGAACAATGCGCTCAAGGCGTATATGGCGTACAAGCTGATTTAACCACATTGGGCAAAGTCATCGGCGGTGGCATGCCCGTTGCGGCATTCGGTGGCCGCGCTGACATCATGGCGCACATGGCTCCTCTGGGTGGCGTTTATCAAGCGGGCACCTTATCGGGCAACCCTGTCGCTGTCGCCGCAGGTTTAGCCACTCTGAATATCGTGCGTCAAGATGGCTTTTTTGACAACTTGCGTCAAAAAACCACCGCCCTACTCGCTGGCTTTAGCGCGGCAGCGCATGATGCGGGCGTTCCGTTTTCAACTGAAATGGAAGGCGGTATGTTTGGCTTGTTTTTCAGCAACCAAGCACCACAAAGCTATGCTGAAGTCATGGCTTCACGCGTAGACTTGTTCCCCGCCTTTTTCCACGCGATGTTGGATGAAGGCGTTTATTTAGCACCGAGCGCATTCGAGGCGGGCTTCATGTCTGCTGCGCACACGGATGAAGACATCGCATCAACTATCGCCGCGGCTCGTAAGGCATTTGCCGCCATTTCCCATTTGGTTTAAGATTTAAAAGGTTTAAGCCATGAATACGAACACTAAAGTCCTCCTCATTACAGGTGCATCAAAAGGCATCGGCGCGGCGACAGCACGCCGTGCGGCTCAAGATGGCTGGTCGGTTGCCGTGCATTATCACCAAGATGCTTTTTCAGCGGCTGAAGTGTGTTCAAGAATCATGATGAATGGCGGTCAGGCTCATCCTTTTTCTGCGGATTTGCGTGATGAATATGCAATTGACCAATTATTCAGAGACGTGCTGTCGCATTTTGGACAACTCAATGGCTTGGTGAATAACGTTGGCATCACTCCTGTTTTTGGGCGCGTTGACGACATGAATGCACAACGCTTGAATGAGGTGTTTTCAACCAATGTCACTGCGGCTTTTTTGTGCGCAGGTCAGGCGGTCAAAGCCATGAGCACGCGCTATGGTCACGCTGGCGGCGTCATTGTCAACATCAGTTCTCGTGCAGCGATACTCGGCTCGGGGCACCGATATGTCGATTATGCCGCCTCTAAAGCCGCATTAGACGCGCTCACCGTTGGTCTGGCAAAAGAAGTGGCTGAAGAGGGCATCCGTGTCAATGGCGTGCGCCCCGGCATCATTCGCACAAGCATTCATGACAAAAATGGCGGCGATGCCATGTTACAAATAGGGCAAGCCAGCATCCCCATGCAACGCATTGGCGAGCCTGAAGAGGTGGCTGAATCGGTGGTGTGGCTGCTATCAAATGCCTCGTCTTACATGACGGGTAGTTTTTTAGACGTGTCGGGCGGGCGTTGAACAGCAAATAAAATACGTTAAAATACAATCATATCACTACAACTTCGTTTATCTTTAAAAACAAACTCGCTTTAACCTTCGCACGTGCCTTGTTACAATGCGTGCATGAGTTCAACTTCACATTTTCACACACTGCACACACAGTGGGCCAAACGCCTTGAGCAACGCGATGCGACGCAACAGCGTCGTCGCTTGCGTGCGCCTTTGGCGATTGATTTTTGCTCAAACGATTATTTGGGTTGGGCGAGGCGCGAAGACAGTCTTTTAGCAATATCCCGCACTGCGCCGAACCTTAAAAACCTTGAGCTGAACCAGCAAGGGGCAACAGGTTCTCGCTTGCTTTCGGGACAAAGGCAAGCGATTAGCGACCTCGAAACGCGGATTGCGCAATTTCACCAAACGCCTGCGGCGTTGCTCTTCAATTCTGGTTTTGATGCCAACATCGGTACGCTCGCCGCTATTTCAAATCGCCATACGGTTTTTATCTATGATGAATTGGCGCACGCCAGCCTCATCGACGGCATGCGGCTGTCGATGAGTCGTCATCGATATAAATTTCGTCATAATGACGTGTCGCATTTGGCTCAACTGTTGAGGCAACATCAAGACAAACCGTTGTGCGTGGTGGTCGAAAGTATTTATTCAATGGATGGCGATGCCGCACCATTGCTGACGATTGCTGCGCTGACGAAGCAATTTAATGCGTGCTTAGTGGTGGATGAGGCGCACGCAACGGGCATTTTTGGCGTGAATCAGAATAGCGGTGAGGGCTTGGTGCAACGACTTGGGCTGGAACGTGCCGTGGATGTGCGCATTCACACTTTTGGCAAAGGTTTGGGCTGTCACGGTGCAGCCGTCGTTGGCTCACAGTTGCTCATTGACACACTGATTAACTTTGCACGGCCTCTGATATACAGCACCGCCTTACCGCCTACCAGTTACGCGGCGATTGCTCGGGCGTATGATGCGCTGGCTCATCCTAATTTTTCAAATGCAGAACTGCACGCGTTGATTGCATCATTCCGAGCGCGTATTGAAGCGATGAATTGGTCTGAACATGGTGTCCGTTGGTTGGATTCAAGCTCACCGATTCAAGGCTTAATCATCGGCGATGTGGCGCGCACCCTTGACATGGTCGACACCTTGCGCGCGCAACAACTGGATGTACGGCCGATTTTTTCGCCCACAGTGCCTGCAGGTAGCGAGCGTTTGCGCATTTGTTTACATGCGTTCAATACAACCAATGAATTGGATATATTGGTTCAAACCTTATGGCGTGCCGTTCAATGACATCACATACACCACTCGCCCTCGTTGGCATCCACACTGACATTGGCAAAACCATCACCGGGGCGGTGTTGACACAAGCCCTAGGTTGCGATTATTGGAAGCCCGTGCAAGCGGGTGGCTTGTCGCACACCGACAGCGATGTGCTGCGCGAATGTGTGTCCAATCCGCGCAGTCGGATTTACCCAGAAGCATTCCGATTAACAACAGCGGCCTCACCTCATGTGGCGGCGCGTTTGGACAACATCAACATTCACATCGCGGATGTACAGCCCCCCTCAAGCGACTGTTTATTGATTGAAACGGCGGGCGGGGTCATGTCACCCATGACCAGCACTGAGACCGTGGCGGACGTCGTTGCGCATAACAGCTGGGCTTGTATGTTGGTGGTGCAGCATTACTTAGGCAGCATCAGCCATACCTTGAGCGCGGTCACCGCTCTGCGTAGTCGAGGCATTACGCCCCTCGGTCTCATCATCAATGGCGAGCGTCAGCCCGATAGCGAACAATTTATCTGCGACTATACGGAGTTACCCATTCTGGCGCACATCCCCCATTTTGAACAACTCACGCCTCACTTCATTGCCCAAGCGGCACAGCAATTGCGCCTGCAATTACCCGCAGCTTTTTCTCCTTGGATGCGCCCATGACGCCAACACCCAACATCAGCCAACGTGATACAGCACACATTTGGCATCCGTACACCCCGATGAAATTACGCCCGAATGCGCTGGCCATCGTCCGTGGCGAAGGGGCGTTGTTATTTGATGAACAAGGTCAATCGTACATCGACGCGGTGTCGTCATGGTGGGTGAACTTGCATGGACATGCGCACCCCGCCATTGCCGAATCCATTTATAAGCAAGCCAGCACGTTGGCGCACTGCATGTTTGCAGGTTTGACACACGAGCCCGCCGTTGAACTGGCGGAGCGATTGCTTGAGGTTCTGCCACGCAATATGTGCAAAGTGTTTTATTCAGACAATGGCTCTTGCGCAACAGAAATTGCCATCAAAATGGCATTGCAAGCGTTTCACAATCAACAACAAACACGCCGCACCATTGTCGCCCTAGAGGGCAGTTATCACGGCGATACCTTTGGCGCGATGGCGACCAGCGCGCGCGGGCTGTTCACCAAACCATTTAATGACAAGTTATTTGAAGTCGTCTTTATTCCTGTACCGACGCGTGACAACGCGCAAAAGAGCTTGGACGCATTGACCCAAATTTTGGCTCAACAAGAAGTGGCCGCGCTCATTGTCGAACCTTTGGTTCAGGGCGCGGCGGGGATGCAGATGCACGATGCGCAGGCTTTGAATGCTTTATTTAAGGCGGCGCATGCGCATGGCGCGTATGTGATTGCAGATGAGGTCATGACGGGGTTTGGACGCACGGGCACGTTATTTGCCTGCGACCAACTGAGCGAAAGCCCTGATTTCATTTGCCTGTCCAAAGGCTTAACGGGCGGCACTTTGCCGCTCGCTATCACGACGTGTACACAATCGGTCTTTGATGCATTTTACAGTGACGATTTAACCCACGCCTTTTATCACGGGCACTCCTACACCGCCAACCCGATTGCATGCGCGGCCGCTTTGACCAGCCTTGACTTGCTGCTCACGCCTGAATGTGAGCAGCAACGTGCGAGTCTTGCCCGCGCCCACGCCCATTTCGCTCAACGGATTGATTCGCATCCTCGTGTAGAGAATGTCCGTCAATGCGGCACGATTTTGGCACTCACCATTCGCACAGTCGCAGGCAACACATATTTATCCAGCGAGCGCGACCGCATTTATCACTATTTTTTATCGCGCGGTATTTTATTGCGCCCGATTGGGAGTGTGCTGTATCTGATACCTCCGTACTGCATCACCGAGAATCAATTGAAGCACGTTTATGAGTGCATCCTTGACTTTTTACACCACGACAGCACAGCTGATTTAGCGATTGTATAACCATGAATTCGACTTTTGACACCCATTGTCCACAACTCGCCGCGATGTTGCCAAGCATCATCCGAGACGACACCACTCACGCGCATTGGCTCAATAGCCTGTCTATGATGGAATCGGTTGGGGCACGAAAAATTGCCGCCTATGTGCATCCGCTCCAAGTCGATTTAGCGACCCTGCAACACGCCGCAGAGGAAGCTCGGCACGCGTATTTTCTTAAGCGACAAATTTTAAAGCTCAATGTCGATTGCCCCGATTACAGTCCTGCTCATCTCATGGCCCCTCGCGCCAGCTTTCAGTATTTACATAAGCTCGATGTGGCATGCGCCCGTCATTTAAGCAAGAGCGGATTGGTGGGACGCGAGCTTAAACAGGGTTGTTACTTGCTCGTCACGTATCTGATTGAAGTACGCGCCATGATGTTGTATCACACCTACCAAAATGCCTTGACGGCAGCGGGCAGTCGCGTCCATGTGCACTCAATCATCAAGGAGGAGGAAGGGCATTTGGACAGCATGATGTCACAATTGGAGGCTTTTAATTCCAATTGGCGCACAATCAGCACAGAACCAGAACTGATTGAACAGAAGCTGTATGGACAATGGCTCACTCAAGTCACAAAATGCATTCAGCCATGAATAAAGCCGCTCTCTTATGGAGCGGCTTTATGTGTACGACTCTTTTTTATCGCGCAATCGGCAAGGTCTGATAATAATCAAAAATCCCTGTCAACAACATCTGTACCGCGACGGCCACCAAAATCATCCCCATCAAACGCTCCATGGCCACAGTAAAACTGTGTCCTAATTTACGTTGAATCCAATCCGCGTAATACAGCAGCACACCCGTGCCAAACATCACCACCGCGAGCGCCCCCACCCATTCAATCATACGCTCAGGTGCTTCGGACGACAGCAGCATCACCGTCGCCATTGAGGATGGCCCTGCCATGCCTGGAATCGACAATGGCACGATGAACGGCTCGTGGTCTTGTGGCGTGATGCCCATGATGCCGTCTTCTGTCGGAAAAATCATGCGCACCGCAATCAAAAACAAAACAATTGCACCGCCAATTTGCATCGACCATTGGGTCAGGTGCATGCCTCGCAAAAAGCTCTTACCAGCCAACATAAAGACCAACAAAATAAAAAACGAAATGATGGACTCGCGGACGATGATTACCTTTCGACGCGGAATTGGAATGTCTTTCAAAACGCCACTAAATAAGGGGATATTGCCCAGCGGGTCAATCACCAAAAACAACAGCACAGCCGCTGAAACAAAGTTGTAATCCATTTACGACATCCTTTCAAAAAATAGAGTTCAAACCATACAATCAATAAACCCATACAACCACAGCGCATATCGCCACAGCTAGGTGGCTCGATAATGCCCTTGTTGCGCCTTGCTTACGCTTAGTTTGGCAATCAAGCATGGCGTTTATTAATGTTATGGTGTTATTTATACTTGTGTGAGGCACGCAACACGCTGTAGGCGTAAGTTGTTTGCCCAAGGCTGCCGTTGTATCGTGCCAAAGCACGCACCACATCGCCATTTTCTCGGTCAAGGTAGTGTCGCAAGATGACACTACCGTAACGAATATTGACTCGCGCATGATATAAGCGCGTTACATGACCATCACCGATGCTGTGCGCCCAAAACGGCATGACCTGCATCAGTCCAATGGCTCCCGCATGGCTGTGGGCGGTCGGTTTAAAACGACTTTCAACTTCCATCACACCCAGCACCAATGCAGGCTCTAAGCCCGCACGGTGTGCCTCATAATCAACTGCATTGAGTAAAGTCTCGCGTTCGAGGGCGGCGGGAATGTATCGTTGTAAACGCTGGCCCATCACATCACGCCAGCGATAAAACCGCGATTCATCCTCGCGCGAGGCAAACGGGCGTAAATTCGGCAAACCCGCCTGCACCGCTTGGCGCAACAATACCCGTACAGAATCAGACAATTTCTCTTCGGCTTGCGAACCCGCGTATGCGGGTTGATTCATCGCCAAGCACAAACCGCATACGAGCAATAACACCCGTACCCGAGCGCGCATATTACGATGCTTTTAATTGTGCCAACACATGCGCGGCGACATCCTCTGGTAACAGCTTGGTCGCGGCTTCATCTCGACGCCCACGGTACTCGACCATGCCATCTTCTTTCAAACCACGGTCACCGATCGTGACTCGATGGGGCACACCAATTAATTCCCAGTCCGCAAACATCGAGCCAGGGCGTTCACCACGGTCATCCAATATCACATCGACCCCTTCTTTCAACAAGTCGTTATACAAATTATTCGTTTCGTAACGCACTTGTTCATTTTTATCCGCACCCACAGGGCAAATCACCACTTCAAAAGGCGCGATGGCTGCTGGCCACAAAATCCCTTTTGCATCAAAATTTTGCTCAATCGCCGCCCCTAAAATCCGAGTCACGCCGATGCCATAGCAGCCCATCACGAAAGGCTGTGGCTTACCATTCTCATCCAAGAAAGTCGCTTTCATGGCTTCTGAGTATTTCGTACCCAACTGAAACACATGCCCAACTTCAATGCCACGACAAATATCCACCGTACCATTGCCATCGGGTGCGGGGTCGCCTGCAACCACATTGCGCACGTCCGCAACGAGGTCAGGCTCAGGTAAGTCGCGCCCCCAGTTCACGCCCGTGAAGTGGTAATCCACTTCATTCGCGCCGCACACAAAGTCGCTCATATTGGCCACGGTTTTATCTGCCACCACCAGCACTTTTTGTGCGGGATGAACAGGGCCAATAAAACCAGGCTTTGTATTAAACGCCTGCATAATGTCATCTTCTGTCGCCATGCGCGTTGTGCTCAAGCCTGGCAATTTAGACAACTTCACTTCGTTCAGTTGATGATCCGCACGCAGCAGCACCAATACAATTTGCGTGACCGCTTCGCCATTCTCATTGACTTGCTCAGCCGCCAAAACCACCGATTTCAAATGCTTGACCAGTGGAATATTCAAAAACTCCGCCACCAATTCACACTTACCCATATTCGGTGTGTGCTGCTTTTCCAAAGTCTGCTGGGGTTCGGCGCGTTCAGAAACAAGTGCAACCGCCTCGGCCGCTTCAATATTTGCAGCGTAATCAGAATTGAGGTTGTACACAATGTCATCTTCACCCGTCTCTGCAATCACATGAAACTCATGCGAACCCGTGCCACCAATTGAACCATTGTCAGCAGCCACCGCTCGAAAATTCAAACCCAGTCGGTTGAAAATCGTCATGTACGCATTGAACATTTTGTCGTACGACACTTTCATGCCCGCTTCATCTTTATCAAATGAATAGGCATCTTTCATAATAAACTCACGGCCTCGCATCACACCAAAACGCGGGCGAATTTCATCACGAAACTTCGCCTGCACTTGGTAAAAATTCACGGGAAGCTGCTTATAACTTTTAAAATCGCGGCGCACCAAGTCCGTAATCACTTCCTCATGCGTTGGCCCGACCACAAAATCACGCGCGTGACGGTCTTTAAAGCGCAACAATTCAGGGCCATATTGTTCCCAACGCCCCGACTCTTGCCACAATTCCGCAGGCTGCACCGCAGGCATCAACAACTCAATCGCCCCCGCCTTATTCATTTCTTCACGCACAATCTGCTCAACCTTGCGCACGCTGCGCAAACCCATCGGCATATACGTGTAAATACCGCTACCGATGCGCTTAATCAAACCCGCTCGCATCATAAGTTGATGACTGATAATCTCCGCCTCAGCAGGGGCTTCTTTAAGGGTGCTTATAAAAAACTGACTGGCTTTCATGAAACTTCACTTGTAAAAGGTTAAAAAAATTAAAAAAGACGACCGTTATAAAAAGCTCGGTCACGCTTTTAGCGCTGCGCTATAATTACGCCATTGTAAATCATTTACCGAGGAAAAAATGCTCGACAAAGAAGGTTATCGCCCCAATGTCGGCATCATTTTGGTCAATTCACGCAATCAGGTTTTTTGGGGTAAGCGCATCCGTGAGCACTCGTGGCAATTTCCACAAGGAGGCATTGCCCACGGAGAAAACCCCGAACAAGCCATGCTGCGTGAACTATACGAGGAAACAGGCTTACTACCCGAGCACGTTAAAATCATCGGACGCACCCGCAACTGGTTGCGCTACGATGTGCCAACCCGATGGGTCAAACGTGATTTTCGCAACCACTACAAGGGTCAAAAACAGATTTGGTTCTTATTGCGCTTGGTTGGCCGCGATCATCATGTTAATTTACGTGCCAGCACTCATCCAGAATTTGATGCTTGGCGCTGGAATGATTATTGGATACCTCTGGAGGATGTCATTGACTTTAAGCGCGACGTATATCAACAAGCGCTGGAAGAGCTGTCTCGATTGCTTTTTACCAATCGCAATGTGTGCAACTCGCGTCAACCCCAGAAACTGCTAATCACTCCAGAAAATTGAGCTGTTTATCAATCGATTCAGCTTGTTTGATGCTTAACGAAAAACCCAGAAACATTCGATGTTTACTGGGTTTTTTACTAACGTCACCAATTAGCATTTAAATTAAAAAACAAATAATCACAAAAACATCGGCATTTATCAAAAGTTAAAAACGATGCAACCCTAATTCTAATAATGTATTATTTAAATTTTAAATTATTTAGCGGGGATTAAATGGATTTGATTGATAAGCTGAAAGAAATATCAAGCCGTGTTGAAAAACAAAAAGCATTCATCCAGACTGAAGAGGCTTCAAAAACCGCTTTTGTTTTGCCATTTTTGCAATCATTGGGCTATGAGATATTCAACCCAACGGAAGTAATTCCTGAGTTTACTGCTGATACAGCCAATAAAAATGGGGAAAAGGTCGATTATGCAATTGCACTGGATGAAAAAATAATAATTTTGATTGAGTGCAAACAAGTAGGCGCAATTTTACAAGAAAAACATGCGGGACAGCTTTACCGATACTTCTCAGTTTTACCTGAAACGAAGTTTGCAATTTTAACCGATGGAATAAAGTATTTGTTTTATAGCGACTTGGAAAAAGAGCATGTTATGGACGAAGCTCCTTTTTTTGAATTTGACCTAACAAACTTTAATGAGTCGCAAGTGGACGAGCTGAAGAAGTTCAGCAAATCAGCTTTTAACTTGGATGAAATTATTAGCAATGCTAGCAACCTAAAATATTTAAGAGCTTTGAAAGCAGAAATAAGCAAAGAGTTCGAGCAGCCATCTGAAGAGTTGGTTCGTTTATTAACAAAACGAGTGTACTCAGGGACTTTCACTGAAAAGGTGAGAGACCAGTTTTCAAGATTAGTTAAGCTAACCCTAAAAAACCACATCAAAGAAAGTATTAATAGTCGCCTTGAAACCGCTTATCAGCTCGATTCAGACAGAAGCAGCGGCATAGATTTGGAAAAGCAAAGTGCGAACTTAGATTTAGAGGAAAACAACAACGAAATTGTGACCACAGAAGATGAATTAGAAGCATATCGAATAATAAAATCAATAGCCTCAGAAGCCACTCAAGCTAGTCGAGTTTATCTACGTGATTCAAAAAGCTACTGTGCCATTATCCTTGATGATAACAATAGGAAAACAATTTGTAGGCTTCACTTTGGTAAAACAAAACGAAGTATAACGGTATTTACACCCGACAAAGAGGAGCGATTTGAACTGGACACATTAGATGCAATTTATTCACATAAAGATATGTTGCTAAGTTCAATTAAACAATATGATGAGAAAATTAGTTAGGTAGTTTACTAAAACGCGACTGTATCAAAAAAGGACGGCATTTTGAAGCCGTCCTTTTTAATTTTAAAGGTACAAATAGGACACAAAATCACAAGCGCATAAAAAAACGACTTACATTTCTGTAAGTCGCTTATTTATTGGGGTGGCTGATGGGGCTCGAACCCACGACAACAGGAATCACAATCCTGGACTCTACCAACTGAGCTACAACCACCGTAGAAGGTTGCCATCACTGGCCTGCCCGACAGGAATCGAACCTGTGACCCACAGCTTAGAAGGCTGTTGCTCTATCCAACTGAGCTACGGGCAGATTACTGTAAGGCAAAAACTTATGGTCGGAGTACAAGGATTCGAACCTTGGACCCCCTGGTCCCAAACCAGGTGCGCTACCGGGCTGCGCTACACTCCGACAAGAACGAAATTATAACCAACTTCATTTGATTTGGCAAGACTTTATAAAATGTTTTTCTAAGTTTTTTTAAGCGTCTGTCACTCTTATTGAGCCTTGTCAGCCATTGCCTGATTGGCTTTTAAATGGTTACGCGCACGCACGGATGATACCAAAGACCACCCAATTAAAACCAAGCCGATTAAGCCAGTGACGCTTTCTGGAATTTCATGCAGGGCGCTGCCAAACATGAGTAACGCCAATGCCAAAATAGCCCAGTGCGCTCCGTGTTCCAAGTAAACATACTCACTCAAGGTGTCGCGTTTAACGAAAAATATGGTCATTGAACGAACCCATTGCGCGCCAACACCCAAGCCGAGCATGATAATGAAAATGTCTTTGCTAATCGCGAATGCGCCAATCACGCCGTCGAAGCTGAATGACGCATCACGGACTTCTAAGAACATGAATGTTGAAATGGATGCAGCCAGACCTTTTTTCACCATATCGCCTGCATCTTGACTGTCTTCACTGCCGAGCACATCACCAATCCCGCCAATAAAAATATAAACGGTTACACCGAGCACGCCCGCCAATAGACCCGCATAACGTTTTTCTACGGGTAAGTTGAACACCACAATGAGGGTTAATAGTAAAGCGACGCCTGCAGCAATCATTGACAAGCGACCCATTTGACTTAAACGTCGCTCAAAACCGCCCAGCCAATGAATGTCGCGCTCATGGTCAAACAACCATGTGAGGGCAACCATCATCAAAAAACCACCGCCAAACAACATCACTTCAGTGTGATGCGCATGTAAATGTTCGCTGTATACATCGGGTTGATTAACCGCCAATTGATAGACTTCGGCAAAGGCCAAGCCTGTGGTCAGTGAGACGATAAGCAAGGGCAATAATAGACGCATGCCCACAACGCCAATCAAAAAGCCAATGGTTAAAAATGCGGTGCGAAAAGCAGCGCTTTGTTTTTTGAGCACCATCGCATTGACAACTGCATTGTCAAACGAGATGGATATTTCGAATAAACACAGAATTAGGGTTGCTGTAAAACCTGCTACTCCACCTATTTTATAAGCAAAAGCCAAGGCCACAAAACTAATCAGCCATGCCCCCCAGAACTCGGTGAGCATGACCTTAATTGCATTTTTAATTTTCATTTTAATTGTCCCAACATAAATGATTGCGCACATAAAGCATTCGCATTATGCCTTAAATTCTATTCATTTTAAGTATGTGTACACCAAAAAACAAAAGCGAAAGGTCGCCCTTTCGCTTTTGCCAATCAGAAGCGATTTGATTATAGAGCGGCTTTGAGCAAGCGACCCATTTCAGATGGATTTTTCGTGACGGTGATACCACAAGCCGCCATGATTTCCAATTTCTCTTGCGCAGTACCTTTACCACCAGAAATAATCGCACCTGCATGTCCCATGCGTTTACCTGGAGGCGCGGTTACACCTGCAATAAACCCGACCACAGGTTTTTTCATGTTGTCGCGAATCCAGTAAGCGGCTTCTTCTTCATCGCCACCACCAATTTCGCCAATCATAATGACCGCATCGGTATCGGGATCGTCATTGAACATGCGCATCACGTCGATATGTTTCAGTCCATTCACAGGGTCACCGCCAATACCAACTGCGGTCGATTGACCCAAACCGAGTTCGGTCAATTGTGCAACGGCCTCGTATGTCAACGTGCCTGAACGGCTTAATACGCCGATACGGCCTTTGCGATGAATGTGTCCTGGCATAATGCCGATTTTCAATTCGTCAGGCGTAATCACACCAGGGCAGTTGGGGCCGAGTAACAATGTTTTGCGATTTTCACGGCGCATGCGGTCGCGAACTTCCATCATGTCGCGAACAGGAATGCCTTCTGTGATGCAAATGGCCAAATCCAAATCCGCTTCAACGGCTTCCCAAATGGCCGCAGCAGCACCTGCTGGCGGAACATAAATGACAGAAACAGTTGCACCTGTTTGTGCGGCGGCTTCTTTGACCGTGCCATAAATAGGCACACCTTCAAAATCCTCGCCTGCTTTTTTAGGGTTGACGCCTGCAACGAAGCAATTTTTGCCGTTTGCATATTCACGACACATGCGCGTGTGGAATTGACCCGTTTTACCCGTAATGCCTTGAGTAATGACCTTGGTGTCTTTATTGATTAAAATGCTCATGGTTTATCCTTTTACAAGTCAAAATTATTTGGCGGCACATTGTTTCAAAACAAACAATGCAACAATTAACAATAACGGTACCCACCAAAAACGTTTGAGCAAGCCAGCTAAACCGCCTGAAGATTGATTTTTGTCGTCCTTGCCTGACAGGCCAACCATTGCAGCCGCACCCGCGCCGACCGCACCAACCGTTGCAGCAGCGGTTTCTGCTACGCTGCCAACCACTTGACCGACCGTACCCACGGCTTCACCAACGCCACTTAAAACGACTTCGGCACCATCCACCACTTTATCGTAAGCTTCTGTTGCAACGTGTGCCGCGCCACTGGCGACCGCGCCCGCTGTTTCAGCGGCAGTTTCAGCCACACCGCCAACCACTTCGCCTACGGTATCCACTAAATCACCTGCCACACCTGCTGTTAAGCCCAGCATGCTTGATGATTTGTCTACAATGGCTTCTGCACCACTCACTACGGCATCAAAGGCGCCGTGTGCAACGGTCTCTAAACCATCAGCGGCTTTATCCACGCCTTCTAAAGCCGCATGTGCAACCGCACTTGTACCATTTGATAATGCGCTGACTGCACCCACGGCAACAGTACCCACGCCAACGGCCACCGAACCAAAGCCAGCGGCTTGATCGGCTAGGCTAGAGCCTTTTCCCGAAGGGTCTTTGCCCTCAGCAGCAGCCACCACGCGCTCGGCTGCTTGCGCCATTGTGTCGGCAGAGATGATGGGCAAACCTGAATCCGCCAGCATTTTCTTACCCAAGTCTTCGTTCGTACCTTTCATGCGCACAACCAAAGGCACCTGCAATTTCACTTGTTTAGCTGCGGCAATCACACCTTCTGCAATCACGTCACATTTCATGATGCCACCAAAAATATTCACCAAAATGGCTTTTAAGTTGGGGTTTTTCAACATGATTTTGAACGCTTCTGTGACCTTCTCCGTCGTCGCGCCACCGCCTACGTCGAGGAAGTTCGCGGGTTCGCCACCGTACAATTTGATGGTATCCATAGTGGCCATCGCCAAACCTGCACCATTGACCAAGCAACCAATGTTGCCATCCAATGAAATGTAAGCGAGGTCAAACTTAGAAGCTTCAATTTCAGCGGGGTCTTCTTCGTCCAAATCGCGCATTTCAACGATTTCAGGGTGACGGTACAAAGAATTTGAATCGAAATTCATTTTCGCATCAAGTGCGACCACACGGCCGTCACCTGTGGTAATCAGCGGGTTGATTTCTGCCAAATCGGCATCGGTTTCAACAAATGCTTTGTACAAACCTTGCAAAGCCACGCGCGCGCCGCCAACTGATGCTTCGGGCATGCCCATTTTGCGTGCCAAGTCATCGGCTTCAGTGTCTGTTAAACCCGTGGTTGGATTGACATAAACTTTATGGATGAGTTCAGGTGTGTGCTCGGCCACTTCTTCAATGTCCATGCCGCCTTCTGAAGAGGCCATTACGCACACTTTTTGAGTGCCACGGTCAACGACCATGCCGAGATAATATTCTTTTTTGATGTCCGCGCCTTCTTCGATGAGCAAGCGACGTACTTTTTGACCTTCAGGACCCGTTTGGTGCGTGACCAATTGCATGCCCAAAATTTGCGTTGCGTAGTCTTTCAATTCGTCCATCGACTTCGCCACTTTAACGCCGCCGCCTTTACCGCGACCACCTGCGTGGATTTGTGCTTTAACCACCCAAACCGAGCCGCCTAAAGCTTTAGCCGCTTCGATGGCTTCATCAACTGAAAACGCGGGAATCGCGCGGGGCACAGGAACGCCGTATTTTTTTAGGATTTCCTTACCTTGGTACTCATGAATTTTCATGGAACATCACCTTTGAGAGAAGTTAAAACAGGTGTCGCACGCAACCGTTTATGCGCCCGACGACTTATTTGCATTAAACCTACACATTTTACAACAACTGGGAGTAAAGGCATAACTGTTTTAAGTATTTTTACGCGCTGCAACAATTTTCAACACTTATTGACATGAGAAAGACGGTTAAATCTGGATAAAACAGTCGATTTATCCGATGAATAAACGACTATCCTTTACTTTTGTACCATTTGGGGTAATACAATCGAGCGACCTCGCCGTCCGAGCTTAAGGCGTGACATTTATCCAATGGAAATGGTTTTTTGTTAGATGTTGCGTCATCTTTGTCCTGCATTCGTGCGCGCCGCGCCAATTCATAACCAATCCCTTGCACAACAACGGTCGGCATGGTATTGGCCAATTCTGTTAAATGTGTGCAGCCCGCTGTGTCGGCAAACAGCGCTTTCATGGCTCGACGAAAACCTTGCAGTACATTCAAACCAATCATTTTTTGATAGTCAGGATTGATGGTTTTGCACTGCACCAAATAAGGGGCAGCCAAGGTTTTACTTTCCACCGCAACAATGGTTACAGTTTGGTCTAAAGTCACGCGTATCACCATATCATGTAATGGCGTGCCTACGGGGCGCAGCTCACCACCTAGGGTAATCTCTTGCATTTTGTGGTCTTGCATTTGCGCATCGACATCCCACAACCCGTCTTCACGTTCAAACACTTCAAAGTTGAATGTTCGACGGTGCATGATGGTACGTGCGACGGCAGGTTCGCTCAACCCTTTGATACGCGGCTCTAAAATACGATGGTCTTGCGCCATGATGACATCCTTGTTGTGATTTGTTGTGCAGACCAACCACCGACCTGCGAAGTTGTTGATTTTAAAGCAAACGTGCACAATTGTCTTAAATGACGCTTTATCGGCTTTTTGGCGTTTTTAATTCGATGAGCCTGTTCTATACAACACAATGTGAGGCAAATGTGCTTTTGTCGAACCTCGACGATAGATGACCGTTGGCATCAAATTTAAATGCGGTACAATAACGCTTTTAATACAATGATTTAATTGGATTTTTCAATGACGCAAAGTGCAGCACCCGCAGCCCCTCATTTTTCAAATTTCAACTTAGATGCTCGCATTTTGCGCGCCATCGAAGAGTCGGGTTACACCACCCCAACCCCCATCCAAGCGCAAGCCATCCCCGTGGTATTAAACGGTCAGGATGTCATGGGTTCGGCTCAAACGGGCACGGGAAAAACAGCCAGCTTCGTGTTACCGATTTTACAAAACATCTTACCACTTGCTTCTTCCAGTACTTCTCCTGCGCGACACCCTGTGCGTGCTTTGGTGCTGTGCCCAACCCGAGAGTTGGCGGTACAAGTGGCTGATAACGCACAAAAATATGCCAAACACACCCCCATTCGCAGTGCGGTCGTTTTTGGCGGTATGGACATTAAAAGCCAAACACCTGCTTTACGTGCGGGCGTTGAACTGTTGATTGCCACACCTGGTCGCTTACTCGACCACCTTGAGTCTGGCAATGTATCGTTAGGACAGGTCGGTTACCTTGTTCTTGATGAGGCTGATCGTATGTTAGACATGGGCTTTTTGCCTGACTTGCAACGCATCTTAAATGTATTGCCCAAACAGCGCCAAACCTTATTATTTTCAGCTACTTTTTCACCTGAAATTCGTAAGCTGGCGCAGTCGTATCAAACCAACCCCGTGACCATCGAAACGGCACAACGCAACGCGGCATCACAAAACATTACTCAAACGGTGTACAGCGTTGCGGATAAAACACAAAAACGCGCCGCGCTGGTGAAGCTAATTCATGAGCAAAAGGTTGAGCAGGCCATGATTTTTGTGAACACGAAAATCGAGGCTCGCGAGCTATCGCGTTTTCTTCAACGTGCGAAAATCAATGCTCAAAGCATTCATGGCGACCAAAGCCAAGCGGAGCGTTTGGCCACCTTGGAAGGTTTTAAAAAGAATGAAGTGCCGATTCTCGTTGCAACAGACGTGGCGGCTCGCGGTTTAGACATTTCTCAAATGCCTTGCGTCATTAATTTTGATTTACCTTACAACGCAGAGGACTATGTGCACCGTATCGGACGCACGGGGCGCGCGGGCGCTCAAGGGCGGGCACTGTCGATTGTGACACCATTGGATGAGCGCTTGTTAGCGGCCATTTGCAAATTAACCAAACAAGAATTCACCGCCATCCCTCTTGAAGCCACCCCATCCAACACCCGTGAAGACCGACCTCGCCGCGATGACTCTCGCACATCACCGCATCCGCGTGCTGGAGCAGATGCACCGCGTGTGCGCAATACCGAGCGCAGCGCACCACACCGTCGCAGCGCCGTTGAGGAGCAAGAATTAGAATATTTGCGCCGCAAAACGCGCTTATCAAACGACCCTTTTTTCACTCAACCGTATCAACCCGCCACCACCGCACCCAGCTCTGACAAAGACACTCAACCTGCGAACGCGTCCGCTTTAGTGCGCCCAAATAAATTGGGGCAAAACACTGCGCCAGTGGCTGCTTTATTTAAACTGGGCAAACCGAAAAAACGCTGATCACTGCATCGCTTAATACAACTCAACATAGCAATAGATAACAAAACGCCACTTCTTTTTGAAGTGGCGTTTTGGTTTATCAATCAACGAAAGAGATTGTATTACTCACCCAAATAAGCGGATTGAACCTGCGGGTCGTCCAACATGTCTGCGGCTTTGCCATTCATGATGATATTGCCTGAACCCATCACGTAGCCACGGTCGGCTGCTTTCAAGGCCAATTTCGCATTTTGTTCAACCAGAATAATGGTCGTACCTTCCGATGACACTTGTTTAATGACATTAAAAATCACTTCTGTCATCACAGGCGACAACCCCATGGTCGGCTCATCCATAATGAGCAGTTTGGGTTGACTCATAAGCGCACGCGCCATGGCCAACATTTGCTGCTCACCACCAGACATTGTGCCTGCCAACTGACTGGCACGCTCTTTTAAGCGAGGGAAGATGGCAAACATTTTTTCGATGTCTGCTTCAATACCCGCTTTGTCTTCGCGGATGTAAGCACCCATTTGCAGGTTTTCAACAATCGTCATGCGGGCAAATACGCCTCGACCTTCAGGCACCATCACCAAGCCTTGAGCCAATAAATCCCAGCTGGGTGTCCCTTTGATGGACTTGCCACGATAGTAAATTTCGCCTGCTTTGGCGGGTATCATGCCCGTGATGGCTTTTAGCGTTGTGGTTTTACCCGCTCCGTTTGAGCCAATCAAAGTCACCAACTCACCTTCGTACACGTCCATATCAACGTTTTTGACAGCTTGAATACCGCCATACGCAACCTGTAGACCTTTAATACTTAGCATCGGTTGTTGTGCCATTTTAGTGTCCTCCACCTAAGTAAGCCTCAATCACGTCTTTATTTTTACGGACGTCTTCGGGTTTGCCTTGTGCCAAAATTTCACCATGATCGAGCACGGTCATTTCATCGCACAACTCCATAATTAACTTCACGTCGTGTTCAATGATAAGAATCGTCACACCATCTGCACTGATTTTACGAAGCAACTTCGTCAAATCGAGCTTTTCGGTAGAGTTCATACCTGCTGCGGGTTCGTCTAATGCCAACAACTTCGGGTCAGTCGCCAATGCGCGTGCAATTTCTAAACGACGCTGCAAACCATAAGCCAAGTTGCGAGCCGCGTAGTCGTGATATTCACCAATGCCGACATAATCGAGCAAAGCTTGCGCGCGTTCACGAATTTGCTTTTCTTCTTCACGTACCGCTTTAGTCCCAAAAATCGAGCCAAGCACGCCGCCTTTGGTACGAACGTGACGACCCACCATGACATTTTCTAAAGCGGTCATGTGACCGAACAGACGAATATTTTGGAAGGTGCGCGCAATACCCGCTTTTGCCACTTCATGCACCGCCGTGGGCTGATAGTGCACACCGTTGAGGATGAACTCGCCAGAGTCTGGCTCATACAAACCTGTAATCACATTAAAAAATGTGGTTTTACCTGCACCGTTAGGGCCAATCAGACCATATACAGTGTTCTTTTTAACTTCTAAACCGACTTCGGACAAGGCTTTTAAGCCGCCGAAACTTTTGTTCACGCCCTTAACTGAGAGGACGATATGTTCATTTGCCTTCATCATTCTCTCCTTAAGCCGCTTTGGTTGATTTATCAGCTTGAATGTCTTTTTTATCTTCACGCGTCGGCGTCGGCCATAAGCCTTTTGGACGATAGAGCATAATCAAAATCATTGCCAAACCGAGTAACATTTGACGCAAAATCGCGGTGTCAATCAAGACCTTACCAAATGCTGCTTTTTGAATCGGCTCAACGGTGAAGCGCAAGAATTCAGGCAAAAAGTACATAATAACTGCACCCAAAATCACGCCAGGGATATGACCCATGCCGCCTAAAACAACCATAGCAAGAATAACAATTGACTCAAGATAAGTGAATGATTCTGGTGAGATAAAGCCTTGGAATGATGCAAACATACCACCTGCGATGCCACCAAAAGTCGCGCCTAATGAGAAGGCCAACAACTTGATGTTACGTACATTGATACCCATTGCTTTGGCGGCGATATCGTCTTCACGCAAAGCCATCCAAGCGCGTCCTAGGCGAGATTTTTGTAAACGATAACAAACAAATACCGTTGCCGCAGCTAAAACCAAAAACAAGTAGTAGTACAAAAACTCTTTGGTTAATTGTAAACCGCCAATATCTAAGGTTCTATCGAGCGGATAGCCAAAAATCGTAACAGGGTCAATCCGATTGATACCGCGAGGGCCATTGGTCAAATTAAACTCATTTTTGCCCAAGTTATTCATGAAAATACGGATGATTTCACCAAAACCCAAGGTGACAAGCGCCAAGTAGTCGCCGCGCAATTTCAAAATCGGCGTGCCGAGCATAATCCCAGCCAATGCCGCCAGCCCTGCCCCCAGTGGAATAATCACCCACAGCGGAACATGCAGGCCGTTTGGAAAGTGCTCATGAGCCCAAGCAAAGTTATCAGACAAATGCGACGACGACAACAATGCCACCATGTACGCACCGACCGCATAAAATGCGATGTAACCCAAATCAAGCAAACCCGCGAAACCCACCACAATATTCAAGCCCATTGCCAACATGATGTATAACAACGCCATGTCGACAATACGTACCCACGTTGTACCGCCAACCGTTTTTGCGATAAAAGGCATCGCCATTAATAACGCCAAGGCAATCAAGAACCCAATCATGGACTCTTTTGGATTCATTTTTTGCAATAATTTATTCATGATGTCCTCCTTATGCGCGATCTGCAGTACGTTGACCCATGAGACCAGACGGACGGAAAATTAAGACCACAACCAAGACGACAAATGCAAATACGTCTTGATACTCGCTACTGATGTAACCCGCGCCCAAGGCTTCAGCCAAGCCCAAGACCAAGCCGCCGACCACAGCACCTGGAATATTGCCAATGCCACCGAGTACCGCCGCAATAAACGCTTTCATCCCTGGCATAAAGCCCATGTAAAAGTGTGCTTTACCAACATTGAGGGCATACATAATACCCGCAACAGCTGCTAACGCTGCACCAATCATGAACGTCGCTGAAATCACTTTATTTGGATTCACGCCCATCAAGCCCGTCACACCCACATTTTCAGACGTGGCACGCATGGCTCGACCCAGTTTGGTTTTATTGACCAAGGTCAACAAGCCCGCCATCATGATGACGGACAATACGACAATCACGATTTCACGCATGGTCACGCCAACATCGTTGAACAACACGATGCGTTGAGAGGGCAACAATTCAGGCATCGGACGATGCTCTAAGCCCCACACCAACATCGCAATGGCCTGCAACAAGAAAGACATACCAATGGCGGTAATCAACGGTGCCAATTTAGGCGCGTTGCGTAAAGGCCGATAGGCAATTTTTTCCATCAAGAAACTGACCACCATACACACCAACATCGCCACGAGCATGGTAATAATCAGTACAACGGCAATCGGCAAACCTGCTTTTATCAATAAGGTTGATACCGTAACAGCGACCATAGCACCAATCATCATCACTTCACCATGGGCAAAGTTAATGATGCCTAAAATACCATAGACCATGGTATAACCCAAGGCCACCATCGCATAAATACTACCGACGATGATGCCGTTTATTAACGTTTGCACGAGCGTATCAAACATCTCCGCACTCCTTCGTTTATTTGTCTCTAAATCTTTGACTGCTTAAGCACCATTCATTTATGAGAGAGCATAAGTTTCTGAGTTTTAAAACACAAAATTTATTATTTTTTGTCAACCATTCAGTAATTTGTTTCACATTCTGGTCTGTGTGAGTCAAACTATCATTAATTATCATTAAAAAACCCTGACTTCGCAGTCAGGGTTTTGTCACTGCATTACTGAATAATTTGCGCAACTGTCAGCTTTTTACCTTTGATTTCATTGATGGTGATGGCACCACCTTTGATGTCACCTGTTGGTTCGAATTCGATTTTACCGATTAAACCTTCAATTGACACTTTAGGCATTGCTGCAGCAATCGCTTCGCGATCGACAGAGTTGGCTTTTTTCATTGCATCAACAATTGCGTACACCGCATCGTAAGCAAATGGAGAGTAGATTTGAACTTTTTGGCCAGAAAATGCTTTTTCGTAGTTGGCTACAAAGTCTTTACCTTTTGCCATTTTTTCCAAAGGCATACCTGCAACTGAGCACACAACGCCTTCAGATGCTTCACCAGCCAACTCAACCATTTTCTCTGTACATGCGCCGTCAGCAGAAGCCAACTTAGCAGTCAGGCCGAGTTCTTTCATTTGCTTAACCAATGGTGCTGCTGTCGCATCCATGCCACCCCAGAAAATGTAATCTGGATTCATGGCTTTAATTTTAGTCAAGATGGCTTTGAAATCGGTTGTTTTATCAGTTGCAGCTTCACGTGCAACCACTTCAACTTTACCTTCTTTCAATGTTTTGTCTACTTGGTCAGCTAAACCTTTACCGTATTGCGTAGCATCATCCAAAACCACCACTTTTTTCGCGCCGTGTTCCATCAAGTATTTCGCTACAGAAGGACCTTGTTTAGCATCCGTCGCAACCACACGATAAGCACTCACAGAGCCTTTTGGTGTTTTAGTGCTTTTCAATGTGTAGTCAGGATTGGTAGAAGAAGGAGAGACTTGAACCATGCCCGCTGCTGCGTATACAGCACTTGCAGGAATTGATACGCCTGAGTTCAAATGGCCAACTACTGCAACTGCACCAGCGTCCACCAATTTTTGTGCTACAACGGGGCCTTGTTTTGGATCGCCTGCGTCGTCTTCACCGACCAATTCCAATTTCACTTTTTTACCGCCGATGACCAAATCACCTTTAGCGTTAATTTCATTCACGGCCAATTGTGCACCGTTTTCGTTGTCTTTACCTAAGTGAGCAATTTCACCTGATTTTGGCGCACCGCTACCGATTTTCACCACAATGGTGTCACCAGAAGCAGCTGGTTGAGCGGCATCCGCTTTCTTTTCTTCAGGTTTGCAAGCGGTCAAAGCTACTGCTGCCATTAAAGGTACTAGTTTAAATAATTTTGTTTGCATCGTCTTTTCTCCATGTGAAACTACTTAAGTCATCTGGGTTGCAATATATCAAGCATGCCCTCTAAGAACTACGTACATATTTAAAACACCACTAGGCGCTGCGCATTGTAACGCTGGTTGTTAAATGGCGCAAGAAAAAACCGTTACGCTCATTCGACCAATACACCGCAAGCCCTGACCGCGATTATTATGCAGTGCAGCAGGAATGGCAAGCATAAAATATAGTTTTTTATCCTTTTCTGTCCCTTGTATTTGCTCGGCAACTTTATACAGAAAAAAAATGGTGCAGCGCAACGTTTATTTGATTTTATTTAAAGATAGAACATCACGGGATTTTTTACATTTTTTTCTTGCGTTGCAACAAGCGCCACATAAACCCCAAAGCCGCAGGAATTAAAGCTGCTAAAAAACCAATAATCGCAATGGTCGACAGGTGATCACGAATAATCGGGACACTACCGAACCAGTAACCACCCCACACAAAAATAGTGACCCACAATACCGCACCAATGATATTGAACTGTTGAAAGCGCACTCGATTCATTTCCGAAACGCCCGCAACGAATGGCGCAAAAGTGCGGACGATGGGTAAAAATCGGGCCAAAATAATCGCTTTGCCGCCGTGCCGCTCGTAAAATTCATGGGTTTTAATCAGCGCATCACGGCTTATCCAGCGGCTGTCGGTTTCAAAGGCTTTTTTACCAATAAAGCGTCCAATCGAATAATTCACCGTGTTGCCCAAAACTGCCGCCACAATCAACAGAACCGTCAAAAGCCACGGATTCATTAAGCCATCGGCTGAAAAAGCGCCTGCAATAAACAACAACGAGTCACCAGGTAAGAATGGCAATACCACAAAGCCTGTTTCACCGAAAACCACGACAAATAAAATCGCGTAAATATACAAGCCGTATTGTTGAATCAACACTTGAAGCTGGCTGTCAATGTGCATCATAAAACTGAAAATTTGAGTAAAGGTTTCCAAAGGCTGTTCCTATTTAAAATCTATCCAATCGTCAAACAGTATGACGAAAAGTCGCATAATAACACAGTCTTTTAAGATGCAAAAATAAGGGAGAAAGCCACTCAAAACAACGAATTAACCACGTGGGTGATGTTCAGTATGGATTTTTTTTAGGCGTTCGCGCGCAACATGTGTGTAAATTTGTGTGGTGCTGATATCCACATGCCCGAGTAACAATTGAACCACGCGCAAGTCGGCGCCATGATTAAGCAAATGGGTGGCGAACGCATGGCGCAGGGTATGCGGAGAAATCAACACCAGCGGAATCCCTACTTGCGACGCATAACGTTTAATCACATGCCAAAACATCTGCCGCGTCATGGCTGAACCTCGGGCCGTGACAAATACTTCATCGCAGGTTTTGCCTTTAAGTAAAGCCGCTCGTGCTTGTTTTAAGTATATATTGAGCCGCTCGTTGGCTTCTTGACCAAACGGCACTAAGCGGGTTTTATCGCCTTTGCCCGTAATTCGCAACACACCATCATTTAAGCTGACATCGAGCATGCGCATGCCGATTAACTCTGATACGCGTAATCCACTGGCATACATCAACTCAATCATTGCTCGGTTACGCAATCCCAGCAAACTTTCATCGGGCGCATTGAGCAGGGATTCAATTTGTGATTCGGATAAGCTTTTGGGCAAGCGCGCCGCTGGCTTGCCACGCAAAATGTTCAAGCACGGATCATGCGCAATTAAATTTGACTGCTGCGCCCATGCGTAAAATCGTCGGAAGCTGGCGATTTTACGGTTAGATGAACTGCTTTTTTTAACCAACCCAGCCCGAAAAGACGCCGCCAAATGTGCCTCAATATCAGCCTGTTGAGCCTTAAGCAAGACCACGCCTTTGGCATGCAAATCTACGGCGAGCAGTTGCAAATCACGCCCATACGCAGCCAAGGTGTTATTCGAGAGTCCATCTGCCAACCACAAACCACTGGTGAATTGATCTATCAATGCTTGGTCAGGGTGCGACGAGAGGGGTTTTTTCTTCAAAGTAGTCATTTTTTATTTAGGATATTAAACTGCTCTGTCGGTCAATGTTTGGTACAGCGGTCATCACACAATCGTGGCGGGCGGACATTGATGAGGTCATTGATATTCTGCAGCACTCATCAATACTGAATAATACTCGATGATATTCAATGCTAGTCAATGGTAGTCAATGCCTTCATGCCTTAACAACCAGCGTTTGACATGAATATGAAAACCATCGTCATGCCGCGCAAAACCACCAATCCCATTGCGCGCCACCACGCGATGACACGGCGTAATCAATGGATAAGGATTCGCACCGCACGCGCCACCAATCGCGCGAGGACTGCCGCACTGAATAATTTGCCCGACTTGTTTGTAGCTCAACACTTGACCGCTTTCAATAGCGTTAATTGCTTGCCAAACCCGTTTTTGGAAATCTGTCCCTTGAGGCATCAAAGGCAAATCAAAAGGTGAGTTACTGTTTACGAGGTAGGCTTCGATTTGTTGAAAAGCACGTCTCGATAATTCGCTGTCACCTTTTTTTTCTTGATAGCCACTGGGCAAATAGCTTAATTCAAAGACTTTATCATGCTCGTTGTTTAAACGCACACCAACAGCCCCAAATGGCGCGGGTACAATCGCATCAAAGGTAGATGCGGGTGAGTGAGTTTGTGCATGTAACAGGGTGCGCATATTATTTCTCCACTGAAATTGCAATGCTTTGCAGTCCTTTTAAGCCTTTGGGCAAAGGAAAACTGACCGCCTCCTCAACCCCTTCAAGTACGCGCACCGAACTTGCGCCCAATGAGCGTATGCGCATCAAAACGCTTTCAACCAAAACTTCTGGCGCCGATGCGCCCGCTGTGACGCCGATGCGCCGTGCGTCTTTGAACCATGACTCATCCACATCACCCGCATTATCGACCATGTAAGCGCGCACCCCCATTTTTTCTGCCAATTCGCGCAACCGATTTGAATTTGAACTGTTGGGGCTGCCCACCACAATGACCACGTCCACTTGAGGTGCCATCACTTTTACGGCATCTTGTCGGTTTTGAGTGGCGTAACAAATATCCGCTTTTTTTGGTTCGTGAATACTCTGGAAACGGGCTTTCAACGCTGCAATGATGCCACTTGTATCATCCACGGACAAGGTCGTCTGAGTAACATAAGCAAGTTGATTGGGGGTTTTCACTTGTATGGTCGACACATCGTCAACCACTTCAACCAAATAAATACCATCGTCCACTTGCCCCATCGTGCCTTCGACTTCAGGGTGGCCACGGTGCCCAATCATGATGACTTCCAAACCTTGCTCGCGCATTTTAGACACTTCGACATGCACTTTAGTCACAAGCGGGCAAGTCGCATCAAAAATGTGCAGGCCACGTTCAGCCGCTTCGGCACGCACTGCGCGTGAAACCCCATGCGCTGAAAAAATCACGGTACTGCCTGAGGGCGCTTCATGTAACTCTTCGATGAACACCGCTCCTTTGGCGCGTAAATCTTCGACCACGTATCGATTATGTACAATTTCATGACGCACATATATGGGTGCACCAAATTGGGCTAACGCGCGCTCAACAATCTCAATCGCTCTATCGACACCCGCGCAAAACCCACGCGGTTGCGCCAAAACAATATCCATAGTTTGTGACATCACAGCACCCCGATGACTTTAAGTTCTAAACGCAAGGCTTTGCCTGCCAGTGGATGATTAAAATCAATCCATGCCCCTGACTTGTCTTGGTTCCAATCCTGAAACACTCCCGTCATTCGATAACCATTGGGCATCGAAAACTCGACAAAATCACCTTGTACAAATTCATCCACTTGAGGATTGCCTTCGAGCAACAGGCCACGACCGACCTCTTGACGCAAATCGGGGTTGTAATCGCCAAATGCCTGCGCTGCCGTTAAATCAAATACTTCATGCGTACCTTCAGCCAAACCCAGTAAACGCTCTTCCATAAATGGTGCCAGCTGCGCTTGACCAATCGCCACGGTGGCTGGATTACCTTCAAACGTGCTTAAAAAATCACTTAATATCTCGTCTAAAACCGTGATGCGATAATGCAATGTGACATGAGAAGAGGCACTCACAGTTAGAGTCGATTGGTTTTCAGAGGTAGACATAAAATGATTGGACTTTCTAAAAAGAGACAAAATGTGTATCGGACAATGATTACGGTATTATCCAATGTTCAGCAGTGGTAACATAGCGCCACTTATTTTTGGATATTATAAACCATATGCCCATCACTGACTGGCTCCCTGAAACCCGCCCTCGTGAAAAATTACTGGCTCGCGGCGCATCCGCATTAAGCGATGCGGAGCTACTGGCTATTTTTTTGCGAGTGGGCATGGTTGGCAAAAGCGCGGTTGATTTAGCCCATGAATTAATCGCTCATTTTGGCTCATTGTCGGCTTTATTTAACGCCCGCTTAAATGAGCTGTCTGAAATTAAAGGCATTGGTGAAGCAAAATACGTTCAGCTACAAGCCGTACTTGAAATGAGCCGACGCGCCCTAACCGACCACATCAGCCAACACTCTGCATTTAACAACATCGCTTCTGTCAAAACACTGGTTCAACTCCACTTGGCGGAACAACCCCAAGAAACATTGTTGGTCTTATTCTTAACAGCCCATCTCAACTTGATAGCCATAGAGACCATCGGCATAGGTCATACGACCCAAGTGGATTTACCCATCCGAGACATTGTCCGTCGCACATTTAATCACAACGCCCACGGCATCATCCTCGCGCACAACCATCCCAATGGCAATGCAACACCATCGGCTCAAGACATTGAAAGTACGCTAGCATTGCAAATGCAATTGGCGCCCTTGCATATTCATGTGCTCGATCACCTCATCGTGGCTAAAGGGCACGAAGCGCACAGCATGGTTGAGCACGGACAAATCTCACCTGTTTAATCTGCTGCTTCATCTACCGCTTAATCGATATAACTGGGCAGTTCATTCCAAAATTCGTCGTGTCAATTCCAAAATCGGCTTCGGCAACCCGACTTGTTTTAAGTCCTCAACACTAAACCACCCGCCCTGCCCAGCATTTTCTGTGTCTTCCAAGGCGCGCGCTTGACTGGCATCCAACTGAAATAAATGTGGCTGTAAATACAATACTCGGTGCGTCAGGACGTGTCGAATATGCTGTAGTTTGGCTTCACTTTCATTCAAGTCTGCGAAATTTAAACGGTTCTGTTCAGGAAAACTGTACAACCCTGCCCAAATTCCTTGGTCTGCTCGTTTTTCCAACCAAAGCCGACCCGCATGTTGATACACGTATAAAGCCACTTTAAATTCAGGCGATACTTTGCGTGCTTTAGCCGCAGGAATGTCATCCGTGAGTTGATGAATACGGGCGTAGCAATTGGTTTGCATCGGACATGCTGTGCATTGTGGAGTACCGCGTGCACATAGACTCGCACCCAAATCCATCAGACCTTGTGTGTAAATGCGCAAGGCTGTCGCATGAGGCATTTTGAGTTTTTTTGCATCGGCCTTCGTCACCAATAACTCATTGGCGTGCTGCCACAAAATTTTGTCGGTGGCGGCAGATGCTGGGGCGCGAACACCCATGACGCGAGCAATGATGCGCTTGACATTGCCATCAAGAATGGCGGCTGGATATCCATAAGCAAATACAGCAATCGCGGCTGCGGTCGATGCACCGATGCCTTTCAAAGTAACCAATTGCTCAGGCGTTCGAGGAAATTCACCACCGAAATCAGCAACCACACTGCGGGCGCAGGCGTGTAAATTGCGAGCGCGACTGTAATAGCCCAGACCCGTCCATAATGCGAGCACCTCATCTTGCTCGGCAGATGCCAGCGATTGAACATCTGGAAAGCGCTTTAAAAACCGCGCATAGTAGTCTTTCACCGTCACCACTTGGGTTTGTTGCAACATAATTTCAGACAACCAGATTCGATAGGCATCGGTCGTATTTTGCCATGGCAAATCATGCCGCCCATGCACAAGCTGCCACTTAATAAGGGCTTGGGAAAAGGAGAATGGCGAATTGTTCATGTCTATTTTTATTGGGTGGCGGGTTGGCAATGAGCACAAAAATACGTGGCGCGTTGCGCTTGAACGATGCGTTGAATCGCCCGTCCGCAGACGGTACACGGCTCACCCGCTCGATCATAGACGTTATAGTGCATTTGAAAATACCCGCTTTTTCCATCACTATTGACGAAGTCTTTCAAAGTACTTCCCCCTTTATCTATTGCGGCTTGCAACACAATTTTCACCTGTGCTGCGATGCGCTTGCTTTGGGCTAAAGTAAGGCTTTTGGTTGATGTTTCGGGATGAATCTTGCACCGAAATAGCACTTCAGAGGCATAAATATTACCCACGCCCACCACGATATCGCCCGCGAGCAGAGCCACTTTTATTGCTTGTGAACGGTTGCGGCTGTGTTGATAAAAGTATTCACCCGTAAACGCGTCATCAAATGGTTCAATGCCAAGGCTCAACAAACGTGGATGAAGATTTAAATCACCCACCGCCAAATCATGCCAAATAACAGAACCAAAGCGACGAGGGTCATGATAACGCAATCTGTGTGTTTCAAATACCCAATCAATGTGGTCGTGTTTTTGTGCGGGCGTGTCTGGCGCAACGATGCGCACACTGCCTGACATGCCCAAGTGTATCAACAACGCGCCTTGCGCATCATCTTCGCACGCACAATATAAAATCAAGTATTTACCACGCCTTGCCGTGTGCGTGATGGTTGCGTTTTTTAACGTTTCTTGCAAACGCAAATCCACGGGCCAACGTAACGATGCGTTGCGGACGATAAACTGCTGAATAATTTGCCCCCGCACATGCGGGTCAATGCCAAGGCGTGAAACCTCGACTTCTGGGAGTTCTGGCATGATAGTCTAGAAATAAAAAACGGATAAGTACAGCTTATAAATAGCGACAGGGCAGCAAATTTAACTGCGTTCACAAAACATACAAATTAATCGGTACAATTGACTCAAAATTGACTCAAAACTGATTTAAGGAAACAAAGTACTGTCGTTTATGCTCTTTGCCTCTTTGCTTGTCACTAATAAACCAATAAATAAACAATCATCATACAGGATTTAAACATGCCCTTCTTAAATGGCTCTCTCCGTCCAAGCGCACTCAGCCTTTCTGTGTTGAGCATGCTGGGCGCAATGACACTCGGCATCTCAACCCCCATACACGCACAAACCCTTGAGGATGCGGTACAAAACCCATCCGCAGTGCCCAGCAAAAAACTGGAGTACAACCTACCCAAACAAGCACTGACGCCCGAAATTGCTTTTAATAGCATTTTGGCCGATATTTTGTTACAACGCGGCAAGCCTCAAGAGGCCTACATGATGTATATGCGCACCGCCGCACTCACACGCGACCCGCGTTATGCTGAACTGGCTTACAAAATCGCGGCGGCTTTGGGCGCAAAAGATCCAGCGCTGACAGCGGCTAAACTATTAAAAGAACTTGCGCCAAATACACAGCTCGGACAAGACTTGAAAACTCAAAACGATATTCAACGCGCTTATGGTCAAATTGATGCCCAACAATATCGTCCCGCCTACGAAACGGCGAAAATCATACTGAAGGACTCACCCGACAATGTGCCGGCCTTGGGTTTATTGGCCGATGTTGCCGATCGTTTAGGCTATAACAACGAAGCTTTAGCGGCTTTAGAAAAGCTCGTCAAAATTGACCCCAACAATCCCGAGCATCAAAATGCTTTAGGCTATTTTTTAGCCGATAAAAACATGCGACTGCCAGAGGCCAAAACTTTGATAGAAAAAGCCATTGCTCAAAAACCAGCTGCGCCTCACATCATTGACAGCTTGGCTTGGATTAACTACCGCCTCGGCAACTTGGATACCGCGTTGCAACTCGTTGAACAATCGCTGGTACAAGAACCTCATGATGAAGTCAAAATCCATTATGGGGAAATTTTATGGGCCAGCGGTCAACAAGAAAAAGCACTGTCCGTGTTGCGCCAAGTTTATGAAACCTCTCCATTTTTACCTAATTTACGCGACACAGCTGAACGGCTGAATATTCCAATGAGCCAGCTTCAACGCATTCAACCAAGACAATGACGCATAATTTGTCGGCGTTCTTAACGGTCAATGTCTTGTCGCATGAACCGTTCAAAAAATTTCAATTCATTCCTTTAGGAAAATAGCATGTCTGTTTACGCCCGCCTGCGTTCTGGCACCATTGGTGTTGTCGCCCTTTTTTTAACCGCCTGTGCCAGTGTGGCACCCGTTCGTGACGCCAACAATATTGATGACAAAGTCCAATTTTCGATGGACGGGCGATTCGCTGTTCAATACATCGAGAATGGCGAAGATAAAAGCATGACGGGCAAAATGCTATGGGAAGAAACGCGCCGCGCCACGGACATTACATTATCAACCCCTTTAGGCAACGCAATTGCAGGGTTACACATCACGCCCAACGAAGCACGCATTAAAACGTCAGATGGTCATTTATTTGTCGAAAACACGCCCGAAGAATTAATGTATCGCTTATTGGGCTATGAGCTGCCTTTTTCGAACCTGCGCAGCATGGTCGGCTCAAGCCAAAAATCGTTAGCTGAACACACTGTTTTGGAAGGAATTGAAGGCTGGGACGTCAAAGTCACCAACCGCTTTCCCAACCCCAATCTTGCCAAAAAACTCATCATCACCCGCATCAAACCAACGCCTTTAACATTCACTTTATTCATTGATGAGCGTTCTGATGCGCCTGAACCGACTGAGTAGACTGAGTAGACTGAGTAGACTGAGTAGACTGAGTAGACTGAGTAGACTGAGTAGACTGAGTAGACTGAGTAGACTGAGTAGACTGAGTAGACTGAGTAAATTAAAACAATTTTATACGCCACTTGTCATGCCACACACTGTTTATCTTTCACCTGCCAAAATCAATTGGTTCTTGCATGTCACAGGCCAGCGCGATGATGGCTATCACACGCTAGAAACTGTATTTCAACAAATTGACTGGTACGACACATTACACATCCAGCTCCGCAATGATGGCAACATTCATCTACAAGGTGACTCATGTGGCGTTGCCATTGAAACAAACCTTGCCTATCGTGCAGCAGTGGCCTTGAAAACTTTTGCGCATCAGCACAACCATTCGAATGACGTTTTAGGCGCAGACATTCATTTGCAAAAAAACATTCCCACGGGCGCAGGCTTGGGAGGAGGCAGCTCCAACGCTGCAACCGTATTATTGGCATTAAATCAACTTTGGCATCTAAATTTCAGTCATTCACAATTACAAAGCATCGGACTCAAACTGGGCGCAGACGTTCCTTTTTTCGTCAGCGAACACCCCGCCGCTTTCGCCCAAGGGATTGGTGAACAACTCTCACCTTTAGACCTGCCCAAGCGCGAGATTCTTTTGGTCAACCCAAATGTACACGTCAATACTGGGGCTGTTTTCACACACCCCAACTTGCCTCGTCAACACCCCGCCTTAACAACATCGCTTTTTGAACTTCAGCAACAATTGCATGAGCAACCTTTTCAAGCCCAGCACCGCAACGACCTTGAAAGCGTGACCTTCGAGCTGTCACCAGAAGTTAAAATGGTCTACAACGCTTTGCAACACGTCGCACCCACGCGCATGAGCGGCTCTGGTTCAACCCTCGTCGCCTGTCCAATGAGCGATGACGAAAGCGCAGCTTTAAAAGCATGGGTCGCCAATGCGCCCGCGCACTGGCAATGTCGTTGGGCAAACACAATCTCAACCCAATCAACCAACGGAGATATCTTATGAAAATCTATTGGACAGCCAATCAAATTCCAGAATTAACAGGCTTAGACAGAGCCACTCAAAAAGACCTGATGCGGCGCACCGTACAAGAAGGGCGTAAACGCTTGCCTAAAAACTTCGTGATGGTGCGTGTTTTGGCTTTATTGGCAATTGCCTTAATTTTATTTGCTATTTTTGGACAAATTTTAAAAGGCTTTTTAGGAGGCGCAATTGTTGGCGGCTTAATTGGCTTAGCATTCGCAGCATTGATTCAAACGCCATGTATTGACAAGGGACGCGAGTGGCTGCGCGAACAAGGCCATCCAAAAAATTAATCGAAAAAAACAGCATACAATTCAAAAAAGTACTTGACGTAAGTAGCAAAAGCCATCATAATGTCGTTCTTCAATTCCCTGATAGCTCAGTCGGTAGAGCGACGGACTGTTAATCCGCAGGTCCCTGGTTCGAGTCCAGGTCGGGGAGCCAGATTATAAAAGGGCTTACAGCAATGTAAGCCCTTTTTGTTTTCCTAAAAAATCCGAATCTCGCCAAAGAGCATTCCTTTTCAAGGAATAGGGGTGCTAAAATAGTCAGCTAACATCATGCCTACATTCAGCTTGCCTTCTATAACAATCAATAATCATGGAAATTTTGAACATCAATCCTGATAAGCAAATCAAGCGCATCGGCAAACCTTTATCGGGTTGGCGACTACGTGTATACACCATTATTTTTGAAGCCGACACGCGGGCTGGACGAATCTTTGATTTAAGCTTGCTGCTCATGATTATGTTGAGTGTAGCGGTTGTATTTGCCGAAAGCGTGAAAAGCATTGATGCGCGCTATGGGGCTTGGTTTAATGCCCTCGAGTGGTTTTTTACCATTGTTTTTACCATTGAATACATTTTACGTTTGACCTGTATACGCCACCCCATCCGCTATGCCAACAGTTTTTTTGGCGTGGTGGACCTGCTGTCCATCCTACCGACGTACTTGGCTTTTTTTATTCCAGGCTCACACATGCTGGCCAATATTCGTGTGTTGCGATTGTTGCGCATTTTTCGTGTATTGGGGCTCAGTGCCTACGTCCGTGAGTATTACGCCCTTGTCACGGCTATCCGCTCCAGCGGGCGCAAGATTTTTATTTTCTTATCATTTGTTGTGATACTCACCATCATTATGGGCACCATCATGTACATCGTTGAGGGTGAAGAAAGTGGCTTTAGCAGCATTCCCACCTCTATTTATTGGGCGATTACCACGATGACGACAGTGGGTTACGGTGACATTTCACCCGCGTCTAATTTAGGGCGATTTATTGCATCGATTATGATGTTGGCTGGCTGGGGAATTTTAGCTGTGCCGACAGGCATCGTGACGGTTGAAATGGGGAATATCAAACGTTTCCGTCAAAAACCAACAACCCGCACCTGTCATGAGTGCCTCACGGAAGGTCATTTACCCGAAGCAAAATTTTGCATGAATTGTGGTTCAGAACTGCCCGAATATCAATGCGATGAGGATGATAAATAAGCCCTTTCGCAGCACTTAATTAGGTTATATAGCCCTCATAAAAAACGCCACAAAATTATTTTGTGGCGTTTTTTTCAAGCTCTTTTTTTAAGTCATTTCTTCTTTTGCGGAGGCAAGTCAGTGCAGTGACCTTTGAATACTTCCGCCGCCATACCGACCGACTCTCCGAGCGTTGGATGTGGATGGATGGTTTTACCCACATCAACCGCATCTGCGCCCATTTCAATCGCCAAGCACACTTCTGAAATCAAATCTCCCGCGCCTGTTCCGACAATGCCGCCACCAATAACGCGCCCTGTTTCTTGATCAAAAATCAGTTTTGTAAAGCCCTCATCACGCCCATTGGCAATGGCTCGGCCTGAAGCTGCCCATGGGAATACGCCTTTACCCACTTTCAAGCCTTCAGCCTTGGCTTGGTCTTCGGTCATACCTGCCCAAGCAACTTCTGGGTCGGTGTAAGCGACACTTGGTATCTGACGCACGTCAAAGAATGATTTTTCGCCAAAAGCGGCTTCGGCGGCGACATGTGCTTCGTGTACAGCTTTATGCGCGAGCATTGGCTGCCCAACAATGTCACCAATCGCAAAAATATGCGGCACATTGGTGCGCATTTGTGCGTCGACGTTGATGAAGCCACGGTCGGTCACGGCTACGCCTGCCTTATCCGCGCCAATCAACAAACCATTCGGCGCACGACCCACGGCCACCAAAACCATATCGTAACGTTGCGGTTCAGCAGGTGCGGTTGACTTGTCATTGGCTTTTTCAAAGGTGACATAGATGCCTTCTTCGCGCGCCTCAACCGCCACCGTTTTGGTGTTGACATAGATGTTGTCAAAACGGTGTTCATTGTATTTCTGCCAAACTTTTACGAGGTCACGATCCGCGCCCTGCATCAAACCGTCCATCATTTCAACCACATCCAAGCGTGCCCCAAGCGATGAGTACACTGTACCCATTTCAAGACCAATGATGCCCCCACCAATAATCAGCATCTTTTTCGGTACTTGGCGCAGCTCCAGCGCACCCGTACTATCGACGATACGCGGGTCTTGTGGAATGAACGGCAAGAGCACAACACGCGAACCCGCAGCAATAATCGCTTTGGCAAAACGCACTACTTTTTTAACGCCTATGGTTTCGCTGCCTGTACCCGTGGTTTCGGTCACTTCAATGTGATGAGCATCAAGGAATTGTCCAACACCGCGCACCGTCGTGACCTTGCGAGCTTTCGCCATACCTGCCAGACCACCTGTTAATTTTTTAATCACGCTGTCTTTATAATCGCGTAGTTTATTCAAATCAACTTCAGGCTTGGCGAATGTAATGCCATGGGAGCTCATGTGCTGCGCCTCATCCATAATCGCTGCGGTGTGTAAGAGCGCTTTTGATGGAATACACCCGACATTCAAGCACACGCCGCCGAGGGTCGAATAACGCTCGACCAAAACTGTGTTCATACCCAAATCAGCCGAGCGGAACGCTGCGGAATAGCCGCCTGGGCCTGCGCCCAATACGAGCATTTCGCATTCAATATCAACGGGGCCGTTGTATGAGCCTGCTGGCAATGCGACGGGTACTGCAACTGGAGCCGCCTCTTTAACGGGAGCGGGCGCAGCAACAGGCGCGGCAGCAGCGGTTGAACTCGCCGCTGCCTCGAGCACAACCACCACCGTACCTTCGGAAATTTTATCGCCCATGCTCACGCGCAGCTCTTTCACCACGCCCGCCGCAGACGAAGGCACATCCATCGTGGCCTTATCAGACTCGAGCGTCACCAAAGCGTCCTCGATGGCGACGGTATCGCCAACCTTGACATGGATTTCAATCACAGGCACATCGCTGTAATCGCCGATGTCAGGGACTTTTACTTCAACCAATTGATTCATTTTGTCTTCCTCTAATCATTGTGTCGTTCATCATGACTGACATGATTGACCAAGCTTTTTCTAAATGTTAGGTGTTAAGCATGACATGGACGGGCCGTCGCTCGACATGCCCCGACCACATTCATCCGCCCTAATGAGATGTGTGCATGACTTACATCAACACGCGACGAAAATCAGCCAAAATACTCGCCAAGTACGCATTGAAACGCGCAGCGGCCGCACCATCAATCACACGATGGTCAAATGACAAGCACAGCGGGCACATCAAGCGTGGTTCAAATGCTTGGCCGTTCCACACAGGCTTCATCGCTGATTTCATCACACCTAAAATCGCCACTTCAGGCGCATTGATAATCGGTGTGAACGATGTGCCGCCAATGCCACCCAAAGATGAAATCGTGAAGCAACCCCCACTCATGTCCGCAGGTTTGAGCTTGCCTTCACGGGCTTGTTTGGCCAACTCAGACATTTCAGCCGCAATTTGTGCCACACCTTTTTTATCAGCATCTTTTAGGACTGGCACCATCAAACCATTCGGCGTATCCGCTGCAAAACCAATGTGATAGTATTTTTTCAAAATCAAATTATCGCCATCGAGCGACGCATTGAATTCTGGGAATTTTTTCAAAGCTTGCACCACCGCCTTGATGATGAAAGCGAGCATGGAGAATTTAACGCCTTGTTTTTCATACTCTTTGTTCATTTGTACGCGGAATTGCTCTAACTCGGTCACATCGGCATCTTCATTCACCGTCACATGCGGAATCATGACCCAGTTGCGCGACAGGTTCGCACCTGAAATTTTCTTAATGCGCGACAACGGTTGTGACTCAATGTCACCAAATTTTGCAAAATCAACTTTAGGCCACGGCAACAAATCCAAACCAACACCCGAGCCAGCGGCAGGCGCAGCTGCTCCCGCTAAGGCAACTTGCCCTGTCATGACCGATTTGATGAATCCACGCACGTCATCTGGTGTAATGCGACCTTTGATACCCGTGCCTTTGACCAGACCAATGTCCACACCCAATTCACGCGCAAATTTACGCACCGATGGAGAAGCATGAGCGGTTTTTGAAGCGGCAACCGCAGGACCTGCGGCTGGCGCTGAAGCGGGGGTAGCCACGGGTGCGGGTGCTGCTACGGCCACGGGGGCTAGCGCAGCGGCAGGTGCTACTACAGGCGCAACCGCAGCGACTGATGCGCCACCCGCGCCTTCTAAAATCACCACGACGGTACCTTCAGAGACCTTGTCACCCAAAGCCACCTTAATTTCTTTGACCACCCCAGCCGCTGATGAGGGCACGTCCATCGTCGCTTTGTCGGACTCAAGCGTAACCAAGGCATCTTCAACGGCGATGGTGTCGCCAACTTTCACATGAATCTCAATCACAGGGACATCGTTGTAGTCGCCAATATCTGGGACTTTAACCTCAACCACACCGCCTGAAACAGGCGCACTCGCCACCGCAGCGGGGGAAGTTTGGGCGGGAGCTGGGATCGATGCGGTGGCAACAGCGGCTGTGGCTGTTGCCGCTGCTTCTAGCACCACCACCACGGCACCTTCAGACACTTTATCGCCCAAAGCCACTTTAATTTCTTTCACCACGCCTGCCGCTGACGATGGCACATCCATCGTCGCTTTGTCGGATTCAAGCGTAACCAAGGCATCTTCAACAGCGATGGTGTCGCCGACTTTCACATGAATTTCAATCACAGGTACGTCGTTGTAGTCGCCAATATCTGGGACTTTCACTTCAATGAGTTGGCTCATTTTGTCTTCCTCATAATCATTATGGATATACGAATAAAGTAACGCGCGGCCTTATTCGTGATTGAATTTGAAACTGTCGCCCGCAACAATCGGGAAGGTCTCAAACACAATCAATTACTGGTATCAATGACACCCCCATTGAGAAGCACTTGAGAACCAAAACAATGATACGTTGCAATTCAGTATCCAGTATCGGCTCAATTGGTTCACAATGGGGTTGGCTATTAAACCGTCATTGGGTTGGGCTTAGTCACGTCCAAATTGTATTTGGCAATTGCTTTCGCCACGATGTCATTTGAAATGCTGCCCTCGTCAGCCAAAGTTTTGAGTGCAGCAACCGTGACCCAATAACGATTCACTTCAAAGAAGTGGCGCAATTTTTCACGGGTATCTGAGCGGCCAAAACCATCCGTACCCAATACCGTATAACGTGCAGGCACATAGGCTCGGATTTGTTCAGGAATCGCACGAACGTAATCGGTCGCCACAATGACAGGGGCTTTAGAATCACCCAAGATTTTTTCAACATGCGATTGTTGGCGTGCCGCAGTTGGGTTGAGTAAGTTTTGACGTTCAACCGCCATGCCATCCCGCGCCAATTCGACAAAGCTAGGTGCAGCGTATAAATCTGCATCCACGTTCCAATCGGCTTTAAGCAAATCAGCGGCCGCCATGACTTCATTGAAAATTGTACCCGAACCCATCAAGCGCACACGCGCCTTGCCGTTTTTACGGAACGCATACAAGCCTTTGAGAATGTCTTGCTCCGCGCCCGCAGGCATGGCTGGATGCGCATAGTTTTCATTCATCACGGTGAGGTAGTAGTACACGTCCTCTTGCTCTTGATACATGCGGCGCAAGCCATCTTGCACAATCACGGCCACTTCGTACGCAAAAGTCGGGTCGTAAGAAATACAATTCGGAATCGCGCCCGACCACAAGTGGCTGTGACCGTCTTCATGCTGCAAACCTTCACCGTTCAACGTTGTACGACCTGCCGTACCGCCGACCAAGAAGCCACGCGAGCGCATATCGCCTGCCGCCCAGCACAAATCGCCAATGCGTTGGAAGCCAAACATTGAATAGAAAATATAGAACGGAATCATCGGCAAGTTGTGCGTTGAGTACGATGTGGCCGCAGCAATCCAGTCGCACATCGCACCCGCTTCATTGATGCCCTCTTGCAACACTTGACCTGTTTTAGACTCTTTGTAGAACATCAATTGGTCATGGTCTTGTGGCGTGTAGGTTTGCCCCTCTTGGTTCCAAATCCCCAGTTGACGGAACAAACCTTCCATACCAAATGTACGAGACTCGTCGGGCACAATCGGCACGATGTATTTATTGATGTTTTTGTCTTTCAACAAAATATTCAATAATCGCACAAACGCCATGGTGGTCGAAATTTCACGACCTTCAGCCGTTGCCGCCAACAAAGGGGCGAACGCATCTAGACTTGGAATCGTCAATTGAATATCGGTTTTGCGACGACGTTGTGGCAAATAGCCGCCCAATGCTTGACGACGAGCGCGCATGTATTCCAACTCTTTAGAACCTTCTGCGAATTTAACAAAGGGCACTTTTTCGAGGTCTTCGTCGGCCACTGGAATTTGGAAACGGTCGCGGAAGGCTTTGATGTCTTCAATCGCCATTTTCTTTTGCTGATGCACGGTATTTTGCGCTTCACCCGACGCGCCCATGCCGTACCCTTTAACCGTTTTCGCCAAAATCAAAGTCGGCTGGTCGGTCGCATCTTGCGCTTCTTTGAACGCAGCATAAATTTTGTGCGGGTCATGACCGCCACGGTTCAAGTCCCAAATATCCTCATCCGACCAGTCGGCGACGAGGGCTTCAAGTTCAGGCGTGTTAAACACGGTTTTGCGAACATACGCACCGTTTTTCGATTTCATGGTTTGGTACTCGCCATCGACGATTTGCCCCAAACGCTCCATCAAAATGCCTTTTTTGTCACGTGCAAACAAAGCATCCCATTTCGTACCCCAAATGACTTTAATCACATTCCAGCCAGAACCACGGAATTCAGATTCAAGTTCTTGGATGATGCTGCCATTACCGCGCACAGGTCCATCAAGGCGTTGCAAATTACAGTTAATCACAAACACGAGGTTGCCCAATTTTTCGCGCCCCGCCATGCCAATTGCGCCCAATGATTCAGGCTCATCGGTTTCACCATCACCCAAGAACGCCCACACTTTGCGTCCCGCTGTTTTTTGCAAACCGCGGTCTTCGATGTATTTCATAAAGCGTGCTTGGTAAATCGCCATAATCGGCCCCAAGCCCATAGACACGGTTGGGAATTGCCAAAAATCTGGCATCAACCAAGGATGTGGATACGATGAAATGCCTTTACCATCAACCTCTTGGCGGAAAGAATCAAGCTGTTCATCCGTTAAGCGACCTAACAAGTAAGCGCGCGAATAAATGCCCGGTGAGCAGTGCCCTTGTGAAAAAATCAAATCGCCGCCGTGCTGTTCTGAGGGGGCGTGCCAAAAGTGGTTGTAACCGACTTCGTATAAAGTGGCCGAGGACTGGAATGAGCCAATATGTCCGCCGACGTTGGTGTCTTTGTTCGCACGCAAAACCATCGCCATGGCATTCCAACGCACATAGGCGCGGATGGTGTGCTCAATGTCTTGGTCTCCAGGAATACGGGGCTGTTGTTCAACAGGAATGGTGTTGATATAGGGCGTTTGGGCATGAAATGCTTGATGCACGCCATGCGTGCGGGCGTATGCAATGGTTTGGTCGATTAAATACGCTGCGCGACCCGAACCTTGATGCTCAATGACCGCGTCCAGCGCGTCCAACCATTCCTGCGTCTCTTGCGTGTCAATGTCCACGCCCATTTTGTCCTGTGCTGCCATGCTTTAGGCTCCTAATGATTTGTTATTGTTAAATATTTTGAATAAAAAGCGGATATTCAAACGTCTCTACGCTCTTGTATATACTGCGTATTTCACATCGTTTTCTATTCTATGCCGTGCGTCAGGCTGCCGCAAGCACTATTTCATAAAGCGATAGCAGTTTTCAAATTATGAAAAACGCCGTTTTTAGCTGACAGATAAAAACAACATCTTCTCTCTTTTCAATTAGAATCAAACTTGATTTTTTACTTTCCATTTCACCACTGCTCAAACACAAGGATGATTATGATTTCTCGTCACAATGTCGAAGACCGCTATTCAGATATGGCGGTTTACAATGGGGTCGCCTACCTCGCGGGGCAAGTTGCCAGCGACATGACTCAAAACGTCACTGAACAAACCCGTGAAGTATTGGGCATGATTGATGCCTTACTGTCCGCTGCGGGTACAGATAAATCGCGTATTTTGATGGCTCAGATTTACCTAAGCAATATGCGTGATTACGTGGGCATGAACGAAGCGTGGGATGCGTGGGTCAAGGACATCAAAGGCAACGCGCCCCCACGAGCCACGGTGCAATCGCCATTGGCGAACAGTCAATATTTAGTCGAAATTGTCGTGACGGCTGCGGTACCATCACAGAATGGATAATGACGAGCGGCTGATGCTCAACGTGGTTTCAGCCCTTATTGAATATCCAATCGAATGGCAATGAATTTAAACCATACCCATTGCCATTCAATACCGTTGAACAGCCAAACGAGCCGTCTGTATCAATCATTGTTTAGTTGCGCGCGCAGTCGATATAGGGCGTTACACAACATAATCTCTTCTGCTTGGCGCAATTCATCCAAACCAAAGGCGCACTCACTCGCCGCCAAGGTCTCATCCGCCAACAATTCGGCTCGTGCGATGCCACCCAAAAGCCCGCTTGTCAAAGGCGGCGTGAGCCATTGGCCATTAAGCTTGATAAAGATAGAGCTGCGCGCGCCTTCAGTGACTTCACCTTTTTCATTGACAAAGACATAATCAAACCAGCCTTTGGTCTTGGCCTCGCTCATCGCCTCGTTATACAGCGCGCGCACCGCGCTCTTGTGTTGTAAAAAGGGATTGTCCGAATGCACCGTGGTCGGATACATTCCAAAAGTAACAGGCGCGTCCCATGCTTCAAGTGTCCGAATGCGGGCGTTCCAAGAACCGTCGGGCTGCACACCCAGACGTAAAGCAACCGCCTCCGCATCTTTTGGCCATTCTTGCGAGTCCAGCCAAGCCTTGACGGCATCAGCGTTCAAATCGCTATTGGGCAAAGCCCAACCAAACGCGGCCGCAGACTGCCTCATGCGCGCCATGTGTTGTTTAAATAAAGGCATTGCACCATTGCGTTCAACCCGCATGGTTTCAATCAACTCGGCCTCACGCCCATGTTGGGTAAAAAATCGGGCTTTTAACAAGCACTCTTGCCATTCATCAGCGGCTATCGAATCAAAAGTAATGCCCGCGCCAACATTGCATTGCACGGGCCATCTGTGAGCACTCACTTTTAATTTAAGCGGTGTGGCGGTAGTTTCCAAGGTGCGAATGGGCACGGAAAAGACCGCATTAAAACGCCCCTGCTCTGTCGGCGTGACATAACCCAGCGCACCGCAATAAGCCCCGCGTGCATGAGGTTCAAGCGCATCAATAATCTCCATCGTGCGGCGTTTGGGCGCACCCGTAATCGAACCACACGGAAACAGCGCATCAAACAACTCGCTCAAGCTCGGCTGTCGATGCAAATCAGCGCGCACCGTCGATGTCATTTGCAACACATCCCCGTAACGTTTGACCTCAAACAGCTTGGGCACGCGTACTTTTTTCGTGCATGCCAACTGCGACATGTCATTGCGCATCAAATCGACAATCATCAAATTTTCAGCACGGTTTTTTGAATCCGCCGCCAGCAAAGTCGCTCGACGCGTGGTGTCGCTGTCATTATCACCAATGGCGGCCGTACCTTTCATCGGACGACACGTCAGGCTGTCGCCATTTAATTCAACAAACAATTCGGGGGAAAACGACAACACGCTGTTGTGCGGAAATAAAAACAAACCGCCATAGCCAATGCGTAAATCTCGAACCCAATCCGCATAAATCGCCGCCAAAGCCGCCTCTGATGCATGCGGGCTGTGCGCCCAAACATCCGCCACAAAAGGGAAGGTGTAATTCACTTGGTAAGTATCGCCAGCGGCAATCCACTCACGGGTACGCTCTATCGCGGCATCAAACTGCATGGGCGTGACCGTCGGCTGTGGCGTCACGAGGTGAGTTGTGACCTGCTTGGATTGAGTTTCAAGGTAGGCAATTGCTTGCTGTTGCGTCATCAGCTCAGGCGCATCAAATGCCAATGCCTGCAACCACGGGGTCACGCCGACATCAGGATGCGCTTGAGGCTTGATTTGAAGATTTAAGTGCGCACCAATGGCGCACGCCTGTGCCGCCTCATACGACATGGACAATACAATATGCGCCCCCGTGCGCGCGGCGGTGTCTATCTCATTCAAGACATCTTGCATACGCGCACGACTTGACTCTAAATCCGCAGCAACAGGTGCGGGCACGCACCACGCGCCTTGCGGATGTGTGAACAAGCGGCTGACAGCCGTTGCGTGGCTGCCATCAAACAATAAAGCGGAACATTGCTCAAGCGCGCGCATGAAACCCTTTAGCGGCTGATGGGTTTATAGCGGATTCGCTTCGGTTTAGCCGCCTCTTCACCCAGTCGCTTGCGCTTATCGTCTTCGTATTCTTGGTAGTTGCCTTCAAAGAACGTCCATTGCGAATCGCCCTCAGCGGCCAAAATGTGTGTGCAGATGCGGTCTAAGAACCAGCGGTCATGGCTGACAATAATCGCGCTGCCTGCAAATTCGAGCAAAGCATCTTCCAACGCACGTAACGTTTCAACGTCCAAATCGTTCGACGGTTCATCAAGCAACAGCACATTGCCACCCGCGATGAGGGTGTGCGCCAAGTGTAAACGCCCGCGTTCACCGCCCGACAACGTGCCGACCAGTTTTTGTTGGTCGCCGCCTTTGAAGTTAAAGCGGCCGATGTACGCACGACTCGGCATTTCAAAACGACCCACGGTCAACAGATCCGCGCCACCTGAAATCACTTCAAACACCGTTTTATCGTTATCCAAGCCTTCGCGACTTTGATCCACCGCAGCGATTTTCACTGTACTGCCGACCTCGATGCTGCCCGCGTCGGGGGTATCCAAGCCTTGAATCATTTTGAACAATGTTGATTTACCCGCGCCGTTTGGCCCAATCACACCGACAATCGCGCCCGCAGGAATTGAGAAGCTGACGTTATCCATCAACAATTTATCGCCAAAGGCTTTCGACACGCCATTGAAATCAATCACGCGGTCGCCCAAACGCTCTCCTGGCGGAATAAAAATCTCTTGCGTCTCATTGCGCTTTTGATACTCAACGCTAAGCATTTCTTCATAACGCGATAAACGAGCCTTACTTTTCGCTTGGCGTGCTTTCGGGTTCGAGCGCACCCATTCCAACTCTTGTTGCATGGCTTTGCTGTGTGCGTCGCGCTGTTTGTTTTCTTGCGCCAGACGCGCATCTTTTTGCTCGAGCCAACTTGAATAATTACCTTTCCAAGGAATGCCCTCACCGCGATCCAGCTCCAAAATCCACTCGGCGGCGTTGTCCAAGAAATAGCGGTCATGCGTCACCGCGACCACGGTGCCAGGGAAGCGCACGAGGAACTGCTCAAGCCATTCGACCGACTCAGCGTCCAAATGGTTGGTGGGCTCATCAAGCAGCAGCATGTCTGGTTTAGACAGCAACAATTGACACAAGGCCACACGGCGTTTTTCACCGCCCGACAGCGTGCCAATTTTGGCATCCCACGGCGGTAAGCGCAGCGCATCAGCGGCGATTTCCATTTGCGTTTCCATGTCCGAACCCGCTGCTGAAATAATCGCTTCATAACGCGCTTGGTCTTCGGCGAGCTTGTCAAAATCAGCATCTGGTTCTGCATAAGCCATGTACACTTCTTCGAGCTTGGCTTTCGCTTCAACCACTTCACCCATCGCCGCTTCAACCTCTTGGCGCACGGTGTGGTCGGGATTGAGTTTGGGTTCTTGCGCCAAATAGCCTTTACGGATGTTGGGCAACCACTGCACTTCGCCTTCAAATTCTTTTTCCTCACCCGCCATGATGCGCAGCACGGTCGATTTACCCGCACCATTCAAGCCAAGCAAACCAATTTTAGCCCCTGGGAAAAAAGACAACGAAATGTCTTTGATGATTTGACGTTTGGGCGGAACAACTTTGCTGACGCGCAGCATGGACATAACATATTGAGCCATTTTGAACCTTTTTTGAATAGCGAATAAAAAACGTATTTTAGCCGATTAAGACAAGCGAAATACAATAATCCAAGTGTCGAGCTGTATATTTCAGCACGCCAACTTTTTCACACCAGCTAAACTCTAAACAAGACCATAATCAAACAGTTGAACAATTGTTTAATTGTTTGTACAATCACTGTGTTTTTACAAAACTCAAACATGTACATAACATCTACACAACAGACATCACACAAATGAATTTCACACACAGCGAACACATTGTTCAATTGGCCGATTTATTTGACCTATTGGGCGACCAAACCCGATTGCAAGTTGTATTAACCTGCTTGGCGGAGCCTATCGCGGTGACTGATATTGCTAAAAAATTAAATGTGAGTACTTCGCTCATCAGCCACCATCTGCGTTTACTTCGCGCTGCACGCGTGGTCAACGGTGAACGACAGGGCAAACATATTTTATGCAGCGTCAATGACCCACACATCAGAACCATGATTATCAACATGCTTGAACACATTGCGGAGCCGCACGATGACTAACACCTTTCACAATGACGACCATGGTCAATTCATTGCTCACGGCGATGGAGATGCGAATCACAACCACCAACACCACTACAATCAAGCCCATTATCTGGGTTTTGCCTTATTGCTCACGGGTGTTTTTTCTTTAGTTGAATTTTTCGCGGGCTTACACGCCCAATCGCTCGCTCTTATCTCGGATGCAGGGCACATGCTTACCGACACCGCAGCCCTCGCCTTGGCGTATTTTGCTCAAAAAATGGTGTCCCGCCCCGCTTCATCTAAACTGTCTTTTGGCTACACGCGCGTCGAAATAGTGGCGGCATTTATTAATGGTCTGACAATGGCGGCGATTGTGTTATGGATTATGGGACAAGCCCTATGGCGCTTGTGGCATCCCGTCATCGTGAATGGCTCGACCGTCACTTGGGTCGCCACGCTGGGCTTGGTGATTAATTTATTAGTGGCGTGGCTGCTACATCGTGACCAAAGCAGCATGAATGCGCGCGCAGCGTTGCTCCACGTCATGGGCGACTTACTCGGCTCTGTGGCTGCAATTGCTGCAGGTTTAGTGATTGCTTATACGGGTTGGATGCCGATTGATCCGATTTTGTCTATTTTTGTATCCCTACTGATTATTCGCTCAACGTGGGCACTGCTTAAAGAATCGGTTTGGCACTTGATGAATGCCGTTCCACACCACATTGACTACAACGCGGTCGGCCACAGCCTCCGCGAACTTGAAGGCGTCGCTTCTGTTCATGACTTACACATCTGGGACATGTCACCTAACCACCCAACCTTAATGGCTCACGTCATTTTAGAGTCAACGGTTGAATGGCCGATTTTGCTTAACAATGCGCGCCATATGTTGCTCGAGCAGTTCGGTATCGAGCACGTCACGTTGCAACCTGAATGGAAGCTAGATGACGGCTCTATCCCAGATGACTGCGCTTCGGATGAGGACTGATATAGCGACTACCTTCAAGCTCAACTTGTTTTTTAGAGAACAAGTGGCTTGTCTTCACCGATTAAAAACCACAACTTTTATATGTTTACAACCAGAAAGGAATTAAATTGGAAGCTTTTCTTATCTCCACAGGCATTGTCGCGCTCGCAGAAATTGGCGACAAAACGCAGCTACTCGCCTTCATTTTGGCCGCAAAATTCAAAAAACCTGTGCCTATCATTTTAGGTATCCTTGCCGCCACGCTGGTGAATCATGGCTTCGCTGGCGCGATTGGCGCGTGGGTCACTTCACTCGTTAGCCCAGAAACGATGCGTTGGATTTTGGGCGGCTCATTCATCGCCATGGCAATTTGGATTCTCGTACCCGATAAATTCGATGAAGACGATGCCAAACTTGCTCGATATGGCGTATTTGTAACCACGTTAATTGCATTTTTTCTCGCTGAGATGGGTGATAAAACCCAAATCGCCACAGTGGGCTTGGCCGCTAAATACAATAATTTAATCGCTGTTGTTGCAGGGACCACAATCGGCATGATGATAGCGAATGTGCCCGCTGTCATTTTTGGTGACAAAATCGCCAACAGCATCAAACCCGCCATCGTGCATCGCATTGCCGCGGTGATTTTTATAGTGCTCGGTGTCGCAACATTATTGGGTGCAGGCTCTGGATTCGGGCTTTAACCAAAACTGCATAACAAAAAAAGCCGCTTTAACAGCGGCTTTTTTTAGGTCATGTTTGATGCAAATTTTAATGCAAAGTTTAATACTAAAACAGAGGAAACAAATGTTTAATGCCTTAATTCTTGGCTGTGCCTGAGATGACAATGTCAACTCGGCGATTGGCTTGCAAACATGCAATCACCGCAGGCGTCGCAGAGCCAGAGCAGGTCACCACAGGTTGAGATGAACCCACGCCTGATGATGAAATTAAGTTACCTGGGATGCCTCGGCTCATTAAAAAACCTTTAACGGTATCTGCACGCGCTTGTGACAAAGCCATATTTGCACGATCCGATCCAATCCGATCCGTATGACCAATCACGTTGATTGAATTCAAGTTGTAGCCCGCTTGAATTTGTTGCGCCAATCGCTCAAGCCGCTGTTGTCCTGCAGGCATCAAATCTTTAGAGCCCGCCTTACCAAATGCAAACATACCATCTGCAGATAAGGTAATCGAGTGTACTGGAGGCTGTTTAGGCGCTTCCTCTTTAATCACCACAGGAGGCTTCTCAGCCGTCAAGCCGCCGCATTGTTCGTCTTTCCAATGTGTACTGCGCACACGGGTATTTTGGTCAAAACGGACTTGATATTGGCAAGTCACATAATCCGCACCATTACCCGTGTACAAATTAAAGGCATAGTTCCAAACCTTAGTACCACCAATGCCTTCATTAAAATGAGGGTAGCCAATTTGTAAGGCCACTTGATCTTTAGTCATGCCCTGAGCGATTCGACGAAGGTTTTCTGGACCCACAAAATCACCCGTTTTCAACCACGATGTTCTTAACTCTGGAAACCCATTGTTTTGACTGCTGTCTTTTGCCCATGCTGATGTCATCGCACACATCAAGGCACTTGCACTTAAAAAACTTAAAATTAGTTTTGTTGCTTTCATGCTTTATCCTTAATTCAATTCAGATTGCCGTATCAAATCAAGAGGTGCGCCCAAAGGCACACCCCATCCTGATTTGTTAGTCAATAATGCCTGTGAAAGTCAAGCGTCCGCTCACACCACCTTTGGCAGAACCCGCGACACCACCAGAGATAGACCAGCGACCGTTGTCTGCTGTTTTTCTCACTGACACACCAAGGGCCGTTTGACCACCGCTGTAACCAACACCAGCGGCATAAGTCAACTTACTTGGAATGTAAGGCGCAGCTTCTAAAGCCAAGGCACTTGCAATACGACCAGACAACTTACCGTCCAAATCACTAATTCTTGCATTCAAGGTGTTGCCCATGCCTTGTAACTGACCAAGATTAACGGCATCAGTCGCATGAGTAGCATCCGCCACATTGGTGATTTGACGCTCATTGCCAGCCGAACCAACTGAAACAGTATTGTCGCGTTCAGCAACTGAATCCGAACCCAAGGCCACAGAATTAACACCTAAGGCATTTGCATTCGTACCCATCGCAATGGCATTCGTACCACTTGCCGTTGCACCGTTACCCTGTGCAATAGAGCTTTCACCACTTGCAAGGGCATTAGGACCAATCGCAATTGAATCAACACCTTTAGCAACAGCTGAAACACCACCATCTGAATTCACTTGCATGTACTTCAAGCCATCTTCGTACACATCGTTCAAGATTGTTGAAAGTGAAGCAACCGTAACAACGTTATCTCTCATGCCAGTTGAAGTTGATGTTGACAATGACGCCAAAGCATCTTCTAAACCAGAAACACCCGTTGAGACAATCGAAGACACAACAGTCGACAACGATGCGATTGAGCTACCGACAGTGCTAAAGCCGCTTGAAGTTGTCGTTGACAACGAACCGACCGTGCTGTCCACTGTGCTCATCACGGTTGAAGCCACGGTACTCACAGCACTTGACACCACTGTTGAGAGTGCCGTCGACACCACTGTAGAAATCGCCGTTGAAACACCCGAAGACACAACGCTAGACAACGAAGCAATCGCACTGCTGTTTGAGCTCAAGCCCGCTGACGTTGAAGTCGACAACGAATTGACCGTACTGTTGTTAGCAGAACCACCCGATGTCCCCATTGTTGACACAAGAGTCGACAACGAAGCAATCGAAGTTCCTGTCACAGTCGACAACGATGCAACAGCGCTGTTCACGGTGTAAAAGCCAGTAAACGTCATTGTTGACAACGAAGCCACTGCACTATTCACACTGACAAAACCAGTAGAGGTTAACGTTGACAATGAGAACAGATTGCTGTTTGTCGTACTAAAGCCCGTCGATGTCGCTGTTGACAATGACGTCACCGCGCTATCAACGCTACTCAAGATTGACGATACCGCACTTGACACCGTCGTTGACACATTGGTTGAAACCACTGTAGACAACGAAGCGATTGAGCTGTTAGCACTGCTCAAGCCCGTTGACAATGACGTCACGTTGCTATTCGTCGTGCTGATGGCTGACGAGGTTGCCGTTGACAACGAAGTCACATTGCTGCTCACCGTGCTAATCGCAGATGACGTTGCAGTTGACAATGAGTTCACGCTGCTGGTCGCTGTGCTCAACGCTGTTGATACTGCACTTGACACTGCTGTTGAAACACCTGTCGATACCGCAGACGACAACGATGCGATTGAGCTGTTGGCACTGCTCAAGCCTGTTGACGTTGCAGTTGACAATGACGTCACGTTGCTGTTCGTCGTGCTGATGGCTGACGACGTTGCCGTTGACAACGAAGTCACATTGCTGCTCACCGTGCTAATCGCAGATGACGTTGCAGTTGACAATGAGTTCACGCTGCTGGTCGCTGTACTCAACGCTGTTGATACTGCACTTGACACTGTTGTTGAAACGCCTGTCGATACCGCAGACGACAATGATGCGATTGAGCTGTTGGCACTGCTCAAGCCCGTTGACAATGACGTCACGTTGCTATTCGTCGTGCTGATGGCTGACGAGGTTGCTGTCGACAATGACGTCACGCTGCTATTCGTTGTGCTGATTGCCGCAGACGTTGTCGTTGACAATGAAGTCACATTGCTATCAACGGTACTCAATGCTGATGATGTTGCAGTTGACAGTGAGTTCACGCTGCTGGTCGCTGTGCTCATTGCTGTTGATACCGCACTTGACACGGCTGTTGAAACACCAGTCGACACCACAGTAGACAACGATGCGATTGAGCTGTTGGCACTGCTCAAGCCCGTTGACGTTGACGTTGACAACGACGTCACGTTGCTATTCGTCGTGCTGATGGCTGACGAGGTTGCTGTCGACAATGACGTCACGCTGCTATTCGTTGTGCTAATTGCCGCAGACGTTGTCGTTGACAATGAGTTAACGCTGCTGGTCGCTGTGCTCAACGCTGTTGATACTGCACTTGACACTGCAGTTGAAACACCTGTCGATACCGCAGACGACAACGATGCGATTGAGCTGTTGGCACTGCTCAAGCCCGTTGACGTTGACGTTGACAACGATGTCACGTTGCTGTTGGTTGTGCTGATGGCTGACGAGGTTGCTGTCGACAATGAAGTCACGCTGCTATTCGTTGTGCTGATTGCCGCAGACGTTGTCGTTGACAATGAAGTCACATTGCTATCAACGGTACTCAGTGCTGATGATGTTGCAGTTGACAGTGAGTTCACGCTGCTGGTCGCTGTGCTCATTGCTGTTGATACCGCACTTGACACTGCTGTTGAAACACCGGTCGACACCACAGTAGACAACGATGCGATTGAGCTGTTGGCACTGCTCAAGCCCGTTGACGTTGACGTTGACAACGACGTCACGTTGCTATTCGTCGTGCTGATGGCTGACGAGGTTAC
>NZ_SNZE01000006.1:110728-114650 GCF_004363775.1 Hydromonas duriensis
GATGCGATTGAGCTGTTGGCACTGCTCAAGCCCGTTGACGTTGACGTTGACAACGACGTCACGTTGCTATTCGTCGTGCTGATGGCTGACGAGGTTACAGTTGACAACGAAGTCACATTGCTGCTCACCGTGCTAATCGCAGATGACGTTGCTGTTGACAATGAGTTGACGCTGCTGGTCGCTGTGCTCAACGCTGTTGATACTGCACTTGACACTGTTGTTGAAACGCCTGCCGACACCACTGTTGACAATGATGCAATTGAGCTGTTGGCGCTGCTCAAGCCTGTTGACAACGATGTGACATTGCTATTCGTGGTGCTGATGGCTGACGAAGTCGCTGTCGACAATGAGGTCACGCTGCTATTCGTTGTGCTGATTGCCGCAGACGTTGTCGTTGACAATGAAGTCACATTGCTATCAACGGTACTCAATGCTGATGATGTTGCAGTTGACAGTGAGTTCACGCTGCTGGTCGCTGTGCTCATTGCTGTTGATACCGCACTTGACACTGCTGTTGAAACACCAGACGACACCACGGTAGACAACGATGCAATTGAGCTGTTGGCGCTGCTCAAGCCCGTTGACGTTGCAGTTGACAACGATGTCACATTGCTGTTGGTTGTGCTAATCGCAGATGACGTTGCTGTCGACAATGATGTGACATTGCTGTCCACTGTGCTCAAGGCCGATGATGTGGCCGTCGACAATGAGTTGACGCTGCTCGTTGCTGTGCTCATCGCTGTTGATACTGCGCTTGACACGGCTGTTGAAACGCCTGTCGATACCACCGTTGACAACGATGCGATTGAGCTGTTGGCACTGCTCAAGCCTGTTGACGTTGACGTTGACAACGACGTCACGTTGCTATTCGTCGTGCTGATGGCTGACGAGGTTGCTGTCGACAATGATGTGACATTGCTGTCCACTGTGCTCAAGGCCGATGATGTCGCCGTTGACAATGAGTTGACGCTGCTCGTTGCTGTGCTGATTGCCGTTGATGCTGCTGTTGATACGGCGCTTGACACGGCAGTTGAAACACCTGTCGATACCACTGTTGACAACGATGCGATTGAGCTGTTGGCGCTGCTCAAGCCTGTTGACAACGATGTGACATTGCTATTCGTCGTGCTGATTGCCGCAGACGTTGTCGTTGACAATGAAGTCACATTGCTATCAACGGTACTCAATGCTGATGATGTTGCAGTTGACAGTGAGTTCACGCTGCTGGTCGCTGTGCTCATTGCTGTTGATACCGCACTTGACACGGCTGTTGAAACACCAGACGACACCACGGTAGACAACGATGCGATTGAGCTGTTGGCGCTGCTCAAGCCCGTTGACGTTGCAGTTGACAATGATGTGATATTGCTTTCAGTCGTACTGAAACCAGTCGATGTCAACGTTGACAATGATGTCACGGTGCTTTCCACTGTACTGAACGAAGCTGAAATAATCGTCGAAACAGCACTCGAAATAACGGTTGACATGACTGTTGAAACAGCCGTTGAAACCGCAGTCGACACCACTGACGATACAACCGTAGACATCACTGTTGAAGCCGCTGTAGAGAGGCCTTCTGAGACGACTGTAGACAATGAAGCAATCGAGCTACCTGCTGAACTGAAGCCTGTTGACGTTGATGTTGACAATGAAGTGAGGTTGCTGTTTGTCGTGCTTAAACCTGTTGACAAAGAGAACACACTGCTATTTGTCGTGCTCAAAGCACTTGATACGCCTGTCGATACAACAGATGACAATGATGCGATTGAACTGTTGGCACCACTCAAGCCCGTTGACAATGAAGTCACGTTGCTATCAACTGTGCTCAATGCCGATGATGTTGCCGTCGACAATGAGTTGACGCTGCTCGTTGCTGTGCTGATTGCCGTTGATGCTGCTGTTGATACGGCGCTTGACACGGCAGTTGAAACACCTGTCGATACCGCTGACGACAATGATGCGATTGAGCTGTTGGCACTGCTCAAACCCGTTGACGTTGCAGTTGACAATGATGTCACGTTGCTATTCGTCGTGCTAATTGCTGATGACGTTGCCGTTGACAATGAGTTGACGCTGCTCGTTGCTGTGCTGATTGCCGTTGATGCTGCTGTTGATACGGCGCTTGACACGGCAGTTGAAACACCTGTCGATACCGCTGACGACAATGATGCGATTGAGCTGTTGGCGCTGCTTAAGCCTGTTGACGTTGCAGTTGACAATGATGTCACGTTGCTGTTGGTCGTGCTGATTGCTGACGAAGTCGCTGTCGACAATGAAGTGACATTGCTGTCCACTGTGCTCAAGGCCGATGACGTTGCCGTTGACAATGAGTTGACGCTGCTCGTTGCTGTACTCATTGCTGTTGATACCGCACTTGACACTGCTGTTGAAACACCTGTCGACACCACAGTAGACAACGATGCAATTGAGCTGTTGGCGCTGCTCAAGCCCGCTGACGTTGAGGTTGACAATGATGTCACATTGCTGTTGGTCGTGCTAATCGCTGATGACGTTGCCGTTGACAATGAGTTGACGCTGCTCGTTGCTGTGCTGATTGCTGTTGATACCGCACTTGACACTGCTGTTGAAACACCTGTCGATACCACTGACGACAATGATGCAATAGAGCTGTTGGCGCTGCTCAAGCCTGTTGACGTTGCAGTTGACAATGATGTCACGTTGCTGTTGGTCGTGCTAATCGCAGATGACGTTGCCGTTGACAATGAGTTGACGCTGCTCGTTGCTGTGCTCATCGCCGTTGATACTGCGCTTGATACTGCAGTTGAAACACCTGTCGATACCGCTGACGACAATGATGCGATTGAGCTGTTGGCGCTGCTCAAGCCCGTTGACGTTGCAGTTGACAATGATGTCACATTGCTGTTGGTCGTGCTAATTGCTGACGACGTTGTCGTTGACAATGAGTTGACGCTGCTGGTCGCTGTGCTCATCGCTGTTGATACTGCGCTTGATACTGCAGTTGAAACACCTGTCGATACCGCTGATGACAACGATGCGATTGAGCTGTTGGCGCTGCTCAAGCCCGTTGACGTTGAGGTTGACAATGATGTCACGTTGCTGTTGGTCGTGCTGATTGCCGCAGACGTTGTCGTTGACAATGAGTTGACGCTGCTCGTTGCTGTGCTCATCGCTGTTGATACTGCGCTTGATACTGCAGTTGAAACACCTGTCGATACCGCTGACGACAATGATGCGATTGAGCTGTTTGCACTACTCAAGCCCACTGCAGTCGCGGTTGACAATGACGACACCGCGCCGCCTGAAACTGACGACAATGATGCAATTGAGCTGTTGGCGCTGCTCAAGCCCGCTGACGTTGAGGTTGACAGTGACGTCACGTTGCTGTTGGTCGTGCTGATTGCCGCAGACGTTGCCGTTGACAATGAGTTGACGCTGCTCCTTGCTGTGCTGATTGCTGTTGATACTGCTGTCGATACTGCACTTGACACTGCCGTTGAAACACCTGTCGATACCGCTGATGACAATGATGCGATTGAGCTGTTGGCGCTGCTCAAGCCCGTTGACGTTGAGGTTGACAATGATGTCACGTTGCTGTTGGTCGTGCTGATGGCTGACGAGGTTGCAGTTGACAATGAGTTGACGCTGCTCGTTGCTGTACTCATCGCTGTTGATACTGCACTTGACATGGCCGTTGAAACACCTGTCGATACCGCTGATGACAATGATGCAATTGAGCTGTTGGCGCTGCTCAAGCCCGTTGACGTTGAGGTTGACAATGATGTCACGTTGCTGTTGGTCGTGCTGATTGCTGACGACGTCGCCGTTGACAATGAGTTGACGCTGCTGGTCGCTGTGCTCATCGCTGTTGATACTGCGCTTGATACTGCAGTTGAAACACCTGTCGATACCGCTGATGACAACGATGCGATTGAGCTGTTTG
>NZ_SNZE01000006.1:114744-117267 GCF_004363775.1 Hydromonas duriensis
GCTGCTGGTCGCTGTGCTCATCGCTGTTGATACTGCGCTTGATACTGCAGTTGAAACACCTGTCGATACCGCTGATGACAACGATGCGATTGAGCTGTTTGCACTGCTCAAGCCCGTTGACGTTGCAGTTGACAATGATGTCACATTGCTGTTGGTCGTGCTAATCGCAGATGACGTTGAAGTAGACAATGAGTTGACGCTGCTCGTTGCTGTGCTCGATGCTGACGACAATGACGCAATTGAGTGTTGTTGCTCGAGTAAAACTGACCATGAGTGCGCGTTGAAATTTGACCAGGCAGTTAAAGGCGCAAATTGGGTTGCACCTGTGGATAAGTTTATCAGATTGACTTCATTTGATTCCTTTCATTTCTCGATATAAAACGACACGAACTGTCTTTAAGTTTTTAAAAAGGCTCTTTTTTGTTCTTCTCCCTAGTTTTGATACGCGCCTTCGCTGTAGCCGTGCTCTGCTTAAATCGATATGACTCATTCCCCGTTTCTACGATATGGCAGTGATGCGTCAAGCGATCCAGTAGCGCAGTAGTGAGTTTTGCATCCCCAAACACATTGTTCCACTCAGAGAAAGTCAAGTTTGTCGTAATGATGACACTGGTACGCTCATAAATCTTGGACAGCAGGTTAAACAACAACGCACCACCTGCCTGTGAGAACGGCAAATAACCCAGTTCATCTAAAATCACCAAGTCCATCTGCAGCAAAGTCATTGCCAAACGCCCCTGTTTACCAGTAGCCTTCTCGACCTCCAACTGATTCACCAAATCAATCGTCGAGTAGAATCGCACTCGCTTACCATGACGAGCAATACCCTCAACGCCCAAACCTGTAGCCAAATGCGTTTTACCCGTTCCCGTACCACCGACCAGCACAACATTGGTGGCCGACTCACTAAACTTAAATGTAGCCAACTCACCCATCAAGCTTTCATCAACCTTTGCTTGCTTGAAATCAAAGCTCTGTAAATTACGGTGTACAGGAAACCGTGCCGATTTCATTTGATAGCCGATTGAACGCAGAGCGCGTTCAGTCCCCTCCGCTTCTATCAAGTGTTTAAGTAGCCAATCCGGCGACTCAATCATCAGCCCAGGTTGGTTGATAAGCTCTGCATAGCAGTCAGCCATGCCGTGTAGTTTCAACTCTTTAAGTTGCGCAATGATTTCAGCTTTAGTCATGATTGCCTCCCATCAACTCTTCGTAGCGGGCGGTATCGGCAATCGGCTCTTCGGTCAACTCCAATGCGCTTTCAACACTGGGCGGTGCCGCTTTCTGCTTGATTCGATTGAGAATGTTGAGTACATGCTCGGCGCTGTGCACGCCTGATTCAAGCACCAGTTCGACCGCAACCAGCACTTCCTCCAAACCATGCACAGGAACTGCTGCTAATACCTGTGCCATCAGCTTGCTGCCCGTTTGTCGCTCGCGCCGCAGTAGTGCGACTTGCAATTGATGCAATGCTTCTGGCATCTCCTCAAACGGCGCACCATTACGCAATGCGCCTGATTTGCTTTGAATCAGCGGTACGTAATGTTGCCAGTTATAACTTGTTTGGTCGCGGCCCAATAACCGCTTGTGGCTGGCAACCAAGCCTTTATCGTCGTACAAGTCAACGCGGTTGGCATAGAGGTGAATGTCTACACGCTGACCCGCTAAGCGGCTGGGAGCGGAGTAATGGTTGCTTTCAACAGCAACCAAGCACGTATTGCTGACTCTACCCATGCTTTGTACATAACCATCAAATGGTGTAGGCATGGGCATCAGGTGATCTCGCTCTTCATGTAGCACGTCGGCGATGCTTAAGTCTTTGTATTCGGGGTGTTTGAGTGTTGCCCATAATGCTTGGCATTTGTCTGTCAGCCAATCGTTGAGTGCGTCAAAGCTCTCGAATCGCTCGTTTTTAGCGTCAATCCATATTCGTCGTCGAGCATCTTGTACGTTCTTCTCGACAATCCCTTTCTCCCAGCCCGATGCGGCGTTACAGAAGTCTGGGTCAATGAGGTAGTGCGCTGCCATGGCGTAGAAGCGTGTGTTGACAACCCGACCATTGCCTTTGGTTATCTTGTCAACAGCGGTCTTCATGTTGTCATAGATACCACGTTTGGCTATGCCGCCCATGGCGGTGAATGCGCGGGTGTGGGCATCAAATAGCATTTCGTGACCTTGGGCGGGGTAGCCCAATACGATGAAGGCTCGACTGGCACAGAGCTTGGTGTGGGCTGCGATGACTTTACGCACTTGCCCTGCAACCATGAGCCATTCTTCGGACCAGTCGAATTGATAGGCTTCACCAAGGTGGAATTTGAGTGGCACGAATGCTTTACTTGTGTGCCCACCCTTGATGCGCCAGCGTTTGATGTATTCAGTGATGCGGCTGTAACTACCATTGAAACCTTGCTTTTTAAGCTCTTCGTGAAGTTTGACCGCTGTGCGTCGGTCACGCTTGGGTCGGTGGCTGTCGGCTTTGAGGGCGGCTTCTAGCCAGGGCTCATAGGCGGTGAGTAGGGTTTG
>NZ_SNZE01000007.1 GCF_004363775.1 Hydromonas duriensis
CGCCGGATACGCCGCCCTTGACAGATTTGATTGCTTTACTAAAACTGGGGTTTTTAATTCCACTTTGAAATGCTGTTATGTTTGGGATGATTACCGCCCGACGTATGGTATTTTGGGCGATGAGCTTGATAGCCCTCGTGGACGTATTTATCAAATTAAAAATTTATTAGAAGGACAAGCTGATGAAGCGTCTGTTCAATTGCATCTTGACCGTTGTTTGACTTGTCGAGCTTGTGAAACCGCTTGTCCATCAGGTGTGCAATATGGGCATATTTTGGAATGGGGGCGAACATTCCTAAAACAAAAAGCTGTGCGTTCGCGCCTAGGTCGGTTTAAATTGACTGTTATGCGACAAATACTTAGTCGACCCAAAATGTTTCAAGTGTTATGGCTTGTCGGTCAGTCGAGTAGGGGCTGTTTGCCTAGGTATTATTCCAAAAAGCTAAAACCTGCAGCACTGAAAAAATCCAGGTCTTTAGTAGTTACACAGATGGAATCTACGCAGATGACTGTTATTTTGCATCAAGGATGCGTTCAAAATTCATTGTCACCGAATATCAACCATGCAACCCGACGCTTATTGCAAGCGTGGGGTGTTAATGTATTGATTGCGCAAGATGGGTGTTGTGGTGCAGTGTCTGCTCATGCTGATGACATGGATGGTGCTTTAGAGAAGGCGCGTCATAACATTGGTGCTTGGAGCTCGCTCATTGCCCGTCATCCACAGGCACTCATTGTCTCTAATGCATCCGCTTGTGGATTGCAATTGAAAGAGTATGCTTTTGCTTTACGCCATGATGAGCTTTGGGCAAACAGAGCCCAACGAATCAGCGCGGCAGTAAGAGATGTCTCTGAAATTGTTGCCTTATTGCTTGAGGGTAATCCAGCAATCTTTCAGACACTTAAAACCTGCATTGATCAGTTACCTGAAAGTATGAAAACGGTAGCTTATCATGAGTCCTGTACATTGCAGCATGGTCAAAGACTCAAAGGTCGTTTAGAAAAGCAATTTATAAATCTTGGCATGCACTTAACGCCAAGCCTAAATACACATCTGTGTTGTGGCTCCGCTGGGACTTATGCCATTACTCAAGCAAGCATCTCTACTCAACTACTTAATAATAAGATGCGTGATTTAAAACAAGAAAATGCTTCATTTATTTTAAGTGCCAATATTGGCTGTATCCAACACATAGCGAGTGCAACAAATAAAAAAGTAATGCACTGGATAGAATGGGTGGATGCCGTTTGGTCGGGAGATGTTTATTAAAAGACATGTATATTATTTTCAATAGCCCTACCAAAGGGATGGTGTTTTTATCTACTTTTGGTAAATCTTGCCTCACGCCAGTCTTATCAAGCCTTTTAAAGTCAGTTTGTCATTAAAAAATCTATTGTTTTGTATTCTTATGAGATTTATAATCATATGCGTTTTATACAGCATGCAAAAAGATAGAATGAAATGTGGTTTACCCGTAATTGTTAACTGTAGAGTTACAAAACAATTCAACAACTAACTTTATTTATAAGCTTTTAAGGGCCGTAGCGGCAGATAATATGAAAATTGCAATTCTAGAAAATAGCATGACCTCGCTCCAAAGCATCGAACATTCATTATTTGATAAAGAAAAAATATTTTGGAATGAAATCGTTGAGTGCAGAGAGTTCACGGACAGTATCAATTTATTGAGTAATCTAAAAACAGAGTATTTTGATTGTGTTGTTATCGGCAGTTCAGTGGATGTGATTAACATCAATATGATTTTGCAATCGATACGCCAATACGACTCTCAACAAAATCGTGCATATACTTCGGTTGTTGTTATTTCGAAATTACACGCAGAGAGTGATATGTTGGCTTGTTTTAATGCGGGTGCAGATGATTATTTGACGGCCCCATTTCGACCGCGCGAGCTGGGTGCACGTGTACAGCGATTGATTCGAGCGAATAAAATCATTTCTCGTTTGGCGATTAAAAAAGAAAATGAGTTGCCAGTTGCTACCCCTCGATTAGAGGCCAGAGAAGGCAGTGGCATCATCAAAATCAGTAATTACGAATTCAATTCGTTTGAACAAACAGTCACTTGTAAAGGACAGGTAATTGAGTTGACTGAACGAGAGTTTAGTTTAGCTTTGCTGTTTTTCCGCAATTTAGGTAAGCCCGTTTCACGTGAGCTTATATTTTCTGAAGTTTGGCAAAAAAGTAATAACTTGAGCAGTCGAACGTTGGATACCCATATCTATCGTTTACGACACTTGTTGAATTTGACCGTTGAAAATGGTTTTGTTTTAAGAACGGTCTATGGTTTCGGCTATCGTTTGGATGTGGCTGGCCCTCGACCCATTAGAAAAATCGAGTGATAAAGCATAAGGTATAAAAAGGGGGCAGTAGCCCCTTTTTTGATGCCTGATTTAGTCATTTAAGCAACTAACTGATATATGTATTCATTATAATAAAGTTATACAAATTAGATTTATTACGTTGCGTTATAAGAACGAGCCTGTTTTTTAGCATTATTTATAAATTTTAAGCAACCCACCATGAAAACACCCGTTATTTTGTTTTGGTTTCGACGCGATTTACGTCTTGATGATAACGGGGGGTTATATCAAGCCTTAAAAAATGCGTCGGCATCGGGTCTGAGCGTGCAGCCTTTATTTATTTTTGACACCACAATTTTAGATGCCTTAACGAGCAGGGCAGATAAGCGAGTGGTTTTTATCCATCAAGCCATTGAGCGGTTACAAAAAGAGTTGGTTTCGTTTGGTTCAACGTTAGATGTGCGTCATGGGGAGCCTTTGGCTGTTTTTAAAGCGTTGATGGATGAATATGACGTGCAAGCCGTGTATGCCAATCGAGATTATGAGCCTGATGCACGTGCACGCGATAAATTAATTTATGATTATCTGGGTACTCAAGGCGTTGCATTTCGTGCTTTTAAGGACCATGTCGTTTTTGAAAAAAATGAAGTGATGAAGGCGGATGGTCAGCCATATACTGTTTTTACGCCGTATTCAAAAAAATGGTTGTCCTTGCTTAACGACTTTTATTTACGCTCATATCCAACAATTTCGTATATAGAGGCAGTTCATCGCCAAGCAGAGCGACCCATTCCGACTTTGCAGCAATTGCAATTTGAACCGATGAACGTGACTTTTCCAACCAAGATGCTGGATTTAGGTGTATTGGATGTTTATGCAGAGCAACGTGATTATCCCGCTTTATCCGCCACATCAAGGCTTGGTGTTCATTTGCGATTCGGCACGGTCAGTATTCGGCAAGTTGCCTCGTATGCACAGGTACGCAGTTCAGTATTTCTTAATGAATTGATTTGGCGGGATTTTTATCAGATGATTTTGTGGCATCACCCGCAACTTGTGAACCAATCGTTTAAACCCATCTACGACCAAATTGTCTGGCGTAATCAGTCATCTGATTTTTCAAAGTGGTGTGCAGGGCAGACGGGTTATCCCTTGGTTGATGCGGGAATGCGTGAGCTTAATGAAACGGGTTTTATGCACAACCGCGTCCGTATGGTTGTTGCCTCATTTTTGACTAAACATTTACTGATTGATTGGCGTTGGGGCGAACGTTATTTTGCACAAAAATTATTAGACTATGATTTAGCCGCTAACAATGGCGGTTGGCAGTGGGCCGCGGGTTGCGGCTGTGATGCGGCCCCTTATTTTCGGGTTTTTAATCCAACCTTACAAATGAAAAAATTTGATCCAAATGGCGACTATGTACGCCGTTGGTTGCCTGAGTTCGGGACGAAGGATTATCCTGAGCCAATGGTTGAACACGGTATGGCTCGAGAGAGGTGTTTACAGACTTACGCACAAGCACTGAAAAATAATGTGTAAATTATTTTTTTGCCGTTTTCGTTTGCTTTCTCAAGATTTATGTTGTTAGAATGTGTCTTTTATAAATATAAATTTATAATTATTAATAAGTGAGCGCATTGGGTGACGTTTTTTAAATTTTGGCCAACTGAAAAGGGAGTGTATGAAAAAGGTATTGATAAAATCTATTGTGGTCGTTAATTGCTTGTGGGCGGGCGTGGTTTTTGCTGACGCAGGTGATTTGATTGTGCGCGGTCGTCTCTCACTCTTGCATTCCTCGAGAGGTGATAATGGTTTATTGCCACGAACCAATACTTCCTTGGATTCCGACCCCATGCCAGAGCTGGATGTGACGTATATGATGACCAAAAATATAGGGGCAGAATTAAGTCTAGGGCTAACACGAGTTGAACTAAAAACAGACCTTGGCAATCTTGGCAGTGTGGGCGCTGCGCCGCCGACATTGACATTGCAATATCATTTCAGTCCTGATAAAAAAATTCGTCCTTATGTGGGAGCAGGCTTAAACTACACGTATTTTCATAACAACGACCTTAATTTGCATGGCAAATCAATTGGCATAGACAAGCAAGGGGTTGGTCTGGCTTTGCAGGTGGGTACGGACGTGATGATTAATGATAAATATTTTTTTAATGCAGACGTGAAGTACTTAACCATATCAACAGATGCGCATATTGGCTCGAAAAGCCTCGGTACCTTAAAAGCGAACCCTTGGGTGTTTGGCATCGGGATTGGACGGCGGTTTTCACTGAATTGATTTCGCGTGCTGCCCCCAAGCTTGTTCTGTTTGTGGGCTTAAAATTGGTCTCTTTTATAAAATTGGGAGTTTTTTACGTTTTAATTGATAGGGCTTGTGCGAAATATTGACATCATTCTTAATAAACAAAACCCCAGCCGTCGCTGGGGTTTTGTTTATTTGATTGACTGCTCAATTTATATTTTTTATTGGTTTGAGCCTTGTCAGTCAGGGATGTCTTACATCATGCCGCCCATACCACCCATACCGCCCATGCCACCCATATCAGGCATCGCAGGTTTTTCTTCAGGGATTTCAGCAATCATGCAGTCTGTTGTCAAAATCAAGCCTGCAACTGATGCGGCATTTTGCAATGCAGTGCGGGTGACTTTAGTTGGGTCGAGAACGCCCATGGCAACCATATCGCCATATTCGCTGGTTGAAGCGTTGTAACCAAAGTTACCTTTTTCTGCAATCACTCGGTTTACAACGACAGAAGCTTCTTCACCTGCGTTTTGTACGATTTGGCGCAATGGTTCTTCCATGGCACGCAAAACGATTTGGATGCCTGCATTTTGGTCTGCATTGCTACCCGTCAGGCCGCTGATGGCTGCGCGTGCGCGGAGGAGGGCGACGCCGCCGCCTGGCACGATGCCTTCTTCAACTGCAGCACGAGTCGCATGCAACGCGTCTTCAACACGGGCTTTTTTCTCTTTCATTTCAACTTCGGTGGCTGCACCAACTTTGATGACGGCTACACCGCCTGCTAATTTGGCAACGCGTTCTTGCAATTTTTCGCGGTCATAGTCAGACGTTGATTCTTCGATTTGAGCGCGGATTTGTTTAACGCGGGCTTCGATATTGGCGGTTTGGCCTGCGCCGTCGATGATGATGGTGTTTTCTTTGCCGATTTCAACGCGTTTGGCTTGACCCAAGTGTTCCAATGTCACTTGTTCCAAAGTCAAACCTGTTTCTTCAGCGATGACCGTGCCACCTGTCAAAATAGCGATGTCTTCGAGCATGGCTTTGCGACGGTCGCCAAAGCCTGGGGCTTTAACTGCTGCAGTTTTCAAAATGCCACGGATGTTGTTTACGACTAAAGTCGCTAAGGCTTCGCCATCAACGTCTTCAGCAACGATTAACAATGGACGACCTGATTTAGCCACTTGTTCCAAAGTAGGCAGTAAATCACGGATGTTAGAGATTTTTTTGTCGTACAACAGAACGAATGGGCTGTCCATTTCAACAACTTGTTTCTCAGCGTTGTTGATGAAGTAAGGTGACAAGTAGCCACGGTCAAATTGCATACCTTCAACCACGTCGAGTTCATTTTGCAATGACTTGCCGTCTTCAACCGTAATCACGCCTTCTTTACCGACTTTATCCATCGCTTCAGCAATGATGTTGCCAATAGAGTCGTCAGAGTTGGCAGAAATTGTACCGACTTGGGCGATTTCTTTATTTGAAGTCGTTGGTTGAGAGATTTTTTTCAATTCTTCGATGGCGGCGATGGTCGCTTTGTCGATGCCGCGCTTCAAATCCATTGGGTTCATGCCTGCGGCCACGTATTTCATGCCTTCGCGAACCACTGATTGTGCCAATACTGTTGCGGTTGTCGTGCCGTCACCTGCATTGTCAGATGTGCGTGAAGCCACCTCTTTAACCATTTGCGCGCCCATGTTTTGGAATTTGTCTTTTAATTCCACTTCTTTGGCCACAGATACACCGTCTTTAGTCACAGTTGGGCCGCCAAAGCTGCGTTCCAATACCACATTGCGGCCTTTAGGGCCTAAGGTAACTTTAACGGCATCGGCTAATACGTTAACGCCTTCAACCATTTTTGCGCGAGCGCTGTCGCCGAATAACACTTGTTTTGCTGGCATTTCTTACTCCTAAAGTATAACTATTTCACTATTGTTTGCGAGAGGCAGGCTCTGGCACAAACACAGCAGGTTAAAAAAATAAATTCAGTTCAAATTTATTTTTTAATTATTTTTGAATCACGCCCATGATGTCTTCTTCGCGCATCACGAGTACTTCATCACCGTTAATTTTAACGGTTTGACCTGCGTATTTACCAAACAATACGCGATCGCCGACTTTAACGTCGAGGGCTTGTTGTACGCCTTGATCGTTACGCTTGCCTGGACCTACAGCAATGACTTCACCTTGATCGGGTTTTTCAGTGGCGCTTTCTGGAATAACGATGCCAGAAGCTGTAGTGCGCTCAGCATCAACGCGTTTAACAATCACACGATCGTGCAAAGGACGAATGTTCATGAATAACTCCTTAAAAAGGTTAAATACAAAAATTTTTAAAATCAATAACTTGGGATATGGCTAATCAGCAATGTGCGTGTGCTTTGCATGATTTTAGCAGTCTACCCCATAGACTGCTAATTATGATGGCAATGTTTGTATATTTCAAGGGGGAAAAGTTTCTTTTTAGTTTTCATTTGAGGTAAATTTAAAGTGGTACTATTTTATTTAAGTTTTGTAAGGTGTTTTTCAGACCAATTTGCGCATGTTGAAGTGGTATGCGTACAATGCCACTTTGAATTTTTCCATTTGTGCTCTCATCATGTCCGACCTTATTTCCCCGACCGTTGTTGCTGTTGACCACTTTGTTTCTTCCGTACAAAAACAAGGTTATGCTGTTTTGAGTGCTGCGGATGTCTGTACGATGGCGCAGGCTGATTTGCAACCCCTCGTCGAGAGTTGGCATGATTTGCCACCTGATAACTATTTGAAAGATGGTGGGCGTTATCGCAGGCGTCGCCATTCCTCTTTTATTGTCGAGAATGGTCGTCTTAGGCAAGTCACGCACCGTCCGCATTGGCAGCCGTTGTCATACAATGCTTTGCATGGTGGCATGGTGCGTTTGTTTGAACCCATACAGCCCACTGTGGTTGCGACTGCTGCGTGGCAAAACTTGCTGCAGGCTTTGGCGCAATATTGTTCGGCTTTAAAAGGTGAGCAAACCTGGTATATCGAAGCCCACCAGTTCAGGATTGATACGACCGATGGCATCGGTCGCCCGACACCCGAGGGCGCACATCGTGATGGCGTTGATTTTGTCGCCGTTTTACTGGTTGAGCGAAAAGGTATTAAAGGTGGAGAAACGCGAGTATTTGAAGCAAACGGCTCTTTTGGGCAGCGTTTTACTTTGACTGACGCATGGAGTTTATTGTTTTTAGATGACGAAAAAGTCATTCATGAATCCACCCCAATTTTGCCAATTGAACACGATGGGGGTTACCGCGATACTTTAGTATTGACGTTCAGGCGAGGTGGCTTTCAACAAGATTTTGACTAAAAAACACGAAAAAGTAGGTTTTTATTTTTTCGTATGGACTTAATTATTAAAGAACGCGCGTGCCAGTTGGATGTCGTGATTGATTGCATTCATCAAAGCATCCATGCCGTTAAATTTTTCTTCGTCTCGAATTTTGTGATGCAATGTCACCTTGGCGATTTGACCATATACATTCTCATTAAAATCAAATAGATGAACCTCACACCAACATTGCCCATTGGTCTTGACCGAGGGGCGTGTGCCAATGCTGGCAACGCCTTGGTGTGTCTGCCCGCTCAGTTCGACAGTGACCGCAAAAATACCTTGCGCCGCAAGATTGTCGGGCATTTTCAAGTTGATGGTCGGCACGCCGATGGTGCGACCCAACTGTTGACCGTAAATAATGTGTCCACTCAGTACGTAATCATGACCCAATAAAATTTTTGCCAGAGCCATATCGCCTGCCGCAATGGCTTGACGTACAGCGGTACTCGAGATTCGTTCGCTCGCCTGCGTAAAGGCATGTTGTGAGGCCAAGGTGTAACCATAAGTTGAGCTTAGCTTTTGAAGTAAAGCAAAGTCTCCCTTCCGAGCCGCACCGAAACGAAAATCATCGCCAATCAATAGATGTTGAGTGTTGAGCGCTTTAACCAAAATGTGATTGACGAAATCGTGTGCATCCATGTTCGCCAGTTGTTGATTGAAAGGTAAAATCACCACATCAGCGATGCCATGTTGTTTAAAAAGCTCCAGTTTGTTGCGCAAGGGTGAAATACGTGTTGGTACAGGTTGACCGCGTTGCGCCGCAAAAAAAGTCTTGGGGTTCGGGTCAAAAGTGACGACGGTTGGTACCATTTGATGTGCTGAGGCGTGTTTTGTCAGCGCATCAAAAATAGCCGCATGACCGCGATGCACGCCGTCAAAGTTACCGATTGTGACGGCGCGGCTGGCTTGGCTCTGCGTGTGTGCAGGGTGACAAATCAAGTGTTGGATGTGCATCAATTTTTTACATGAAGAGAAATGTTTGCTTCGCTCATAAGTACTAGGCAGGCATGCCATAAAAATACGGGAAATTTTTGATTTTTCCCGTATTATTTTTAGAACTCTTCTTTACGCAAATGCGGAAACAACAGAACGTCACGAATATTAGGACTGTCGGTTAATAACATCATGAAGCGGTCAATACCGATGCCGCAGCCGCCTGTTGGAGGCATGCCGTATTCAAGTGCGCGAATGTAGTCGGCGTCGTAATACATGGCTTCGTCATCCCCTGCATCTTTGGCTGCGACTTGCGCCATGAAGCGAGCGGCTTGGTCTTCGGGGTCGTTCAACTCAGAGAAGCCGTTGGCGTATTCGCGTCCCGTCATAAACAATTCAAAGCGTTCAGTGATGCCTTCGACAGCATCGGAGGCGCGGGCCAGCGGTGAAACTTCAATGGGGTAATCAATGATGAAAGTCGGGTTCCACAGCAAATGCTCCGCCACTTCTTCAAACAAGGCCAATTGCAACGCGCCCACGCCTGCGTTTTTGATTTGAGGGGCGTTGATGTCAGCGCCTTTTTTCTTCAACTCGTTGCGCAAAAAGGTTTCATCGTTAAAGTCGCTGCCGATGTAATCGGGCGCGTATTTTTCGATGGCTTGCACGATGGTTAAGCGGTCAAATGGTTTTGATAAGTCGACTTCTTTGCCTTGATAGGTCAAGGTCGCGCTGCCTGTGGCACGGATGGCGACTTCGCGCAAAATTTGCTCGGTGTAATCCATAATCCATTGGTAATCGGTGTACGCCGCGTAGAACTCCATCATGGTAAATTCTGGGTTGTGACGCACCGACACACCTTCATTGCGGAAGTTGCGGTTGACTTCAAACACGCGCTCAAAGCCGCCAACAATCAAGCGTTTGAGGTACAACTCAGGGGCGATGCGCAGGAACATCTCCATGTCCAGCGCATTGTGATGGGTTTTGAAAGGTTTAGCCGACGCGCCCCCAGGGATGGCGTGGAGCATCGGGGTTTCGACTTCCATGAAGTTGTTTTCAACCATAAATGCACGCATCGCGTTCATGGCTTTGGTTCGCTTGATAAACGTCTCGCGCGTTTCGGGCGTGACGATGAGGTCAACGTAGCGTTGACGGTACTTCATTTCTTGATCCGCTAAACCGTGAAATTTATCTGGTAAAGGGCGCAATGATTTGCTTAATAATCGCAATGTTTGGCAACGCAAAGACAGCTCGCCCTTATTGGTTTTGAACAGCACGCCTTCAGCCGCCACGATGTCGCCCATGTCCCAATGTTTAAAAGCTTCATGAGCGTCTGCGCCGACGCCCTCGTCGTTGATGTAAAACTGAATTTGCCCCGTTGCATCTTGTACCGTCGCAAAGCTGGCTTTACCCATCACGCGTTTGAGCATCATGCGGCCTGCAATCGACACGGTCACATGAGCGACCTCAAGTGCTGCTTTATCGGTATCTTGGTATTGCGCTTGTAAGTCGCCCGCACGATGGCTGGGGCTGAAGTCGTTTGGATAGGCGTTGCCGCGTTCGCGCAATGCTGATAATTTATGACGACGTTCTGCCATGATGGTGTTTTCATCGTGGATTTGGGTATTTGAGTCTGGGGTTGTGTGAGCGTTCATGATTGGCTTTAGAAAAAATAAAAATAAACGCCGATGTCGAACCAGCGTTTATCAATAACGACATGAGGGACTTTAGATTGAATCGGCAAAATAAAATAATTTAGCGCAAGCCGCTGGCGTTGCTTAAAATTTGTTTAACGGTAGGGTTTTTTACCCCAATCCAAACAGGCTTGTCGTCTAATTTACCTGCCAATGCAGTGGCCTTTGTCGCAGGGTCAAATAAGACATATACGTTATTTTCACTGCATTCATGTTGTTTGCACGTGTTGAGTAAGACAAAGTGCGTCGAGCCACTGTCAATCACTTGAGAAGGGGCAGAAGGACCGCCGCCGCGATGTAGCCAAGTTGGAATGGAAATCCCAGAAGCAGAAAAGGCTTTAATAATTGAGGCGCGAAAAGTTGAGTTACGATTCCAGTCGAAATAGTAAGACTGTTCAATTTGTTTGCGCGTTAATTTGTCAAAATTGGTGATTTGTAAAGCATGAGCCATAGGCGCGGCAAGCAAAGCACTGATGCTTATGGCTGTTGCAATAATTGTATGAGCACGTTTCATCGTCAATCTTTCTGTTAATAAGGATTAAACACCTTGTTTAAGGCTCGCTTCAATGAAAGCGTCTAGGTCGCCATCGAGTACTTTAGTGGTGTTTGAAATTTCAACATTGGTGCGCAAGTCTTTGATGCGTGACTGATCCAATACATACGAGCGGATTTGATGTCCCCAACCCACATCGCTTTTCGAGGCTTCTAGCTTATCTTGCTCGCCTTGACGCTTGCGCAGTTCCAGTTCGTATAGCTTTGACTTTAACATTTGCATCGCTTCGGCGCGATTGCGGTGTTGCGAACGGTCATTTTGGCACTGCACCACAATGCCTGTAGGCATATGGGTTAAACGCACCGCTGAGTCGGTTTTATTGATGTGCTGCCCACCTGCACCAGAGGCGCGGTAAGTGTCAACCCGTAAATCTGCTGGGTTGACTTCAATTTCAATCGAATCATCGACTTCTGGATACACAAAAATACTGGCAAAAGACGTGTGGCGACCATTGTTCGAGTCAAATGGTGATTTGCGCACCAAGCGATGAACGCCTGTTTCTGTGCGCAACATGCCGTACGCATATTCACCATCGACCTTCAAACTGGCGGACTTAATGCCTGCAACATCGCCAGCTGATTCTTCCAAAATTTCGACTTTAAAGTCTTTGCGTTCGCAATAGCGCACGTATTGGCGTAACAACATCGAAGCCCAGTCGCATGCCTCCGTACCGCCTGCCCCTGCTTGGATGTCCAAAAAGCAACTGGCTGAATCCATTGGGTTTGAGAACATACGGCGAAACTCAGCTTTGCCCAATTCCTCTTCCAGCGAGTGCACATCGCTCTCTAAAGCTGCGATGGTGGCGACATCGTCTTCATCTTTTGCCATTTCAAACAATTCGGCAGTGTCCGCTTGATGTGATTTTAGATGATTTAACAAGTCAACCGTGTTGTCGAGAGACTTTTTTTCTTTGCCTAATTCTTGAGCACGCTTGGAGTCGTTCCAAACATTTGGGTCTTCTAGCTCAGCATTGACAACGATTAAGCGGTCTGCTTTGGTATCGTAGTCAAAGATACCCCCATAGCGCTTCGATGCGCTCACGAAGGTCATTCAGTTGGTTGCCAATGGCGTTGATGCGTTCAATTTCCATGAAAAACTCAAATTAATCAATAATGTAAAGACTGCGATTATAGGCTGAAACTGCACAAAATGCCAATTGTGATGTTTTGATTTTTCGTCTGTGTAGATAAGTAGAGGCTGTTGTGAGGTGCATTTTTGGGCGAGCCAAGGCAATCGAGCGAGTCCGTGGTCAATGGTATTTAGCTGGCATGTGATTATTCCATTAAAACAAAAGTGAATTTAGTTTTTGGTCTTTGTTCATTTTTTGAAACAATATAAGATGTTGTTTATATCAAAGATGCAAATAAAATATCAATTTGTGAGGAGTGAATAACGATGGAACGCAGCATTCTAAGCTTCAAAGCTTTACCCGCCAGTCATGGTCCAATTGTTAATTTAATTGGGCCACAAGGTTTGGGGCAGGATTTAAAGCCTTTTATCTTTTTAGACTTTTTTAATGCCGAAGTTGAACCAGGTTTCGGATTTGGCATGCATCCACATTCAGGTATCGCCACTTTGACGTATCAGCCTGGCAGTGATGTGCGTTACGAAGACACCACTGGACAAAACGGCATTTTGAAAGCAGGTGGTTTAGAGTGGATGAATGCAGGCGGAGGCGCTTGGCATCAAGGTCAATTGCTGGGCACAGGCTTTGTCACTGGATTTCAATTGTGGGTGGCAATGCCTGCGGGGGTCGAGGATGGTCCTGCTGTTGGGCAATATGTAGCGCCAGAGGATGTGCCCCAACACAAATCGAATGGGGTGTTGACTAAAGTGCTTTTAGGGCATTGGCAGGGTTTGAGCAGTCCCATTCAATCCCATCAAGACATGGATTATTTTGCCATAGAGTTGTCGGCGAACACGTCATGGCAGCATCAAACGCCTGCAGAACATAGCATTGCATGGGCTTTTGTGTATGAGGGCGATGCCCTGGTGAATGGACAATCTTGCTTAAAGCAGTTGGTTATCTTTGATGACGCCAACGGCGACATTCAAATCACCAGCGAATCGGGGGCTAAAGTGATGTTTGGCAGCGCCGTGCCTCATGCGGCTGATTTGGTTTTGGGGCGCAGTTCGGTCCATACAAATGCTCAGTCTTTGGCTGTGGCTCAGCAAAAAATTCGCCAAATTGGCTTACAGTTACAGCAGGATGGTCGCTTGTAATGCCTGAGGTGAAGCGATAAAGGATGTAGAACCTAAAATCGTTTTTCTCTTGTTGTTTTTGAACGGTTTTTTCGGTTAGGCGAGCAAATTTTTTCGAGTAGCAGTATCCTATCGCAGCTTTTTATCGATTCGTACTTTAGTTGGCGAATCAACAAATAAACAATTTTTCACACGAGGAAGATTATGAAAATCATTGCTTTTGCGGCTTCAAGCAGTCGTCAGTCTATTAATAAAAAATTGGTTCAGTACGCAACCTCTTTACTGGATACAGCCGATATTGAAATTTTGGATTTGAATGACTTTGATATGCCTTTATTCAGCCAAGACCGTGAAGCTGAGTTAGGTCAGCATCCTGTGGCACAGTCATTTTTAGATAAAATTTCATCGGCGGACGGCTTGGTGATATCGTTTGCAGAACATAACGGTTCTTATTCAGCGGCCTATAAAAACGTATTTGATTGGGCATCTCGTATCAGCCCTAAAGTTTATGCAGATAAAAAAGTTGTGTTGTTATCCACCTCCCCAGGTCCTGGCGGTGCAGGTAATGTGTTGGCAGCGGCCAAAAACTCAATGCCTTATTTTGGTGCAACGGTTTTGGCGACACAATCCGTGCCTTCGTTTTATGACAACTTTGACATGGCGCAAAATGTGTTGACCCACCCTGAATTAGTCGCTCAAGTGAAAGCGGCCGTTCTGGCATTGCAGGCATAAGCATGACGAGGAGCTGAGTGCTTGAACCCGTTTCAACCAAAGCGAAATCATAGCGAAACAAAGGCGAGCGTAAGCTCGCTTTTTTTAATTAACGATGAAATACTTCGCGCCTTGAATTATGTTGAATTGCACGCTACACTTCATCTTCAAACTGCATGGGGTATTCAAAGTCAAAGAGCGACAGTTAAACATTAAATCTGTGTTTAAACATCAATAAGCCTAACCGCTGTATCCCTATTTTTTAAAGCAGTGCTCGCGATTACAAGCGAATCATTACAAAAAATTACACGAAAAAGAAGAAACAAAATATTAAGCAAGAGGGTCACAACCATTCTGACATGGTTGTGTTTTTGTGTATGAAACACATAGGAGAACACCATGACTTTACCCGCAACGCCGCTGTTGCCCGTGCAAGCCGATGAAAAACAACAACCTTTAATTGAAGACACGCGGTTATTGGGGCGTTTGTTAGGCGATGCCTTGCGTGTGCATGCGAGCCAGCAAGCCTTTGACAATACCGAAAGCATCCGCCAAGCTGCGGTGCATTTTCGCAAAAGTGAGTCGAGCGAGAGCGATTCGCACGCATCACAAACGGCGCGTAAGGCCTTGACCGACATGTGTGCCAACTTAGATGATTCTGCCGCTTTGACCGTGATTCGTGCTTTTAGTTTGTTTTCGCAATTGGCGAATATTGCCGAGGATGTGCACCAAAACCGCCGCCGTCGTATTTATCGTTTAAAAGGTGCTGCGCCGCAAACAGGTACTTTGGCGCGTGCATTGTTAAATATTCAAAATAAAGGCGTGTCGGCGAAAGATGCGCTGCATGCCATGACGCAAGTGGCAGTTGTGCCCGTATTAACCGCGCACCCGACGCAGGTGCAGCGCAAAAGTATGCTGGATTTGACCCGAGCCTTGGCGGAGTTGTTGACGCGTCGTGACTTTGGCGCGATGGATGAGGAACAAGAGCAGGAGTGGGCGCAAGACATTGACCGTCTGGTACAGACGTTATGGCAAACCTCGATTTTGCGAACCTCTAAGTTGAAAGTCACGGATGAAATTAACAATGCCATCAGTTACTATCCTGTGACGTTTTTAAAACGTATCCCCGCCTTGGTGACCCGCTACCAAAATATAGCGCGAACCTTGTCTCTTGCCGCAGGTGAGTGCAGCGAGCACATTCGAGATTTACAGCCCATCCGTATGGGGATGTGGATTGGTGGCGACCGAGATGGCAATCCATTTGTGACCGCTGAAACGCTCGACTATTGTGCCCATGCACAAGCCAGTGCAGTGTTTGAACACTATCTGGCTGAGTTACATGCGTTAGGTAGTGAGTTGCCATTGGCAACCACGATTGTACAAGTCACGCCCGAATTGCAAAAATTGGCGGATCGCTCAGGCGACGCCTCGCCGCATCGTGCGAATGAACCGTATCGCCGCGCTATTATTGGTCTGTACGGTCGAGTGGCTCAAACTGCTCATGATGTGTGCGGTGTAGTGGCAGTGCCCGCATCACAAGTGCCTGCCTCAATGTATGGGCACGCAGATGATTTTTTAGTGGATTTGCGCATTATCGAAGCCTCATTGCGGGCCAATAACAGTGCGGCATTGGTGGCGGGGCGTTTGAATCACTTGATTGAGGCGGTGCAGGTCTTCGGCTTTCATTTGGCGACCATTGACCTGCGACAAAATTCCGATGTACATGAAGCATGTGTCGCTGAATTGCTCAAAGGTGCTCAGGTTGTGGATGATTACAGCGCACTTAACGAAAGCCAACGTTGCGAATTATTATTAAATGAGCTCAACAGCTCTCGTGTTTTAACCAATCCTTGGTTGGCAAAAAGCGAGTTGCTGACGGGTGAAACGGCAATTTTTAACAAAGCCCGTGAGCTACGTGAACGTTTCGGCGACCGTTTAATTGAGCAAGCGATTATTTCCAAAGCCACCAGCGTGTCGGACATGCTTGAGGTGGCGGTGATGATGAAAGAGGCGGGGCTAGCGGCGGGAGGGGCGGCTGGATTTTGCGCCTTTGACATCGTCCCTTTGTTTGAAACCATTGAAGATTTAGAAGCCGCACCAGAAGTCATGCGCGCATGGTTTAAGTTGCCCTTGGTCAACCAATGGCTCGATGCCCGTGGGCGCACGCAAGAGGTCATGCTTGGCTATTCAGACAGCAATAAAGACGGTGGTTTCTTGACCTCCAACTGGTCGTTGTATGAAGCGCAGCAAGCCCTGACACAAATTGCCGCCCAAGCCAATGTGTCGATGTCGTTCTTTCATGGGCGTGGCGGTTCAGTCGGTCGCGGTGGCGGACCGAGCTACGAAGCGATTTTGGCGCAACCCGCAGGGAGTGTGCAAGGAAAAATTCGCCTCACTGAGCAGGGCGAAGTCATCGGCGCGAAATACGGCGACCCAGACTTGGGCTTGCGCAATTTAGAAACCTTAGTCGCGGCGGGCTTGGAATCGAGCGCGATGCACACTTCGGATGCAAAAGATTGGGGCGATTTTGAGGTCGCCATGCGCGAAATGTCAGATTTGAGTTTTAAAGCCTATCGCAAATTGGTGTATGAAACCGAGGGCTTCACCGACTTTTTCCGTGCCGCCACGCCCATCAATGAAATTGCCCAATTGAATATCGGCTCACGTCCTTCGGCGCGTAAACCATCCACTCGCATTGAAGACTTGCGCGCCATTCCGTGGGTGTTTTCGTGGGCGCAAGCACGCATCATGTTGCCAGGTTGGTACGGCGTTGGTTCTGCATTTACAGAATGGGTGGACGGTGATGTCAATCGGTTAAATACATTGAAAGCGATGTATCGAGATTGGCCATTTTTCAAATCAGTGATTTCTAATATTGATATGGTTTTGTCGAAAACAGACTTGGCGATAGCCTCGCGTTATGCTGAAATGGTGACGGATAGCGTGTTGTCGGAGCGTATTTTTGGAGAGATTATCGCCGAGTGGCAACGCACGTTTCGTATACTCATGCAAATTACAGGTCAAGATGTCCTGCTATCGGATAACCCAACTCTTGCGCGTAGCCTGCGCAACCGATTGCCTTACCTAGATCCGTTGAATCATTTGCAAGTTGAGTTGCTCAAACGCTATCGCGCAGGAGATGAGTCACAGGAGGTGCAAAATGGCATCCACATTGCGATTAATGGCTTGGCAGCGGGTTTGCGTAACAGTGGTTAGAAGTGGTTAGAGTGCTCGTTTGTTTATGAGCAAACGTTAAAAAAGGCTTTGTTTGTGCAAAGCCTTTTTTTAATGTTTCAACCTGCATCAGGTTTGTTGGCATCGTATTCCGACAGTATTTGATTCAACGCTTTGTTATTGCGTTTAAAAGTTCGACACTTGTAACACATCAAAGGGTGTATTGTGGCTTGTACACGTTTGGAAATCGACAGTTGATTTATTTGCTCGGTAACAACCCATTGGATAAATGTTTTGCATCGTATCATTTATGTTCTCCAAACCAACGATAAGTTAGGCATTGTTGCAGTCCAATTCTTGAGCGACTTAAAATTTTCCAATAATTGGCCTGAGTTAATTGACATATGTCACAAATTTCCTCGGCCTCTAATTCTAAAATAGCCCGCATGGTAAAAACTTGCGTCATGTTTTTGGGGAGTTGGTTGACACACGCATCCAAAACCGCCCAAAATTGCTTGTTTTGTAAACAATTTTCAGGGTTCGACCAGTTGGCATGCTCAATTTCATTGGCCCAGTAGCCATCGGATGTAAAAAAATGATCTAAAAAATCATTGTTCTCATCTTCTGCTTGAAACAGACTTGAAAAATTTATGCTGCGTTTTTTGTGTGCACTCCGAAAATAATCAACAATTTTATTTCTTAAAATTGAAAAGACCCATTTATCGAGCGAAGTCGTGTCATTACAATTGGCAATGTTTTCATAAGCCGCTAGTAAAGTGTCTTGGGTGATGTCTTCGGCAGCATGCTTGTCACCCATTTGCCAACTGGCGAAATTAAATAAGCGTGGGCGTAACTGAGTCAAACATCGTTGTAACTTTTCATTGTCCAAATCCATTCAGATGTCCCCAATGTTAAAAAAATTAAGATTTAAGCCAATTTTTGAGCCAATAATCGGCGGTCAGTGCGCGAATTTTTTGAGTCATTAACAACCCCAAAATCAGTCCCCATTCTAAGTGGTCTTGTAATGCAGCAGGACTGTCTTTTAATGCCGTATAGTACGATAACACAGCGACTAGGTTTAGGATAAATAACCCTGTTGCGGCAAAGCGAGTGGTTAAGCCTAACACCAATAAAATTGGTAATACCAGCTCTCCTGTCGTGGCGAGGTAGGCGGCGAAATCAGGGGGTAATAAAGGCACATGGTATTCTTCTTGAAATAAAAATAAAGTGCTGTCCCAGTCTCGTATTTTGACTAAACCTGACATGAAAAATACTTTTGCAACATATAAACGTGCAGCCAAATCCACCAATGGCGATGCCGCGCTTAGTAATGTTGAAACCTTACCCCATACAGTACAAACAGGCTGAAAAAATGATGTAAATCCCATGTTTTTAATAGACATGATAATTCTCCTATAGTTGATTTGATAAGCCAATATGTGTGTTACTCATGCAGAGAATCTTGTATTCAACGCATTGATATAAAACTTGGGCAACGATGTGTTCAGATTCGTTGGTGGTGCCGATGTCTTTGGAAATGGCATCGCACAGATGAATGAAGCTGCTGTGTTGCTTGATGAGCGATAAGGTCTGAAACATCAGTTGATTGGCACTGAGCCACTGAGTCATGCCCGTTTCGTCTCGCCAAACAAGCCAATAAGATTGAGCGGCTTCAGGTGAAGGCACCGCACTGCCTTGGCTGAGTGCTTGCCAGACAGGTACGACATTCCAATTAAATTCAAACAAGGTTACAGATGGATGCAAGCACAATTCCAAGTCCAGCCATTGCTCGGCGGATAGTCTTTTTAAATCGGAAGCGGATAATCGCTCGGCATTGGCCGCATCAATTGAATGCCTAATTGCCCAATCAAATTGAGCCAATTCAGAAAAAATGGGTATCTCGCTGTAGGGCTTTGTTATGCTTAAAAAAACAGCCAATGCTTCACCGTACCAACGTATCGAAGCATGTTCAGGTGGGTGAGCCAATACATACCGTTTATGCAGCGTTGAAAAGTCATCATCACCTAACAATTGATGCAGCATGGGATAGTTCGCTCGTAAGGCTTCCTCTAAGCGAGCAATATATGCATGTTGATACACCGCCAAACGCTGCGCTTGCGGAATATGCCCCACGTTGACGGGGGATTGCAGTTGGTTCGTGTTCGATAAAATACTTTGCTGCAAGTCATTTTGCCAATCAGAAAGTAACATGCGATTCATGTCGTCCTCCTTGTGGGTCGTTTGAATTCATGTTGTCTTCATGTCGTTTTGCTATTTTTCGTGCCATATTCAATTCGTTGACCAGCACGTCTAACGCTGGAATATCGCCATCACGTTCAATCATGGTTGGAACGATTCCAAATCGTTGAGTGGCCTGCTCGTACAATGTCCAGACAGCATCACTTACAGGGGCGTCGTGTGTGTCGATACAATAGTTCCCCATGTCTGAATGCCCAGCCAAATGAATTTGTTTGACACGCTCAACGGGTATGGCATTTAGGTAATCTAAAGGATTAAACGAATGGTTCCGAGATGAGACGTAGATGTTGTTGATGTCTAGCAAAATATCGCAGTCAGCCTCACTGAGGACAGCGTTGACAAACGCCCATTCGGTTAGAGGTGCTTGCGCTTCAATATAAGTTGACAAATTTTCAATGATGAGTCGTCGGCCTAAAAAATCTTGCGCTTGCAAAATGCGTTCTGAAACATGCTTCACCGCCTCCTCTGTGTAGGGTAAAGGCAATAAATCATGCATGCGTCGTCCATTAACACCTGTCCAACACAAGTGGTCTGAAATTAATGCAGGCTCAACCCGTTTTTCTAAATCCTTTAATGATTGCAAATACACTTTATCTAACGGGTCAGTAGAGCCTAAATTCATTGCAACACCATGCATCACCATGGGGTAATTGCTGCGAATTTTATCTAAAAAGTAGAGTGGCTTCCCACCAGGAACCATGTAGTTGTCCGATAAAATCTCTAACCAATCGACAGGTTGCTTGTCATGAATAAAATCTTGGTAGTGTTCGGGGCGTAAGCCTAAACCGAAGCCCTTGAGCGGTGTTCCCATATCGTTTTACCTTATCGGTCTGGCGTATTTACGCTTGGCCGATGAACGTTGCCACATTTTTAAATACATGCTTTAACAAAAAGTCAGGATTTTGTGTGGAAGCCCACACAAAATCTCGTCATAACTTTTTAATTTTTTAAACTGAATCGATACCGTTAAAAAATTAAGGAACTACATGTCCGCCTTGGTCTGTACAGGCTTTTTCACTAGACGCAGAAATCCAGCCTTGACCTTTGCAAGAGTTTTGACCTGCGCAAGCGCTGGTTGCTGTTTTGCACAAAGAGGTGCCTTTACAAGAGTTAATGCCGCCACAATGCACAGACATTTTTTCAGCATGAACGACAGTAGGAGCAGCCATTGTCGTGAACATGGCTGCGACCGCAACGGCAAAACCAGCAGGTACTTTTTTCATTTTCATTCTCCAAAATTAAATACAACTTATAAAAACATGATTAAGACACGCCTTTGCATGGGCTTAAATCAGGCATGTCATTGGACTGTAACAAGCAGAATGAACTATTTGCTTCATTCTAGAAATGTAGTCGTTGGTTGTATTGGATTCCTGACAATTTTTTTTTAATTTATTATTTTTGTCGAATAAAGATATTGAAAAGCCTTGCGTATAAACGAGTGATGAGAAAAGGCTGTTTTTTTAAGATGCCAGTGCGAGCACGTTATTTTTGTTTTCTAAAAGCCAATGGCGTTTGACCTTGCCATTGCTTGAACGCTCTGGCAAAGGATTGACTGTCGTGAAAGCCCAGTAAATAAGCAATTTCATTTAAAGAAATATGGCTTTTTTTGAGATAGTGTTGCGCCAAATCTTTTCTGGTCTGGTGCAAAACCTCCTGAAAATGTAGATTTTCACTGTGTAAATGGCGTTGCAGACTACGCACGCTCATGGCTAAAGTTTTGGCAACTGCATCCATGCTGCTGCGTCCACTTGGTAGCAGTTCCAATAAAACACTTTTAACTTTTTCTGCGGTAGTGCTGTGTTGCGTCAATTCACTGAGCTGCTTTCGCAAAGTGGGTTCAAAAAACTGCCACATCGGCGAATTTTCAGTCAAGAAAGGCCGCTCGGCATCTGCTTTTGAAAATGCGATTGTTATGTCAGCGCCTTGTTCAATTGGACGACCAAAATACTGGGTGTAAGGCGTTAAATCGCTGGGCAGTTCTTGCAAATTGAGGCGTGACGGCACAATCATTTGACGGGTCGCGGTACGAGCCAGTTGCGTGAAGAATACCAATTCCGTTGCTGCAATCATTGTGGGCACGGGTGTTTCGGTATCACAAAAGCGAAGTCGGGCGCATGTATCTGTCTCATCTTCCTCGACATGCAGCGTCATTGGGCCGAGTAGACTTTTAAATTCAGCCAAGCGTTTTAGAGCGACGTTTAAGTTTGCGCTGCACATGCACGCAAATACAAGTGGGCTAAAAGACTCAATCGCAACTGATTGGGCAATCCGCAAAGGGAGGTCTTTGGGATTGCCCAACAGTTGTTCAGTGGCTTGCCATAACTTGAAATATTGAGCCGTACTGAGGTAGGCCTCTTCTCGGCTGAATAAATCCGCAGGAAGTTGTGCCGAGCGCAGTACATGCCCCACATTTAAGCCCAAGTCGGTGATAATTAAGCGCCAACTGGGTTGTACGAGGAAGTGGCTCATTGTTTTCATATTGTTATGTTCTGCTTACGCACCAATTTATTATTTTTTAGCGTTTAACTGCCCTGATTGTACGAGTTGTTCAAAAAATTCGTTCATGGAGTCGTTTAACGAACGGTATATTAGGCCGAGCTCACGTCGACTTTTGCTATTGTCTGCGTGCCAAGGGATGTTGACGTTTCGACGAATAATTTCACGGGTGAAGGTTTTGTCCGCCAAAGGGCCCACAAGCCAAACCAACCATTTGGGCAAAATGCGTTTGGGGATTGGGTAGCTATTACCAAACTTAGGCAATAAACACGCCGCCATTTCAGCTAGGTTGGTGTCATGACCCGATAAAATGTGTCGTCCTTGCGCGTTTGGCAAAAAAGCGGCACGGACATGGGCATCGGCGACATCACGGACATCGACAACACCAATATAAAACTTAGGCACGCCCATTTTGGCTCGACCATCACCAAATTGACGAACCAGATTGAAACTCTCGGATGTTGCATTGGGGTTTATACCAGGCCCAATGACTAATGATGGATTAATGACCACCAAACGCCAATGGTTTTGCGCTTCAGCCATTTTCCAAGCCTCGGCCTCTGCCAATGTTTTAGAGTATGAATAAGGGTTATGTTGCAGCGAAGAACTGGTGTTCCATATCTCTTCGGTCAAAATATTATTAGGGGTATTCGCAACATCGATGTTGTCACCATAAATGGCGGCACAACTGCTGGTGAGAACCACTCGTTCAACAGATGGACAACGATTAACGGACTCAAGAACGTTACGAGTGCCCAAGACGGCTGGGTCGACTAAATCTTTTTGTGGGTCTTGAACATTCAAGACAAAAGGTGAGGCTGTATGAAACACCACCTGACAACCCTTCATGGCCTCATCGTAATCGCCGTTATTTAACAAGTCGGCTTTAAAATAGCGAATATTGCCCGCGTGTTTTTTAGCTAAGGCATCCAAATGCGCTATTTTTTTGACATCACTGGGATTACGCACGGCCGCATGAACGGTCAACCCCAAAGTGAGCAAGCGTTCAATAATCCAACCTGCAACGTAACCTGTTGCGCCCGTAACGAGTACGGGTTTATTCTGATCAAAAACCAATTCCATTTACATCTCCTTTTGTTTGATAACTCTTACTTATTATCAATTAAAGTTAACTGAGGGGCAATAACCATATACGCCATATTTTAAGCAAAACACGCCAAACCTTGTGTATGGCCGATTATATGGGCTTATTTTGTGTGTCTTTGTATTGATGAGGTTATTTGCGCTTCTTTTATATCATTTGTTTTGATGTTGAGTGATAAAAACCATGATAAATAAAAAATATTAAAAAAAATTGACATGAAAATTTTATGTAGGGCATAATTCGGCCACGAAGGGAGTAGCCTCCTGTTTAATTGTCGTCAATACGGTATTATTTGTTTAATACTCGGCAATTAAAGCGTTTTTCAAATGCATGTCAATGCTCATTGAACAACGTTGGCGAGACTTCGGACTTTTACCACAAGACCGAAGTGTTATGCGCCAATGTGTTTGTCATATTTAAAGATGTTGGTCATCGGTCTTGGGGTTTTAATTAAACTTAAGGAGTTGACTTATGAAAACATCTATACCAAAAATCTCTCGTTTGTTGTTGGCTTCATCGTTCGCTTTAGTAGCAAATGTGTCTTTCGCTCAAAAAGCTGAACAGAGTTATGCGCCTGTGGCTGAGGCTTGTGCCAATACGTCTACCGCGGAAGTCAGAGCTTTATTTAACCGTTGGAATGATTCGCTTCAGACCCACGATGCCGCTAAAGTGACTGCTAATTACGCAGATGATGCCGTGCTGTTGCCTACCGTGTCGAATAAGCCCCGTACCAACCATGATGAAATTCAAGATTACTTCGTTCATTTTTTGGAAAAAAATCCACAAGGCACCATCAATAAAAGCCACGTAAAAATAGGTTGCAATAAGGCGACCGATGTGGGCGTGTATACGTTCAAATTGACGGACAAGGCGGGTAATCAAAATTTGGTTAAGGCGCGTTACTCTTTTGTCTATGAATATAAAAATGGTCAATGGTTGATTAGTCATCACCACTCGTCTATGATGCCCGAGGTTGAAACGACTACTCATCACAAATAAAGTTAAGTGAATTAAGCGAGTAAAAAAAGGATGGCTGAGCCATCCTTTTTTCGTTAAATACACGTTTACAGCATCTAAAATATGTTAATTAAATCATGTTAAAACTTCATTTTTTGAATGCGAACGGCATTTAAAATTGCCAGTAGTGCAACCCCGACGTCGGCAAATACAGCCTCCCACATCGTGGCTAAACCTCCCGCACCTAGCATTAAAACAATCGCTTTAACGACAAAAGCAAGGGCTATGTTTTGCCACACGACTTTCTTTGTGGCTCGGCTAATTTTGATGGCGGTCGCGATTTTACTGGGTTGATCGGTCTGAATCACCACGTCGGCAGTTTCAATGGCGGCGTCGCTGCCCATGCCGCCCATGGCAATGCCCACGTCACTTAAAGCCAATACGGGCGCGTCATTGATGCCATCGCCGACGAATGCGACGATTTTAGTTTCATCTTTTTTTAACGTTTCAACATGAGTGACTTTGTCTTCGGGCAGTAAGTCGCCGTAAGCATTGTCAATGTTGATGCTTTTTGCCACTTTTTGAGTGATGCTGTTTTTGTCGCCGCTGAGCATGACGGTTTGGCTCACGCCTTGTTCGCGCATGGACTCAATGGCAAATTGGGCATCACTTTTGATTTGGTCTGCAATGGTGATATGGCCTGCATATTGACCGTTAATCGCGACCACAACGATGGTTTCGATGATGTCTTGTAATTCTGGAGCGGTATTGATATTGAATTTGTTGAGTAACTTGATATTGCCCGCGAGCACTTGGCTGTTGTTGACCATACCTTTCAAACCATGCCCCGAAATTTCCTCAACTTCTGTGGCATCCAATATTTTTTGATTTTGCTCTTTTGCATACTCAACCACTGCTTTTGCGATGGGGTGGGTTGATTTTTGCTCTAAGGCGGCCACTAGAGCAATGAACTCATTGCTGTCCATATCCTGTGTTTGAACCTGTTGCACCTTAAATACGCCTTCGGTGAGCGTACCTGTTTTATCCATGACGACGGTATTGACCTTAGCCATGGCATCTAAGTAATTGCCACCCTTAAATAAAATGCCGTTGCGCGAGGCTGCACCAATGCCGCCAAAATAACCCAGGGGAATGGAAATAACCAAAGCGCAAGGGCAAGAAATGACTAAAAACACCAGTGCGCGATAGAGCCATTCTTTAAAAATATAGTTTTCAGCGACGAAGTAGGGGACGATAACGAGGGCGAGGGCGAGAAAAAATACAATTGGGGTGTATATTTTGGCGAAACGACGAATCATCAGTTCGGTTTTTGCCTTGCGGGTGCTGGCATTTTGTACCAAGTCTAAAATACGAGCGAGCGAGGAGTCGGCAAATGCTTTGGTCACTTTCAGCTCAACGACTTTGTCGAGATTAATCATGCCCGCCAATACCAACTCTCCCTGACGCAGGGTTTTTGGTTTGCTTTCACCTGTGAGCGCGGCGGTATTAAAAGAACTGCCTTCGCTGATAAGCTCACCATCTAAAGCGACCTTTTCACCCGAGCGCACCTGAATGACCTCTCCGATTGTGACGCGTTCTGGCTTGGCGGCTTGGTATATACCATCACGCAAGACCATGGCTGTGTCGGGGCGTACATCCAGCAGGGCTTTAATGTTGCCCTTGGCTTGATTCACTGCAGCACCTTGAAACAGCTCACCAATGCTGTAAAACAACATGACGGCCACGCCTTCTGGGTATTCTTTAATCGCAAATGCACCTAAAGTGGCTAAAGCCATGAGCGAAAACTCGTTGAAAAAGTTTTTTTGAGCCACGGCTTCCAACGCTTCTTTGATGACAGGCCAACCGACGGGGAGATAAGCCAAAGCATACCAAGCCAAACGAATTATTCCCGTAAAACCATCTAATTTAAGATACGAGTCAAACACAATACCCAGCACAAGCATTACTAAACTGCTTATGGCTGGAAAATACGTTTTTATTTTGGAAGCATCACCATGGTCGTGGTCATGCTCATGTTCGCCATCATGTTGATGCGCATCAGAATGGTTGTGTGCGCACGAATGTTTTGATTCAACCACAGGGTCAGAGTGTTTGAGGTGTTCGGTGGACATAGCAGCCTAATTTTTAAGTGTAAAACGACATTTAAAACCTTTATGTCACTATAGGGTCAAGTATTTTTAAGTAAAATATTTGTCACGAAGGAGAGCACTTGTATGAAAATCAGCCAACTTGCCGCAGTTACGGGCGTCCCAGCGGAAACCATTCGTTATTATGAGCAACAACAATTACTGCCAGCACCCGCCCGATTAGACAATGGCTATCGTATGTACACAGAAAAGCATGTTGAACAATTGGCCTTCATCAAACATTGTCGCTCTCTGGATATGTCGATTGCCGATACAGCGCAGTTATTGGCTTTCACGATAGAACCGCAGACCGATTGTACGAAAGTGAATGTACTTATCGAGCAACAGCTACAAAAAATTCGTGCTCGGTTAGCCAGTTTAATCGCATTAGAAAAACAGCTCACACGTTTACATTATCAATGCCAGCATCCAGACAAAAGCCAAAACTGTGGAATTTTGCACGAATTGGTAGCGGCGGCTCATGGTGAAGCCTGCGCCTGTCATACGGCTGTTTAAACAAGTGCTTGGCGCATTTAAGACGCCAAGCACCAATTTGGTGCTAAAAATCCTTTTTTTGCTGCAATATTGTTCGCTCGTTGGCTTTAAAGGGAGAACCTTTTGTGGCACAATCATCGCCAGTTTGTACCGTTTTTTGTCTCCACCCCATGATTAAAGAGGCCACTCATGAAAGAAATTAGCGCGATTATTAAACCCTTTAAACTTGATGAAGTACGTGAAGCATTGGCAGATGTGGGTGTGATGGGTTTAACCGTGACCGAAGTGAAAGGTTTTGGTCGCCAAAAAGGTCACACCGAGTTGTACCGTGGAGCCGAATATGTTGTCGATTTTTTACCAAAAGTAAAGATTGAATTGGTTCTGAGCGATGAACAAGTCAACCCAGCCGTTGATGCGATTATCAAAGCCGCTTATACAGGTAAGATTGGCGATGGCAAAATCTTCATCAAAAACGTCGAAGAAGTGATTCGCATCCGTACAGGAGAAACAGGTGTAGACGCCGTTTAACCGCACTTATACACCTGCGCCTCATAGGTAAATTCAAGTACAATGGCAGCCGCCGCTTAGACAATAAGTGGCGGTTTATTTTTGAAAGGTCATCATGCCCCCCACAAACGCTCAATCTGCTCAATATAAAGTCGCGTCTCAAGCTTATTTACCCTTGGTCATCGCTTGCTGCGTGATTTTGATGGTCACCATGGGCGTTCGACAAACCACGGGTTTATTTGTTAACCCCTTGGTGATTAGCACAGGTTTATCAATTAGTACCATCAGCCTAGCGATGGCGGTGGGGCAGTTTATGTGGGGAGCCGCTCAACCTGTTGGGGGTTTATTGGCAGAACGTTGGGGCACACGCGTCGTCGTCGCTTTGGGTATGGGTTGTCTGGCTGTCGGTATGCTGGTGATGCCGTGGGTGCCTGAAATTGGTCGCGTAGGTGTTTTTGCGACGTTCGGCATTTTTGCAGCCGTTGGTGCAGGTTTTGCAAGTTTTTCATTGCTGTTTGGCGCAGCCGCACAGCATGTTCCAGAAGACAAACGGGGTTTTGCTTCAGGTTTGATTAATGCAGGCAGCTCATTGGGGCAGTTTGTGTTTGCGCCATTAACGGCTTTTCTGATTGGAACCTATGGCTGGACAAGCGCGGCGGTCGTATTGGGCGTGATAGCCGTGTCTGCCACACCGCTTTTGTATTTTATTTCTGGACAGAGTACGGTTGTAGCTAAAGTCGGAGTGGTCAATAATGAGCGCGTGAGTTTTAGTCACGCTTGGTGTTCACCTAATTATAAACTGTTGCATTTGGGCTTTTTTACGTGTGGCTTTCACATTGCTTTTTTAGTGACGCACCTGCCTGGAGAAATTTCTGTCTGCGGTTTACCCGTTCAATTGGCTGGAACGGCATTGGCCATTATTGGTTTGTTTAATATTATTGGCAGCATCATCGTAGGGCAATTGTGCCAAACACGACCGATGCCGCGCGTATTGGGGTGGTTGTATTTGATACGAGCGATTGCGGTAGTGGCTTATGTGTTTGCCCCCAAAACAGAATGGACGTGGTACGTCTTTGCCGCAGTTTTAGGCGCATCTTGGCTTGCGACCGTGCCGCCAACAGCGGGTATGGTGGGCAGTTTATTTGGACCGCGTAATCTAGCAACCTTGTTTGGAATGACCATGTTGTCACATCAAGTCGGTGCTTTTTTAGGGGCCTACTTAGGCGGTGTGGCAGTCGAATATACGCACAGCTACGCATGGATGTGGTGGGTCGATGCGTTACTGGCTTTGATGGCGGCTTTGGCAAGTTTCGCAGTCAAAATACCTGCATCTAAAACCGCATGATTATGAATTTTTGTTTGGAATAAAAAACGACCGCCGATTGCGGTCGTTTTTAGTGTTGTGGTGCCGCCGACACGAATCGAACGTGTGACCTATCCCTTAGGAGGGGATTGCTCTATCCCCTGAGCTACGGCGGCCTATGTACTGGGATTCTGGTTTTTTCTTTATTTTATGCGGGTTCTGCTCGTTTTTTAAAAACCATTTTCTTAAACTTTAAAACATTACAACTCACCCAAAAACACTATTTTTAGCTTAAAACTGCATCAACCCTGCATCCAAAAAAAGATTGAAATGGCAAGCATTGCAAAATAAAGTGGTAGATGGCTGGCTCAAGTATGTCGAAATGACGTAAGTAAATCAAAATGTTTCAAGTTAAAAACCAAGGCTATTTTATGGACAGCGAAGATTAAAGCAGACCTAGATGCTCACGCCAATGGCGTGCTGCCGAATTATACACTTTTGGACGCCTTCGTCAAATTCGAGACTGAAATAACACCAAATTATAGAGTCAGCAAGTCCGAAAAAATTATCATTGATTTGTTTGAAAGGTCGTGTTTCCCAATAAGTTTGGCAATAATGACATAGTCATAAATATGATGTTCAGATATTCTCGAGCAAATAGGGTGTGGTCAACTGGAGTGCTTGGGACATGTAACCCAGCGCACTGAACAGCGAGCCTTTGACTGAAGGCGCATGGGGCGGCGCATCGTATCTTGAAATGGAAGCCAATTGACTTATGCTCAGAGATAAACTTAGTTCTTGCTATACGACGCGGGTTGGTAATCTACAAGATATATCTCGTTTGGCAATAAGTATAGATTGTGTCACAATGCGCCCGTATCTCAAGCTATTGAAGATTCATGTTTGATAAACCATTCTATATGAGAGCATGACTTTTTAGAATTTACAGAAGTTTACAGACCTTATCTATTTTCAAAGCCATTATTTATCAATCTTAAAACACCCAATGCTAACCACCATGAATCATGACAATACCTCTGATAATTCATCAGATTTACCTCAGCCCCTTTTGCCAAAGCGGCCTTGGTACCAGCGCCGCCGCTTGATTTTACCTCTGTTGATTGCGGCTCCAGTGATTGCGGCTGGTTTATGGTTTGGGAACGTTTTTTCTACTTCTTCAATATCAGGTCAAGATGCTTTAGTTGAACTTTCTAGCCCTGATGCTTGGATTCATAGTCAAAATTTGTCTCAATTACCAAGGGATTTGCTTACGGTACCGCTAATTAAAGATGTTTTGACAGAGGATTTTTTGTATTTTTATGATACCGATGAAGATTGGCTCAGTTTAAAAGGCAGTATTCGCCGCATTAGCTTTGAACATGAACTCAACTGGCAGGATAACTTGGTACAAAGTATAGCCCAGTCACCAGCAGATATCTATTTGTGGCGCGATAGTAGCAGTGCCTTGCGCTATTGGGCAATTGCTTTTGAACGCAAGGGCTTGACTGCTGTGGCGCAACAGCTCGCACAAATTAAACTCAATGCGGACAAACAACTGAGTCAAATCGGCAGTGTTAAAGTAGATGGCGATGAAGTACCTGTTTTACAAATGAAATTATCTCCTCGCCGCAACATGGTGCTTGCAGTGCATGGGGAGCGTTTGGCATTGGTATCTGATGCAGCCATGCTCAACGATGGCAGAGGTAAACTCAGTGACGCTGCGGGTCAATTATTAGAAAAAATGCTGGACGATGATGTGGATGAGCGTCAGAAGATAGCTAAGGATTTGCTCTCTCCCAATGAAGAAAAAGTCGCACAAAGTATTGCATTATCTCAACGATTTTTTGCGCAGGGCTATGGTGCATTAATGCCTCATGTAAGAGGCTTACGCTTTTATTATGATGGCAGTGCATGGCATAGCCAAGTGCATTTGGCAGAAGGGACTTCTGCCCCGAATATACAAATTTGGCAACACATCCCGAGCAATGCGGCGTGGTGCGTGTCGACCACAATTGATTGGTCACAGGTACAAAAAAACCTAGATGCAGCAGACACGCTCAACGAAAAACCAGACTTAAGCAAAGTATTTAACCCCACGGGTGCTGCCTGCTGGTACGAGGGTGAGTCAAACAGTGTGACCAAACCATTGTTGATTGGTCAACTCAATGAAGCATCGGATAAAAATACAGACATAGCAAAAACTATGAGTGACTTGTTTAACTGGACTGTATCGACCAATAAAACGTACTTGGCTGATGTGCGCAAGGCCGCGAATGCCTTACGTAAAGCGACCAACCAATTAAGTGCTTTAAAGTCAGAGCAAAAAAAATTAGAGAAAGAGGCGGATGCGTTTAATCGCAAAAGTTGGGAAGCGCGAAGAAAAACACTTAAGGCAGATATCGCTGCATCCAAAAAACGAATGGAGCAAGAAGAGGATAACGCCAGTCCAGAATTGTTACCGCAAATTAAAGAACGGAACCAAGAGTTTTTGACACTCTATCAAGATGAATTGAAAACGTTAGAAAGTGAACCTGATGAATACAAAAAACGTTTTGAAGAGTCGTTGACTAAAAACAAAACTCAGCAAGACGAAACCAGTGAATTAATTAGCAAACTCACTGATACGCTCAAGACTGAGCAAACTCGCGCACGCGATAACTCTGCGCCGTCCTTTGCTCTAAACGTCAAGTCTCAAAATGGTATGACCATCATTTCGCGAAAAATGCCGATTAGTAAAATCACCAATCCAGCGATGGCATTTACTTCTGGTGGCGTGGTGTATTTTTCGCTGGATGCTGCACTGGTACAACGTGGGGTAGCCGTCTTTGCTAAAACCTATCCCAACTTATATGAGGCGGCACCTTCAATGCAGGTAGCGGGTCAAATCCCTTATTTTTATTTGAATCCAACCAAGTTCGCAGCTTTATTTATGCAAGAAGGGCACAAAGCGTTACCGATGAAAAGCAAAGGCAAGCTAAGAACGGCGTTTGATTTTCACATGACCAGCCGCATGACGGCGCTGGCGTCTCATGCCGAGATGAGCGCGACGGTCGACAGTGCGAGCAAAACAGGTTGGCAATCATTGAATTGGCAGAAGTAAAATGAGTGATATTCATTCTTTTTCGGGTTTCGTTGGCGTTGTGCTGTCGCTGTGTTTGGCTGCCATCCCACAACCATTGTCGGCATTGCAACCCACTGATGTGAGTCATTCGGCTGTGCAGCAAAGTATTCCGCGCTTAACTCCTGCGCAAGCACAAACATTTCGCAATTGGATGACGTTGATTATTCACCAACAGTTAAGGCAAGGGCCTACACCAAGATGGCAGCAAAATGACTGTGCAGGTTTGGTGCGTTTTGCCGTGGCAGAAAGTCTGCGCGAACACGATTCAAATTGGTTACGTGCGAATGGGTTCTTAGGACAAAAAACACCTGGGGATATTGTGCTTGATGCGAATCAACGAGGTCTTCGTCATGCGTGGTATCGCAGCGATGGCCGCCAAGACGCTTGGGTGAGTGCGTATGACCTTGTGGCTAACAACAGCCGATTTATCAGCAAAGATGTGATGCAGGCCCAACCTGGAGATTTACTGTTTTATGACCAAGGTCAAAATCAACATTTAATGGTTTGGATGGGTTCATACATCGCATACCACACAGGGACGCGTACAGCGTCTGACAATGGTCTGCGTGCCTACACCGTAGCACAAATCATGGACAAAAAAGATAACCGCTGGCAACCTGTAGCCAGTAATCCAAATTTCCTAGGCGTGTATCGCTTAACCTTTTTAACGCCGAACTATTGATTGACTGAATCATGATGAAAACGATATTTCCCTCATTTATAAACCGTTCATTTAGCGGTTTAGGCCGAAAAATGATGTTTGTATGCCTCAGTATTTTATTGGGTACCAATCATGCGTGGGCACAAGACGAGGCGTCCAGCCAGAGCGCATTTTTTATTTTGTCGGATAAAAGTTATGGCAGTCACGAACAATCTCAAGTGAGGCTTGAGGTGCAGGATGTGAAAGTAGTCCATGATAATGCAGGTTTAGATATCACGGTGTATCAAGTGCCCAAGCCTTTAGAGTTTTTAAAAGCACAATCCAATTTGCACCGTGTGAATGTCAAAGCAGCCAGCGCACAAGACGGTGTGTGGAATTCGTTAATAGCCATGTGGGATAGCGTGATGCAGTCTGCGCGTACTTTATGGCGCGACATGTTTTCGGATGATGCGCGAGAAGCCGCGGTTCAGAATACACCAGAGTTAAAAGCAAAACAGGATTTGTACGAAGGTCATCCAGCAGCATACTCTCCTCAATATAAGCCAATTGAAGGTTTGGATGTAAAAAGTCGTTTTCGCTACCCATTGCAGTTTGGTCAAAGTCTTAAACCATCTAAAGCTTTGATTGAAGGGGCAAATGTTGGGGATAATGTTGGGGACAGTGAGTTGGAAGTCGCAGAAAGCGCAACTGAAGGGGCAGAAGCGACCCAAAAAACAACTGAATTTAGCAATGGTAATGTACAAATTCCTATTGGACAGTTAGAGCCTGGGTTGTATTTGGTTGAGGCGATGCTGGGAGAGCAAAGAGCAATCACGCTGGTGTTTGTTTCTGATAACTTGATGATGAGCAAGACCAGTTCGAATGGTATGTTCGTCTGGACGGCGAATCGTTTAAGTGGTGAGCCAAGTGCCAAGACTCACATACAATGGACAGATGGCGTGGGTCAGTTAGGTTCTGGCATGACCAACGAACAAGGCTGGTTATCTTTACAGCACGCTTCAACTGAGCAAACCTACGTTTATGCGCAGGATTCGGCGGGTGGGGTATTGATTTCGGAAAATTTCTATTATGACAGCGAAATTTACAATACCAAACTCTATGCAACCACAGACCATCCGCTATACCGGCCAGGTGATACCGTTAAAATCAAAGTAGTGGGGCGCGAGTTTATCGATGCACAACGCTCTAAAGCGTTGAAAGATGCGCCGATTACCATTAATGTTTTTGATAGTAATGGTACACAAGTGGCCACCACAAATGCCAAATTTAATGGTATGACAGGCGCTGATGCGAGTATTGAGTTGCCGAAAACCGCTGGTTCTGGTGGCTACGAAATTCAAATCGGTTATCTTGACGAATTGTATGGCGCGGCTTTTCGGGTGGCGGAGTTTCAAAAGCCGCATTTTGAAATGAATTTGATTGTCGATAAAAACGAGTTGAAAACCAATCAAGACATCTCTGCCGCGCTTCAATTGCGTTATCCCGATGGCAAACCTGTTAAAAATGCCAAAGTTGACCTCACGCTGCGTGCACAGAACCTGAGTGTGATAGAAGGTGATTTGGACTATAGCGGCGAGTTCCCCGTAAAGTTGACCAATCAACAGTACCAATCCGATGGTGATGGCGTAGTCAAAATTACTTTGCCAAAAGCAACACAAGCATCGCGTTATATCGTCTCTGCCTTAGCCACAGATGGTGCAGCGTATCGTGTGCGTCATACACAAGAACTGCTCATTGAGCGCGCCGCCAGCACATGGAAGGTGAATCATCCGACACGTTTTTCCAATCCCAATCAAGGCATGACCTTCTCTTTAAGTTTGCTCAATGGCGAAGCTGAGCACAAACCTACGCGTTGGCAATGGGTGCGCTTAGAAGATCAAAAAACCGAAGAAGGCCGTATTGGTGGTAATGAGTTTACCATCAACTTTGTACAATCGGGTTCTTACACAGTCAATGTATTTGCCGAGGATGGCTCATTGCTTGGTGCTACCAGTCATTGGGTGAGTGGTCCAGAGCTGAAAGTGCCCGTGGGTAATATTGAAATTGTGTGGGATAAAGCGAGCTACCAAGTGGGCGATACAGCCACAGCATTGGTCACTTTCCCTGAGCCTGTGGATCATGCGTTGCTCACCTTGGAACGTGATAAGGTCGAGCAAGTGAGCTTGATGAATCACGCCGATTCGTGGTTAAAAACTGAACGAGTGGCACCACAACAGTGGCGTGTGTCGGTACCTGTGACAGAAATGATGGCACCGAATATGACGTTCTCTGCGGCGTACATTAAGAATAATCAATTTACATTTAGCAATGCGGGCATTATGGTTGCTGCGCCACAAATCGCCGTAAACGTGACTGCGGACAAAACGCAATATGCACCTGGTGAAAAAGTTAATTTAACGGTGAAAACCACACTTAATGGTCAGCCAGTCGCCGCCAATGTTAGTTTGGCTGTGGTGGATGAAATGTTGTACGTATTGCAACCTGAAATAGCACCGAATATTCATGATTTTTTCTACCATCCACGGCGCAATAATGTGCGCACGCACATCAGCGATTCGTTCGTCGGCTATGATTTATCGACTAATCAACTCGGACAAACTCCGAAAAAAGCACAAGTGCAAGAGCGTGCCATTAAAGTGCTCGAGCGACCCAAACGTGATGAGGTGGACACTGCATTATGGGCACCTCATTTAACCACGGATGCTCAAGGTTTAACCACAGTCAGTTTCACAATGCCTGATGGCTTGACACGCTGGCGTATGACAGCACGTGCCATGAATTCGGATGGTGTGGTTGGACAAAGTGTCTCGCATGTGTTGAGTCACAAAGATTTTTATATCAAATGGACCAGTCCGACGTGGTTGCGTCCTGATGACTCGGTGGTGAGCAATATAGCCTTGTTTAATCAGACCAAGGACGAACAGAGTGTTGAGCTGAAAGTCTCTGGTGCATTGACACAAAACGAAAAGATGACGCTTAAACCAGGGATAAATTTCGTTGATGTGCCACGTAAAGGAAACCAGGTAGGTGAAACACAGATTCAACTCATACGAAGCGGTCAAAACCTCGATGAGATTCATGTGTCATTGGCTAGTCAACCAGCGGGATGGTTGTACACACACAGTGCGTGGTTGAGGGGGCAAAACGGTCAGTACTCGTTAAATCTGCCAATAGATGCGCGTAATGTCTCGCTACGCTGGTTGGTTGGCAGTCGAGCGGGCTTTTATCAAATCATGGATGACCTAATTGAGCAGCCATACGGCTGTGTGGAGCAAACTGCCAGTCGCATGATTCCTCTGGCGTTGGCTGTACGCACGATGTCTAAAGATGAACCACGTTATGCCAATATCATTCAAGACTTGTACACACAGCGTTTACGCCTCATCAGTATGGCAGGGCCTGAGGCGAAATTTACATGGTGGGGCAGTCCTGCGATGGCAGACAATGCTTTTCTCACCACCTATGCTTACTATGCAGATTGGTATACAGCTCGGGCGTTGGATGTGAGCTTGCCCGCAGAACACTGGCAACTGTTGGTGGATATGTACAGTGAAGAGGGCGCAAAATATCCTGTATGGCAGCGTGCGTTGATGCTTGATTGGATGCGTCAAATAGGTTTGCCTGTCGGCAGTCTCGTACAGGGAGTGGCGCGTGATTTGCAAAACAGTGAATATCAAAAATACCAAAATCTCAATGTACATGACAGCTGGATTCTCACAGAGAATAACTTGCAATCACGAGATATGGCTTGGGTCATGACCGCTTATTTGCTCAAAGCAACTAAACAAACCATACCCAATGAAGCTGCCGAACAAGTCACTGCAGCGGTTTCTCGTTTATCTGCCATTAATGCACCGCAGGTGCGAGCCTTATTACACTACACTGGATATGCAAGTTTAGATATGGATGCCCTCATGAGTGATTTAGGCAGTATCGGCGGCGCGTATGCCACGATTGACCGCTCGTTGAGTTTAACATGGCTTGAACGTAGCCCTATGGCGACACCAACGGTCAAAGTTGTTGAACCTGCTTCTAATACAACTACTGAGGTGACCAAGTCCAACAGTGCGACGAGTGGGTCTAATTCAGAAAACTCTGGCGAAGCGTCTACTCAGTTAACTTCAGTGACGCAAAAAACATCTGTGATGACACTACCAATGCCATGGTTGAGCTCTAGAGGAACCTCGGGTGTGAATCGTTTTCTGTGGCCAAACACACAGCCATTGCCCAAGTCAGTCTCATGGGCAGGTACAGATGGGCGCTTGTTACTTAACTACGACAGTAGTGAGCCACCAACGCCCAGCAGCGCATTATCCGCGAACTTGACCCGTCACTTGTATTTACTCAAACCCAATTCAGATGGCAGTTTCACTAAATCGGCTTTGGATGAAGGCGATGTGTTGCGTAGCGATGCTTTATATGTGGAAGAGTTGACTATTGACGCGAAAAAACCACTTAACTACGTGCTGATTGAAGCGCCTTTGCCCGCTGGTGCAGCAGTCGAGTCGGGCACATGGGGCATGAAAATTGTGGGTGACACAGACGATAAAGGTGAGACTCAGGCGAATCTCCCCGCAGCTCTATTCCAAGTGTTCACAGGTCGTTATGCTGTACCTGTGGGGGAAGTGAGTGGCAAAAAGACCATCAAGCATCTGTTGCGTTTTTCTCAGCGTGGCACTTATCACTTGCCGCCTGCTCGTGCGTACAATATGTATCGTCCTGATATGGTAGTGACATCGGGTGACAAAACCAGTTGGCGTGTGGAATAAAGATGAGCATTTGGGTACTTTTTTTGCGCAGTTTGATTCGCCTGAGCGTGGTGGGCATGCTTGCTTCGGTGAATCATGCACAGGCAAAAAGTGATGATTGGTATCTGGCGACCATGAATCGTTTCGGCGGAATGACTTGGCTGGATACGGGGGCACATCAGCCGATGACTAAAGCACCGTTGGGCAGCGCGTGGAAATTGTTTGTTTATGCCTATATCACTGGTAATAATTTGCCTGAAAATCCCTATACCTGTCATATAGGACAAGCGGCGCAAGCCGATGATGAGTACTGCTGCATGGTGACCGAACGCATTGAACGGGATGTCGCTTTGGCGCGTTCGTGTGGTCCTTATTTTGAACCATCTCGTTTGGGTATCACCTCGTCTGATTGGCAAAACTACTGGAAAAAACACGCGCCACAGGTGACTTGGCTTCACCAACTGCGCAATCTGTCACCTCAAACCGAATTACCCGTTGAACAAATTTTGACGGCTATGAATCAAATACCACAACAAAGTATGATTCGTAGTCGTGAAGCACTCATGCAGCGGCTTTTGCAACCGACGTGGGGCGATGTGCTGAGTAACTTGGGCACAGGCTACCGCTTCAAGACATTCACATGGCATCATCCGAATATATTGGGTGCGTATTTCGGTGGAGCAGTAGGGTGGTTGGCCGATGGCAGCAGTTTTTGGGTGGGTGGTATGGGTGGTAGCCATACCGTGTTAGAACAGCATGCGATGCAAATCACACGGTTGCTGTCGCCTGCGACGCAGAATGTGGATGAAGGTTGTGTTATGGTTGACTATTTCACTCGTTATCCGATTTCTCAAGTGCTCGTCTCTGGAACGGGTCAAGTCGCGCAAGCGGGTGTTTTACGTGGACAATTTGTTGTCAAGTTTGTTAACGGTCAGCAGCTCTCAGTACGCTCGGCAGGTGAGTTACATTTACTGCGTAGTGGCCTAATATGGCGAATAGTGGGTCAACTAGGTACGGAGGAGTATGTAGCTCGTGTAGTCGATAGAGAAGGCGATGCCACACAAACTCAAGCCGCTCGAGCCTTGGCGATTGCGGCACGTAGCTATTTGAAAAATAATGGACATTATCATCAAATGTGCTGGCACATAGATGATGACAGTCGTTTTCAACGGGTCTCGCCTAATCCTGCATCAAAAGCCGCTCGAGAGGTCGCAGCCTACACCGAGGGTTTAACATTGACGGGCAGTCCGATTTTTTATCATCAGAATCAATCGGCGGACAACACATTGAATTGGCAGTTGGCGGTGCAAAATTCAGTGCGTGGTATCAATTTTATTACCCAATTACGTGAAGCGTACCCGAAAGCCAGTTGGGAAATCAGTCCCTTGCAACAGCAATGTGCAGAACTTGAATCGGCTCAAAACTATCTCAATCAGACATTGCCCCAAGTACGACGAATATTGGCAGGTACAAAAGGTTTGGAACATGTAGATAATTTACAAATTTGTCGATTAGACTATGGTAATCCATATGCCGATGCAACCAGCCACCGTATTTATTTACGCGATTGGCGAGGGGTTCAGGACAAAACCACACTCTGGCATGAATATCTACATTTGGCTTTGCGCTATCATCCAAGTGGTCAAGATGAGAATACGGTTGAGCAAATGGCGACAGACCTGATGAAAAAGTTATCAATAGCCTCCTACATTAACCAATCCCACAACCAGAAAAAAATCGTGCGGCGTGCTCAATAAGTCACGTCAAATATTACTGAGAGAAAATACATGCAACGAATCCAGTTTCACTTTATCAGCAAATTACTGCTTGCCTTGATTCCCATGAGCGCCATTATCTTGTCAGCCCATGCACAGAATTCCACACGTCCCTTAGGTGGTTGGCGCTATCAGGACACCAACACAGCTGATTTTAAACAGGACACCCATTACCCAGCCAGTCGCACCAACAGTGGAGGGAAGCCAGTGAGTAGCCTTATCATGGGCAAAATCAATGCCAACCCCAAAGACCGACGACCCAAAAAACTTATCGTCAATGGTGCGAGTATGCCACTGGATGTCAACGAAGCTGGTCAATACGCACGTCCCTATGCTTTTGGCTCAGGCAGTAACAGTGTTGAGATTCGCGATACGAATGGCAAGGTGATTTCTCGCCGTCAATTTTATGAGGCTAATGCGGGCAAAACCCCCGTTAAACTTCGGATTATCTTGTCATGGGATTCAAACAACACCGATGTTGATTTGCACGTCATCACTCCGAAAGGTGAGCACGCGTGGTATGGTCAGCAAACTTTGAAAAGTGGTGGAGGGATTGATATTGATGCTACCGATGGCTACGGTCCTGAAATTTTTGCCACGCCGAATCCAGCAGCGGGTTTGTATCAAATATATGTGAATTACTATGGTGGCAACAGCGACAAACAAATCATCACCAATGCACGCATCATCGTAATTCGAGATGAAAATACCCCCAAAGAAGCGCAGCAAATTTTCAACGTACCTCTCAGACGTGCGGGTGAATTGATGCTCGCTAAGGCATTTTTGTATTAAGTGGAGTTTCCGTAGAAAACGCATACGGACTTCCCACGACTTGCAAGTGAAAGAGTATTATTTTTAAAGGTTTGGTCGGTGGCTGCTTTATTGGCGTGCTCTTATCCATGGCAATTTTGTCGGGTCTGTCATTCATCTGATATTCGGTATCGCTCGTAAGGCAACAGAACCGATAAAACCAAGGATTTGATGCCAAATCTCTAAATTTTTTTGGTAAAATGCGCTCTTTATTTATACCATGAATCAATTGGAGCTTATATGAAGCAATGCCCACAGTGCCAACAGCAATATGCCGATAATCAAAATTTTTGCGCAAACGATGGTAGCCCACTGAATAAAGTAGAAGCCATATCGCCAGCACCAGCATCACCTCAAACGGCTCAGGCCACACCACAAAAACCGATTGTTTTGTATGTGATTCTTGCCTTGCTAATTGGTGCGATAGCCGCTGGTGGCTTTATGTGGTTTAATCAAAATTCGGTATCAAACGCCGTTGCAGCAAAAGAGAAAGAAATGCAAACAAAAGTAGAACAAACCCAAAAGGCGCAAGAAAAGAAGGACGCTGAGAAACAAACAGCTGGCGTGGTCAAAAAATCAAGTAGTGCGGGAACAAAAGGCGAGTTGGCTTTGGTCAATGCACCACCGAGCAACGTCCGTGAATCTGCCAATGGTCCAGTCTTATGCACACTTACGAAAAAAGCCTCTATCAACACATTCGGTGTCGCCGAAGTTTCCTACAACAAAGTTGAAGATATGGACGTTGAGTGGTATTACACCGATGCATGTGGAAAAATGGGGGTTATTGCTGCCACTCAGTTAACTTTCTAAGTATTAGCGAACATCTAAACGAAAAGCCCAGCATTTTGCTGGGCTTTATACTATAGACAAACTCCTGCATTTTGTAGAGATGTGCTCTGAAGAACTGAACATAATTTATAAATGACAAAGTTTACTTCAACTGTCAGTCAAGTGGCACAAAGGAGTAACAGCACATGCCCCGTAGAAGCCGCCGTAATCGCTCAAACCGATATTTCGGATTATTTCCAGTGGTACGATTCTGAGCGTGAGCATTCAAGCTTGAATGAGCAAACGCCTGATGAATTGTATTTTAAAACCATCAAAGCTTTAAATATTGTATTGAGTTATTGGAGTCATCCGTGTAGTCCAAACAAAACCCCCGCTGATAGAGCGGGGGTTTTGATGTGAACGGGCGATATGAAACGTATTAAGCGAGCAAGTGCGCAATACCCGCTTTCTCTTCTTCGAGTTCAGCCAAAGTTGCATCCATTTTTGAGCGAGAGAACTCGTCAATTTCTAAACCATTCACGAGTGTATATTTTCCATTTTCGCAGGTTACTGGCATGCCGTATAAGGTGTCGGCTGGAATGCCGTATTCGCCGTTTGAAGGAATACCCATGGTGACCCATTTACCATTTGTACCGAGCACCCAATCGTGAATGTGGTCAATCGCAGCATTAGCGGCTGATGCGGCAGAAGATAAACCACGTGCTTCAATAATTGCTGCACCGCGCTTGCCTACGGTAGGGATGAACGTATCACGAGTCCAAGTTTGGTCATTAATCAATGCGTCAACAGATTCGCCAGCAATGGTCGCAAAACGCGTGTCTGGGTACATTGTTGGACTGTGATTGCCCCATACAACCAGTTTTTCAATAGCGTCAATTGCTTTACCTGTTTTTGCTGCGATTTGAGATAAGGCACGGTTGTGGTCGAGGCGGAGCATTGCCGTGAAGTTTTCACGAGGCAAGTCTGGGGCTGATTTCATCGCGATGTACGCATTGGTATTGGCAGGGTTGCCTACAACCAATACTTTAACGTTGCGGCTGGCATGGTCATTCAATGCTTTACCTTGGACAGTGAAAATTGCGCCATTGGCTTCGAGTAAATCTTTGCGTTCCATGCCTTTTGAGCGTGGACGCGCGCCAACTAAAATCGCAATGTCTGCATCTTTGAATGCGACATTTGGGTCGTCAGACACGACAACACCTGCTAATAATGGGAATGCGCAATCTTCAAGCTCCATTACGACACCATTAACAGCAGGTAATGCGGGTGTGATGTCGAGAAGTTGCAAAATCACAGGCTGGTCTTTACCAAGCATGTCACCGTTGGCAATGCGGAACAACAATGAGTAACAGATTTGACCTGCGGCACCAGTGACCGCAACGCGCATGGGGGCTTTTGTCATGATAAACACCTTTTTAAGAGTTAAGAAAACGGTTGAATATGAATAAATTAAACGTGGCATTGTAACGCAGCTTGTCGCAATTGCAGGTGTGTTTTGCAAATTTGCGCACAGCAACATAATCAATGCCGAAAGTGTAAACAAGCCGCTATGATGTGTCAACACTCTAATGTCTTATAGAAGATGCAAGAGTGTTGGACAGTATTTTTGTTTTACGGCATAATGCCGTCAAATTGATGACTTGTTGTGTCAATTCGCAGGGAGACATTAAAAAATTATCAAATGTGAAAGATTGGAATACTTATATGGCAGAACAAAATTTAGGGGCAGTGGACACCTCGCCCGTGTTCAGCCCTTTGTACCAACAAATTAAAGCCCTACTCTTGCACAGCTTAGAGCAAGGCGAATGGAATGCGGGTGAGATGATTCCGTCAGAAATTGAACTGGCTGCGCGTTATAAGGTGAGTCAAGGCACCGTTCGTAAGGCTGTGGATGAGTTGGCCGCTGAAAATTTGCTCGTGCGTCGTCAAGGACGCGGCACTTTTGTCGCTACCCACCAAGAAGCAAAGGTGCGCTTTAGGTTCTTGAGCATGAATGCTGACTCGGGTGAGGAGGTCAAAACCAATTCTAATATCGTCAGTGTTGAGCGCATCACACCTCCTGAAGACGTGCGAATGAATTTGGGTTTGACGAAAAAAGATTTGGCTGTGAAAATTACACGTTTACTGTCGTTCAATAATAAGCCCGCAGTCTTTGAACAAATTTGGCTCTCGCCTCATATTTTTAATAATGTCACGCAAGAGCAAATGATGAATTACAAAGGAACACTGTACGGTTGGTTCGAAGCAGAATATAATGTGCGGATGATTCGGGCAGTGGAAAAGCTGCGCGCGGTCATGGGTGATGCGCAAGTCACTGAATCTTTGGAAGTTTCTGCTGATGAGCCGTTGTTGTTTATCGAACGTTTGTCGTACAGCTATGCTGATAAATTGGTTGAAGTGCGCCACGGTTGGTATCTGACGACTGCGTATCACTACAAAAATGAGTTGATTTAATAGGTATGACCAACAGGTCATACAACTAAAACGCTAGTTAATAGCGTTTTTATTTGCAAAAATGTTCTCTTAGCTGGGATGATAGATTTAAATGCGCCCAGATGTTGAATGTTTTTTTATGAATATATTGAAAAATAAAGAAATTATCTTTGATGAGGCTAGGCACTTACATAGAGTCGATTTTTCTGTTTTTTAAGTCAGCTGTTAGTAATTTGACAGTACTAAGATAACCAATAGTAAAATTGGCTTAGTATCAATGGTTTTTAATTAATGTGAGGTTAGTATTATGGGTCAGACGCCACAAACACCAAAGCGGCCAGAGTTTCGCAATATTGGCATTGCCGATATTAGAAATTATCGCTTGCCCGCTGCGGGTATCGTTTCTATTTTGCATCGCATCAGTGGTTTATCGCTGTTTTTAGCGTTGCCGCTTTTGTTCGCACTGATTGCTGCAAGTTTTGGCACGAAAGAAAAATTTGATGTCATGGCTGCTTGTCTAGCCCATCCTTTAGTTAAAGTGGTGATGCTTGGTTTGATTTGGGCCATTCTTCACCATGCGTGTGCGGGTGTGCGTTACCTGATGATGGATTTGCACATCAAGGTCAACAAAGAAAGCGGTCGTGCAACGGCCAACGCGGTTTTAGTGATTAGCTTGGTGTTGACGGCAGTTGTCGGCGCCCGTTTGTTTAATTTATTTTAAGAGGGGTTCCCAATGAAAAATGTAAAAGTAGGAACTGCTCGCGTCACCTCAGGTGCACATTATGGCTGGAAAGATTGGTTGGCTCAGCGCATCACGGGTGCGCTTGTGTTGTTGTTTGTGATTGCCGTTTTGGTTCAGTTTTTGATTGCACCGACTACATTTGAGGCATGGCATGCGTTCATGACTTGTGCGCCAATGAAAATTTTGACTTTCTTTACTTTATTGGCGGTTTGCTACCATGCTTGGATAGGCGTCCGTGATATTTGGATGGATTACATTAAAAATGTAGGGCTGCGTTTAACCCTGCATGTTTTCACGATTTTATGGTTACTTGGTTGCGCCGCTTATGGTGTTTCAGCCTTGTGGAAATAAGGAATTAAGGACATAACATGGCGATTTTAACGAAAAAATTTGATGTGGTTGTGGTCGGTGCAGGTGGTTCAGGCTTACGTGCAGCGTTACAACTTTCTGAAGCAGGTTTGTCTGTAGCGGTCTTGTCGAAAGTATTTCCAACACGCTCACATACCGTAGCCGCGCAGGGTGGTATTGGCGCATCTTTGGGCAATATGTCTGAAGATAATTGGCACTATCATTTTTATGATACGGTCAAAGGTTCGGACTGGCTGGGCGACCAAGACGCGATTGAGTTTATGTGCCGCGAAGCCCCTAAAGTCGTATACGAGTTAGAGCACTTTGGTATGCCGTTTGACCGTAATCCAGATGGCACGATTTATCAGCGTCCATTCGGTGGGCACTCTGCAAATTATGGTGAAAAGCCTGTGCCACGCGCTTGCGCGGCCGCCGACCGTACTGGTCACGCTTTGCTGCACACCTTGTATCAGCGCAATGTGCGCGCCAATACGCAGTTTTTTGTCGAATGGATGGCTTTGGATTTGATTCGTGACGCTGATGGTGACGTGTTGGGTGTGACTGCACTTGAAATGGAAACAGGCGAAGTGATGAACCTGCAAGCGAAAATCACCCTGTTCGCAACGGGTGGGGCAGGGCGTATATTCCAAGCGTCAACCAATGCTTTTATCAACACAGGCGATGGTTTGGGTATGGCGGCGCGCGCGGGTATTCCGCTTGAAGATATGGAGTTTTGGCAATTCCATCCAACAGGCGTGGCTGGTGCAGGCGTTTTGATTACAGAAGGCGTGCGTGGTGAAGGTGGTATTTTGCGCAATTGCAATGGCGAGCGCTTCATGGAACGTTATGCGCCGACCCTGAAAGACTTGGCACCGCGTGACTTTGTGTCGCGTTCAATGGATCAAGAAATCAAAGAAGGGCGCGGTTGCGGTCCGAACAAAGACCACGTGATGCTCGATGTGACCCACATCGGTAAAGAAACCATCATGAAACGTCTGCCGTCGATTTTTGAAATTGCCAAGAAGTTCGCCAATGTTGATGCGTCTAAAGAAATGATTCCCGTCGTGCCGACGATTCACTACCAGATGGGCGGTATCCCAACCAACATCAACGGTCAAGTGGTTGTGCCAAATGATTTGAATGATGGCATGAACAGTGGTAACAAAGTGGTCAATGGCTTTTATGCAGTCGGTGAATGCTCATGCGTATCCGTACACGGCGCAAACCGTTTAGGCACGAACTCTTTGCTGGACTTAGTTGTATTCGGTCGAGCAGCGGGTAATCATATCGTTGAATCCATCAAAAGAATGCCAGCGGATCATAAAGATTTGCCAAAAGATGCGGCAGATAAAACTTTGGCTCGTTTGGCACGTTTCCAAAATTCAACTTCTGGTGAAAATGCTCAAGACGTCGCCGATGCGATTCGCTCCACGATGCAAAAACATGCTGCTGTATTCCGCACGCAAGACACTTTGAATGCGGGCGTTGTAGAGATTATGAAGGTGGCAGAGCAAGTTAAGAACATTCATGTTAAAGACAAATCAAAAGTATTTAACACTGCGCTTGTTGAAGCACTTGAGGTGGATAACTTGATTGAAGTGGCGAAAGCGACCATGTTCTCAGCCGCGGCTCGTACGGAGTGTCGTGGTGCGCATGCCGTTTATGATTACGAACACGGTGCGGATCATCCTGAGTTTCCGCTGGGCCGTAATGATAAAGAATGGATGAAGCACACGTTATGGTATGCCGATGGCAACCGTTTGGATTATAAACCTGTGGTGACTAAACCGTTGACGGTGGATACGGTTCCACCTAAGCCACGGACGTTCTAAAGCATCAAGAAAACGTAGGGTGAGCCGTGCTCACCTTGGCTAATCCTGAATGGTGGTGGGCGATGCCCATCCTAGAAAATCAAGAGAAACTCATGAAAACAAAAATTTTTGAAATCTACCGATACGACCCAGATAAAGATGCGAAACCGTATATGCAAACCATCAAGATAGATCTTGAAGATGGTGACCGTATGCTCCTCGATGCTTTAGTCAAATTGAAAAAGGTAGACGAAAGCATTTCTTTTCGTCGTTCATGCCGCGAGGGTGTATGCGGTTCAGATGCCATGAATATCAATGGCAAAAATGGTTTGGCTTGTTTGACCAACTTGAACGACTTGCCCGAAAAAATCACTTTACGTCCATTGCCTGGATTGCCTGTTGTGCGTGATTTGATTGTGGATATGACTGATTTTTTCAATCAATATCACTCGATTAAGCCGTACTTGGTCAACAATACTGCGGCACCAGAAAAAGAGCGCTTACAATCCCCTGAGCAACGCGATGAATTGAATGGCTTGTATGAGTGTATTTTATGTGCGTGCTGCTCAACTTCGTGCCCATCATTTTGGTGGAATCCAGATAAATTCGTTGGCCCAGCAGGTCTATTAGCGGCCTATCGTTTTATCGCTGATACGCGAGACCAAGACACAGCGGCTCGTTTAGATAATCTTGATGACCCTTATCGTTTGTTCCGTTGTCATACAATCATGAACTGCGTGGATGTGTGTCCGAAAGAACTTAACCCAACTAAGGCGATTGGTAAGATTAAAGAAATGCTTGTTCGTCGAGCTGTTTAAAAAAAGATGGTACTTTTGTACCATCTTTTTTTATTTGTGCGCAGCGTTTATATCAGTAAAAAAGCTTTCGTTTGTTTCGTTTTAGCATTTTGCCCGTTTCGAAATAAAATTCTATCTAAAGTGTGGTGAATGTGATATTTTGTTAAAAGATTTTGTTGTTGATGATTAACGATAATACGAAGGAGATAATAAAAATGAAAAAAACAATCAAATCAGCCAATAAGCTAAAAAATATTGCGCTATTGTCTTTATTGGGCTTATGTCTTTCTGGCCACGCGGCCTTTGCTCAAGGTTCTGAACAAGGGGCTGTGGGAGCAACTAAAGCAACTAAGTTGTTTTTTGGTGGTGATATTTTAACCATGGAGGGAAGTCAGCCGAACTATGTTCAAGCGGTCGTGGTTGAAAATGGAAAAATCGTTTTTCTTGGGTCAAAAACAGAGGCTGAAAAACGATACGCGGACGCACAGGCAGTTGATTTAAAAGGTAAAACATTGATGCCTGGTTTTATTGAACCGCATGTGCATCCGTCAATTGCAGCCACTGTTTTACCCAATGAAATTATTGCACCTTATGATTGGGTTTTGCCCGATGTGACTAAAAAAGGCGTGGTTGGTCATGATGCCTACATTAAGCGTTTAAGCGATTCCATCCAAAAAAATGCTAAAGAGGATGAAGTGTATTGGGTATGGGGTTATCACCAGCTGTGGCATGGCGACTTGAACCGTGAGTTGTTGAATAAAATCTCGCCAGACAAGCCTGTTGCGGTACTGCATCGCTCAATGCATGAGGTGTTTTTGAATGACAAGGCCATTGAAATGATGAAACTCAAGGAAGCCGATTTCAAGGGTAACCCTCAAGTCGACTGGAAAAAAGGACATTTCTTTGAGGGCGGCTGGTTGAGTTTAGTACCCAAAATTGCGCCTTGGTTTATCGTCCCAGAGCGCTATAGCCGTGGTTTGGTGGCAATGACTGAATTGATTAAAAAAAATGGCATTACAACGGTGGCTGAACCAGGTTTTCCAAGTAGCGATTTCAACATGGAGTACGGGCTGCTAAAAAAAGAAATGGAAAAAAATCCGCCTTATAATGTTTATCTCGTTCCTAATGGCACTCAGCTTTATGGCATGAAGGGCAGTAACGAAAAGGCAAAAGATTTTATGGAAACCTTGCCTGCTCAATACAATACGAGCAATATTACTTTTTTACCGAAGCAAGTTAAATTGTTTGCAGATGGGGCGATTTACTCTCAGCTCATGCGCATGGAAGGTGGGTATACGGACGGTCACCAAGGCGAATGGATGACACCATTGAATTTATTGCAACAGCAAGTGAAATATTATTGGGATGCAGGCTATAAAATTCACGTTCATGCGAATGGCGATCAAGGTATTCAACAGGTTTTGCAGTATGTTGCCGAAAATGAAAAAAGAAACCCTAGAGTAAATCATCGTTTCACCCTTCACCACATGGGGTATTTTTCAGATCAACAAGCACAGCAGGTGAAAGACTTAGGTGTTGAAGCCTCTGTGAATCCCTATTATTTATGGGCTTTGGCGGATAAATATTCTGAGAAAGGCTTAGGTAAAGCACGTGGTGAAAATCTCGTTCGGATTAAATCGTTAACGAAGCGTGGCGTGCCTGTGTCATTCCATTCCGATTTTGCCATGGCACCAATTGAGCCTTTGACGCTGGCGTGGACGGCGATAAACCGCGTGACGGCAGAACAGAGTAAGTTTTCTCAAGACCAAAGAATTGATCCTTATCTGGCTTTACAAGGGATTACCATCACTGCGGCAAGAACTTTAAATTTAGAAAATGAAATTGGTTCAATTAAAGAGGGCAAAGATGCAAATTTTGTGGTTCTGCAAAACAATCCTCTTAAAGTTGAACCCATTACAATTAAAGACATCAAAATTTTAGGTACAGTCTTTAAAGGTAGAGACACTTGGTCCGACACGAAGCCTTGAGGTGCTGTGCGTAGGCTTAGGGGAGCTTTATCATAGATGTTGAAATAGGCATTTTTGAGTTTTGATGGACGTTTTTTAACAAAGGAGGCCGTTATGGGAAAGTCATTGAATAAGTGGACTAAAAAAAATAGTGTGTATCTGGGGTTGTTAAGTTTATCTGTTGTTAGCAATTTGGCTTATGCCGAAGAAACAACATCGATGTCCCCCCCTGTAACGGAGGAGGCAGCGAAAGTTTATTATGGCGGCGATATTATTACAATGGAGGGGAGTCAACCCAGTTATGCAGAAGCCATCGCAGTAAAAGACGGCAAAATTGTTTTTGTGGGTTCAAAAGAAAAAGCCCTTAAGGATTTTAAAGGCAGTTTGATTGACCTCAAAGGAAAAACACTATTGCCCGCGTTTTTAGATGGTCACGGACATTTTTATAATGTCGGTTTTACGGCATCGGTTGCGAATTTACTCCCACCTCCAGATGGTGAAGCTCATGATGTTGATTCTATTGTCTCTATTCTTAATGACTGGAAAAATACAGAAGATGGTAAAGTCATTGTAGACAAGTTTGGATGGATTATTGGTAATGGTTATGATGATTCGCAATTGGCAACAAAAGACCATCCTAAAGCCACAGATTTGGATCGAGTCAGTACAGAGCTTCCAGTGATTATCATGCATCAATCAGGTCACATTGCGGTTGTCAATACAAAAGCAATGCAAATGCTGGGATACAATAAAGACACTAAAAATCCAAGTGGGGGTACGTTACGTCGTAATGCAGAAGGTTTACCCAATGGGGTTTTAGAAGAAAATGCCGCCTTCAATGTTTTATTTCCACTTTTAGGTAAAGCCGATGCTGAGTTAAATGATCGCTTCATCCAAAAGGGGCAGGAAGAATACGCAAAAAAAGGCTATTTGACGGCACAAGATGGTCGCACAACGGTTGAGCAAATGGCTGCTTTAAGCTCGGCTGCGGACAGGCATAAATTCTTTATTGATGTGGTGTCCTATCCTGATATCACTTTAGGCACTAAGACGATGGATAGTGTGTACTATAGCGCAAACCATACCTATAAAAACAAATATCGAATTGGTGGCGTTAAGTTGACACTTGATGGTTCTCCTCAAGGCAAAACAGCGTGGTTGACCCAGCATTATCATGTCCCGCCAGCAGGTCAAAAAGAAGACTATAAAGGCTTCCCTGTGATGGATGATGCCAAAGCCACGGAGTATGTAGAAACTGCATTTAAAAACAAATGGCAGCTTCTTGCTCATACAAATGGTGATGCAGCCATTGATCAGTATTTGAAAGCGATTGACGTGGCGGAACAAAAATACGGTTACCCTGATCACCGTACGGTGATGATTCATGGGCAAACATTGAGAAAAGACCAAATTCCTGAATTGGTTCGTTTGAAAATACTACCTTCTTTATTTCCGATGCATACCTATTATTGGGGTGATTGGCATGCAGACTCTGTACTCGGTCACCCGAGAGCGGACTACATTTCACCTTCGCGCGACGTGATTGATGCGGGCATGACCATGACGTCGCATCATGATGCACCCGTGACTTTTCCAAACTCAATGCGCGTGTTGGATGCCACGGTCAATCGGGTGACGCGAAGTGGGAAAGTCTTAGGGCCAGAGCAACGAATCACGCCGTATGAAGGGCTTAAAACTTTGACAGATTGGGCTGCAATTCAGTACTTTGAAGAAAGCTCGAAAGGCACGTTATCGGTTGGCAAGCTTGCTGATTTAGTGATTTTAGATAAAAATCCATTAAAAATTAATCCATTGGACATTAATAAAATCCAAGTTCTTGAGTCAATAAAAGAAGGAAAAACCGTTTATAACGCCAAATAATATTTGTCACTCGTCTTCTTTTGGATAAGGAGGCGAGATTGACATTTTTTAATTATCATTGTTTAGTTATTGTGTTTTATAATTCGGTTTTTGTTGCTATGAGATAGGGTGTGTTTATGAAAAAAATATCATTGATGTTATTGCTTCTTTCAGGCTTTGGCTTGCAAGCCTGTGTTGCTCCTAAAGGGCCTAAGCCTGCAGAAAAACCAATGAAACCGATTGGAATGGCCAACCCAGCTTCAGTGTACTGCATTGAGCAAGGCGGTGAATTGAGCATTAAAAAAGATGCGAACGGCAATGAGTATGGTATTTGTACGTTTAAAAATGGCAAGTCTTGCGATGAATGGGCTTTTTTCCGAAAAGAATGTTCGGCAGAACTTGATAAATAAAGGTACAAGATGACTGCGATTGCTTCTGGAAGTTGCTTGTGTGATCAAGTGGCTTATGAAATATCAGGTCATTTGGGCGTTTTTCAGTATTGTCATTGCTCGCGTTGTCGTAAGTTTACGGGTGGCGCACATGCAGCGAACATACTGGTTTCACCTGAACAATTCAAATGGACGCGAGGCGAAGAGTTACTCGGACGTTTTGAGCCAGAAGCAACAAAATATTTTGCGACCACCTTTTGCCGTCACTGCGGTTCATCTTTACCGTGGCTGACAAAAACTGGAAAAGCTGTGGTTGTACCCGCTGGGACGTTAGATGACGACCCGAATATTCGCCCGATGCAAAATATTTTTTGTGATTCAATGGCCGCATGGTATGTCGATGCAAGTGAGTTGCCGAAAAATGAGCAATTGCCCATTCGGAAAAAATAAGGATCGAATGGGGCTTAACTTGGTTCGTACAAATAGCCAGACAAACCCTTTTATCAAGTTGATTACGGTACAATAGCGCGCGAGTGATATATTCGCGCGTTTTTTATTTTTTAGTTTTCCACAGGCCATCATGAGTCAAATCTATTCAGAAGACAGCATTCGCGTTTTAAAAGGTCTAGAGCCCGTCAAAGAACGGCCAGGCATGTATACACGCACCGAAAGCCCGTTACACATCATTCAAGAAGTGATTGATAATGCGGCAGACGAAGCACTGGGTGGTTTTGGCCACACAATTGACGTTACTTTGCACGCAGATGGTATGGTGAGTGTCGAGGATGACGGGCGAGGGATTCCAATTGGTATTCACCCCGAAGAGGGCGTACCCGTGATTGAAATTGTGTTCACGCGACTGCATGCGGGTGGCAAATTCAACAAAAAAGATGGTGGCGCCTATGCCTTCTCTGGTGGCTTGCATGGTGTTGGTGTCTCGGTCACCAATGCGTTGTCAACACATCTAGGCGTGACTGTTTGGCGAGATAAACAAGTAGCAAATTTAGTATTTTCTGGTGGCGATGTGGTCAGACCGCTTGAAGTGCGCGAAGCAAGCCGTGGCGACAAAAAAAATGGTACGCGCGTCACTGTTGCACCAGACCCGAAATATTTTGACTCCCCCAATATTCCTCAAGCTGAATTAGAGCGAGTACTCCGTGCTAAAGCGGTACTACTCCCTGGGGTAAAAGTCACGCTGACTAATGAAAAAACGGGACAAAAACAAACGTGGTTTTATGAGGATGGGTTACAAGGGTATTTGCGCGAGAACCTTGAGGAAGAACCATTGATTCCGTATTTTAGCGGGGAATGGTTTGCTCCCGAAGGCGATGACACTTTTGCCAAAGGTGAAGGTGCGGCGTGGGTTTTGGCTTGGACGGCGCAGGGCGGTTTGGTGCGAGAAAGCTACGTGAATCTGATTGCTACGCCTGCAGGTGGTACGCACGAAGCGGGTGTGCGTGAAGGCGTATTTAGTGCGGTGAAAAGTTTTATTGAGTTGCATGCGTTGTTGCCTAAAGGTGTGAAACTAATTTCGGATGACGTGTTCGCACGGACTTCTTTTGTACTGTCCGCAAAAGTGCTCGACCCGCAGTTTCAGGGGCAAACCAAAGAACGTCTGAATAATCGTGATGCGGTTAAATTGGTGGCTCAAGCGACGCGCCCCGCATTAGAGTTGTGGCTCAATCAGCACGTTGATTACGGAAAATTGTTGGCGGAGTTGGTCATCGCTCAAGCGCAAGCACGTAACAAAGCGGCACAAAAAGTTGAAAAACGTAAAAGTTCAGGTGTTGCGGTTCTGCCAGGTAAGCTGACCGATTGTGAGTCAACTGATTTATTGCATAATGAATTATTCCTTGTCGAGGGCGATTCGGCAGGTGGTTCGGCGAAAATGGGGCGCAATAAAGAGTTTCAAGCGATTTTACCTTTGCGAGGTAAAGTCTTGAACACCTTAGAAGTCGATAAAGACCGATTGTTCGCTAACAATGAGGTGCATGACATGGCTGTGGCGATAGGCGTTGACCCGCATGGCCCTAACGATGAACCCGATTTGTCAGGTTTACGCTACGGCAAAATTTGTATTCTGTCTGATGCGGACGTCGATGGTTCACACATTCAAGTGTTGTTGTTGACGTTGTTTTATAAACACTTTCCAAAGTTGATTGAGCAGGGAAATATTTATATTGCTCGACCGCCACTGTTTCGAGTTGATGTGCCCGCGCGAGGCAAAAAACTGGCGCAAAAAGTTTATTGTTTAGACAGCGAAGAATTAAATCGCGTTCAGGACAAATTATTGCAAGATGGTATGAAAGAGGGCGCATGGCAGGTGTCTCGCTTTAAAGGCTTGGGCGAAATGAACGCCGAGCAGTTGTGGGAAACCACCATGAATCCAGACACGCGTCGCTTATCACAGGTGGCTTTAAATACCGAGCGGGTCGCCGACGATGGCAACAGCAAAATCATGATGACGATGCTGATGGGCAAAGGCGAGGCGGCATCCCGCCGTGCGTGGTTAGAGGAAAAAGGCAACTTGGTGAATGCCGACATCTAAAAATAGCATAAAAAATAAAAATGTGTGTTTTATGCTAGAGTGGGTGTAAGATTTTTTTATGTATGTCGTTTTTTAAGGTTGTGCTGTGCAATTATTGGCAAAATATACCATCCCCATAATCACTCTGTTGACGATGCTCATCGCGGCTCCCGCACGAGCAGGCGGTTTGTATGTCTACGTTGATGAACAAGGGATTCCCCATTATTCATTACAAAAATTAGACGAACGTTATCAATTATTCGCCAATGATGGCCCCGTTCTCTCTGATGATGTCGTTTTGGCAACGACTGAGCCGACCATGCAAGCAAACTTGCCTGATATGGCGCAATACGCTGGTATCAGCGGTAAACGGGGTTCTTTATTAGGCAATGACAATTCGGGGCGCATGTCCATCCCTAATAACCTAAACATTCCCGCACCATCGAAAGCAGTGCTGACCCGATTGTTAAAAAGTCCGAGCATGGCTCGTTATGAGCCTATCATTATTAAGCATGCACGTAAAAACGGTGTGGATGTGAACTTGGTTAAGGCGGTAATGGCTGCCGAATCAGGTTTTAATGCCACCGCGATTTCACCCAAAGCAGCGATGGGGCTCATGCAAGTCATCGCACCAACGGCGGCCAGATATGGGGTGAGTGAGGCTCAATTGATGAATCCTGAGCGTAATATTTACGCGGGTGTCCGCTATTTAGCTGATTTGTCGCGCATGTTCAAAGGTCGTCCCGAGTTGGTCATCGCTGCTTATAATGCGGGCGAGGGTGCGGTGTATAAATATAATCGTCAAATTCCACCGTATAAAGAAACCCAAAATTATGTGCGCACCGTGTTGCAGTTTTATAATGTATACGCACCTAAAGCGGGCAGTCCAACTTTAATTGTCAGTGATGACGATACGCCCGCAATGGCGAGCAAATATTCACGTCGGGGCATGCAGCGGGTGAAAATGAGAATTGGAACGACCAATCCGAAAAAATCTGAGGTTTGGAAAAGTGCTTTTTCTCTTTGAGAAGCAATTGCATGTAAAAATTCCTTTTTGTTTTTTTCACGTGGCTAAAACGGTACAATGTCGCCTTATTTAATCCTTTCAATGGAAAGAGCTTTATGTCAGCGGTTTTAACTTTTCAAGACACAATATTAACGTTGCAAAATTATTGGAGTGCACAAGGTTGCGCTTTGTTGCAACCATATGATTTAGAAGTCGGTGCAGGCACGAGCCACACGGCTACTTTTTTGCGAGCGATAGGCCCAGAGCATTGGCGCGCGGCTTATGTTCAACCATCTCGCCGCCCCAAAGATGGGCGTTATGGTGAAAACCCCAACCGCATGCAGCATTATTATCAATACCAAGTCGTACTCAAACCAGCACCTGAAAATATTTTGGATTTGTATTTAGGTTCACTTAAGGCTTTGGGGCTGGATTTAGAAACCAATGATGTGCGTTTTGTTGAGGATGACTGGGAAAATCCGACATTAGGTGCTTGGGGCTTGGGTTGGGAAGTGTGGCTCAACGGTATGGAAGTGACGCAGTTCACTTACTTTCAACAGGTCGGTGGCATTGATTGTAAACCTGTCTTAGGCGAGATTACTTACGGTATCGAACGCTTGGCCATGTATCTGCAGCAAGTTGAAAATGTGTACGATTTGATTTGGACACGCTGGGAAGAAAATGGTGTCGTGCATGAGCTAACTTATGGTGATGTGTTCCACCAAAATGAGGTCGAACAGTCAACTTACAATTTTGAGAAGTCAAATGCCGAAGTGCTGTTCCGCCATTTTTCTGAATATGAACGCGAAGCTAAGGTGTTGATGGGGGTGAATCCTGACAGCAATGAGGCCATTGAAGGGGCTGGTAAATTGGCTTTACCTGCCTATGAGCAGGTGCTTAAAGCGGCGCATACTTTCAACTTACTCGATGCCCGCGGTGCCATTTCAGTGACAGAACGAGCCGCGTATATTGGCCGCATCCGTAACTTGTCGCGCTTGGTCGCGCAGGCCTATTATGAGTCACGTGAGGCCTTAGGTTTTCCCATGAAGCCAACTCCAATTGAGAAAGTGGCGTAATCTCAGCCTTTTGTAATCGTTCTTGCCCTAGTGTCCCGCTTAAATGGCGGGCTTAAATTCTATGACCCATCAGAATAATAACAATAAATTACGCTTGGCTTTATGGGCGTTGGTGTTGCCGCCATTATTTTGGTCTGGCAACACTGTCTTGGGCAAGTTCACGGTTATTCACGTTCCGCCTTTGTTGCTCAATACGTTGCGTTGGGGCTTGGCAGCTGTATTGTTTGCGCCGTTTTCATGGGCTTATGTCAAACGCGATTGGGATATTTTATTTAAACACCGTTGGCACATGCTGGGTTTTGCATTGACGGGGGCAGTGGGTTATAACTCGTTTTTGTATCTTGGGCTGCGCAGCACGAGTATTGTGAATGCTTCGCTGATTTTAGCAACCACCCCCGCTGTGTTTGGTGCTTTAACCGCGCTGTTATTGCGCGAGCGCATCACTGCTTGGCAATGGTTTGGTGCTTTGATTTCGATGTTGGGTGTTTTACAAATTGCGCTTCGTGGTGATTGGTTGGCTTTGGCGAGCTTGAACGTGCATCTTGGCGATGTGTATGTGTTTGCGGGTGTGCTGTCATACAGCTTGTACACGGTCTTTTTACGCTTTGTGCCGCGCGTGCATCCATTTGCGTTTATGCAGGTTTTTTTTACGCTGGGTTGTCTTGGAACTTTGTTATGGCTGACAATGAATGTGGCCTTTGGAGGTTCAGTCTCGATTGATGTTCCTTGGTCTGCTGTTGCTTGGCAAATTGGGTATATGGCTATTTTTGCATCCATTGCTGCAACGTTTTTTTGGAACTTTGGCGTGAAATACGTGGGGGCCATTCGTGCGGGCTATTATATTAATTTGATTCCCGTGTTTACTATTATTTGGGCGGTGTTTTTGGTGGGTGAAACCGTTAAGTTCTATCAGATGGTGGGCATGCTTGTGGTCTGTTTCGGATTGTTGTTGGCTTTAATCAAAAAATGATTGTAGTAAATGGTTTTTTGCGCATAATGGGCTTGTTTTAATATAAGTTATTGCATGGTGTTCGTTCTATTTTTATGATGAACTTATCAAAATAAGGATAAAATATGCAGGTGTTGGATGAGTTGGCTTTGGCTGAACTGGACAAAATGGTGGCGCACACCGAAGATGTGTGCGGTTTAAATTGCCCATTGCCCATTTTGAGGACTAAAAAAGCATTGGCTAAAATGTCGGGCGGGCAGCTGCTTAAGGTTTTGACGACGGATAAAGCTGCGGTGACTGATTTGGCTCAGTTTGCAAAACAGACGGGGCATGTACTCAAAGCGCAAGTACAAAAAAATGAATATATGGTGCATTATATTGTGCGCCGTATAGATGAATGATAGAGATTTTAGATACAAGGGACTGTGAATGAAAAAGGCAAATGTGTGGCTTTGGGGTAAATGGGCAATAGCCGTGGTGACCGTAACGGCACTGTCGGCGTGCGTTGAAATCAAATCTGATGCGAAAATTGCGAGTGATAGCAAGGTGTCATTTAGCACCACGTATGATATGAGTAAAATTTTACCGACCCTACAACAAATAAGTAAGGACGGTGCAGAGGTTGCAAAGAATTTAAGTTGCGACAAAATGAATGAAAAACTGACCAAAGAGCTCAAGTGTAAAGACCTTGCTCCAGGTAAATTTGTCGTTTCAGGTGAGTTCACGGGTGATGCTGCTCATGGCATCAATGTGGATAAAGATAAAAATCAAATGTCTGTTGATGCCGTGCAATTGTTTAAAACGATTGCTGATTTGAATCCAGCTAAAAATGAAACGACAGAAGCCGACGCAGCCAGTATGGTGTTGCAGCGAGGTTTAGTGCCTGTAGCGGCTGATCAAGCGGCGACATATAAGCAAATGGGAATGGTGCTGGCTATGAATGTCACCATGCCTGCGGATGTGTTGACAATTGATGGGGTGGCTGCCAAGGACATTAAAGAGAATACAGTTGCTATTAATTTTATTGATGTCGCGGGAAAGGATACTTATCTCATCACCAGTAAATTAACAAAGAGTCGTTTTATTTTTAAGATAATCTTCATTTTGTTATCTATCGCCCTGTTGGTTGGTGCGGTGTTGTATTTGGTCAAGCGTAATAAAGCGCATAACCCAATTGCGCCTGCACCGAGCACACCTGCTGCGACAAATAATATGATGGACGCGGCTCCAGCATCCCCTGAAAACGCCGAACAAAACAAGGTGGATGACTCGAAAAACGAGGTTGTGGACAAAGAGCCTCCCAAAGCATAACAAAGTAAAACATAATCCGCTCAAATCCGAAAGGTAATGAGCGGATTTTTATTGGAGTTGAACATGCCAGAATGGCTTAAGCAAGAGGTGTTGTATCAGTACAGCGTGCCTTTTTTTGTGTTGTTTATTGCAGCAGAAGTGATATTTTCAAGTGCCATGCAGTTGAGGCTGTATCAGACCAAGGACACGTTGACCAGTGTGGTTTTTGCTCTGTGCAATATCAGTTTAGACATGCTGATGAAACTGGTGTCTTTTGGCGTGTTGACTTGGGCATATTCGCACCGTGTTTTTGAAATGAGCAACCCGTGGTTGTACTGGGGACTGTTAGTGTTGCTGCAAGACTTTGCTTATTATGTGCAACACTACATGGACCATCGGGTTCGCCTGCTCTGGGCTGTGCATGTCACGCATCATAACTCGATGTACTTTAATTTGAGTACGGGCTTTCGCTCATCGGTGTTCCAGCCTTTATACCGCTTCGTATATTTTGTTCCAATCGCTTTGCTGGGCTTTACCCCCTTGCACATCATGTTCGTGTATGCTGCGACGCAAATTTATGGCAATTTAATTCATACCCGTGTGGTTGATAAAATGGGTTTTTTAGAAAAAATATTGGTAACGCCCTCGCATCACCGTGTACATCACGCTTCAAACGTACCGTATTTGGATAAAAATATGGGCATGTTGTTTATTTTTTGGGATAAAGCTTTTGGGACATTTACCCCTGAAGGGACAGATGTTCAACCGATTCACTACGGTTTGGTACATGATGTGGAAAAACGCTATGTAGCCAATTTGATTTTTCATGAGTTCAAGTCCATTGTGCAAGATGTGAGACAAGCCAATTTAACCTGGTATCAGCGCGCAAAATATATTTTTGGCCCACCAGGCTGGAGTCATGATGGACATAAACAAACCAGCAAACAGATGCAAGCGCAATGGTTGGCGCGGTTGTGAGCATTATTCTGTTACAATGATAGACTTGATGCTAGATTCAGTCCCCGCATCATTTCAAACTTAGTAACACCTCACTGCTCGTGACTGACAATGTGTTTCACATGGCGGGCATCTCAAACTGAAAGAAATACAGCACTGATGCTGTTGTTGAGACAGGTGATGAACCTGTCTTCATTCATTACAATATTTTAAAGAACACAATGAAATTTAAAGAACTCGGCCTTGCCGATACCATCGTGCGCGCCATCACCGAGCATGGCTATGATTCGCCCACACCGATTCAGGCGCAAGCCATTCCCGCAGTGCTTGCAGGTGGTGACTTATTGGCGGGCGCACAAACAGGCACAGGTAAAACAGCAGGTTTTGTTTTGCCATTATTGCAGAAGCTCTCAACCACTATCTCTGGTAAAAGTCAAAAACCTCGGGCGCTTATTTTGGCTCCCACCCGCGAGCTTGCTGCGCAAGTATTCGAAAATGTAGAAGTTTATGGCAAATATCTACCATTAAAAAGTATGGTCATGTTCGGTGGGGTTGGACTCAATCCACAAATCGCACAACTTAAAAAAGGCGTGGATATTTTAGTTGCGACACCTGGCCGCTTAATTGACCACCACAACCAAGGTCATATTGACTTATCAAAAATCGAAATTTTAGTGCTTGATGAGGCTGATCGTATGTTGGATATGGGCTTTATCCATGATATCAAGCGTATTTTGAAGATGTTGCCTAGCAAACGTCAAAATCTATTGTTTTCAGCGACATTCTCAGATGAAATTAAAGCGCTGGCTGACAATTTGCTTGATAAGCCTGCCATGATTGAGGTGGCGCGACGAAACTCTACGGTTGAGGTGATTGCACAAACGGTTTACCCTGTTGACCGTGATAAAAAGCGTCAGGTACTTGAACATTTAATTAAAACCAATAATTGGTTTCAGGTCTTGGTGTTTACCCGTACCAAACACGGCGCGAATCGATTGGCTGAACAGCTTGATAAAAGCGGCATTAGTGCAATGGCGATTCATGGAAACAAAAGTCAAAGCGCACGCACCAAGGCTTTGAGCGAGTTTAAAGACAATAAACTACAGGTGTTGGTTGCCACAGATATTGCAGCACGGGGTATTGATATTGACCAGCTGCCTCATGTGGTTAATTTTGATTTACCCAATGTTCCAGAAGATTATGTGCATCGGATTGGTCGAACAGGGCGCGCGGGTGCTACAGGTGAAGCCGTTTCATTGGTGTGTGTTGATGAGTTGAAGCTGCTCAAAGACATCGAAAAACTGATTAAACGAGAATTGCCACGCCAAGTGATTGCAGGTTTTGAACCTGATTTAACGGTCAAACCTGAACCGTTGCAGAAGCCGCGTCAAGGGCGAGGTGGCCAAGCGCATAATGCGCCTAAACCCGCAGTCAAGTCTCAATCAAAAGACTTGACTGCCTGTAATACTCACTCGGCTCATAAAACGACAGCTCGACCCAAGGCGGCTGGCGGAGGTGGCTTCAATGCATCTGGGCAGCGTCATCATAGCAACGGCAATGGAAAAACATCTGCACCGCGCCGCTCAGGAGGGCGTGGTCATTAAAACGGTGAATAAATTTTTTTTGTCACCTTATTTATCTTAAAACGAACAATGCAGCCATATGGCTGCATTGTGTTGTTTACATCTGTATTTTTAAACCAAATACTTACTTTTTGTCACTACTTAAAACAACTTTGTTCCAATCCACCAAGACACCGCAGCGATAAATGCTGAAGCTGGAATGGTGAGAATCCATGCCCAAACGATATTACCTGCTAAACCCCAACGGACAGAAGAGAAGCGGTGAGTTGAACCGACACCTACAATCGCGCCTGTAATGGTGTGAGTGGTCGATACAGGTACGCCCATTGCGGTCGCTGTAAATAAAGTGACAGCACCCGCTGTTTCAGCACAAAATCCACCAACAGGTTTGAGCTTGGTTAGTTTTTGCCCCATGGTTTTGACGATGCGCCAACCACCAAACAGCGTACCTAAAGCAATGGCACTAAAACATGTGTAGCCAACCCAAGATGGCAAGGCGTCATTTTGACCGATAATGCCACTTGCAATGAGTAACAACCAGATGATACCCATGGTTTTTTGTGCATCATTACCGCCATGCCCTAAGCTGTAAGCCGCTGCTGAAACCAATTGTAAACGACGGAACCAGCGGTCAACACGCGCAGGAGAGCTGCGGTAAAACAGCCATGACACGAGTAACATCAAAAGGGAACCAAGTAAAAAGCCCATTGCTGGAGCAATAAATATGAACAAAACTGTTTGAATGATTTTTTCACTTAATAACGCACCCACACCAGCTTTTGCGACCGCGGCGCCAATTAAACCACCCATCAAAGCGTGTGATGATGAAGATGGAATGCCAAAGTACCACGTCACCACATTCCATATAATCGCACCTGCCAGTGCACCAAAAATAACGTACTGGTCTACAACTGAACCGACAATAATGCCTTTACCGATGGAGGCAGCCACGGTGTGCGGCAACACATAAAACGCGATGAAGTTAAATGCCGCGGCCATCAAAACCGCGTGTTGTGGCTTCAGAACGCCCGTAGAAACGACGGTGGCGATTGAGTTCGCCGAGTCGTGAAAACCATTCATGAAGTCAAAAATCAAAGCAAGGATGACCAAAATAATCACCACATTCATGCTGATTTGCAAAGTTCCCATAATTAACGCCTGTAAAATTGAATATTGATGTTAACTACTTGAGAATTAAGCATTTTCAACCACAATGCCTTGAATGATGTTGGCCACATCTTCGCATTTATCGGTGATTGATTCGAGCAATTCATACACGGCTTTGTATTTAATCAGAGCCTTAACGTCCTCTTCTTCGCGGAATAGTTTTGACATGGCACTGCGCAAAATGCGGTCGCCGTCAGACTCAAGACGTTCTACTTCAGACAAAATTTTGAGCATCGCACCTGCATTTTTCATGTTCTCGAGTAAAGCAACTGCTGAGCGTACGCGCTCACAGCATGCGACACCGATGGCGGCTAATTGTTTGGCTTCTTCTGTGCTATTGGTCACATAGTACAGAGATACTGTTTCAGCAACATCTTCCATCAAGTCAATCACGTCATCCATTGTCGTGGTCAATTTGAGCATGTCGTCACGGTCAAGCGGGGTGATGAATGTTTTGTGTAGCAAGTCTACTGTTTCGTAAGTGATGCGATCAGCACGTTTTTCATTTTCTTTAATGGCTGTCATGTGACGTTCAGCGTTACCCAAGTCGTTGAATAAATTGACAACTTCTTTTGAAGTGGTGACCAATAATTCAGCGTGTTGGTTAAACAAATCAAAAAATTTGCCTTCTTTGGGCATGAGTCGATTGAACATGATGCGTCCTTTGTATATGGGCGAAAATTAAAATGATGTCAGTAAAATCCTGAACCGCAATATTTTACTACACTATTATTACAAAATGATGAAATGGTCATGAAGCATACGGTGAAAAAGGGCTTTTACGCTCACACACGTGATAGGGCTTACTTAAGACGATTTATCTCAATTGTCGTTTCTTGGGCGGCTTGTGCAGCGGCTTGTGCAAAATGCTCGTCATTTGAGGCATAAATAATTGCTCGAGATGAGTTAATCATTACACCCGTTCCACGGGCGTTTAAGCCAGCCGCTAGAGTTGCGGCAAGGTCTCCGCCTTGTGCGCCGATACCGGGAATGAGTAAAGGCATATCGCCCACAATATCGCGTACCTGTTTAATTTCATTTGGAAAGGTTGCACCGACGACGAGGGCGCATTGACCCGTTGCGTTCCATTGGTTTGCGACCAAATGCGCGACGTGTTGATACAAGGGTTTGCTTTGGCCGTTGATGTCAACATTCAGAAATTGTAAATCACTGCCACCAGGGTTGGAGGTACGGCACAGCACAATGACACCTTTGTCGCTATATGCCAAATAAGGTTCAACTGAATCGAACCCCATGTATGGATTGACAGTGACGGCATCTGCTTTAAAACGCTCAAAGGCTTCTATGGCGTATTGCGCGGCGGTGCTGCCAATGTCGCCGCGTTTGGCATCTAGGATGACGGGAATATGAGGATGGTGTTTATGGCTGTATGCGATGAGTTCTTGTAGTGCATCTTCCGCATGGTGAGCAGAAAAATAAGCGATTTGTGGTTTGAAACTGCAGGCGTAGGGTGCAGTTGCGTCAATGATGGCTTGACCAAACTCGAAGAATGCACGTTCAGCGGGCATGTCGCGTAGTGGAGCGGGCATTTTAGTTATATCGGGGTCGATGCCGACGCAGAGCAGGCTGTTTTGAGTGTGCCAAGCATTATGGAGTTGGTCGATGAAGTTTGGGCGAGTTGTGTTCATGATTAGTGTTATTCGATGGAGTCGTTGGTGTTTTGATGTTTGTTTTTTGTTGATTAGTTTGTATTTGCTGCTTGGCGAAAGTTCGCAATGCGTTCTTGCGTGGGCGGATGGTCGTCAAATAAATTGCCTATATTTAAACTTTTGTTTGGTTTGGCCGCGGCTGTGGGTTGTGTATTGGTGTCGGCCGATTCATTTGGATTGGCTTTTTTAGATAGTTCACTATCCAAAATAACGAAAAAATCGGCCAATTCGGCGGGGGACATTTGGTTGATTTTCATCATATAAATTGCATAGTTGTCAGCGTCGCGCTCAAAATCGCGCGAGTATTTACCTGAAAGAAGAGTGGCGGCTCCAAAATTGGCGATTGTGTTGCCATAGTCGCCTAACCAGTTGGCGATGGCAAAACTGACAATGCTGCTTTGTATGATATTGCGCATGCTGTGGCGGTGAGCAACGTGACCGAGTTCATGGGCAAGTACGCCCATGGTTTGGTCATCGTTGGTTGTGATGTTTACCAATTCATCCAACAACACCACATCGCCAGAGGGTAGGGCGAAGGCGTTGGGGCCTGTGTCGGGCGAGCTGAAAAAATGCAGGGTGAATGGAATATCAGTATCTGGTTTTTTAAGCGCATTAAATTTGTTCAGTAACTCCGCTTGACGGGCTTTTGACAGTTTGGATGGAAGCAAATCGCCATCGCTTTCCATTTGTGCCAAGGCTTCTTTGCTGATGTCGTCGAGAATATGGCTGGGTAAGCGAGTTGAAATGTAGTTCGCAGCGGCGGGGAGGGCAAAAACATATAGGCTTGCGATTAGTCCTATAAAAACCAAAAAACTACCAAGGAGAAAACCCCAGCTGCGGTAATGGCGGTCAAACCAGCGCATGTTTTTAAGATGCGGTGTGTTTAGAGCGTCGAGTATGCGTTCGGCATCGGCATTGTCGTGAAACTCCAATGCCATATTGTTTGGCAAGTGAATGAAACGTCGACCATTGGGCGTGGAAAGGGTCGGGTTAATGTCTGTCGAGTGAATGGTAAACATCTGCTCGTTAGCGTGGATGATGAGTTGACCATTGATGACAGAGAGTTGTGCTTGATGAGCAAGTGCGGATGTACCGTCATAAAATTCAATACGTGCCATAATTTTTACCATCCAATGTCAATGTCAAACATGTCAGCGACTTCAGCCGAACGGGTTGTGTCTTCGTCTAAAATGGCTTGCATCACGTCAAAATCATGAGAGGGGATGACGCTAATGCTTTCGATGCGATGTTTTGTGATAATCATGTGTGCAAATGGAATGAATATCCCTAATGTTGCAATGCTGGCTAAAAAGCAGCCGATGCGAATTAAATATAAGCGAGGAATGGATAAGTCACATGAAAATCGCGTTGGGCCAATATTGATGTGATTCCATGATTCTTTATAAATCATATCTTGTGTCAGAAGGTGAGCCACCATATACACCGCATAAATAAACAATGCATATAAGCCTACAAAAATAAAGTAAATATTTTCATTCTCATTGTTGATTCCCTCAGCAATTTTCTCTATAGCAGATGTTGCTGAAAAGAAAACTGCAATACCGACACCAGCTAAAATTAAAATTGTAGTGATGAAGCTTAAGATGTATATGCGAAAAAAAGCGCCTGTTGAGCTGCTAAAGTTAAATGAGTTATGCCCCCAATTGGAGTTGTTCACACGATAGCGGCGCAAGCGGTATACGGTGTAGGGAAAAGCAAAACCCAACGTAAACAGCAGTAGCAAAATATTGGTGACATAAATGCCGTAAATGCGTTTAGAGGTGCCCGTGAATTTAAAGCGAATATTCCGATAGCTCGTGTTTCGAGTATAGAACCGAATGCTTGAGCGATACAACCAAGGAAACATCAGAATAAGACATAAAGTGAAAGTTCCCGTGAGCTCAGTGCTTATCCAATTCATGCTGTTGGAAAGCATAATCAAGCCGATGCCAATGATGCGGCCTATTAAGATTTTTTGAGCCTCGCCATGGAAACCAAAAGCATAGCCCGCTAATTGGGTATTTTGATGCACGTATTGCAGTCGTCGGACTTTGGCCCATGCCGAATAAATACCCAACGTGGCAATGGTAAAAATCCAGTTGATGAGCCATAAAGACAAGTAATCTCGTCCTCGGCCTGAAAAAGTAAAGCGCAATGGCTTAACGGGTTGGTCACTCTGCCAATCGTCTGGTTTACCATCCAAAGCCTTGTGTAAAGTGCTTATGGGTTCAGAGGCATATTCGGTTGATGCCTCGGTTGCTGGGGCGTTTGCAGAGGTTGTTTCTGTTGTTGAATGCATATTAATTTCAAATTTATTTGATTTTAGTAAGAGTTTTCTGTGAAAGTTTTACCCAAGTAAAAATACAAACGGGCATTGCCTTGTCTAGTGAGGCTGAATCCCAGTTGGGCAGGGCCAATAGGGGTTTGTAATGCACCGAATAAACTGCCTGAGTATTTTAGGCCGCTATTTTCAAGTGGCTCATTGGCCCATACTGCACCAGATTCAAGCGACGCACCGACAATGAGTGGATTGTTTAAAACGCGCCAAGGGGTGTTGAAACGATAAGTGAGGCTGCCAAACAAGGTTCTATTTCCAACAAATTGATTTTGCGCATATCCTGATAAATGTTGATAGCCGCCAAGCCCAAACGGTGAAAGGTAGGGCGAAGTGTCGCTGCTTTGTCCTGTGGCTTCCATTGAGAATGCAATGGAATGGTTATTAAACCGTTTTGCGTACAAGCCTAAAACTCCCGCTTGAACGTAACGTTTTTCGTTGTCTGCTTTTGTTGGAGAAACATGGGCAAAAGCCTTGAAGAAATAGCCGCTGGTCGGGATGTACACATCATCTAACTGGTCAATGGTCAATTGGGCATCCACAGTCGTATGTGCCATTTTGGTTGCAGCCCCAGCTTGTAACGCACTGATGTTGCCTGATAGGCTGGCGCGTCGATAAGATAAGCCCAGCCCCCACTCGCCAATGCGGTTAATTGGTGTACCGAATAAAATCCCATAGGTCTGATGATGAGTGGTGTATTCGGTACTGACTTGGCTACCATTCAGGTAAGCGGGGCGTTTTTCATTAGACACTTTGGCATAAGGACGCACGAACACGGTGTCTGCATGACTTAAAGGCTGGTTGAGCTGGGTGTCAAAGCTGGTGGTTTTACCTATAGTGGCGTGACTGCGCCATTCCCCCCCTAAGCTGTTGAGCCAAACACGACGATGCGATAAGTTCAAAGAAAACTGTTGGTCGGATAACCCATTGCTGACCACCTCTATGCCCGCACGAACCGCATTTTGGGCGATGTCTTTTTCCTTAACGAAGTAAACCAATTCATTGTGTTCGCCTAATTTTTGGACTTCGTATGCGACGTTGCTGATTCGCCCTGAACTCATGATGCGTGCGATGTCTTGATTCACCGTATTAAGGTCAAAGTTCTGTCCCTCTTGCATTTGAATCTGTGTGCGCAAAGAGGCTGGGCTGGCCAATCCATTGGTTTGTACACGGATAAAGTCAACCTTTACGGCGGGCATGACTTGAGGTTGATGCTTCGCCATCAGATTTTGATACACATCGTTCGGTACGGCGAACGACGCCAGCTGTTTCGTCATTGTTTGAGTGGTGTTAAAGCCTGCTTGTGCCGCCTCCATGCCACGATTGAACTCTAGGCTGCCGATGTCGCCCATTTGTGGGCGAATGAGAATGTCTTTCGATGAGAGCAGGGCGATTTGTTCGTCCATATTGCGTTGAACCAGTAGCGCGAGCATTTGCTCAGATACACCCAATACGCTGTTGAGCCTGTCTTTGGGCACTAAGCCTGAGCCCACATCAACCGCGATGATGCGCGTTGCCCCCATTTGTTTGGCAACGTCAACGGGCATATTACGGTCAATCATGCCGTCTACCAGTAACCGTCCATTCATTTCGACAGGCGGAAATACCGCAGGAATGGACATACTGGCGCGTAAGGCTTGAGCCAGCTGCCCGTTTTTTAGAACAACGGCCTTGCCTGTGGCTAAGTCAGCTGCGACGGCACGAAAAGGAATGGGCAACTTGTCAAAGTCAGCATCATAGGGGTGGTCCTTGAGTAGGTCTCGCAAGACTTCTTCGGCTTTTGTGCCGTTTGACACCGATTGGGGAAACGCCACGGCACCACTATTGGTAATACTGATGTCGGCAATGGTACTGCCTTTGTAATCTAGGTTGCGAGTGACTTGGGTTTGTTCACGCCGCTCGGCTTTTGCAAACGCAATGTCACCTAAATCCATTGATTTTATTTTATTTTCAATTTCGCTTATCGACATGCCGCTGGCATACATACCGCCAATTAATGCGCCTGCACTGGTGCCTGTGATGAAGTCAATTGGAATATGCTGCGCCTCAAGGGCTTTAATCACGCCAATATGAGCCAAACCACGCGCACCGCCACCTGAAAGCACCAAGCCGATTTTTTCTTGCTGAACGGGTGCGGCAGATGGTTGTAGCGGAATATCTTTTGCGTGCGCGGGCAGAGCGGCGAAAGATGCGACTATCAATAAGCTCAGTATGGAGGCACGGCGCGTGGCACTTGATTTCATGTCCCTGTTCCCATTTTATAAACCATCTGAATCCCCAAAACGATGAGCAGACAGGCAAAGATTTTTTTTAACACGGCCACATCCCAGCGTTGGGCTATTTTTGCACCTATCGGCGCAACCAGCATGCTGGTCATGGCAATACCCAGCACTGCTGGAAAATAAATATAAGCGAACGTGTGAGGTGGTAAGCTCACAGCCGAGTCGGCGGTGAGCAGATAGCCGACAACCGCAAATAATGCAATTGGGAAGCCTAATGCTGCAGAAGTGCCAATTGCTAAGCGTGTCGGCACATTGCACCATATCATAAACGGTACAGAGATAAAGCCGCCCCCAGCGGAAATGAGTGTCGACAAAATCCCGACTGCATTGCCGACGCCAAACAATGCAGGGCTACGAGGTAAAGTGCGCGAAGGTTTAGGCAAACGACTGCTGAGCATATTGTACGCCGTATAAAAGGCGAACATCGCGAACACGGCGCGTAACGGTGATACGGGCAAAATATGCACCAAATAAGCACCGATAAACGTTCCTAAAATAATGCCTGGCAAAATGTGTTTCACAATGTCCCAGCGAACGTTTTGATGAGCCGCATGTGAACGCATGCTCGAAAAAGCAGTGAATGCGATGGTTGTGGTCGAGCTTGCCAATGCGATTTTGTGCAAATCGGGATGATGAATGCCTTGTGCTTGTAAAATCAAAGTCAATAACGGTACGGTCACCAAGCCACCGCCCACACCCAATAAGCCCGCTAAAAAACCAACGAAACAGCCAAGTATCGGGTAAGCCAGCCAAATTAAATCCATGTTGTTCTCGCTTTGTGTTCGTTTTATCAAGGTTTAGGCTTGAGGCATAAAAAAATGCACGTGTGTGCATGATAAGTGTGGGGGAAAATAAAAAGCGTTTCCCACCCCATTCGTTAAGCCGTACTCTTGAACCGCGCGGTTCAAGAGCGCTGCAAGCAATCAAGCATTGGGTTCATCTGACAGAGAGACGCTCACGCCTGCTTGATGATGTTTCACAGCTAAATGTTGCTTATAGGGTCAAGAGTAAGGGCTGTAAAATCGCGAATGGCGCAGGAAACGTCGTCATTGTACCAATAATAGCGAGGAGTAGGAACCTTTTGATACACAAAACGACTTCTAAAAACTGAAACCATGTCTACAGGTTTGACATGGTTTCAGCATTTTTAATGCATGCTGCCTGCTAAGTTATATAAGAGGGCATTGACCTCGTTAAGATTGATGAACCCATGGGCTGGAAACTCAATGTCTAAAATCACGAACAACATAAATGAGATGACCAACGCAAACGACAAACTGTAGAACGTCAAAGGTCTATCCGAAGCGCGTGCTGCATAGCCAGCGAACCAAGCACATATCAAAGCCAAAACGCCCAAGCTGATAAAAATTAAAGACGGCGGGTGGGTTTGGACCGCCAAAGTGCGAGTGGTGACGATGTCTATCATATTATTTAAAGCAGGCAATAGCAGCATGCGTGCGGCGTTATTGTCTGTACCCCCCGTGTTTTGAACCGAGGCCGTCCAAATGGCTTGTTGTAGTTGAGCGGTCTCGACCAAGTTGTCCGATGCTTTTTGTACATCATTCGCCAGGTCGTCATAAAATCGTGCGCGTGATTCTGTGTACTTTCTAAATAGAACCCTGACTTCAGGTTGAGCCTGTTCGGGTAACAAATCGACACGCAGATAAGCCGTGCCAATGGCATTGGTTTCTTCTAAGATAATTTGTCGACGGACTTCGTAACGTGAATATGCGCCAGAGAAAGAAAAAGCAATGAGTAGCCCCAGTAAACCAAAGACGGCACCCACCATAATATCGGAATCCAAACCAGGATGACCCGTCTGTTCAATCCGCCTTTTGCCTAAAATTCGAGCCCAATGAAAGCAAAGCATCATTCCAAAAAAAATCGGCACGCACAACAGCGTCACGTAAGTCGTAATATTCATCAAATTCTCCAAAAAACACACACATTTTAAGCCGCTCATTCTAACCTTTTTTGGTATGTATAAGGTTGTTTGATGTGAGCGTCAAGATGAATATTTAAACTCATCTATCTTTAATCTCAGCGAAGTTAATGGTTTTAAATGGTCTCTAAATGGCATTTACGGTTTTAAGGTGGGCGGTGTCGTGTAATGCACAATGGGCGTTTCAGAAAATTTAATAGGATTAGCGACCAAACGAGAGCCGTCTTCGGTAGATATCAACATATTCCGTGACTGGAGTTGTGCATCATCGAACACACGGTCAATGGTATTAATGGGACCGCAAGGAAAGCCGTGCTGCGCTCCAAGTGCAATCCACTCATCAATGGTTTTGCACATCATATAAGTTTTGAGTTCACCTTCAAGCTCGCGACGGTGGTTGACTCGTGCTGCATTGGTTGAAAATTTGTCATCCAGAGCTATTTTTTCACAGCCAGCCGCAGCACATAAAGCCGAAAATTGCTTGTCATTGCCAATTGCAAGCATGATGTAACCGTCAGCAACTTGAATGGGTTCGTAGGGGGCAATGCTTGGGTGTGCGCTGCCTTTACGCATAGGGACTACACCGCTGAGTAAATAGGTTGAGGCTTGATTGGCGAGCATTGCGGCTTGTACGTCAAGCAAAGCAAGGTCGATGTGTTGCCCAACACCTGTTTGGTCTCTATAGTTTAGAGCGGCTAAAATCGCTGTTGTGGCATACATTCCTGTCATCAAGTCCACGACCGCGACCCCTACTTTTTGTGGGGGGCCATCGGCTTCGCCAGTGATACTCATCAGTCCACCCATGCCCTGTATTAAGGCATCATAACCTGGGCGATCTTTATAGGGGCCTGTTTGGCCAAAACCAGTAATAGAACAATAAATGATGCTGGGGTTGATGTGCTTTATGGATTCATAATCAAGTCCATATTTACGCAAGCCGCCGACCTTGTAATTTTCTATTAATACATCTGCGTCATTAATCAGTTGAAGCAAGGTTTCTCGGTCGCTTGTTTGGGTGAAGTCTAAACAGATATTTTTTTTGTTGCGGTTGCAGCAAAAATAATAAGCCGCATCTTTTGAGCCATCTGAGCGTTCAACAAACGGGGGACCCCATTGACGGGTATCATCACCCGCAGGATGTTCAATTTTAATGACTTGCGCGCCCATATCGCCCAAGGTTTGACTGGCGAAAGGACCTGCAAGGATGCGTGAGAGGTCGATGACTTTGAGGTGGGCAAGTGCAGAAGGCATAAAAGGACTCCAGTTTTTTGATGCCGACAATCATACCTGAGCGATGGTGATATGGGTGTAATTTTAAAAAACAGCTTTGGGGGCTGCTTACAAGAGCTTACAAGGTTGACACAGATAATATGAAAGTTTTTTTGTGTTGATTTTAGGCAGGGTATTCCTCCTTTTCTTTTATAAAAAAACACTAAATTACGTTAAATTGTTCTAAAAAAATATGGTTATAATGATTCAAATTACTCAAAATCAACGTTGAATGTGCTTAAAATCCTGTTGAACATAAATGTTTCATGTTTTTTGCGCGACGTTAACTTATTTATAAACTCTATTTCACTTCAAAAGGATGTCATTATGTCAAACGCTGATTTACAAACTCGGAAAAATGCGGCTACGCCTCGCGGCGTTGGTGTCATGACCGATTTTTACGCGGCTCGTGCCGAAAATTCTGAAATTTGGGACGTTGAAGGTCGCCGTTTCATTGATTTTGGCGGTGGTATTGCCGTGATTAATACTGGACATCGTCATCCTAAACAAGTAGCGGCGATTAAAGCGCAGTTGGATAGTTTTACTCACACGGCGTACCAAATTGTCCCTTACGAAGGCTATGTGTCATTGGCTGAAAAAATCAATGACCGCACGCCTGGTATGCATGCCAAGAAAACCGCTTTCTTCACAACAGGTGCGGAAGCCGTTGAAAATGCAATTAAAATTGCGCGTGCCGCGACCAAACGTGCGGGCGTGATTGCCTTTACAGGCGGTTTTCATGGGCGCACCATGATGGGCATGGCTTTGACGGGTAAAGTTGCGCCTTACAAAATTGGTTTCGGCCCATTCCCATCTGAAATTTATCACGCGCCATTTCCAGTGGAGTTGCATGGCGTGTCTGTGCACGACTCGCTCAAAGCGATTCACAACTTATTTAAAGCGGATATTGAGCCAACGCGAGTCGCGGCGATTATTCTTGAACCCGTACAAGGTGAGGGTGGTTTCTATCAAGCCCCTGTTGAGTTCATGCGTGAGTTGCGCAAGATTTGCGACGAACATGGTATTTTGTTGATAGCGGATGAAGTGCAAACAGGTTTTGGTCGCACGGGTAAAATGTTTGCAATGGAACACTACGACGTACACGCTGATTTGATTACGTTTGCGAAGAGCTTGGCTGGTGGTATGCCGTTATCGGGTGTGTGTGGTCGTGCTGAGATTATGGATGCGCCAGCTCCAGGCGGCTTGGGTGGTACTTACGCAGGTAATGCGTTGGCGATTGCTTCTGCGCATGCTGTACTTGATATTATTGACTCTGAAAACTTGCTTGATCGTGCCAATGTTTTGGGTGAAAAAATTAAAGCTCGTTTAAATGAGATTCGTAAAGACGTGCCTCAAATTTCTGATGTGCGTGGCCCTGGCGCAATGAATGCCGTTGAGTTTGTTGACCCAGCAACAGGCTTGCCTTCGCCAGAATTTACGCAAAAAGTGCGTATTGCTGCTTTAAACAAAGGTTTATTGTTGTTGTCTTGTGGCACTTATGCCAACGTGATTCGCTTCTTGTTCCCATTGACGATTCAAGACAATGTGTTTGATGAAGGCATGGGTATTTTAGAAAGTGTTTTGCGTGATGCGGCTAAAGCATAATTTTTAAAAACGGTAATAAAACAGGCTCTTGTGCGCATGCTCAGGAGCCTGTTTTTTTATTACAGCATCAATACAATTGTCTTTTATTGAAGACTTCAAGATGTTTTTGTGAAAAGTGGTGTGCAAAAAATAGAATGAAAATAATCATAAAAAGCCTCCATTTGCACGGTTTTTTTCACATCACCTTTCCAGACTAACCCCACCTCCATTGGGGGCACTTTTTCTTGAAGGGTAATGGTTTCTATTCGTTTTCCTTCCAAAGACCAAGGTCGGTAAACCATATCTGACAAGATGGCAATGCCATTATCATTCGCGACCATACTGCGAATGGCTTCAATGGATGACGTGCGGTACTGCACATTGGGTTGCTCCTCTCCCCAGTATTTCAATACTGTTTGTTCTGCCTCATCGACTGTCAGCATGATGTATGGATACTTTTGTAAATCTTTAAGAGAAACTTTGGCTGCACTAAGTAGTTCATGGTGACTTGAAACCCATAATCGGCGTGTCGAATTGATAAACGTTTCATAACGAAGTGTTTCGTTGCTCAAATTTGAGGTGAGCAGTACCCCAAAATCGAGTTTATCATTGAGCAGTTTGGTTTCGATTGACTTGCGATCCAGTTCATAGACTTCGATTTTTAGATTCGGATGCAGTTGCGTTAAACGTTGGATGTGATGCGGTAAAAAATAGCCTATCACGGTGTAAGTGACCCCGACCCTTAACACGCCCTCCACCGCTGCAGCGGATAGGGGTAAGCGTGTTGTTTCATCTATCATGACTAAAATCTGTCGGGCTTTAGGCAAAAATAATTGACCTGCTTCTGTCAAAGATACGCCTTTTGAACTGCGTATAAATAAATCTTGTCTTAAATAATGTTCGACTTCTTTAATCGCTGTTGTGATGGCTGATTGAGAAATGCACAGCTCTTTTGCTGCTTGTGAAATTTGCCCAAGTTCTGCGGTAACGACAAAATATTTAAGTTGACGAATCGAAAAGCTCATATGGAGTCCCATTGATGTGGTTTAAGTCTGCTCTAAGTATATTATCAAAAAAACAGATATTGAGTTATTAAAATATACGTCTTTACTATATTGATGTCGCTTGTTAAAGTTGCAAAAAATCTAAATTGTTCTTTAATTTTACTTTTATAGGAGACCTTGTGAGTAAGACACATATAGACATCAATTGTGATATGGGCGAGGGCTTAGGCATGTGGCGGATTGGTGATGACATTGACTTAGAGATTATGCCTTTGGTCAGTTCAATCAATTTGGCGGCGGGATTTCATGCGGGCGACCCGAATATTATTCATCATACGATTATTCAGGCTAAGCAACATGGCCTTGGCGTTGGCGTTCACCCAGGTTTCAGGGATTTACTTGGTTTTGGCCGTCGTCACATACGCGCCAGTGCGCAAGAGTTAGTTAACGACACAATTTACCAATTGGGAGCAGTACGAGAGTTTGTGAATCTACATGGTTTAACGCTGCAACATTTTAAGTTGCACGGGGCGTTGTATATGCACGCTGCGGTGGATGAGGCCTTTGCTGAACTCTTGGTTGATACATTGCATCGCATTGATGACCGTTTGCCCATTTTGGTTATGGCGGGTTCAGTGATAGAACGCATGGCTCGGGCTAAGGGGCATCCAGTCATTCGCGAGTTTTATGCGGACCGTGATTATGATGACAGCGGCAGTATTGTTTTTACTCGTCGAGTCGGTTCGCTATCGTCTAAAAATGTTGCGGATAAGGTCATGCAAGCGTGTCTTGAAGGTACTGTGAACACGGTTCAAGGCAATACCATCTCAATTGAGTTTGAGTCCATTTGTATCCATAGTGACACGGAAGGCGCGTTGGCTTTGATGCAAGACACTCGGAAGCAACTCGATCAAGCGGGTATTTCTGTTCAATCTTTTGCATGAGCAATTTTTGAGGAGTGTAATCCGTACAGTAGCAACTCATAAAAATTTATAAAGGAGACATATTATGGCTGCAAATATACCGAATGTTGTAGAAGATGTTGATGTGGCAACATTGGCGATTCCAGATGACATGCGTTCTAGTCGCTCATCTCTCACGATGGCGTGGTGGGGCGTGTGCAGTGCGTTGTTTTATATTTTCTTGGCCGCTACTTTAGCAATAAATTTTGGCACTCAAAATACGATTATTGGGATGTTGTTGTCGGTTGTTGCTTACGGTTTGATTAATTCAGTTTTGACCCGCTACGCAATTAAAACGGGTTTGTCGGTATCTCTATTTTCACGTATTTTATTTGGCAAGGTTGGGGCTTTATTGGCCACCCTTATTTTCTTTTTAACAGCGATTTATTACGCTGTATTTGAAGGCTCAGTGATTGCTGTCGCGGCCAATAAAGTGATTCCAAATTTATCCTATGAATGGGCATGTGTGCTGGTTGTTCTATACAGCGTCCCACTGGTTTTTGGCAGTGTGCAGCATTGGTTGGACAAGCTGAATGGTTTTTTGTTGCCGTTTTATATCTTTGGCTTACTTTTAGCGGTTGTCATGACTGTCGGTACGTATGGCTATAGCAACGATTGGCTGAGTTTTGAGCCTCAAGGTGGGGCGGCTTCTTATGGCTGGATTTCTGTATTTATTGCATACATGGGCGTGTGGATTCTGATGATGTTTACGTTTGATTTTGCTCGTTTTGGTGCAAAACAAGATACTGAATATCATGCGCGAATTAATTTTGGCATGCCGTTTTACGTGATGACTTTTTTGATTAATGGTTTGGTAGGCATTTTCCTTATCACATCAGGTCAGTTGGCGACCGTGTCTGAAACGGGTGTGGTTGATCAATTGATTGTGGTCTTAGGTGGCGGTTTGGCTTTGTTGTTTGTTTGGGTCACGCAAACTCGTATCAACAGTGCCAATTTCTACTTAGCAACAGTGAATATGCAGGCTTTTTTTGAAAAGCTGCTTGGTGTTTCTCTCAAAAAATGGATGTGGGCGATACTCGTTGGTGTGGTCGTGCTTGTCATGATGCGCTCGACCGATGTGTTCAGTTACATTTTGACTGCTTTAAATTATCAAGGCATTTTTGTCACGGCTTGGGTTGGGGTGGCGTTGACGCACATTCTGTCAAAGCGTTATGACCAGTTGTTTGATGGGGCATTGCCTTATCACTCAAATCAAGTGCCTAATTTTAATCCTTGCGGTTTAGCGGCTTGGTTTATTGGTTCAGGCATGGGCTTGTTAATGACATTGACGGGCATCGGGGCGGCTTATGCACCTGTTGCGACTTTCCTTTTTTCTGTGGGGGTTTATTACGGTATGTTGCAAATCGCACATCGCGAATGGTTTGCGACTGTTGAGTAATCCGTGCGCTTTATCGCTTTGCGGGTTGTTTGTAGTGCAGTATTCACTACTGGCTCGCAAAGTGTTTTTTATTAATATAAGGATGAGTCATTATGAGCAAAATTTATGAGATTTTAAGCCCGCTTCCGGGTACGTTTTATCAAAAAGAGTCACCAACTGCTGCACCGTTTGTTTTGGTAGGGCAAGAGATTAAAGCTGGGGATGTTGTTGGTTTGGTTGAAGTGATGAAAATGTTCAATCAAATCACCAGTGAGCACGCAGGTATAGTGATTGAGGTGTGCGTAGAAAATGATGAGCCTGTTGATGTGGGCGAGGTATTATTTCGCATTGAGGTCTCGGCATGAGGGAGATAAAAAAATTATTAATTTGTGCTCGTGGCGAAATTGCATTACGCATTTTGCGCTCAGCCAAAGAAATGGGCATGACGTGCGTGGTGGCACATAGCAGTGCCGATGAAACCTCTTTGCCCGTGAAATGGGCGGATGAGGCGGTCAATTTGGGTGCGCCTCATGCCAAGAAAAGTTATTTAAATCAAGATTTAATTATTCAAGCGGCCTTGGATGCTGGCGCAGATGCGATTCATCCAGGTTATGGTTTTTTGTCAGAAAATGCCGATTTTGCTCGCAAAGTGGTTGAAGCGAATCTGATTTTTGTGGGGCCGCAGCACGAGCTCATCGCCCAAATGGGCAATAAAGCGCAAGCGATTGAAACGGCTAAAAAAGCAGGTGTGCCTGTTGTCCCTGGCAGCGATGGTTTGGTTCAGACGATAGAGGCGGCACTGGCCGCAGCAAATGATGTGGGCTACCCTATTCTGATAAAAGCGGCTGCAGGCGGCGGTGGGCGGGGCATTCGTGTGGCTTATAATGCGGATGAGTTGCAAGCACAAATTCCGCAGTCACAGCAAGAAGCACTGGCTGCATTTGGTGATGCTGGGGTGTATTTGGAACGTTATATTGCCCGAGCTCGCCATATTGAAGTGCAAATTTTAGGTGATGGTGACAATGCGGTGCATTTGTTTGAACGCGATTGTTCATTGCAACGTCGTCGCCAAAAAATTTGGGAAGAGGCACCTGCGCAAATATTGTCTGAAGAAACACGACAAAAACTACTGGAGTCCGCGGTTAAGTTGGCTAAAAAGGTCAAATACAAAAGCGCAGGGACTTTGGAGTATCTATATGACGTGGACACGCAAGAGTTTTTCTTTATTGAAATGAACACGCGCATTCAGGTCGAACATACCATTACAGAAGAGATTTGTGGGGTTGATTTAATTAAAGCCATGTTGCTTATCGCGCAAGGACATGCGTTGCCTTACCAGCAAAATGACATTCAGATGCGAGGTCATGCAATTGAAATCCGCATCAATGCGGAGAATCCAGACAACAATTTCATGCCTTCGCCTGGGACATTAACCGAAGTGGTCTGGCCTTTGGGGGCAGGGGTGCGCATCGATTCGATGGCTTACAGCGGTTATACAATTCCGCCATATTATGATTCATTGATTGGCAAGCTTATTATTTGGGCTGAAGACCGTCCATCAGCTTTAGCGCGTCTTCATCGTGCCTTAGATGAAATTAAAGTGGCAGGCGTACACACGACATTACCTTTTTTCAAATCGCTTTTGTCGGTCAATGACGTGCAAAAAAATGATTTTCATACGGTTTGGGTTGAGCAATGGATGAATCATTGTTCATCCGCATCGCAAAAGGAGGCATCATGAGCATACAAGCCACACGTTACTCGTTGGGTGGTGACGAGCATCTATTTGTTGAACTATCAGAAGCGATGTCGCTCAAGTCCTTTTTTAAAGGCATGATGATGACCCGTGCTTTGCGTGAGAAAAATCTTTTGGGGATTACTGAGATTTGTCCCGCCAATGCTTCGTTTCAAATTCGATTCGACCCAGATATGCTGTCGGTTCAGCATATCATCAGTGTACTTAAAGATATTGAAGCGGGTTTGGGTGAACAAGACATGTGTTTAGATACGCGCATTGTTGAAATTCCAGTGTTATATAACGACCCTTGGACGCATGAAACCTTAATGCGCTTTCGCGAGCGTCACCAAGACCCGAGCTCAACTGACATTGAATATGCGACTCGTATCAATGGTTTTAAGGATGTCGCCGATTTTATCAGTGCGCACTCGCAAACCCCTTGGTTTGTTTCAATGGTCGGTTTTGTGGCAGGTTTACCGTTTATGTTTCAAATGGTGGAGCAACAAAAACAAATCCAAGTTCCCAAATACCTTCGCCCACGTACGGATACGCCCAAACACACCGTCGGTCATGGTGGCTGCTTCAGTTGCATCTACTCCGTTCGCGGCGCGGGCGGCTATCAAATGTTTGGCGTGACACCGCTGCCGATTTATGACCCTAAGCAGAGAGTGACGCATTTATCTGAGTTCATGATTTTTTTCAAGCCAGGAGATATTGTTAAATATAAACCCATCACTCGCACAGAGTACGACCAGATTTTGGTTGAGTTATCCAACAACAGTTATCGACTCAAGTCAAAACCAGTGACTTTCTCGCTCAATGCGTTTGAACAAGAACCGATTGCTTATCCACAACAACTTTTGGAGGCGCTTTATGTCGATTGAAGTGATTAAACCCGGTTTAATGACCACCATCCAAGACCAAGGTCGCCAAGGCCACTATCATTTAGGTATTCCGCCATCGGGTGCCATGGATCAAATATCGTTTAGAGCCGCCAATGCGCTGCTGGGTAATGACGATAACGCAGCTGTTCTTGAGTGTGCCTTGATGGGGCCTGAGTTACGCTTTCAACACGATATGTGTGTTGCCATCACTGGAGCGCAGATGCAGCCCAAAATTGATGGCGTTGAGCAAAGTTTGAACCAAGTGCTGCTGATTAAAAAAGGGCAGGTTTTGTCTTTTGGCTTTGCTTTAGCAGGTGCTCGCGCCTACATCGCCTTTGCGGGCGGAATTGATGTGCCGCTTGCGCTTGGCAGTCGTTCAACCTATGTGCTGGGTGCATTGGGTGGTGTAGAAGGTCGTCCTTTGCGTGCGGGAGATGTTTTGTCAATTGGCGAACCAAACGTACAGCCTGTTTTGGATAAACAGTTGCCTGAAATATTACGCACACCACTCAAAAAACAATACAGTCTGCGAGTGATGTTGGGTATCTATAGCCATCGGGTCAAGTCAGAGTCGCTACAACAATTTTTGTCAGAGACATGGATGGTCAGCTCAGAGGCGGATCGGATAGGCTATCGACTGAAAGGCGGTTCACCCCTTGAGTTCAAACCACGTACGCCGCCTTTTGGTGCAGGTGATGACCCATCTAATATTGTGGATGCGTGCTATCCAATTGGCTCCATCCAAGTTCCCTCAGGTCAAGAGCCTATTATTTTACATCGTGACGCTGTTTCTGGCGGTGGCTATATGATGGTGGGGGCTGTCATTAGTGCTGATATGGATTTAGTTGGACAGATGCCACCAAACACAAAAGTCAACTTTGTTGAGGTTACTCTTGAGGAGGCATTAAAAGCGCGTCAAGCACGCCATGAATGTTTAAGGCAAATACAAAAGCTTAAACTCTAAGCTAAAAATGCCACTGAGTAGGCGAGGGGATAAAACAATCCAAAAGGCAAGTGTAGGTCAGATTTGTCACAAAGTGGCTAGAGCATATTGTTCATTAATACGGTAGAATCGCCCCTTAGTGTTTTAAACGTCAAGATTTATTTACAGTGATTAAAAAATATTAGGAATTCAATATGCTCAACCTCAAGGATCCCAGTTTACTTAAACAACAATGCTATTTGAATGGCGAATGGGTTTCGGGTAAAGAAACCATAGATGTCACTAATCCAGCGACAGGCGAGGTGATTGGTACAATTCCACATTTAGGTCAAGCTGAAACGGCTAAAGCCATTGCCGATGCAAATGCGGCGTGGCCAGCATGGCGTAAAAAGACCGCCAAAGAACGCGGAGCTATTCTGCGCAAATGGTATAACTTGATGATGGAAAATCAAGATGACCTCGCTTTGATTTTGACCGCTGAACAAGGTAAACCGTTGGCTGAAGCCAAAGGTGAAATTGCTTACGGCGCATCATATATAGATTGGTTTGCGGAAGAAGGAAAACGCATCTATGGTGAAAACATTCCATCTCATATGGCCGATCGTCGCTTGATGGTGACGAAAGAGCCAATTGGTGTTTGCGTTGCCATTACGCCTTGGAACTTCCCCAACGCGATGATTACCCGTAAAGCAGCACCAGCCTTGGCAGCTGGCTGTCCAATGATTGTTCGCCCTGCGGATTTGACGCCTTTTTCCGCTTTAGCCATGGCTGAATTGGCGCACCGTGCTGGCGTGCCTGCTGGCGTATTCCAAGTCATCACAGGAAAATCACGCGTCATTGGTGCAGAATTTACTTCAAATCCAGTGGTTCGTAAACTGACGTTCACTGGCTCAACTGAAGTAGGGCGCGTTTTGATGGAGCAATGTGCGCCCAGTATCAAAAAAGCCTCAATGGAACTCGGTGGTAATGCACCGTTTATTGTCTTTGACGATGCTGATTTAGATGCGGCGGTTGAGGGGGCCATTGCCTCTAAATACCGCAATGCAGGTCAAACCTGTGTTTGCGCCAACCGCCTTTATGTGCAAGACGGTGTGTACGACGCTTTCGCCGAAAAGCTTGCAATCGCCGTTGGTAAACTCAAAGTGGGTAATGGCGTTGAAGATGGTGTCACCCAAGGGCCAATGATTGATGTAAAAGCCATGGAAAAGGTAGAGGAGCATATTGCAGATGCCGTTTCCAAAGGGGCAAAAGTTCTTCTTGGGGGTAAGCGTCACGCCCTTGGACACTCATTCTTTGAACCCACTATTTTGACTGGGGTGACCCAAAACATGGCCGTTGCCAAAGAAGAAACTTTTGGGCCTATGGCGCCATTGTTCCGTTTTTCAACCGAAGAAGAAGTGATTAAGTACGCCAATGATACTGAGTTTGGTTTGGCATCGTATTTTTATAGCCGTGACATTGGTCGTATATTCCGAGTGTCTGAAGCTTTGGAATATGGCATGGTTGGCGTCAACTCAGGCTTAATTTCAACTGAAATCGCTCCATTCGGTGGTGTCAAACAATCTGGTTTAGGCCGCGAAGGTTCTAAATACGGTATCGAAGATTACACAGTGATTAAATACACATGTTTGGCAGGTTTGGACAAGTAGTTTGTAACAATTAAAATTGAGTCACTTAAAAAGGCGGTTTATACCGCCTTTTTTGTATTTATAGCAGTGTTGCAGATTTTATTATTTTAAATGCCATTGTTTTCAGTGCTATTTTTTCAAGCACAAGTATTTTTCTTATTATGTATTTAAAATATACTTAAAATTATTTTATATATCGCATTTTGGTTTATTCTGTAGTAAAATAAATACATTATTAGTTTATACTTAAATCTTTTTAAAATAAAACGTCTTATGGTGCAACTAAAATACCGAGTATGTCTGTTGTCGGCTTAAAAACACGTCACTTAGATTGCTGGACTAACGGCTATACCCTTTTGGAAACGCTGATGGTACTTGCTATGGCGGCGATTATTTCAGTGCTGGTCGTGCCAAATTTTCAATATTTACTTGCTCAGCGTGAAGTGGATAGGGTGGCCGCACAAATGGCACAGCAGATGGAGACCGCTCGGGTGTTTGCGCAAGCCAATGCAGTCGAGGTGGTGGGTTGCCCTGTGACATCTAACCAGTCCAAAGCGGTTGTGGGTGTAGTTGCTCCGTGTTTATCTTTGGCATCCAACCAAGCGTGGCACGCTTGGATTTGGTATGTGAAAGGGGAAGGTAATGTTTTGATGCAAGTGCTTGCACGGAGTGAAACTGTGCCTGCGGGGGTGAGCCTCACAACGGGGGGGCGGATGCATATTGTGTTTGGGGCACAAGGTTTAGCGACGGGATTTAATGGAACAATTACAGTTGCCTCAGCTCAGGCGATGACGGTACGAAGCATCAGCCTAGCGAGTACAGGGCGAGTGACGCTCAACTAATATGCAAAAACAATGAGTCCATTATTCATGTCATCCAAATTTTTAGATCGTTATCAAACAAAATCCAGCGTTCAACAGTTGGGTTTTAGTCTGATAGAGGTTCTGGTCGCAATGTTAATTGCCGCAGTGGTGGTAGGTGGTGTGATGCTGGCTCATGCTCAAAACTTACGGCAGAGTCATGACAATATGTTGTTGAGGCGGGGGCATTTGATTTTGAGTAATTTATCTCAACGCATGCTGGTGAGCCATCAAGAGGTTTTACTTGGATATTACGATGATGGCTCTGTCAGTAAATCCAGTTGGGCGCAGATGAATGATTTACCCGCAGTACAAAGTCAAGCAAAGAATGCGGGTTTGACTAATGCACAATTTTCAATCGCTCATGTGGGCGAAGGTGTTCGGCGAATAACCCTGCAATGGAAGGCGCATGATGTGCGTCATGCGGTTTGGCGAAAAAACTGCGGAGAGGTTGTTTTGGGGATGCATTGCCTTGACATAGATGTGGGTCCTTGATGCGAAATTCTGTTTGTTATTTTCCCAAGCAGGCTGGGTTTACGTTGCTCGAGTTGTTGATAAGTTTGTCCATGGTATTGCTGGTTGTCGTTGGTGTACAGATGTTTACATCAGGTGTTGTTTTCGATCAAAAGAATATCAGCGAAGATCACGATCAATCGACGCAGACGCGTATTGCGTTGACTAATATTCAGCGAGACGTTGCGCAATCAGGCTTTTATCCATTATTAGTAGATGCTGGATTTGATGATGAGGCGAAATCGCTATTTTCAAAAACACAGAAAAATTATTTAGGTGTTCAACTGGTTTGTTTAAACAATGGCGTCTGTACAGGTTTGAATGTAGGCAGTATACAGCCCGTCGGCTCGGCGACTGATTGTAACGGCAATGGCAGTGGCGCAGATGGGCAGCTGACGGCGGAGCAATATGCTAAAGGTGGGAGCTTTTTACCTGGTACTGATGTGCCGGTGTTCTCAAAAGACGGCAAGTGGGCGATTGTCTACAATCAATATAGTGTAGATAGCGTCCTTGACACCTTAACCTGTCGAGGCAGCGGGGCATCTGAACGCAATGGTTATCGTGCACGCTTAAGTCATTTGGCGAACGACAATGCCAGCGTTCATTACACGGCGGTCACTAATGATAATTTAGGTCTGAGCAAGCGCATGACAGCTCCTGCAAATCGCTTGGTGAGCTTGTGCATCATCACGTTAGAAAATGCAACCGCTGCCCCAGCCGTACCTGTCGATACCGATTGTGCAGGCGGTGCTTTGTCTCCTGCGGGCGTAGGTAAGGCGTATGTTAAAACTCATATTGACATGCCTGTATATACAGAGTCGTTCATTGCGGGTGCACCATGAGCGCGTTTAAAAAGCAAGGAAGCCAAAAAGGTTTTGTCATCGTTGTTGTGCTTGTTACTTTATTGATTCTGACTGGGGTTGTGGGCAGCTTATTGCAAAACCAAAGTTTATCTTTGAAAGAAACGTCCAATATATTGGCCGCTGCGCATAATGAACAGCGCTCTCATGGGATTCATCGTGCGTGTTTGGCACAACTGCGCCGTGATTTACAAGGTATGAATTTAAAGCCAGCTACACGTTCAATTTCTTGGGTGCAAGGAGGGATGAATCGGATGTCCACTCAGGTGAATGGTGTGGTGGCTCAATGTATGCTCGATGTCGTCACTCTTCCTGCCATTGGACAGCAAGAGTGGTTGCCTGTATTGCGTTTAACCACAAAATCTGGAGGCTACACAGAAATAAGTGAATTGCGCTATCCGTCTTGTATAAAAACAAATTGTGTTTATGCCAATGTCAATATTGAATTGTTAAATTCAAATCAGCAGTTACAAACAGTCAGCCCGACTTTTCTATTGGGCGGACAGGTTCAAGTGGCTTGGCATCGTTAGGAGTGTCTTATGAAAAATAAAACTAATCATCAAGGCTTTACATTATTAGAGTTGTTATTGGTTATTGCAATCATCGCTATACTGGCGATGATTAGTGTGGGTCGTTACCAGAACCATGTGATGGTCTCGAATCGATGGGCCGCGCAAAGTATGCTACTTTTGGCTCAACAGCAAATGGAGCGAGAGTTCTTACGTTCCAGCACCTATGAGGATGCGACTGTAGAAAAATTATCCGTGTCTGCTCAGGCTGCACCCTCACATGTTTTAAGCATCAGAAACGGAAGTCTAGGGCAAAATACCTATATTTTGGATGCCACACCCAAAGCCATCGATGCCCTCTGTGGCGCGTTGAGCATTGACCAATCAGGCTTACGCCAAGCCGCTGTATTCGCAAATTCAGAGCAGTGTTGGCAATAATCGGATTAGATAAAACTCAACACTCTCAATTGAAATCACGTTTAATAGTTTGTTTTACTAAAAACCTGCAATAGCACCGTTTGCAGGTTTTGTTTTTGCGCCAAAAAGCCAAAAAAATCAGCTATAATCAGTCAGAATTTATCATTTTTTGATGTGCCTCACTGTGTGTAAGACATCAAAAAAACGTATAAACAATCAAATTATGATTCTTATACATAAACAGAAGGGTTTTTTATGGCAGGTAGCACTTTTGGACAGCTTTTTAGTGTCACCAATTTTGGTGAGTCACACGGGCCTGCGATAGGCTGTGTGATTGATGGCTGTCCGCCAGGCTTGGCCTTGTCTGTTGAAGACATTCAGCCTGATCTTGACCGTCGCCGTCCAGGCACGTCACGCCATGTGACCCAGCGGCAAGAGGCCGATCAGGTTGAAATTTTATCAGGTGTATTTGAAGGCAAAACCACAGGTACGCCAATTGCTTTACTTATTCGTAACCAAGATCAACGCAGTGCCGATTATGGTAATATTGCCGTTCAATTTCGCCCAGGTCACGCTGATTATACCTATTGGCATAAATATGGTGTTCGCGATTATCGTGGGGGGGGGCGCTCTTCGGCGCGCTTGACCGCCCCGATGGTGGCTGCGGGAGCCGTAGCAAAAAAATGGTTGAATGAGAAGTTCGGTGTCGAATTCTTTGGTTGCATGACGGCATTAGGCAACATTGATATTCCTTTTCAAGATTGGGATTACGTCCATCAAAATCCTTTTTTTGCAGCCAACAAGGACATTGTTCCCGCGCTAGAGGAATATATGGATGGACTGCGTCGAGAGGGCGATTCAGTCGGCGCACGTCTTATGGTCGGTGCAACCAATGTCCCTGTAGGTTTAGGTGCGCCTTTATTTGACAAACTGGATGCTGATATTGCTTACGCCATGATGGGCGTCAATGCCGTTAAAGGTGTTGAAATGGGTGATGGCTTTGATGTCGTGCAACAGCGCGGCTCACAGCACGGAGACGAAATGCCACCATCAGGCTTTAAATCCAATCACGCGGGTGGTGTCCTTGGCGGTATATCTACAGGTCAACCTGTGGTTGTCCATGTGGCGATTAAGCCAACATCGTCCATTCGTATTCCACGCGAATCAATGGATGTTCATGGCAACGCTGCAACAGTTGAGACTTTTGGGCGTCATGACCCATGCGTAGGAATTAGAGCCACCCCGATTTTAGAGGCCATGTTGGCTTTAGTTTTGATGGACCATGTTTTGTTGAATCGCGCTCAAAATGCCGATGTGCGGGTGACAACCCCAGTTTTGCATTTGGACAGTGGAACTTAAAATGAATTTTATGAAAACAAAAATAGCATCAATTGTTGCTGCATCTTTATTGTTAGCCTCATGTGGCACACAGCAGGTAACCACCACCGATAACGTGGTTGGTGTTAATCGCAAGCAGTCCTTCTCTATTTCATCGCAGGCCATGAATGCTCAAGCCGCTAAAGGCTATGCTGAAATGGTTGCCGATGCGCGTAGCAAAGGTCTACTAAATACGGACAAAGCATTAACGGCACGAGTTCGTGGCATTGCCAACCGCCTCATTGCCAAAGCACCTGTGTTGCGGCCAGATGCTAAGACATGGGCGTGGGAGGAAAATGTTTTTACCGATAAAGAAATCAATGCGTTTTGTTTTCCAGGCGGCAAGATTGGTGTGTACAGCGGTCTAGTGACGCGCTTAAATTTAACAGATGATGAAATTGCTCAGGTCATGGGGCACGAAATTGCTCATGCTTTACGCGAGCATAGCCGCGAACAGGCCACGCGCAAGCAAGGTGTTGACTTCGTTGCTGGCATTTTAGGAGCGGTTGGACAGGCCTATGGTGTTTCAAGTGCAGGTCAATTGGCTTCAATTGGCGCAGATGTCGGTTTTAATTTGCCTTTTAGTCGAACCCATGAAACAGAGGCTGATCAGTTAGGACTAGAATTGGCCGCGCGTGCGGGTTATAACCCGGATGCTGCGGCTAAACTTTGGGAAAAGATGCAAAAAGTTGAAGGTGGCGGGGTTCCACAGATTTTGAGTACCCATCCCGCTCCCGAAAATCGTCAAGCTAACTTGCGCGAACTGGCTGATAAAGTTCGACCGCTTTATTTAGCTTCAAAAAAAGCACAGTAAATTTTTAGTTTTTGATTTGGAATAAAATGAAAACATTGTATGACAAATTGTGGGACATGCACGTCATTCGTACTGAAGATGATGGCACAGCACTGATTTATATTGACCGTCAACTTTTACACGAAGTCACGAGCCCACAAGCGTTTGAGGGCTTGCGTTTAGCCTCTCGCCCCGTGTGGCGACTGAATGCCAATTTGGCCGTGTGTGACCATAATGTGCCGACCACGGAGCGATCGCAAGGTAATGCAGGCATCGTTGACCCGATTTCACGCATTCAAGTAGAAACTTTAGATAAAAACTGCGATGAATACGGCATTACAGAATTTAAAATCAATGACATCCGTCAGGGGATTGTGCACGTCATTGGACCCGAGCAAGGCGCGACCTTACCAGGAATGACCATTGTTTGTGGAGATTCTCATACATCAACGCATGGCGCTATGGGTGCATTGGCTTTTGGTATTGGCACTTCTGAGGTTGAACATGTGTTGGCCACCCAGTCGATGATGATGAAAAAAGCTAAAAACATGCTGGTTCAAGTCGATGGTGTGCTACCCGCAGGTTGTACCGCCAAAGACATTGTACTTGCCGTTATTGGTGAAATTGGTACGGCGGGTGGCACTGGCTATACGATTGAGTTCGCAGGTTCAGCCATTCGAGCTTTGAGTATGGAAGGGCGAATGACGATTTGTAACATGGCAATTGAAGCGGGTGCGCGAGCAGGCTTGGTGGCTGTTGATGAGCTAACAATCAACTACATGAAAAATCGTCCGTTTGGACCTAAGGGTGCAGAATTTGAATTGGCTGCACAAGTTTGGCGGACTTTGCATTCAGACGAGGGGGCAACCTTTGACGCGGTGGTGAAGCTACAGGCTGAACATATTAAACCGCAAGTCACATGGGGTACATCGCCTGAAATGGTCGTGGCGGTGGATGCTCAAGTTCCTGACCCAGAGCTTGAAAAAGACCCCGTTAAGCGTGATGCAATGGAGCGCGCTTTGGCTTATATGGGATTAGAGCCACGAGTGCCAATGACATCAATTAATGTAGACAAAGTTTTTATTGGCTCATGCACAAACAGCCGTATCGAAGACATGCGCGCGGCGGCATGGGTTGTTAAGCGCTTAGGCAAAAAAGTTGCTGGTAATATTAAACAGGCTTTGGTTGTCCCTGGTTCGGGTTTGGTTAAAGCTCAGGCTGAAGCAGAAGGCTTAGATATTATTTTTAAAAATGCGGGATTTGAATGGCGTGAACCCGGTTGCTCTATGTGTTTGGCCATGAATGCCGATCGCTTAGATGCGGGTGAGCGTTGCGCCTCAACTTCAAATCGCAATTTTGAAGGTCGTCAGGGGGCAGGTGGACGCACTCACTTGGTTAGCCCTGCAATGGCAGCTGCCGCGGCGATAGAAGGGCATTTTGTTGATGTTCGCTTGTTGGCATAAGCTATGTCTGCCTGACTTTTGTGAAAAAACAGTTTTTTTGACTAAACAGTGATTGGTCAATATTTGTAATTTTTTAGGAGTAGAAAAAATGCGTAAAATTATCGCTTTATCAATCTTTGCTACGGTTGTATTGGCAGGTTGCAATACATTCAAAGGCCTTGCCAATGGCATAGGTAAAGATGTGTCGGCTGTCGGCGGTGCTGTGAAAAAAGGCGGTGATTATGTGCAAGAAAAAGTACCTGCGCCAGGTACGACTGCGCCTTCTAGCAATACGAATACTGGTTACTGATATCTTTGCGCATCAACCGTTTTATCAAGGTTGATTTTAAAACGCATTGCTGTCTTTACCGCAATGCGTTTCCCGTTTTTGATCATTGAAAAATTTATGGATAAATTTATCGTACATAAGGGCTTGGTGGCGCCATTGGATCGCGAAAATGTTGATACTGATGCGATAATTCCCAAGCAGTTTTTAAAGTCTATTGCTCGCACTGGTTTTGGTGACAATTTGTTTGATGAATGGCGTTATTTAGATGTGGGCCAGCCAGGTCAAGACAATAGCCAGCGCCCAATAAACCCTGATTTTGTTTTAAATCAACCCCGTTACAAAGGTGCAAGTGTTTTAATCGCGCGTGATAATTTTGGCTGCGGTTCGTCGCGTGAACATGCACCGTGGGCTTTGCAGCAATACGGTTTTAGAGCTGTTATTGCCCCTTCGTTTGCAGACATTTTTTTTAATAACTGTTATAAAAATGGTGTGTTGCCCATCGTTTTGAGTGCGACGCAAGTGGATAAGCTGTTTCATATGACGGCTGCGTTTAATGGCTTTGAGGTCACGATTGATTTGCCCGAGCAGGTAGTTCGAGCGGGGGACGAGACGTTTCAATTTGACATCAGTACATTTCGTAAATATTGCTTAGTGAATGGTTTTGATGACATTGGTTTGACGTTGCGTCATGCTGAAGAAATTAAAGCTTTTGAGACAAAACACTTGACCTTATACCCTTGGTTAAATAAAACAGCTTGATCATATACAAGGTGAGCACAGCTCATCATTATTGAAAAGAATGGGCGCGGCTCATTTTACGGTTTGGAATTTTAGACATGACACAAAATATTTTACTTCTCCCAGGTGACGGTATTGGCCCTGAAATTATGGCGCAAGCGGTTCGTGTGCTCAATAAACTCAAAACAGATGGTTTAGATATTCAATGGGACACTGCTTTGATTGGGGGCTGCGCAGTAGACGAAACGGGTAACCCTTTCCCTGAAGAAACGCTAAAAAAATGTCGTGCAGCGGATGCGGTGCTACTTGCGGCAGTGGGCGGGCCTCAATATGATTCATTGCCACGAGAACAAAGACCCGAGCGTGGTTTATTGGCCATTCGTAAAGAAATGCAAGTGTTTTCTAATTTGCGCCCAGCCGTGGTTTATCCAGAGTTGGTCGAGGCCTCAACGCTGAAGCCTGAGGTGATTGCGGGGTTGGACATCATTATTGTGCGTGAGTTGGTCGGTGATATTTATTTTGGCGAGCCGCGTGGTATCGAGCAACGAGTGACTGAAAACGGCGAAGAACGCGTTGGTTTCAACACCATGATTTACAATGAAACTGAAATTCGTCGTATTGCACACAGTGCTTTTAAAACAGCGCAAAAGCGCAATAAAAAGCTGTGTTCAGTTGATAAAATGAATGTACTCGAAGCAACGCAGTTATGGCGTGACGTCATGATTGAAGTGTCAGCAGAATATCCTGATGTCGAGTTGACTCACATGTTGGTTGATAATGCAGCGATGCAGCTGGTGCGCAATCCTAAGCAGTTCGATGTCATGGTCACGGGCAATATGTTTGGTGATATTTTGTCTGATGCCGCTTCTATGTTGACAGGCTCTATTGGTATGCTACCTTCGGCGTCATTGGATGCCAATGGTAAAGGGTTGTATGAACCGATTCATGGTTCGGCGCCTGATATTGCAGGCAAAAACTTAGCAAATCCGCTGGCGATGATTTTATCTGTTGCCATGATGCTGCGCCACAGTTTGAATCAAACTGAAGCAGCCGACCGCGTTGATAATGCGGTTAAAGCGGTTTTGGCTAAAGGCTATCGCACGGGCGATATCATGACTGAAGGCGGTATAAAAGTCGGTACAGTAGAAATGGGCGGTGCTGTATTGGCTGAGATGTGATGGACATCACTAGCGAGTTGGTCAATAGGATTTAATTTTTAAGTATTTTTGGAGTGAGTTATGCAACGAGTGGGTTTGGTCGGTTGGCGCGGTATGGTTGGTTCTGTTTTAATGGATCGTATGCTGCAAGAAAAAGATTTTGAACATTTTGAGCCTGTTTTTTTCAGCACATCAAATGCGGGTGGTGCTGCGCCCAGTTTTACTAAAAGTGATGGCGTTTTACATGATGGCAGCAGTATAGATGCCTTAAAGACTTGCGATATCATTGTGACCTGTCAAGGTGGTGATTACACCAACGCGATATTTCCAAAATTGCGAGCTGCGGGTTGGAATGGTTATTGGATTGACGCAGCCTCATCGTTGCGCATGGACGATAATGCCATTATTGTGCTTGACCCTGTCAATATGAATGTGATTCAAGATGGTTTGGCAAAAGGCGTTAAAAACTACATTGGAGGCAATTGCACAGTCAGCTTGATGATGATGGCATTGGATGGTTTGTTTAAAGCCGATTTAATTGATTGGATGACTTCCATGACGTATCAGGCTGCTTCTGGCGGCGGTGCTGCGAATATGCGTGAGTTAATTTCACAAATGGGTTTATTAAATGCAGAAGTGAGCGATTTATTGGCTGACCCGCGTTCAAGCATTCTTGAAATAGATCGTAAAATCGCAGCTAAAATGCGTGAACCAGACTATCCCGCAGAGCATTTTGGTGTGCCATTGGCAGGTGGTTTGATTCCTTGGATTGACAAGGACTTAGGCAACGGTCAATCTAAGGAAGAATGGAAGGGCGCGGCTGAAACCAATAAAATTTTAGGCAAAACAGCGGGGCAATCAGGTTTTATTAATGTTGAGGGGTTATGTGTGCGTATCGGTGCGATGCGTTGTCACAGCCAAGCATTGACGATTAAGCTGAAAAAAGATGTGCCTTTGGATGAAATCAACGACATGTTGGCTCGAGCCAATGACTGGGTTAAGCTCGTTCCGAACGAGCGAACTGCATCAATGAATGATTTAACGCCTACTGCGGTGACGGGTACTTTGACCGTTCCAGTTGGACGCTTACGCAAAATGGCCATGGGTGGTGAGTATTTATCAGCATTCACAGTTGGTGATCAGTTGCTGTGGGGTGCGGCAGAGCCTTTGCGTCGTATGCTGCGCATTGTTTTGGCGTCGTAAGCGATTAAACAATGGTGTTTAACTGTCTCGCCGTCATTTTTAATAAAGTGGCGGCGTGCTCTTTTGGGATTTGACATGAAAACTAAATATAACGCTCGGATAGCATTTAAAGTAATGGTTGCAACAATAGGTGTTGCAGGTGCTTTGGTGTATTCTTCAGTAGGTGCGCAAGCCACGAGCATACAAAGCCATGTCAATGCAGTTGAAGATGGTGCGGTTACGATGGTTATTCAAAAAGGCAATAACGTCCGTGATATTGCAAAAAAATACTCTCGAACCCATAACGTTCCTTTTAATCAGACCTTAGAGAAATTGATTGCGGCAAATCCCAACGCTTTTGCAGGCGGTAATCCAGATGTTTTGATTATAGGTTCAAAATTTGTTTTACCATCTAAAACTGATTTACTCGGTCAAGCTAAAACGCAAGACGTTCAGGTGAAGCCTAAAGCCTCTGGAAGCGAGAGTGCATCTGTGGCGCCTCAAGCCGCATCCGTCACCATGGTCACGGAGTCTCCACTCAAAATTGAGTCTACTCCTTCTGACAGTAAAACAACGACAGAAGCTGCTGTTGTGTCTACACCTGTTGCAACAGAGGCTTTGTCTCAAACATCGGCTGTCGTCTCTGACGCTGAGTCTAAAACGTTAACCCCTGCGTTGACAGATTTGTCTTCTGTCTCTAAATTAACTTGGGATACCATGATTGCCGTTCCAGTTTGGGCCGTCGTTGCACTGGTTGTGGTTTTGTTGATATTGCTTGCGAGTCTTGTTTATCGCTGGTCTCGCAATACAAAAACGGTTTTAAGTGAAGATACTAAAAATGACCGTTCAAACATGTCGTTGGCGGATGAAAATGGCAATCAAATCTCAATGATTGCTACACAGCCTCGTGTTGATGTCAAATTAGCAGGCAATAATCTCAAAACCGAGTTATCAACGGAGCGCAATGAGCAAAAAGAGGAAGTGAGTTCAGTGGTTGAATCTCTGGTCGCTCAAACCGAATCGGTTGTTCAATCTGAAAGCGGCATAACTCAATCTGCTCAGGATGTTAAAACCAATTTACCTTTTTCATTTCCATACTTAAATACGGCAAAATATGGTTTACCTGTAGCCATATTGCCTGTACGCAGTGACGAGGATGAAACCGTTGATTTAACAACCGCTGTAAAAACTCCGCAGACGACTGAACATAAGTCATCGGTTGATGAAACCCATCTGCAACCAAAAAAACATGATGAGCAAGCTGAAAACCATCCAGAAATCGATGCGTCAACGACTTCTTTTAGTAGCGGTTTGGATTTAGATGTGACTGGATTTATGAATCGCTATGTTAATCCTGCGTTGCAACAAGCGCCAACTAAGCCATCATTTAACCTGTTGGATTTCGAAAGCATGCTTGACCCCACCTACTTGCAATCATGGATGAATCAAAACACGCCTGAAGCGGTGTTGACTCGTGCACAAGAGGCACACGATGCGGGCTATGACCAAATTGCTGAACGCATGCTCGCAGATGTTTTATTCCGTGGAGATGCAGAGCAGTGTACCCTAGCGGCACAGTTGCGCAAGAAGTGGTTGAGCCACGGGTATGTATAATGCCGCGCATCGCACTCGGCATTCAATATGACGGCACGCCTTTTCAAGGTTGGCAGTCACAAGTGCATGGGCTAACAGTCCAAGACACTTTACAAACAGCCTTATCTCAATTTGCTACACTACCTTTGTTCGTCCAGTGCGCTGGACGAACAGATGCTGGTGTACATGCTTTATCGCAGGTGGTACATGTTGATGTACCTTTTGAACGAGATGAGCAGTCGTGGATTCGAGGAACAAATGCATTTTTGCCTGAAACCATTGCGGTACAGTGGGCAAAAACTGTCCCTGATGACTTTCATGCTCGTTTTGATGCCTTCAAGCGAACTTACCATTATGTGATTTATAATCATCCAACACGCTCGCCGATTTGGGCCAATCGTGCAGGCTGGTTTCATCGACAATTAAATGCCGAAAAAATGAATGCTGCTGCACAGGCTTTAATTGGTGAACATGATTTTTCGGCTTTTCGTGCCTCGCAATGTCAAGCCAAATCGCCGATAAAAACCATGCATTCGATTAAGGTCCAGCGAATGGGTGATTTAGTTGTTGTCAGTGTGACTGCAAATGCTTTTTTACACCACATGGTGCGCAATATTGTTGGTAGCTTGATTTATGTCGGCATGGGTAAGCAAGAAGTGGATTGGCTCGGTTTTTTATTGACACAAAATAACCGAAATTTGTCTGCTCCCACGTTTTCCGCCAGCGGACTGTATTTAGCCGCTATCCATTATGATGAGCGTTTTGGCTTGCCTTTGCCGAATGACGATGCCAGTGCGTTAATTGGGTTATAAATAATGAGAACTCGTGTTAAATTTTGTGGCTTCACCCGTGCGCAAGACGTTCATGCTGCGATTGAAGCAGGGGCGGATGCGCTGGGTTTTGTATTGTATGACCAAAGTCCGCGTTACATTGAACCTGAACGTGTGGCTGAGTTAGTTAAACACATTCCTGCTTTTATCAATACCGTGGGTTTATTTGTCAATGCGGCAGCGGATGGTATTGTCAGCATAATGAATCAAGTTCCTTTGCACACGGTTCAGCTGCATGGTGATGAAACGTGGTCCTTTGCGACGCGGCTGGAACGTATTTTACAACGCCCCGTGATTAAGGCGGTACGTGTCAATGCGCAGACGGACTGGGCTGAAGTGGCTGCTCATATTCATCAAGTGTCTGGTGTTTTACTTGATGCCGATAGTGTTGGTTATGGTGGTTCAGGGCATCAGTTTGATTGGCAAGTCATTCCAGATAATGTGCGTGAAAAAATTATTTTGAGTGGTGGTCTAGGGCTTGATACGATTAGCCGTGCGATTCAGACAGTTCGACCTTATGCGTTGGATGTATCTTCGGGGATTGAATCAGGCGTTAAGGGCGTGAAAGACAAAGATAAAATGCACGCATTTATACAGCGGGTACAAGCAGCGGACGCTAGACAATAATGTGTTCGTTGTATCTGTGTTGAGATACAAGACAAAAGAGCCTCTGATGAGGTTACTTGAACATTTAAATGGATATTTAAAATATTAAGGATTTTAAAATGTATAACTTTCCTGACATCAACGGCCATTTCGGTGTGTATGGCGGTCGCTTTGCTTCAGAAACCTTGATTCCCGCCTTGGATGAGTTACTTGAAGCTTACAAAACCATTGTGCCAACCAAAGCGTTTCAGGATGAATATGCTTACGAACTTAAGCATTTTGTTGGTCGTCCATCTCCGATTTATCATGCCAAACGCTTGTCATCCGAAAATGGTGGTGCACAGATTTACCTTAAACGTGAAGACTTAAATCATACGGGTGCGCACAAAATTAACAATGTGATTGGACAAGCCTTGCTGGCTCGCCAAATGGGCAAACCCCGTGTCATCGCAGAAACGGGAGCAGGGCAGCACGGTGTCGCCACAGCCACAATCTGCGCACGATTTGGTTTGCAATGTGATGTTTATATGGGCAGTGAAGATGTTGCGCGTCAAGCTGCCAATGTTTATCGCATGAAATTACTGGGTGCGCGAGTTATTCCTGTTGAGTCGGGCTCAAAAACTCTAAAAGATGCTCTGAATGAAGCCATGCGCGATTGGGTATCGAACGTGGAAAATACGTTTTATATCATTGGCACTGTGGCGGGACCACATCCATATCCTGCCATGGTTCGTGATTTTCAACGCATCATCGGTGATGAGTGTTTGACGCAAATGCCAGAAATGATTCAACGCCAACCCGATGCGGTGGTGGCTTGCATTGGCGGTGGCTCAAATGCAATGGGGATTTTTTATCCGTATATTCCACATGAAAATGTGCGACTGATTGGGGTCGAGGCTGCGGGTGATGGCTTGGATTCACCGCGTCACGCCGCCAGTCTAAATAAAGGCAGTGTCGGCGTGTTGCATGGCAATCGCACCTATATTTTGCAAGACAAAAATGGTCAAGTGACCGAGACACACTCTGTTTCAGCTGGACTTGACTATCCTGGCGTAGGCCCTGAACACGCTTACTTAAAAGACATTAAACGCGCCGAATATGTTGGTATTAGTGACAATGAGGCTTTGGAGGCTTTTCATACGTTGTGCCGTGTAGAAGGGATTATTCCTGCACTTGAGTCTTCTCATGCGGTGGCGTATGCCTTGAAATTGGCGAAAACCATGTCGCCTGAGCAGGTGCTTTTGGTCAATTTATCAGGTCGCGGAGATAAAGATATGCACACCGTTGCGGAGCGGGGCGGACTGGTTTTGTAAAAATTTTTCCTAAAGCATTTATCCTTTGAATTCTAAATACATTAAAGCCTGCTGAGAGTTTTCAGCAGGCTTTAGTTTTTTAAATTTTTTTAAATCGCATTAATAATCAATAGGATGAATATTAATAATGGTAAGCAGCGTCAGAGAGCGCTTCCGAAAATTTACTCAAACAAAATAAGCTGTATTTTTATTTATCATTATTAATTATTTTTTTGTTTTAAATTGACCGAACGGTCTGTTTGAATTAGAATGGCTTCCTATGAACCAAAAACATGACCGACAAGAGGCGTTAGAAAAAGGATTGCAACTCCTCTGCGAAAATAGCTATCACAACATTGGCGTCAATCTGATTTGCCAACAGACAGGTATGACCAAAGGGGCTTTTTATAACGCATTTAAAAGCAAAGAAAATTTTTTAATAGAAGTGCTCAATGTATTCGCGCAGTCGAGTTTAGAAAGAATTCGATACCAATTGTCTTTTCCACCTGAGCAACCTGCCGTTGAACGTTTGAAAAATTTTTATATCCAAATGCTGGAGCAACAGCCTTCACTGAACTTTGCGGGCTGCTTTGTTAATAACATCATGTCAGAGCTTGGGGCGCAAAATGAGGCCGTAGCAGAATGCACCTCCTTATTGTTCAATAGTTTTGTACTGGCGATACAGCCTTGTGTATTAGAGGCGCAAGAACAAGGGGCTTTTGATAAAAATTTATCGGCCAAAGATATAGCACAGTTACTGCACGCCAGCTTCTATGGCGCCTTAACATGTGCTAGAGGTTTGCGCCAAAACCACCAAGCCATTACAAATATGAATTTGCTGTTCAAAAGCTTAACCACATCTCATTAACTTATATTCATTAAAAAAGGAAACACATGTCGTCATTGAGTCAAAAATATGGTCCTTGGGCGCTGGTAACGGGTGCAACATCGGGCATTGGTGAAGAACTTGCTCTACAAGCCGCTGAAAAAGGGCTGAACATTGTTCTTGTCGCTAGAAACAAAGATGAGTTAGAACAATCAGCGCATAAAATCATGACAAAGTATGGTGTTCAGACACATAGTATCGCCACAGATTTGTCTAAACAAGACGATATTGCTCGTTTGTTTGAACAAACCCAGCATCTTGACATTGGCTTATTGATTCTCAGCGCGGCGGTCGAAGTGACTGGCGCATTTGAAAAAAATGATTTGGCCCGTGAGTTGCAAATGATTGATTTGAATGTCAAAGCGACCATGCAGTTAACTCACCATTATGTCAAGCCGATGGTTGCGAGAAAACAAGGTGGTGTCTTGATGTTGGCGAGTCTTTCAGGTCAAATGCCCAATCCGTATTTGGCGAGTTACGCGGGAACAAAGGCATACGTGATTAATTTTGGTGCTTCTCTCTATGGGGAACTTAAATCTAAAGGCGTTGATGTCACGGTCTTGTCTCCAGGTTTGACTATTACGCCAATGTCGAAAGCTGTGCCTGTGGACTGGAATAAAACACCCATGAAAGCAATGGAAGCCAGAGATGTTGCAGCAGTAGGCCTAGGGGCGATTGGTAAAAAAGCCCTTGTTGTTCCCGGTGCTCGCAATACCATGATGGCGATTATGTCAAAGTTAACGCCTGTGGCTTTGGCAAGTAAAATGAATGCAGTGATGATGCGTAAGGCCATTAAACCAGAGTTACTTTAATGAGTAAAACTTGCAAATTATTCTGTATGTAATAAATAAAAAATAAAAGCAGATTTGTGGCAAGGCGCAAAGAAAAAGAGTTCTAACTTTATTGATTAGAACTCTTTTTTCGCGCGTTTTTATGATGTATCAGGACTAAAATTTTGTAAGCGTCCGCCCCAGCCACCTTGAACTCGCCTAAATAACCTGCGATATTGTGTGCTCCATAAATTACAGGGGCGCACATGTCAAACTCAGCACTACCAAGCAAACGTAGCCATCCATGCAAAGGGATGAGCAAAGCTGATTACCGCGCTTATCGACAGCATCACGTCAAACTATGGCAAGCCAGCGGTTTGTTCAGTGCGACGTTTGTCCCCGTGCGCCTTCAGCGCGTAGCTCAATCACAGAATCTACTTCAAACTTAAGGGCAAATCGAGTTTATTTGTCTTTAAAAAACTAAAATTTTGACTGTTGTCTCGTTGTGTAAACAGTGCCTCACTCAACACTTTTTGTTCAAATTCATTGCATTGATTTTTTAGCCAATTTTTAAAGATATTCAGTTTAGGGCTGTTGTGACTACGATTGGGCCAGAGTAAATGGTAGTTTGAACGGTGTAAGGGCATGTGAGGCGTGACTTTTTTAAGCCAGCCTTGCTCTATCCAAAGGGCTACAATACTCAAGCGGGTCAGTATGCAATCAACAGCACCATTGCGTAAAGCCTCCATGGCAAGGTTGGAATCATTGACAACCAGTGTTTCACTGACGCTGATGTTTTCTAAATTGGCGGTAACAGACCAATTTGCCAAATCTTCATTTGCTAAAATAGCCGTGCCAAGACTTAAAGCATCTGCTGTGTTTTGTGTGGCAGTGTAACGGTCATAATTATCTCTTGCGACCAGCAACTGCCAGTCGCTCATGATTTTTTCAGTGTGTAAGCCTTGCATTCTTACTTCACCAAACCTAATAAGACAGTCGATAGAAGAGTCCTCAAAGTCTTGCATGTCTAATGAGGCTATTAGTTCAATTTTCCAATCAGGGTACTCTTGCCAAAACAGAGGTAAGCGAGGCACCAGCCAATGTGTTGCAAATGATGGAATCACTCCAATGGTTAAATATTCACTTTGCTTACGTTGGGTGATGCGCTCTGTGATTCCACCGATTTGTTGTAATGATTGACGTATCTGATAAGCGTATACTCGGCCATCATGGGTTAAATCCATGCGTCGGGCGCGGCGGTCTATGAGGGCTATGCCAAGGTGTTTTTCTAGCAAACGCACTTGGTGACTGATTGCGCTGTGTGTGACATGTAGCTCTTCAGCAGCGCGCGTGACGCTGCCAAGTCGGGCGACTGATTCAAAAGCGCGAAGGGCCGTAAGTGGAGGTAGACTAAACATAATAAACTCATTTTAAGTGAAAATAATTCACATCATAAGTGAAAACATATCGATTGGCATTTTTCGTTTATATACTTAATATATCTCGGTGAAAGTAAAAATAATTGCATTTTATTATTTTTCATTCTATGGGGATGTGTTAATTTTTTTCACATTTAAATTAAGAAGTGATGTTATTTATATCACGATTGTATTGGAGATTATATGTCTGACTTAACGTTATATGTCGATGCACCATACACCAGCCCTTGGGCAATGTCGGTCTTTGTGGCTTTAACAGAAAAACATTTGCCGTTTAAACTTATAACGGTTGATTTAGAAAAGGGCGAGCAGCGTGACATCCCGTCGTTGACTTATCGCGTTCCGACTTTAGTGCATGGTCATTTTTCATTAACAGAGTCCAGCGCGATTACAGAATATTTGGAAGACCTTTTTCCAGAGCATGCGATGTATCCAAAAGATACCGAGAATCGAGCACGAGCAAGACAAATCCAATCTTGGATACGCAGTGACTTATTAATTTTACGGCAGGAGCGTTCAACCATTGTTGTGTTTTACGAACCCACCACGACCCCTTTATCCGCTCAAGCGCAAGTGGCTGTGCAGAAGCTATTTAAAGTGGCAGAGGAGCTGCTGTCGCATGGCGGGGAGCATATTTTTGCAGAATGGAGTCTAGTTGATTTAGATTTGACAATCATGCTCAATCGGTTATTGCTCAATGGCGATGATGTGCCTCCACGCTTAGCAGCGTACGCCCGTCGCCAATGGCAACGCCCATCCGTGCAAGCGTGGTTAAATTTGTTGCCCACCCAATTGGGGGACTAAAACGCTTATTTTGATTCAAGATAAAGATGAATCAAGGCTCAGGCACGTGGATTGTTTCCTTCACGTGTTTGAGGTTAACAATAATGGTGAATGTCATGACCACGAGCATCGCCCATGAGCTCCATTTGCCAATATGGACGGTTGCCCATGCCCCGATTTGGTTGGGGTATCGCCATACCCCCAAAAATGTACCGAGATTTTCAGCCAGCCATATAAAAAAGCCCGTTAGAATGAAGCCTAGTAATAGTGGCATCCAGCGGTCTTTGTCATAAGGGCGAAAAATCACGCGTGTGCGCGAGTACAAGCCGAGTACAAATGCGCCGATGTACCAACGATAGTCGCCAATGTAATGGTGCGTGAAAAAATTGATGTAGATGAGCAAGGCTGCTATTGTGGCAAGCCAATACGAGGGATGATGGCGGATGCGCATGTCGAATAGTCGCCATGCTTGAATAATGTAACTGCCGACCGCAGCGTACATGAAGCCCGAAAATAAAGGTACGCCGAGTACTTTTGTATAAGCAAAATCTGGGTATGACCATGATTGAACGTTACCAGAGACTTTAAATGCTTCTAGTGCAAAGCCCACCAGATGAAATACTGTGATGGCTTTGAGTTCGTCCCATGTTTCAAGTTTAGTCCAGACCATCCAACCCTGAATACTGAGCGCAATGATGAGCAGTACATCGTATTTGGGAATACCTAATACACCTGTTTTAGGTATGACCATGATGGAGGCGAAAAATAAACCTGCAAATAAACAGGCGCGGGCGCACTTTAAACCAAAAAATAAAAATTCAAAGACAAAACGCTTAAATCCTTTAAGTTGAGGCTGTTCGGGATGATTGATGAGCCACTCATCAATTTTTGATAATTGTGTGTTCATGTTTTTTAAATAATGTGAGGTCGATTACTCACGAGGTTTTTTTGATTCTGTTCTGTTTGTGGAAAGTACAGAGTTAATTGAGCACTTAATTCAGAGATGACCGTTTGGATCCCGTTAGCCAAGTTTTTTTCTTGTATGGCAAGGTACAGGATATGTAACCATGCGTTCCATTGTGCTTCGTCGATGATTTGAGCGCATGCGCGGTCAGCGACGATTTCAATACGGCGTTCGGCCAATAAAAAATACAGCAATACGCCGTTATTGTCTGATGTATCCCAAACTTGCATTTTGCTAAAAATAGACCAGGCACGCTCACGCGAGCATGCTTGACGCCTGAGATATGACCAAGGCAAGCGAGTTTCGAGCGCCACTGCGATTTCAGCCGTGTGATGTGTTTCCGATGCCTCTATAAGTTGAGCAATGGTTTCTAAGTCATGGCTGGATAGTAGCTTTTTTAAACGCCAAGATGGGGTGAACCAATGACGAAAAAGTCGGTTGGTATGTTCAAAAAAAGTCAAATTTAAAGGGCTAAAATGTTTCATTACCAACCTCCTGATGCGCCACCGCCGCCAGCATCACCGCCGCCACCTGAGCCACCCCAGCCGCCACCGCTGAAACCACCATGTCCTCTACCACCGAAGCCATCTCCCCAAAAAACATCATGGCCTTGGCGTGACGAGTTTTGATTAAATCGAGAGCGTGTGCTGCTGCGTTGTGTCGCCAGTTGCGTATAGTGTTTGCCAAAAATCGTGATGGCTAAACCGACAATCCCAGCAATCAGTGCGGCGACACTGATCAGGCTAGTCATGTCGAGTGCGATAAAACCTGTGATGGCAGCGGCAGTGGGTACCACCAATAAACGATTGGTGGACTTGGCGATGCCAGAGCCGATGAAACTGGCGGCGAGGGTGAGCATCAGCAGGGGTGTCCAAACGTCGTTTGTATCATTGTTTTTGTTTTGGGCCGCCGTGGCTGTGGGTGGGGGGAGTTGTTCCCCATCAAGCAATTTTTCGATTTGTGTGGTGGCGGCATCTAAACCTGCGGCAAATTGCCCCTGACGAAATGCAGGTTGCATTTGTTCATTAATAATCCGTTTGGCATAGGCATCAGGGATTGCGCCTTCAAGCGCACGCATGACGTACAGATGCATTTTGCGATCGTTTTTAGCAACGACAATCAGTACGCCGTCACCCACGCCTTTTCTGCCCAGTTTGTAGGTCTCAGCAGCGCGTTGAGCGTAACTGAACACATCTTCTGGCGCGGTCGTGGGCACAATGAGTATCCCTATCTGGCTGCCTTTGTTTTTTTCATATGTTTTAAGTTTGGCATCGAGTCTATCCAGTTCAGCGGCAGAGAGCGTATTGGTCTCATCCATGACCAGTGCTGTCAGGGGCGGAATGGCTTGTAAATTTTGCGCCCGTGCCACTTGGATGGTGCTGAATAACAATGTCCAACTCAACAACAGCGGCAAGACACGATAAAACCAGCGGTATGTTATTTTTTTCATGTGAAAATATTTTCTTCTGCGGTATGGCTCTTTCGCCGCCATTGATTTTTACTCTGCTCGTTCTGAGGTGTTTGGTTTGTTTTCACACCTTCAGAGCGAGCAGTTTAATCACGCGCAATACAACTTATTTCTTGGGTGAGTCAAATTCAACAGACGGTGCTTTTGACAACGCGGCTTCATTTTCAACTGTGAAATTAGCTTTTGGGGTGTAGCCCATGGCTTTAGCGGTCAAATTGTTTGGAAAAGTGCGTAATGTGGTATTGTAAGCTTGAACGGCATCAATATAAGCTTTACGTGCCACTGCGATGCGATTTTCTGTGCCTTCCAATTGTGCACGCACTTCTTGGAATGCTTGGTTGGATTTTAGATTAGGGTAGTTCTCGGCAACAACCATCAAACGAGACAAAGAACCTTGTAATAAGCCTTGTGCTTCAGTAAATTTTTTGAATGCTTCGGGGTCATTAACCAGTTCAGGAGTGGCTTGGACGTTGGTGGCCGAAGCGCGAGCCATAATCACTTCTTCGAGTGTGCCTTTTTCAAAATTTGCTTCAGCTTGAGCGGTTTTGACAATGTTTGGAATTAGATCAATACGGCGCTGGTATTGGTTCAATACTTCTGACCATTTCGCCTTGATGGCTTCGTCTTCAGCTTGCATGGTGTTGTAGCCACAGCCGCTTAAAGTGAGGGTGGTTACAGCGGCAATGAGGGCGAGTAATTTACGCATAAAATGCTCCTATATGAATTAAAAATGATGACGTGTGCAACTGCGTGCAGGTTGAATGCAAGTGATTCTTGGTGTTTAAATGGTTATGTTTGATGAAAATTCAATACAAAACAAAAGAATCGGTGACGAAGTATACGCACAATTAAAAAAGTTGAGTGTATTGGAGCAGTAGTTTTTCCAGCCAAATTTTTATGTTGAGCGGGTGTTCGCTGGTGCGTTGCTCTTTGAGTAACATGTTTTGCATGGCGTGAGCCCGCTGCACCAATGACGTTGGCATGTTTTTAAATAGCGAAGTCAAAGCCTTGGCGTGTTGAGCGTAGTAGCGGGGCGTGCCGACACCTTGAGCGGTGAGCAGGCCATCGTGCAACCAGCGTTGTAACCACATCAGTGTCACGCCCATGTCTAATGTTCGAGCTTCCCCTGAAAGGTATGCTTTATCCGCATCTTTGATGTGTTTATCAAACTGCTCTGCCAATTTCAGTGCATCCATGTCTTTGCCTTGAGCCAGTGCATGGATAAATTGTGTTTGTAGCGTAAAGTAATTCGTTGAGTGGAGTTGAGCTACTCGCAATACCGCACCATTTTCCTGTGTTAAATCATTCAACCAGTTTGGGTTGTCACCGCAGTGTTGATTTAAATAAGCGATGGCTTGCGCGGTGCTGGGTCGAGACAGATGGACGCGCTGGCAGCGGCTAATGATGGTCGGTAACAGTTGTTTGGCATCATGTGCCAGCAAAAAGAATAAGGTATTCGCAGGAGGTTCTTCTAATGTTTTAAGCAAAGCGTTGGCCGCATTCAGGTTCAGCTTGTGTGCGGGGTAGATTAAAACAACGCGAGTGCCACCACGATGGCTTGTTTGATTGACCATATTCGCCAATTCGCGGACATCGTCAATCGTGATGTGTTTACTTGGTTTTTCAGGTCGAAGCTCTTCAACGGGATGATTGGCATCTAAAATGCTCGGGCGAAGCACCCTTAAGTCGGGGTGGCTGTATGCCGCCAATAGTTGACAACCAGAGCAAGAACCACAAGGCGCGTGGTCTGCGTTTGGTTTTTCGCACAACACGCTCGCGGCCAATTGATGCAAAAAGGCTTCACCCCCCGTGTCTTCAGGTGCAATGAGTAGATAGGCATGAGAGCGTTGGCTTTGTGCATGCCATTGTTCAAAAAATGTGGTGTGCCAAGGCAGTAGGAGTGTCGTCATGTCAAATGGCAATATTTAAATGTGTTTGTAAAGCAGCGGCAATTTGAATTTGGGTCTGTTCAATGTCAACCGTGCTGTCGATGATGGCGATTCGCTCAGGGTGTGCAGTGGCTCGAGCCAAGTATGCTTGGCGGGTGCGTTGAAAAAAATCCATGGATTCTTGTTCAAATTTGTCGAGCTGGCTTCTGCCTTTCGCGAGTCGAGCTTGCGCAACCTCAAGAGGCACATCAAATAATAAAGTTAAATGCGGTTGCAGGTCATGTTGAACCCAAGTTTCCAATTGTTCAATTTTGCTTAAACTTACACCCCGCCCGCCACCTTGGTAGGCGTAAGTCGCATCAGTGAAACGGTCTGAGATGATGATGTCGCCGCGTGCCAAGGCAGGCAAAATCACTTGTGCAATGTGCTCACGTCGTGAGGCGAACATCAACAAGGTTTCTGTTTCCAAATCCATTTTTTCGTGCAAAAGCAGCTCGCGCAAATGCTCACCCAAAGCGGTTCCACCAGGTTCGCGAGTGAGTACAACGGTGCGACCAATGGCTTGTAAACTTTGATTGAGCCACGATAGCGGTGTCGATTTTCCTGCGCCGTCAACGCCTTCAACTGTGATGAAAAGACCAGTGTTTGTCATGGTGTCCTTCGTGATGTCTTTAAGTGCGAACAAAGCAAACATTTAACGGTAGATGCCGTCGGTGTTTGTTGGTATTTGATACATTTTATTGCGCGGATTTTTTGACTGGGTTGAGTTGATATTTTTTTACCGCCGCGTTATGTTCACTTAACGTTTCTGAAAACTCACTTGAGCCGTCGCCACGGGCAACAAAATAGAGCACTTTACTGTCAGCGGGATGAAGTGCGGCTTCAATCGAGGCCATGCTCGCCGTTGCAATCGGTGTGGGAGGTAGACCATCTTGGGTGTATGTATTGAAAGGCGTGTCTGTTTGTAGGTCGGCTTTGGTCAAGTTGCCATTGAAATCGGCACCGATGCCGTAAATGACCGTAGGGTCTGTTTGTAAACGCATTGGCACTTTTAAGCGATTGACAAATACAGCCGCAACCATTGCGCGGTCTTCGGCGGCTCCCGTCTCTTTTTCAATAATAGAGGCCATGGTCAAAGCCTCGTAAGGGGTTTTGTAAGGTAAGCCTTCGGCGCGTTTGTCCCACGCGGCATTGAGGCGACTATGCAATATTTGTGCAGCACGACTGAGCACGGCGGTTTCAGCTTCACCGCGACGGTATTGATAGGTGTCTGGAAAAATCATGCCTTCTGCACTGGCGGTGTCGAGTTTGAGGACGGTCGCGAGTTGTTTGACATCCAACTCTTGCGCATCGTGCTGCATGTCGGCTTTAAGCAGTACCGATTTTATTTGCGCCCATGTGGCACCTTCAGCAATACGAATTTTTAACGGGGCAATTTCACCCCGCGCAATTTTATCCAAAATACTGCTTAAGCTGGCTTTAGGGTTAATGTCATAATCGCCCATTTTGTAGTCATTGCTGCGCCCAGTCAGCAAAGAGAGGGTTTCAATTTCAAACGCAGTGACAGAACCGCCTGATGCTCGAGACATTTTAGCCAATTGTTCGGCAACAGTTGATGCGCCTGCACCTTTGGCAATAGTGAGGGTCTGGGTTTGCCCTTTGTCCCCCAGAGGCGATGCGAGGCGGGTCGCGCCCCAAAAGATAATGAGCAATAAGCTCAACAGGAAGATAGCGACTTTTTTATATTTAAACAGTAAATTCATTAGACGTGAGGACGAGAGTCGATTTAGGTGGACGAGGGTTTTTTGATTTACAATGAAAGTCGTTATTTTATACTTAATCTGAATCAAGTTTTTGATTTCAATCGGACACAATGGGAAACATAAGCATGCACAACTCAATGCAGTTCACTCTTAATCAACTCAAACAAGGGGTATCTAGTGATTTATCCTTGCAGCTCGGACTGATTCGCGTCAGTGGCGAGGATGCACGCAGCTTCTTGCATGCACAACTGACGCAGAATGTTTCAAATTTAACCGAAGATATCACTAAATTAGCGGGGTATTGCAGTGCAAAAGGGCGTTTGTACGCTATTTTTCAAATGTATTGCGAAGGCGATGATGTGTTTTTAATCACGCAACGAGAATTGATTGTTCAAGTTGTGAAACGTTTGCGGATGTTTGTTTTGCGCGCTAAAGTGAATTTGGATGATGTCTCAGAGCAATATCATATGTACGGCTTCGCGGGCGACGGGTGTTTGGCAGCTGGGGTGGCAGAACGTGATAACAACACAACGCGTTTGGGCATATTGCCCGCAATGGTTGAAGGAAGCGAGTTGTCGCGCGAGTTGATGATAGTACCTGCGGATAAGGGGGCTATTGATGTTGCCAGTCTTTCTCGACAAGAGTTTATTACAATCAGTGAGATGGCGTGGCGTTGGCTTGCTGTGATGGCGGGCGAGCCGTCTATCCAAGTATCAACGGTCGAGGCATTTGTACCGCAAATGGTTAATCTTGACCGTATCGGCGGTGTGAATTTCAAAAAAGGATGTTACCCTGGGCAAGAGGTGGTCGCTCGCAGTCATTATCTTGGCAAACTTAAACGCCGTATGATAGCTGTACGCTGGGGTTTTGAAAGAGATGCTCTTGCTCAGGCTGCATTAGAGCGTTTTAATGTTAATGCCGATGTGTACAGTCGTTTAGATGAAACTCAACCCGCAGGTGTGGTGGTCTCTGCGGCTCAAAATGTATTGCAAACGAATGTGATTGATGCGTTATTGGAGGTGAGTTTAGCCATGTTAGATGGTGATGCTTGCTTATCGGTTCAAGGCATGGATGTTGATGGTAAACGGTTTGATTTGCCTTACGCTTTAGTTGATTAAAACCTGTATCCGTAAATCAAGTTGGTATTAGTAAATCATTTTGGATACAATTTATAAATTTTAGCGTGGTATATCATGATTGGGAGAGGTATGAAATTTGAGTTGCGATGGTGTGCGGTGGCGGCGGTTTTATCTTTAACTGGCTGCGCCAGTACTGAGATTCGAAACATGCCTGCTCAACAATTGGTGAGTAAAGGAATTGAACATGCGTTTGATATGCCCAATTATCGCTTTGTCGCCAGTAGTGGCATAGATGAAATTAAACTAAACACGACAAATCAACTGGAGTCTGATGAGGATGTGACGAATTTTTTTAGTTCGTTCATGTCCAGTTTACAAAAACATTCAAGTGCTGAGACGATTGGCGTGATAGACATGCCCAATAAGATGTATCAGATGACGCCATCTTTTCGATATGACAGCAAAAATTTAAAAACCATGATGGCATTTCCAATCGTTTATGATGGACAGAAAAAACATCTCTTTGCTGATTTTTCGGCGTTAGACATGTTTTTAAATGCGCCCGAGAATTCTGGTAAATATTCAGAATTTGACCTCAATGCATTTTCCAATCATCTCGATAAATCCAGCAAAATCATAGATGTGTTGAAAAAGAACTTCATCGGACACTATGAAGGATTAGACAAGGCGAGCTTTAGCGATGTGCCTTTGGATAATGACGATAAACATCAGGGCGTGGTTCGTAAGGTTCAAGTCAAAACTTCAGTGCAAAAGTCTTTGGACATGTTCCCGAACATCTTTAAAGATGTGGCGGGCATATTTAAACCTGAGTTAACCAAAAACAATGATGGTCAAGCAATCGATGCAGCTAAAGCTGTTGATGCCTCAGCGGAGATGGATACAGCTGTTGACATTGACACCGATATTGAAAAGAGCGTGATGGATAACCTTAAAAAATTCATTGCGCCTGAGTCGGAGCAAACCGAAGTACTGGGCTTCAATAATAAGGGTGAAGTCGTACAGACTGACACCAAGGTACGAGTGGTTTTAAACAACCCCAAACCTGACGAAGATACCCCCAGCAGCAAAGAACCAATGATTTTTGCGGCTCATTCTAAAGTGCGTTTATATGACATTGGTACGGCAAAGTTGATTGATGCGCCCACGCCTGAAAACAGTGTTGATGGGGCTGAAAACTTGAAAAAATCATCGCTGGGCAAAATTTTACTCTCTATTTTTGGGGGTACTGACAAAAATGATGATGACCTTATTGCATTCGATGCCGCGGATGCAGCAGAGGCCTCGGCTCCCTCGCGCGGGCGGGGCAAACATGCTCATCGTTCAAGTTCGAGCAAAACCAAAATGCGCAAACATCATTGAACAATTCAAACCGATTGATTTTTCGTCGATGTCTTCATTTTTTCATCAATAAAAAACGCTTGCTTGAGCAAGCGTTTTTTATTTAAGTCGTATTTAGCTCCACCAGTATGAAGCCGCACTGCATTCGGCAATCGAAGATTTAATTTTTGGATTTTTTAGCATTTGTTGCTCAATTTGTTGCAAGTTGTGCTGTGTTTGCATTTGTTGCATCAAGCGCAAACGCTCCTCTGTTGGCAAAATCGTGAGCATGTCTTTGGCCACGCAACGGCAGCTGTAACGGATTTGCTTGTCATTCATATGTAGTGCAGAAACGGTCCGACTGTGTGGTGCTTCGCGAATGCATGTTTGACTGGCCAACTCTATCCAAGTGGCTTTATCAAACACGCGAGGCTCGGCGCGTGCATCAAACATGGATAAGCAAAGCAACAATGTCATGAAGTGCTTAAGAAACAAGGGTAAACAAAATTGATTCATATGGAAAAATTACGATTAAAAAATGCCCGTGAATTTAAAACAACAAAGCACGTTTAGTCAATCGGCACGGCGTATTCAATTAAAAATTGTAAATCAGTTTTGCCATTCCAGTCATTGCGTTGCAGTTGATATACGCACTGGATATGTTTAGGCATTTCTTCCGCATGAAAAAACCAAATGGCATTGAACGTACCATTTTGATTTTTAAGCACTAATTTCAAATGAGTGTCTTTGAGTACCCGTTGTTCAATCACTTCAAAGCGGTCTTCAAACAATGGTGCTGCAAAACCTTGTCCCCAGACTTGTTTGTTTATCGCATCCACATTCGCAATACTAAAATCAGTCGAGTGCAGCTGACCATCGGTGACGATTTGCTTCGTAAACACTTCAGGTTCGCTCATGGCAACGACGGCTTGTTCAAAAGTATCTTTGAACAGTTCGAAGTCTGCGCGCACGATGGTTAGGCCTGCGGCCATTGCATGCCCCCCAAATTTGACAATGGTTTCAGGGGCATTTTTATTGACCCAGTCCAGCACATCGCGCAGATGGATGCCATTAATTGAACGACCAGAGCCTTTAAGGAACTCTTTGCCATCGGGTGCGAAAACAATGGTTGGGCGATGGTATTTCTCTTTCAAGCGACCCGCAACGATGCCTATAACCCCTTGATGAAACTCTTCATGCGTCAAACAGATTGAAAATTGCACTTCCACATCGAGCGAAGACAGATTGACTTCAGCCTCTTCACGCATTTGTTGTTCGATGGCTCTGCGCTCGCGGTTCATTTCATCGAGTTGTTGCGCCAATTGCAATGCTTCTTGCTCGTCATCGGTTGTCAGACAACGGATACCCAAACTCATGTCATCCAAGCGACCTGCTGCATTTAAGCGGGGGCCGATGGCGAAACCCATATCAAAACTTGAGGCCTTGCGAAAGTCTCGTCCTGCGACATTGAGGAGGGCGTTGATGCCTGCACACATTTTGCCTGCACGCATGCGCGCCAAACCATTCGCGACGAGAATGCGATTGTTATGATCGAGTTTAACCACGTCCGCCACTGTACCCAAAGCGACTAAATCGAGTAGCTCTGCTAAATTGGGCATCGGGCGATGTGTGAAGTAGCCACGATTTTTTAGCTCTGCGCGGGTAGCGACTAAAACATAAAACATAACGCCTACTCCCGCTAAGTTTTTGCTGGGGAATGGGCAACCATGTTGATTCGGGTTGACGATGGCTATTGCGCTGGGTGTTTCGTCGGCGGGTAAATGGTGGTCGGTAATCAGCACGGGCATGCCCAAGGCATTGGCATGAGCAACGCCCTCAATGCTGGCCATCCCATTGTCGACAGTGAGCAAGAGGTCGGGTTTGTCAAAGTCGGGATGATTCGCAGCTAAGGTGACAATTTCAGGCGATAAACCATAACCATATTCAAAGCGATTGGGCACGAGAAAATCAACATGAGCACCCAAAGAGCGCAAACCGCGAAGTCCTACCGCACAAGCAGTTGCGCCATCGCAATCATAGTCGGCAATAATCAGTAGGTGCTTGGATTGTTCAATGGCGTTGGCCAATTCGTGTGCGGCGACATCAATGCCGAGCAAAGACGCGGGTGAAATGAGTTGGTTTAACTCAAGTTGAGCTTCTTGCGCACCATTGACGCCGCGTGCGGCAAGCAGGCGAGCCAGTAAAGCTGAATGTCCAGCCGATTCTAGTTCGGCCGCAATGTGCGGGTTGGGCTGGCGTTGATTAATGGTGGTCATACAACTGTTTTATTGAATGAAATCAAACTTAGGCTGTTCCAACCAAAGCAGCGGTGCTTTTTTTTGCGTGGAAACTTTGCTTTTGAGTGCGTTGGTCCATGAGGGTTGTGTTACCTCAATGTCTTGTTGCCAAGTATCTCCCAGCAGGCTGAATGTGGCTTTACCATGTGTTTTAACCGCATCCAATACGGGTAACATTTTTTGGTCTAACCAAGCCAAATGCGCGTGAATATCATTGACTTTATTAACACTGGGTTTTTCAATAGAGGCGGATACGGCTCTAAATTGTAGTGCTTTATCTGCGTTGATGACGCGAGTATTGACGCCGCCGTACAACCATAGACTATTAATGGCAACTTGTTGTCGTTTTGCCCGAGCTTGATTCACTGGATTTTCAAACCACAGCATTTGAATTTCTGTCAACAGGGTTTGCCAGCGACTAAGGGCGCGACCGCGCGGTAAAAAGTTTTCTAACTGGTCGCTTTGTGCCAGTTTAAGGCTCGGTGCGTGGTAATCGAAATGTTCGAGGGTGCGTACAAACCATTTTGAAGGTGAGGCAACATGGATGTGCCAGCCCCATTTTGCCAGCCAAGGCGCAATGGAGTTCACCAGTACTTTAGTTTCGTCTAAAGTGATGTCGTCATCCGTTAACGCCATTAAGTTGACATGGTCGCGTCCCGCTCGCCAATGGACTGGTGATAGGCAGAACCATTGGGCAAAAGACTTATCCTCGAGGTCTTTTATGGCAAGTGGAATGTCTTGATGTATGGCTTCAAATAGAGCAATGCCCATATCAAGGGGGAGGCCAATTTGTCCCAAAACATACGCATCATGCGCACTGTTAGGGCAATCATTTGGAAAAATCACCGCACTGCGTTTCATCTCCATTTTGTCAAGTTGCGCGAGTACGGGAAAAGTACGGTGCCAATTATAAGACGCCCCCGTGCGCAAGTTTTTTGCCAGAGCAAACGAAAGTGCTTTAGCAGGCAAAGTGATGTTCTCAAAAACGGTGGAATGGCGTGAATTCATGGTGTGTTAGATGGATTGGGTATTTATAGATTCAATATGGATTCAATTGGCCCGCTTTCAAATTGCATTCGAGCGGGGAAAATTTATCCGTACATGATAAACTATTGCCTTATTTTGGTTTTAACTTTGTGTGTTTATTATTATATTATCGACATTCTGTTTCTTTATGTTTATATAAAAAACAGTATAAAAAGGGCTGTATGAAACATTCTTTTGAGTGGCTGTTGGGTTGGCGATACACGCGGGCATCGCGTGGCACGACTAAAAATCGATTTATTTCATTTATTTCCGCATTATCGATGGTCGGCATTGTCTTAGGCGTGGCCGCTTTGATTATTGTGCTGTCCGTGATGAACGGTTTTCAGCGCGAAGTGCGCGAACGAATGTTGTCGGTCGTGCCCCATGTGCAAGTCTATCCTGCACCTGACTCGCCCGCTGGCTGGGAGTCGCCGTTGTCTCAAAGTATTGAAAAAAATAAAGAGGTGGTTGGTATTGCCCCCTACATGAGCAGCCAGTCTATTGTTTTGCAAGATGGCGAGATGGTTGGGGTGAAGGTCGAAGGAATCGACCCAATGCAGGAGGGTAAAGTCTCTGAAGTGCCGAAAAAAATCATTCAAGGTCGCTTGGATGACTTGAAAGAGGGCGAGTTTAATATTGTTTTGGGTATTGAATTGGCTCGTCGGCTGGGTTTAGAGATTAAAAAAGATACGTTTGCATTAGGTGAGCCAGTGACTTTGCTTGCGCCTGAAGCCAATATCACGGTTGCGGGTGCGGTGCCGCGCATGCGACCATTTAATGTGGTGGGTATTTTGAAAGCAGGGCATTATGAAATTGACAATTCATATGCTTACGTTAATGTTAATGATGCCAAAAAATTATTTCATGAAGGCAATATGGGCTTGCGAGTAAAGCTCAAAGACATGGATCAAGCCAAAACGGTCGGCCGCTGGATTGAAGACAACGCCAGCCAACCCGTACTCACACAAGATTGGACATCGATTAATCCCGCGTGGTTTTCTGCGGTGAAAACCGAAAAAACCATGATGACCATTATTTTGCTCATCATCACAATCGTCGCGGGTTTTAATTTGGTCTCCATGCTCGTGATGACGGTCAATGATAAGCAGGCAGACATTGCCATTTTGCGAACACAAGGTGCATCGCGCCGCAGTATCATGCATATTTTTATGATTCAAGGGGCACTAAT
>NZ_SNZE01000008.1 GCF_004363775.1 Hydromonas duriensis
CGTCCTGACCAATCATTGCGTACTTTACGGTTTCAGGCTCGCAAAGTACGCGCTTGCCTTTTTTAGGAATTCAATCTCCCGCTTGCGCAAATCAAGCTCTTTATGAGCGGCTTTGAGTTGACGCTCTAATGTTTGATAGTCTTGGCGACTTGGGCTTTGGCCTTTGGTTGAGGCAGCTTTAGGATTCTTCATGGTTTCATAAATCCAGTTCGTTAATGTACCGTAGTTTATACCCAAATCTCGAGCCAATTCCGCGTAACTCAGCTCTCCTGATAATGCTAAACTCACTGCCTCAGCTTTGAATGAGTCATCGTAACGATTGCGTTGCATTTGACACCTCTCTTTTTACGTTAAAAGGTGTCCGTCAATTCGAGGGCAGATCAACTTGACCTAAACCAACTCGCTAAGTCTATCGTTGAACAGGCAACGGGTGATGTTACGCCTAAAAAAGATGATGAGAAAAAGAAAACCGCTCAAAAAGAGCGGTTGGATAAATCAAAAAATCAATCTTCCTCTAAGTCCAATGTATAGTTTTCATTAAATTTTGGATGAGCAACATCAACGTGATTATAAAATTCTTCTTTTGTTTTACTAATTTTAAGAAGCGATACAATAGAAGCAAGATGCTCTCTTAGTTTTGGATGTCCAATATCACTTGAAAGCCACTGATGTAACTTCCCTTTTTTCTCTGCTTTTGATGCGGCTTTTTTTAGCTCAGGTAAAATCTCTGGTGCAAGACGAGAATAAATTACATTGTTTGTAATCCTCCCAAAATAAGCTGGTCTCCACTGTGGGCGCTTATCTTTTGGAGGATATTCATATCCATATAGCCTAAACAATCCCTTGTAATACTCAGGAGGGAATGTTTTTAAATATGGCTGTAGTTCTGAAGCTACAAACATTTCCAATATCTTTGCTAAAGCGTCTTTTTCTCTTTCATCTTGATATCCTGTTGCTTCATCAACTAAAGCAGTAATACCTATGATGGCAAAGCCTTTGAATAGGATATAAGCCTTTTCAGCAGTTTCTTTTTGAGTATCTTTAAGAGCACCATCTTTAAGCGCCGTTATCCAAACATCACAAACCTCGGGCAATACATTTGCATTGATACCTTTATAGACCTCTCCATCAAGCCCAATATAAGAAATCGGCGCTAACAATTTTTCCTCTAATTCCCTTGATATATAAGGCTTTAAGTAATTTGCAGATACAAATTCAGGCAAAATCGGCGCCAATTCTTCCTTTTTCTTTTTCCAGTAAGCTCCACCGCCTTTCCTACCTAAAACCAATGCTACGCTACGTTCTACAAGTACCCTATCTCCATTGCTTAATACTGCACATGAAATAGAAGTATCACCTATTTTTAACTCCCCCTTATGTGTCGCTCTAGGCATTTCTCTTTTTGTACGTTTCGCTTCAACCATTTTCATAGCTTTTTCATGTTTTTGTTCATCTGTCATTTTTTCAGCAAGTGCTTTGCCGCCCTTGGCTTTACCTGTAATTTCATGATTCATATAAATTCCCCTAAAGTTAATTGCAATTATAATAATACACGCATTTAAAATAAATGCAAGTACTAACTTGAAAAATATGAAATTGCATGTATAATTCAAACTTAATCATTAATAAAGACATCTAACATGAATATCTTACCAATCGAAAAGCGCGTACAAATTATTCAATTGTTGGTTGAGGGTAACTCAATGCGTTCTGTTGAGCGCATTGTTGGTTGTTCAATTAATACAGTCACAAAGTTACTCGTTGAGGTTGGGCAGGCGTGTGCAGAATATCAAGACAAAGTAATGCGTAACTTAAACTGCAAGCGCGTTCAGTGCGATGAGATTTGGAGCTTCGTTTATGCTAAAGAGCGCAATGTGCCTGTTGAATTAAAGGGCGTGTTTGGCTATGGTGGCGTTTACACACGGACTGCGATAGATGCAGATACAAAACTAATCCTTAGCTGGTTTGTCGGTACTCGTGGCTCAGAAAGCGCACATGCTTTTATCAGTGATTTAGCAGACCGCATGGCTCTAACCGTGTGCAATTAACTACAGACGGGCACAAGGCATATTTAGAAGCAGTAGAACAAGCATTTCATGGCGATATTGACTATGCAATGCTTGTTAAGCTGTACGGCAACAACCAAAAAGAAGACCAACGTAAATACAGCCTTTCAAAATTTAAAGGCGCAGTTCAAGGCGTGGTATCGGGCAATCCTGAAAAAGAGCACGTAAGCACCAGCTTTGTTGAGCGTCAAAATTGACTATGCGTATGCACATGCGCCGATTCACTCGCTTAACAAATGGCTTTAGCAAGAAAGTTGATAATCACATGAACGCAGTAAGTCTGCACTTCATGTATTATAACTTCGCAAAAATACATAAAACCTTGCGTGTTACGCCTGCAATGGAGGCTGGTATTAGTGACCACGTTTGGAGTATTGAGGAAATTGTGCGGTTAGTTCCTGAGCCTGTCGCTAAAAAACGCGGTTCGTATAAGAAAAAATAAAATAGCTGATGGGCTTACCTACTCTTAACCTTGCTTATGAGCACAGAAAGGTGGTGAGGCTTATGGCATCAACAAAAGATGGTCGTAAATTTGTGCGCATTCCACCGCACACAAAAGAAGTCAACGGCAAAAAAGTAAAAGTCCGAGGACATGCGCGTTCAACACGCTCGAAGTGTAAATAACCCGTAACTAACCAATGATAAGCCCATCAGCTATTTTATTTCTTAATAAATTTCAAACTGAGACACTACCGACAAAACACAAAGATTGACTTGTATTTTTCTTCGTGGCACTATCGAGCGGTTTATTCACACAAACACTTTTAAACAAAATTAAAGTAAAAAAGCTATCAAAAAAGGAATTTAAAATGCTTAAAAAAGACAGACCTATTAATCATCTTGATAAATTAGAGCAATCATTTTTAATCAGCACACCCATTGTTTTGGCCCTTATTGGATGCGGGTATCTGATTAATCCTCTTTTTTACCCGCATATTTTTGAATTTAGCTTTAACAACATCAACGCAAACAACATATACAGAGCAGTTGGCGCGTTGTATTTGAGTTTTTGTGTATTTTGGTTGATGTCAACCAAAATACCATCTTGGCGCATGACTGCAATTTTGAGCATTGGCACCCTCATGTCAGGTTTAGCGGTCGGCCGACTGATTAGCTTGACCATAGATGGCGTCCCACACTGGTTGATTTTAATTTTTTTAGTGGGGGAAGTTTTGACTGCCGCGGTTGCATTTGTGATTTACAAATTAAAGTATTCAAGCATGTAATCTTATATGAGTTTTACTCGAACCACGGGTTGAAAAAGGTAGAAAAAATTAACGCCATCTTGCAAATACGAGATGGCGTTAATTTATTGGTGTAAAGGGGCTTATCCTGTACAACGATGAGTTAGATACAAATTAAGGTTCAATTTGTGAGTTCAAAGTTGAAATGGTACTTTTGTATGCATTCGCAATACAGTCAAGGTCTGTGCCGCAATTGTTTCTATTTTTCAACCATGATTTCATCATGGCGTTAAATCGGCTTGGGTCACTCGTAAAAAAGCGAGCCGAACGTGCTGCATTATCAAGCTTCATATCCAATTGAGCCAATTCTTTATTGTCTTTGGCATCACAAATCGCAGCCTCAGTCGGAATCACTGCCTTTGCGCAATCAAAAGAAGGCTTACCTGTATTGAGAGCCTCTGCCTCTTGACGGCAACTATTAATGCTGGCTTGAGCAGCTAAAGTGACATTTTGTTGCGAATGCGCTTTGGTTGGCATGTCTTCTTGCCACTCAACCCAAACATTATACCGCTTCAAATACAGCCCCATTTTGTCAGCGGCACAATCACGATATGTAGCCGAACTGCCCGCTGAAATAGCATCCAGGGCTTTTTTAACATCATCGTCAGACAAACGAGCAGCTGCAAGGCGCTTTTTGTACTCTTCCTCATCTTCTGCCTGCATTTTTGCCATTTGTTTTTCTTCTTCTTTATGGGCACGGTCATCTGTTTTTTTCAACCAAAACAAAAATCCAAAAACCGAAATCAACACCAAAACAATACTTAAGAAAATATAGAAGCCTGTTTTACTTTTGGTTGGCATTTGAATGATTTGCACAGGCTGAGTCGTTGTCGCATGTTGGGGTTTCTCTTGCACATCTGCCACCATTGCGACCAATGCACTGCCATCATCCGCGCAAAAGTTTTGATCATTGTTATATTGTTTATGGCACACTGGGCACTGCTTCATTTTTCCTCCGATATTTAAAAACAAAATTTAAAAAAATTATAAACATTGCGGCTAATTTATATGCTCAATTGAAGCCAAAATCAACCCAAGTTGGTCAAATGTATTTCAAACCAAAAATTCAGCAAAGCGAGCAATTCTCACGCATTTTGATTTATTTCACAAGCTCGCCGCCAGCCGTTTTGATGGGAATGGTAATAAAGCCACTGTATGGCATCGGTTTTAGCATCGCAATTTGTGCCTCAGTCATGGCAATGTCACCGCGTAATGTAATGCCCATCACGTCAGTAATCTTCACATCAATCATTTGACCAATCAAGCGTGAGCGCGCACCTGTTGGCACTTTAAAATTAACAATTCGATTATTTTCAACGCGACCAAACAACTCAGATGGGTCTCGTGTCGATAACCCCTCAACCAATACTTTCTCTGTTGTACCCACCATTTGATGACTGACTTGTTTGGCATAATCATTAATTTCAGCTTGTAATCGCTGCAAACGTGCATGCTTAACGTCATAGGGCGTATCATCAGCCAAGTCAGCAGCAGGCGTGCCAGGACGCGCACTGTAAATAAACGAAAAACTCATGTCAAACTTGACTGAATCAATTAAGCGCATGGTGTCTTCAAAATCCTCATCGGTCTCTCCAGGAAAGCCGATGATAAAGTCAGACGACATCGCCAAATTTGGACGAATGGCACGCACGCGCTTGATGATATCGAGGTATTTTTCAGCCGTGTAATTGCGTTTCATCGCCGTTAAGATGCGGTTTGAACCCGACTGCACGGGCAAATGCAAGTGGTTAACCAATTGCGGTACTTTTTCATACACCGAGATAAGACGGTCGCTAAAATCATTGGGATGACTGGTGGTGAATCGAATGCGTTCTATGCCTGGAATATGTGCCATGGTTTCAAGTAGCATGGCGAAATCAGCCACCTCGGATGTATTGCCCATTGTGCCCATATAGCCATTGACATTTTGTCCGAGTAAATTAATTTCTTTTACGCCTTGGTCGGCAAGGTCGGCAACTTCGGTCAAAACATCGTCAAATGGGCGAGAAACCTCCTCTCCGCGAGTGTATGGCACGATGCAAAAACTACAATACTTTGAGCATCCTTCCATAATCGACACGTAAGCAGTCGATTTTTCGACTCGCGGCGGCGGCAGATGGTCAAATTTTTCAATTTCAACGAAATCAATATCAACCTGCGACTTACCCGTGCTGGCACGTTTAGCCAGCAAAGTGGGCAAGCGATGTAATGTTTGAGGCCCAAAAACCAGGTCGACATAAGGCGCTCGAGCGACAATATTTTGCCCTTCTTGGCTCGCCACACATCCACCGACACCAATGATGAGGTCTGGTTTTTTATTTTTGAGTTTACGGATACGACCCAAGTCTGAAAATACTTTTTCTTGAGCTTTTTCACGGATGGAGCATGTGTTGAGTAAAACCACGTCAGCTTCGTCAATATTTTCGGTTTTAATATAGCCGTTTTTATCACGCAAAACATCATGCATTTTATCGGTGTCATACTCGTTCATTTGACAGCCGAAGGTTTTAATGTAAACTTTTTTCATATTTTCTCGTCGAGGCAGGTTTATAACTGGGGACGAAAGGCGGTATGCCTTTTGTAGAGCCCATGATTATAACCTGAATCGAGCCCACCCCAATCATTTGAAGACAAACCGAATCGCAAAATTGCGGCACTTTCGCAACGTCCGCATAAAAAATAAAATGCAACTCTTGACTTACCTATCTTCAAGTAGATAGAATGTTCGCCATGACTAAGATGACCTCATCCACTTCAAAAGCCATTGATCATCGCAGCAAGATTTTGCAAGTCGCGATGCGCTTGGCACGAACACGCGGTTTTAATGCATTCAGCTACCGCGACATTCAAGCTGAGGTGGGTATCAAAACCGCCAGTATTCATTACCACTTTCCCACAAAAAAAGATTTGGGGTTGGCATTGATGACGCAGTACATTCAAGAAAATGAGCAATTGTTAGCCGACATTGCACAATCCAATCAAAGTTATTTAGCGCAATTTCGCGCGTATACCCAGTTGTTTGGTAAGGACGATGATAGCGTGCAAGAGTTGTGCTTGGCAGGCATGTTAGCGAGCGATGTTGACACATTAACCACAGAGCTAGAAACCCTCATTCAAAAATTTTTTGTTCAATCCGAAGCTTGGCTCACCGCCCTGTTCACCGCAGGTCAACAATCTGGCGAATTCAAATCAACTTTTGAACCGTCTTCAATAGCTCGGCTGGCCGTGGATGCACTTGAAGGCGCGCTCAGTACTGCACGCGTTTTTCACAAGCCACAACGTCCGATGCAAGTGGCTCAAGCATTGGAAGCCTTACTCATTTAAATTTCTATTTTTTGAAAGCTGCTTTAATTTAACCTTAAAAACTACCTATGCATAGATATACAAAATACATTAGGACATTTAACACCACCATGCGTTTCAATCAGTTTTTTATGTCTAACAAGATCAAAAAACAATCAAAAAATATTCAATCACGCACAACTTAAATTTTAAGACGTGCATTTCAAACCCAAGCCTATCAAGCACTTGCAGCATAGGTCTTATATAAAGGAAGTCACATGAAAATTGGTATCTTAGGATTCGGCTCAGTCGGTCAAAAATTAGCGAAGCTGTTTGCTGATGCAGGGCACGAAGTAAGTATTGGCCTACGCAATAATGCCGATGCACAAAACAACTCTGCGTATCGCTTTGGTAGCTTTGCCGAAGTAGCCGCCAACGTTGATGCTTTAGCATTGGCGATTCCATACAAAGCCAGCCTTGACGCACTTAATAACTTGGCTTCTGCTTTAGAAGATAAAATCATTATAGACAACACGAATCCTTTAAATGACGACTGGTCGCCACTGCTCTTAGGGCAAGAAAACTCAGCGGGCGAGACCATTCAAGCTGCCTTACCTAAGTCTCACGTCGTCAAAGCTTTTAACACCATTTTTGCCGATGTGATGCAAAAAGAAGCACACAGCCGCAATGGTCAAAACATCACGGCTTTCATCGCGGGAAACAATGATGAAGCAAAAAATACAGTCATGGAGTTGGCTCAAGCAGTAGGCTTCTCTCCTTTAGATACGGGTGATATAAGCAGCAGTCGCTATTTAGAAGCGATGGCGCATTTGAACATCCGTATCGCTGTGCCTTTGGGTGGCGGGACCAATGCTGCCTTTTTGTATCATCAAGCGTAATTTGGACTGATTACTCAAAGTCCGATTTAAATTTAATTTTTATCACAAGGAAATATCATGTTTAAGAAAATACTCGCCACAATGTTATTGGTTGTTGCCACTTCTTTTGCGCATGCAGAAGAAATCCATAAATTTGACCAAGTGGATTGGAAACCCGCAGGAATAAAAGGGGTTGACATGGTCATTTTATGGGGCAAAGAATCGGATAACTCAGCCGTTTATGCTTTTAAAATTCAGCCAGGTGTCTCCATCCCTGCACACATCCACTCAAATGACTATTGGGGTGTCGCTGTACAAGGAAAATGGATTCATATCGACGCCAATGGCAAAAAAGTCATTTCAGACCAAAATTCATTTGTGCGCGTGCATGGCAACGATGTACATGCCGATAGCTGCGTTGGCCCTAAGGCGTGCATCAATATCGTAGATTTTGACGGCGCACGCGATTTAACATTCGCAAACGCATCAAAGAAGTAACATCTGATATAAGAATCCATCGTGCAATAGATTCAAGAAAAATAAAAAACCGCAAAACATTTTTTGCGGTTTTTTTTCAACTGAGACAACTCAAGTGAGACAACGGTGATTTTATTTTGACACAATGTCGCCGTGCTCGTTAATCAGTAACGTACCATCCTCTTTACTAAAAGGTGCTTTCTGAGGCAAAGGTAAAACATCGAGTACAGCTTCAGATGGACGACATAATTTTGTGCCCCACGGCGTGACGACTATCGGCCGTTCAATGAGAATCGGATGCACCCGCATCAATCCAATCAACTCTTCATCCGTCCATTTATCATCAGCCAAGTTAAGCTCATCGTACAATTTTTCTTTTCGCCGCATAATCTCCCGAGCATTTAGGTTCATATTTGACAAAAGCCCTTTAAGCGTTGATTCGCTGGGTGGCGTGTCTAAATAATGAACAATGGTCGGCTCAACCCCTGCGTTACGAATCAATGCGAGAGTATTTCGAGAAGTGCCACATTTGGGATTGTGATAAATGGTAATCGAAGTCATAAAAAAGCCATATCAGTAAATTAATCAAAAAAATCAAAGCCTCAACAGCTGAAATTTTCAAGAGTTTTCATCATAAGTCACTAATGCACAATATGTGGAGCAAGCAGACGAAATACGGGGATATCAACGATGAAAGGCACACCTGCTTCATCGACCCCATAATATTCACCATGCATAGTGCCAAACGGCGTTGATAAGGGGCAAGTGCTGCTGTACTCAAAAGTTTCATTCACCGCAATAAGAGGCTGAAGTCCGACCACACCATCGCCTCGCACCTCGCGTGTCACGCCAAAACCATCGGTAATAATCCAGTGACGAGACAAGAGCTGTACGGGTCTGTCGCCTTTATTCGTGATTTGAATGGTGTACACAAACACATAAACATCATTAGACACATCTGACTGCTTTGACCAAAAAGCAGTGTCAACTTTGATTTTAAGCATGATTTGCCTCGTTGAAACTTCACATCTCCCCATCAGCCATGCGCTTTAGTGCTTGGATTGTAACATGATTTTTTGAAATGAAACATGAGTTAAGTCTTTGATAAAAATGATTTTTTCATCAAATATTTCACAACACATCAGAATTTCTCCCAAGAAAACCCAATCGAAGCATAGTAAAATGCGGCATCTAAACACAACCTTCAAGGACAACCATGACCTTCCGTATATCTCCCTCTCTGCTTTCAGCCGATTTTGCTAAGTTAGGCGAAGAAGTGAGCAATGTTTTAGCCGCAGGCGCGGACTGGATTCACTTCGACGTGATGGACAATCACTATGTGCCCAATCTAACTTTTGGTCCGATGATTTTAGAGGCCATCAAGCCATACGCAGGCAATGCCGTAATGGATGTGCATTTAATGGTTGAGCCTGTGGACGCCCTGATTAGCAGTTTTGCTAAAGCAGGGGCGAATATGATTACATTTCATCCTGAAGCTTCTCGTCACGTTGACCGCAGTTTGTCATTGATTAAGGATTTGGGATGTCAAGCGGGTTTAGTGCTCAACCCAGCCACACCGCTCAACGTGCTTGAACACGTCATGGACAAACTGGACATGATTTTGTTGATGTCCGTCAACCCAGGCTTTGGCGGTCAATCCTTCATCCCTGAAACCTTAAATAAAACCAGCGCAGCAAGAGCACGCATTGATGCGCACGTTGCAGCAGGCGGTCAAAATATTTTGCTAGAAATCGATGGTGGGGTTAAAGTGGATAATATCCGTGAAATCGCTCAAGCAGGTGCGGACACTTTCGTCGCAGGTTCTGCCATTTTTAATGCGCCCGACTACGCAGCGGTTATTGCGCACATGCGTGCCGAACTCGCACGGGTGTAGCCCCACAACCGATGCGTCGATGAAAAGAATACGCTTGTTTCTTTAGCCTTGACCGCTCCCGCCAAAAAAAACGTCGCACTTAATGTGCGACGTTTTTCTAGCATAAATCATGCAACCATCACCCAGCCATTGTCATTAAACTGGCGTTCCCACCCGCAGCGGTTGTATTCACACAAAGTGCACGCTCTGCCACCAAGCGCCATAATGGAATAAGTTTGTTTTCATCAGTCGTCATGATTTGCACCAAGCCGCCCGTGTCACTCGAACGCGATGCCAACCGCTGACGCAACTCCCGTGCTGTGGATACGTCCAACAACGCCATGTCAATCGGTGCCGTCTCAAGTTGCTCAACTTTTAACGCTATCATCGCTTTTTTCAAACTTGCGGGTAAGCCTTTCGGCAACAACGCCATCGTCTCTTCAAGCATTAACACCTGATTACCCGTCGCCCATACCGCGGCCAACTGATGCAATAGCACGTCAACCGAGATTGCACCACACAGAACTTGACCGCGTGCAGTAAATGACAAGGTGTTGCGCTCACCTGTTGGGCCTGGCAACTCAATTTTAACGCCATGCAGCGTATGGCTCACATAACTCTGAACCGTCTGCAACAAGTTTTCATGCCCATGCGTAGACGCCCAATCCAATAAAACATGAACCAATGGCGAATCCAGTTTTTTTGCATCATCGCCACGTAAGGTCGCAGCCTGCACATCCGTCACACCTTGCAAGCGACGAATATACAAAGGTCCGCCCGCTTTAGGTCCTGTCCCAGATTTGCCCTCACCACCAAATGGCTGTACGCCGACGACTGCACCAACGATATTACGATTCACATAAATATTACCCACATGGGCATTCGCACTGACATAATCTTGCGTTTCATCAATCCGCGTGTGCACGCCCAAAGTTAAACCATAACCCGTGGCATTCAAATCCTGAATCAGTTGCGGCAACTCATCGCGCTCATAACTTAAAACATGCAATACAGGTCCAAACACCTCACGGCTTAAATCACTCAAGCGGCTGATTTCAATCACCGTTGGTGGTACAAACGTGCCATTGTCACATGAAGCGGGCAAAGGCAGTTTTTTGACTTGATGCCCCTTCTCGCGCATTTGCTCAATGTACCGTAATAAATGACTTTGCGCCTCAGCATCAATCACAGGCCCCACATCCGTCGCTAAACAATCAGGAGAACCAACCCGCAGTTCGTTCAAAGCACCATGCAGCATCTCAAGGGTTTTTTCGGCAATATCTTTTTGTAAACACAATACGCGTAACGCCGAACAACGCTGCCCCGCTGAATCAAAAGCAGACACCAGTACGTCTGTCACCACTTGTTCGGGCAGTGCTGAACTGTCCATGATGAGTGCGTTTTGTCCACCCGTCTCCGCAATTAAAGCAATGTCCGTGCCTTCATTGTCAGTCCGTGTACTCAAATTGCGATGAATAATATTAGCCACCTCCGTTGAACCTGTAAAAATAACCCCTTTCACACGCGAGTCGTTCACCAAAGTTGAACCAACGGTCTCACCACGACCTGGTAAAAATTGTAAAACGTCATGTGGCACGCCCGCTTCGTGCAACAACTGCACCGCACGATAAGCAATGAGAGGGGTTTGTTCGGCAGGTTTAGCCAAAACGGTATTTCCTGCCGCCAATGATGCGGCAACTTCACCGATAAAAATGGCCAAAGGGAAGTTCCACGGCGAAATGCACACCACCGCGCCCAAGCCCTGATGATGTTGTGCATCATCTTTAACCTGTACACCATAGTAGCGCAAGAAATCAACCGCTTCACGAATCTCAGCAACCGCGTTGGGTAAAGACTTACCCGCCTCGCGCACGGCCAGCATGATGAATTCAATCGCATTCTTTTCTAAAGCATCCGCAGCATGTTGCAAAATCACAGCACGCTGTTCAGGAATAGTTTTGCGCCATTTACTGGCGGCCGCATCGGCAATATTTAAAGCGCGCGCCACATCATCCATTGTCGCTTCAACCACTTGTCCCACAATATCATTGTGCCGTGCTGGGTTGACCACTTGGATGGCTGCACCCGTACTGCGCGTATCATCGCCCAAAATCGGCTCGGCCTGCCATTGCCGATGTGCATTCGCCGCAAAGTGTGCACTTAACTCACGCAATGTGTTTTCATTGGAAAAATCCATCCCCATCGAATTGAGCCGCTCGTTGCCAAACATATGGCGCGGCAAAACAATAGCAGGATTCGGCGTAGCACCCAAAGCACGTGCTGTATCGACTGGATCGGCAATCAACTTGTCAATCGAAATACTTTCATCAACAATTTGATTGACAAATGATGAGTTCGCACCATTCTCCAGCAATCGACGAACAAGATAAGCCAGTAAAGTCACATGAGAACCAACAGGCGCGTAAATACGGCAAATTTTATTTAAATTATCCGCACCGACCACTTGGTCATATAACGTTTCGCCCATCCCATGTAAACATTGAAACTCATAATCGCTCACCTGACTCGCTTGAGCCCACGTGTAAATAGTAGCGACGCTGTGCGCGTTGTGGGTGGCAAATTGAGGATAAATATAATCTGCGGCTGCCAACAATTTTTGAGCACACGCCAAATACGACACGTCTGTATATACCTTGCGCGTGTACACTGGATAACCTGCCATGCCATCCATTTGCGCACGTTTAATTTCCGCATCCCAATATGCGCCTTTGACCAAGCGCACCATAAAACGCATACCCGAACGCTTCGATAAATCAACTAAAAAATCAATGACAAACGGACAACGCTTTTGATACGCTTGCACGACAAAACCAAGCCCCTCAAAGCCTGATAAATCCTTATCAAACGCCAAGGCTTCCATCAAATCCAGTGATAACTCAAGACGGTCCGTTTCTTCCGCATCAATATTCAAGCCAATGTTATAGCTTTTGGCCATCAACAATAAGGCTTTGAGACGGGGCAATAACTCTGTCATCACCCGCTCGCGTTGGGCACGAGAATAGCGCGGATGCAAAGCCGACAGCTTGACCGAAATGCCAGGGCCGTTTTTGATGCCTCGTCCATTTGATGCTTTACCAATCGCATGAATGGCCGCTTCATAAGCCTGATAGTATTTATCAGCGTCATCCATTGTTAAAGCGGCTTCTCCGAGCATGTCATACGAGTATTGATAGCCTCGTTTTTCGTTTTCAATGCTATTGTCAATCGCTTCTTTAATGGTTTGCCCCGTGACAAATTGCTTACCCAGCATGCGCATCGCCACATCAACCCCTTTACGAATAAGCGGCTCACCGCCCTTGGCGATTAACTTGCTTAAAGCCGCACTTAGCCCTTTTTCGCTTGAGGTATGCACCAACTTGCCAGTGATAACCAGTCCCCACGTTGCGGCATTAACAAACATAGACGGCGATTCACCGAGATGTTTACGCCAATCACCTTTACTGATTTTATCGGCAATCAAGCGATCTGCGGTGGCCGAGTCTGGAATGCGTAACAAAGCCTCGGCCAAACACATCAAAGCCACGCCTTCGTCAGAGGATAAAGAAAATTCATGCATCAACGCATCAACGCCCGATGCACGGGTGCGTTGCGAGCGAACATTGCTCACCAGTTGTTTGGCCAACTGTTCAGCCTGTGATTGTTGCGTGGCATCGCGTTGAATCTGACCGAGCAACCAATTCACCGCTTCTTGCTCATCACGACGATACGCAGCAGTAATCGCGGCACGCAAAGGTATGGGTGCGGGTAAAACATCTTTGACAAAATTTGAAAAAGGTACAGCTTCAACAGGATTTGAGAAGGTCATGGTTATCTCCTAAACGCTCAGGCATTTGTTATCTATATCTTTCGCTGTTTTTCTCATCTTCACAGCGAAACTTAATAAATTCAATAAAAAATCAAAATAAATTGGGTTCGATTGTATTGAGTTTTCACCAACATTTAATATGATTATTCACTTCAGTATCAATATTTTATTTTTAGATTTAGAATATAGGCAAATTTAATTTTAAAAGGATTTTAACCGTGTTAGACAAAATTAATAAAAAAATCCTCGCTGCATTACAAGAAGATGGACGCATCAGCAATGTTGAGTTGGCTAATAAAGTTAATCTTTCACCAGCGGCGTGCCTTGAACGTGTACGCCGTTTAAATGAAGCGGGCTATATTATTGGCTACACCGCTCTACTCGACCCTGAGCGATTAAACGTGTCTTTGATGATTTTTATTGAAGTCTTGCTTGATCGCACCACCCCCGAAGTATTTGAGGAGTTTAAACGCAGTGTGCAAAAAATTCCTGAAATCATGGAATGCCATATGGTCGCAGGCGGATTTGATTACCTTCTAAAAATTCGAGTCAAAGACATGAACGCTTATCGAGAGTTTCATGGCAAAACATTAACACAGCTCAAAGGTCTACGCGAAACACGCACGTATGCGGTGATGGATGAAGTCAAGAGTGGCACGCGATTACCTATTATTTGGTAAAAATTGGCAAAAGCGTGGCACTATAAATCACAACTGCGAAACATCACTTAAATCACCTAACTAAAAGCAACCGCCTTTTAAGAGCAAGCTGTTTTTTCTGCCCCATTAAAGCAAGCCAACGAACTCAAACACATCAACATGTAAAACCAGAAAAAAAGACCTACTTTTATGTATATTCACACCCATTCAATCTTATAAATTTCACAGCCCGACGCAACGCAAACCTGCAAATTACGTTATGATGTCGCCAATGTGTGAAAGCCTCTAAACAATTTAGATGCATAAACCAACTCTTGTTTTCATCGCTTTAAACCCCAATTCAATTACCCATATTCTCATCATAAGACTTAAGGAATTTACATGCCTTTTCATCAAGACCCACAAAGTTTAGGCCTTATCCCAATGGTGGTTGAACAAACCAGCCGTGGTGAACGTTCATTTGACATCTACTCGCGTTTGTTAAAAGAACGCGTGATTTTCTTAGTCGGTGGCGTAAACGACGAAAGTGCCAATCTCGTCATTGCACAAATGTTGTACTTAGAAAGTGAAAACCCTGAAAAAGACATTCATCTGTACATCAACTCACCAGGTGGCTCGGTCTCGGCAGGTTTAGGTATTTATGACACAATGAACTTCATTAAACCCGACGTTTCGACCATGTGTATTGGCATGGCCGCCAGCATGGGGGCGTTTTTGTTGTCATCGGGTGCAAAAGGTAAACGCTACGCCCTCCCCAACTCGCGGGTTATGATTCATCAACCTTCGGGTGGCGCACAAGGCATGGCCTCTGACATCGAAATCCGTGCTCGCGAAATTTTATTATTGCGTGCACAACTGAATCAAATCATGTCGGCCAACACAGGACAACCGCTTGAGCGTATCGAACGCGACACAGACCGCGACACCTTCTTCTCAGCAGAACAATCACTTGAATACGGGCTCGTTGACCGAATTTTGACCAGCCGTGACGCACTGTAATCGTATAAAAGTAATAAAGGACATGGCATGACAGACAAATCCACCCCAACCAAAGTGACTGAATGTTCGTTCTGCGGCAAAAGCCAAGAAGAGGCGAATAAGCTCATTGAAGGTTTGAACGGTCACATTTGTGACGAGTGCATCGCATTGTGTGGTCAAATTTTAGATGCAGAAGCGTTCAAAGATGACGACGAACTGAAAGCAGAATCGAGCAGTTTGCCAACACCCGAAGAAATTTTAAACAAACTCAACGACTACGTGATTGGACAAAACGATGCCAAACGCGTGCTCGCTGTTGCCGTTTACAATCATTACAAACGCCTTCGCCATTTGAAAAAACGCAAAAAAACCGATGTCGAACTCTCGAAAAGTAATATTTTGCTCATCGGTCCAACGGGTTCTGGTAAAACACTGCTCGCACAAACTTTAGCACGCCTACTCAATGTCCCATTCGTCATGGCGGATGCGACCACGTTGACCGAAGCGGGCTATGTGGGCGAAGACGTCGAAAACATTGTGCAAAAATTGTTACAAAACTGTAATTACGATGTCGAAAAAGCTCAACAGGGGATTATTTATATCGACGAAATCGATAAAATCTCTCGTAAATCAGACAATCCGTCCATCACCCGTGATGTCTCAGGCGAAGGTGTACAACAAGCATTGCTCAAATTGATTGAAGGCACAGTTGCTTCTATTCCCCCGCAAGGCGGTCGAAAGCACCCAAACCAAGACTTCATTCAAGTAAACACAACAAACATCTTGTTTATTTGTGGCGGCGCGTTTGATGGACTTGATAAAGTCATTGCTCATCGCTCACAAAAAGGCGGCATGGGCTTTAACGCATCTGTCCACAAAAAAGAAGAGAAAAACGCAGGTGAACTGCTCGCCGAGGTAGAAACTGAAGACTTAATTAAGTTTGGCCTCATTCCCGAGTTGATTGGACGTTTGCCTGTGATTGCCAAATTGGGAAATCTTGACGAAGCCGCCTTAGTAAACATTTTGACTCAACCTAAAAATGCTTTAGTCAAACAATATTCCGCCCTCTTGGACATGGAAGATGTTGAATTGGAGTTCACTGAAAAAGCCTTAGTTGCCATCGCCAAAAAAGCTTTGCAACGCAAAACGGGCGCGCGTGGTTTACGCGCAATCGTTGAAGAGGCGTTACTTGACACAATGTTTAAACTACCGTCACAACAAAACATTGCTAAAGTCATTGTTGATGAAACAACGGTCACTGAAAACAAAGAACCCAAACTGGTTCCTTTGACAAAAGAAGCTAAAGCCAAAAAAGCAGCGTCTGCCGCAGCAGCCTCTCCTTTGCATTCGCTCGCTTCTTAAAAAGCCAGTAGTCATCACGTAGTCAATAAAAAACGACGCTTTAAGCGTCGTTTTTTTATGTGAGATTGATTTATTTAAAACTCAAATTAATAAACCAACCAAACGCCAAACTCTTATTTCACACGTGAACGGTATTCATTCGTGCGCGTATCAATTTCAATTTTATCGCCGGTATCAACAAACAAAGGCACTTGAATTTCATAACCTGTTGCCAACTTAGCTGACTTCAATACACGTCCAGATGACGTATCACCTTTCACCGCTGGTTCTGTGTAAGTCACTTCACGCACAATGGTTGTTTCCAACTCAACTGAAATTGGACGCTCTTGGTAAAAGACCACATCACACGCCATACCATCTTCAAGGTAATTCAACGCATCACCCATGCTCTCGGCTTCAATATCGTATTGGTTGTAGTCTTCGTCCATGAAAACATACATTGGGTCTGCAAAATACGAATAGTTAACACGTTTTTTGTCAAGCACCACGACATCAAACTTGTCATCCGCGCTGTAAACTGCTTCTGCGCCCGCGCCCGTTAAAAGGTCTTTCATTTTCATTTTAATAACAGCACCTGAACGACCTGAACGGCTGTATTCCGTTTTTAAAACCACTTTGGCGGCACCATCCAACATAAATACATTACCAACGCGTAATTCTTGAGCAATTTTCATCTAAACACCTTAAATAAATACGGTAAACATAAAAATTTACTTTTATTTTTTACTATTACCGTGGTTCGAATTTGAGTTTTTTATCAGAACAAATCTGACAATTAGAGCACAATCAATAATATGGTCAAACGTTTCGATGTTCGACATACCACAAAAATGCTAAAAATAAACGCGCCATTATAGCCAATTTTAAGTATTCACGCCAGTATCTGAATGACTTTGCCGCACTTGTCTCGTGAGCTGTTGTGCCAAATCATCAAAACGAGCCAAGTCTTGAGTATATCGTTGAGCATGCTGTTTTAAAAGTGGCAACTGCGTACATAACCGCGTCCAAGCCTCGCCCAAGTTGAACGTTGAGTCCCCGTTCCAAGCCAATTGAACATCCTGCCACGCTTCGGTCGCTTCCGAACTTTGACCATCACACAAACGATAACGCTCAACAAAAGCCTTGAGTTTTGTAAAATGCACACCGTCATCTTGAGGGTAAATCTGCCAAACAAATGGTTTGGCAGCCCAAATCGCACGGATAAAAGAATCCTCACCACGTACAAAATTCACATCGGCCGCCCACAGCAACCTATCAAACATATTTTGTCGCACCATCGGCAACTCTCGAATACTCAAGTTGCCCCAACCTGCAACAGGCTGCCCAAGTTGCGCACATGCTGCTCGCATCGCACGCGCCGCTTTACCACTGGTAACCGCAAGTTGCACGGACTTGTCGCCTTGAGCAACCAAGGGTAACCATTGTGTCAAAGGCATATGGTCATAACCAAATAACACGACCTTTAACGCCCCTTCGATTTGTACAAACCCTGTCAAATGCGCCCAGTCATCGTTCAGAGCTTGATTGCGAAGCGTAAACAAATCACGCTCACGCAACAGCCCTCCTGTTTTTTCACTAAAACCTGGGAAAAAGAATGTTTTTTTCAGTCCATTGCTTTGTGGTGATTGCATCGCATGGCAATCATCTACCCATTGTTCCGCACTTAAGTATTCTAAATTGAACCAATGAGGCGCAATACCCGTTCGATTTTTAACCTTCAGCATTTGGGCAATATAGCCTTCTGGTAGCGCGCACGCGAATGCTTGAATCAAGACCTGAGCTGGAGTAATTTTCGTCCAATCTTGACTTGGTAGCCATGCACACACCTGAATATTGTCTACAAGTTGCAAATCAAGTTTTTCATCCACCCCCGTCCAGATACTCGCCAATGCCGCCACATCATCAAGCCACACGCGTACTTGAACGCCGTACTCTTCAGTCAACTGCCGTGCCAAACGCCAAGTGACACCAATGTCGCCATAATTATCAATGACGCTACAAAAAATATCCCATTGTTGTTTCATAACAGCCCAAAGCTAAATTAATCAAACTCACGTAAAATAACGGTTTATTTTTTTGATGACCACAGATTGGCCACACATGAACCACGATACTTTACACCGCATTCTATTTCAAAACGCACCCGTCAAAGGTGAGCTGGTGCAACTACCAAGCACTTGGCAATGTTTACTCAGCACCAATCGAAAACGCCATTATCCAGTAGTTGTAGAGCGGCTGCTCGGCGAAATGTTGGCCGCCAGTGTGTTGTTATCGGCCAATTTAAAATTTGATGGCAGCTTAATCATGCAAATACACGGTGATGGCCCCATTCAACTTTTGGTCACAGAATGCCGAGCAGACTTAACCGTCCGCGCAATGGCGAAGTTACGCGACGATGCTGTATGCAATGACGATTTGACGTTAAAACAACTGATTAACGTCAACAACCAAGCACGCTTTGCCATCACGCTTGACCCAAATGACAAACAACCAGGGCAACAACCTTACCAAGGCATTGTGCCACTGGAAGGCGACACTATCGCTGAAGTGCTGATGCACTACATGCGCACCTCCGAGCAACTCGATACCCACATCCAACTGGCCTCCAGCCACGAATCTTGCGCGGGCTTGCTGCTACAAAAGCTGCCCCTGCATGGTGGCAACAACACCGATGAAAACGCGCACACATGGGATGAGCTCAACCACATCGCCCTAACACTATCAAACGAAGAATTACTAAACACACCAAGCGAAACCATACTTCATCAACTGTTTTGGCAATATCCCATTGAGCAACACACCACCCAAGATTGTCAATTTGGCTGCACCTGCTCGCCTGCTAAGGTCAGCAATATGCTGACCATGCTGGGCGAAGAAGAGGCTTTGAGTATGGTCGAGCAAGCTCAGGTTGAAGTGGCATGCGATTTTTGTGGGCAAGAATACATTTTGAGCGAAGCCCAAGTCCGTCAGCTATTCACAACACCCAATGCTGCACACAATGCCTCTCAGCAACTTCATTGAATGAAAAAGCATGGGATGAAAAAACAGGTTAAACCGTTTATTTAAACAAAAAAACGCCCTGCAAAAAGCAGGGCATTTTTACATTCAATCCGATACTCCGCCTCACATCCGCGGTACAACGACACCCGTCTGACCTTGGTATTTACCACCACGGTCTTTATAAGACGTTTCGCACACTTCATCCGACTCAAAAAACAAAACCTGTGCGCAGCCTTCGTTGGCATAAATAATCGCGGGCAATGGTGTTGTATTTGAAAATTCCAGCGTCACATAGCCTTCCCACTCGGGTTCAAACGGTGTGACATTGACAATGATGCCGCAACGCGCATAAGTCGATTTGCCCAAGCACACCGTCAAGACACTGCGTGGAATACGAAAGTACTCAACCGTGCGGGCCAGTACAAAAGAATTAGGAGGGATGATGCACGTATCGCCAACATGTTCAACAAAGCATTTTGGGTCAAAGTTTTTTGGGTCAACGATGCTGTTATTAACATTGGTGAAAATTTTAAACTCGTTGGCGCAACGAATATCATAGCCATAACTCGAAGTGCCGTAACTGATGATGCGCTGACCATCCACTTGGCGGATTTGGCCGGGTTCAAAAGGTTCTATCATGCCATGCTGTTCGCACTGTTGGCGTATCCACTTATCTGCTTTGATGCTCACGGTTTCACCCCATCATTAGTTAATCGTTGAAAAATCAAGCACGCATTGTAGCAGTTTCAACCGCACAAAGCACCCCAAAGCATTCAAAGGACTCACGCAAAGGGCTTTAAAGCCCTTATAATGTCGCTTTGTTTACGAAGTCATCACCATGTACGCACTCCTCCGCCCTATTTTGTTCCAGCTCGATGCTGAAAAAGCCCATCATCTGACCTTTAACTTGGCACAGCGTGCCCTTTCGCTGGGTTTGTTGCCTCAAGTACAAACGCCCAGTTCACCGAAAACCGTCATGGGCATCACGTTCCCGAATCGGGTTGGGCTGGCCGCAGGTTTGGATAAAAACGGGCAATACATTGATATTTTGGCTCGATTTGGCTTTGGCTTTATCGAAATTGGAACCATCACGCCTCGCGCGCAAGCGGGCAATCCAACGCCGCGATTATTTCGCCTGCCCAAAGCGAACGGCATCATCAACCGCATGGGATTTAACAACGACGGTGTGGATGCGCTTTTAAGTAACGTGTCGCGCAGCTCGTTTGTCCAAAATGGTGGCATCTTGGGCATCAACATCGGTAAAAATGCAGACACACCCATCGAAAATGCGGTCGATGATTATTTAATTGGTTTGTCAAAAGTATACGCGCACGCCCATTACATCACCGTCAATATTTCTTCGCCCAACACCAAAAACTTGCGTGACCTGCAACAACAAGATGCCTTGAACAGTTTATTGGCACAATTGCGTCAAAGCCAACTTCAATTGGCGGACGCGCACCAAAAATACGTACCAATGGTCTTAAAAATCGCGCCAGACATGGATGATGAACAAATCGCCACCACGGCGGAATTGCTCAAACTTCATCAAATTGATGGCGTTATCGCCACCAATACGACTTTGGACAAAAGCAGCGTGGCTCATTTGCCTCACGGCGATGAAATGGGCGGCTTAAGCGGCGAACCTGTGCGCGCAAAATCAACCGAAATGATTAAAAAACTGCATGCGCATCTGGACAACCAAGTCCCCATCATTGGCGTTGGCGGCATCTTTAGCGCGAAAGATGCGGATGAAAAAATCGCCGCAGGTGCGCAACTGATTCAAGTGTACAGCGGCTTAATTTATAAAGGCCCTGCGCTGGTTCGTGAGTGCGTCTAAGTACTTACTGGGCACTTTCACTCTGGGTTAAATCAAAAAAAGCCGATGAATACACATCGGCTTTTTTACAAGAACAAGACCTTAATACCTTTTTAAGCAGCTTTAAACCACCGCTTTAAACCGCTCGCCAGCGATAACCAACACCACGAATGGTCTCTAAATAACTTTCGGCACCGAAACGCTGCAAAATTTTTCGCAAGCGCAACACATGCACATCAACCGTCCGCTCCTCGATGTACACATGGTCACCCCAAACTAAATCAAGCAATTGTGTCCGTGAAAAAGTTTTATTGTGATGCGTCAATAAAAACTTCAACAACTTAAATTCAGTCTTACCCAAGGTTTCAACGACAGAACCCTTTGTCAAGGTGTGGTCATCGTCGTTTAAAGTACACCCCGCAAATTCGAAGACTTGTGCAACATGTTGGGGGGCCGCGCGACGCAAGACATTATTAATGCGAGCGACCAATTCTTTGGGGCTAAAGGGTTTGGTGACATAATCGTCAGCACCTCCCTCTAAACCTTTGAGTTTATCGGCTTCTTGCGCACGAGCGGTCAGCATGATGATGGGCAAGTGGCGAGTTCTTTGATTGTCGCGCAATTGGCGCATCCACAGCACGCCTTCGCCATCTGGCAGCATCCAATCAAGCACCACCACATCGGGTAATATTTTGTTGACATGATGACGGGCATCGCTCAAATTTTTCATCCAAACTACTGAAAAGCCGACTCGCGTTAATGCGAAACGCAATAATTCCGCAATGTCTTCCTCGTCCTCAACAACCAGAACCACGGGCTGAATATTCACAATATCTCTCTCTTGTATTAAAGAAATGTCATTAACAAACCATGTTCACACAAATTCACACGAAGTTTAGGGGGGGGGGGCACGAAACGGGTTTCACAAAACGCCTACCCAAGCTTTTTAAGAATGATGGGCATAGCGCACATCTTCACCTTCGATAATATAAATCGCATTCTCCGCAATGTTTTCAGCGTGGTCTCCCGCGCGTTCAATTGCTTTAGCCACCCACAAATCATCCAATGCAGCACTAATTGTACGCGGGTCTTCCATCATGAATGTAATCAGTTGACGCACACTGGCGGAGTAATGCTGGTCGAGTTCCATATCAGTAGCAAAAATTTGACGCACTTCCGAAGTGTCTTCGCGTGCAAATGCGTCTAATGCTTGGCGTAACATTGTACCTGCTAAATCTGCTGATTGAAAAATCGTATGGACGCGGGGCAAAAAACCACGGCGGCTGGGGTCGCTTTTAAGTGCCATTTGCGCAATTTTTGAGGCTTCATCGCCAATCCGCTCCAAGTCAGAAACAGTACGAATCATGCCCAATAACATGCGCAAATCACTCGCTGCAGGTTGACGCAAGGCGATGATTTGAGAACACATGTGGTCAATATTGAGGTGCTCCTGATTCACTTCTTTTTCAACTGCGAGCACATGCTCGGCTAAAGCGTTGTCGCTTTCGCTAAAAGCCAAAACAGCCTGGCGAAGTTGGGATTCGACCTTGCCCCCCATTTTCATGACTGCACTGCGCAAGTCTTCTAACTCCGCTTGATAAATTGTTGAAGTATGTTGTTGGCTCATCGTCTTTCCTTCATTCGCTGTAATCTTTGATGTTAAAACCCGTGAAAAATCAGTGTGATTGTGTTCTAAATTTATCTGACTTAACCAAAACGTCCTGTGATGTAATCTTCTGTTTCTTGTCGCGCAGGCTTTATAAACATTTGCCGCGTTTCACCAAACTCAATTAATTCACCTAAATACATGTAAGCAGTGTAATCAGAACAACGTGCCGCTTGTTGCATATTGTGCGTCACAATCACCACGGTATAGTCTTCTTTCAACTCAGTAATCAACTCTTCCACTTTTGTGGTTGAAATCGGATCCAAAGCGGAGCACGGCTCGTCCATCAACAACACTTCAGGCTTAACCGCAATGGCGCGGGCAATACACAAACGCTGTTGTTGCCCACCAGATAGACCGTTGCCACTTTGATGCAATTTGTCTTTGACCTCTGTCCACAAGGCCGCTTTAGTTAAAGCCCATTCAACGCGCTCGTTCATTTCGCCTTTTGATAATTTTTCAAACAAGCGCACACCAAAGGCAATGTTTTCATAAATACTCATTGGAAAAGGCGTGGGTTTCTGAAAAACCATGCCTATTTTTGCACGTAAAATCGACACATCTATTTTAGACGTCAGGATGTTTTCACCAGAAAACATAATCTCGCCTTCCGCGCGTTGCTCGGGATACAGCTCAAACATCCGATTAAGGGTACGCAGCAACGTCGACTTACCGCAGCCTGATGGCCCAATAAAAGCCGTCACTTTATTTTTAGGAATGGTTAAATTGATGTCTTTAAGGGCTTTAAAGTTGCCGTAAAAAAAGTTCAGGTGATTCACCGCCAACTGAGGCGTGTCTAATTGTAAATTCGAAGTCGAAGCCATTATAAATTCCTTAAAAACAATCAGTTACTGCGCGCAGCAATTGAACGGGTAACAATATTGATACACAAAACAAACAAGGTAATTAACATCGCGCCACCCCATGCCAAGGTGCGCCAATTATCATCAGGACTCATGGCAAAATCCAAAATCACTTTAGGCAAACTCGCCATGCGTTGACTCATGTCGGTACTAAAGAAGTTGTTACCCACCGCCGTCATAATAAGCGGTGCAGTTTCACCAAAAATACGAGCGATGCCCAGCAACAAACCCGTCAACATCCCCGTTTTTGCGGAGCGGTAGCAAATCATAAAAATCATTTTCCAATACGGGCAACCAAGCGCGACTGCGGCTTCACGTAAACCATTGGGCACAAGTTTGAGCATGTCATCGGTCGTGCGCACAACCACAGGCAACATCACAATCGCCAAAGCAATCGCGCCTGACCAGCCTGAGTTGGCGTGCGCCCCTAAACCAAGGCCAAAATAAAACAAGATGAACGCAAACATACCAATCGTAATAGACGGCGCAGACAATAAAATATCGTTCACAAATCGAACCACGCGTGTCAACAAATTGTTACGACCGTATTCAGCCAAATAAGTTCCCGCCAAAATACCCGCAGGGGTCGTCATCAGCGTTGCAGCACCCACCATCATTAAGCTGCCAACGATTGCATTTTTTAAGCCGCCGCTGTCCTCACCCATGGTCGGTTGGTTTTGCGTAAACAAATTGACGCTCAACGCAGGTAAACCTTTCGAAAGCAAACTCCACAAAATCCACACCAACCAAACCAAACCGATGAGCACAGCAAAAGCCGTTAAAGTCAGCATAATCATATTGGTGATACGCCGACGTTGGTACAGCGGGCTGTTCATAAAATTTTGAATCTGCATATTATTCTTTCAAAAACTCACTTATCTATTCACCTATTATTGACTTATTTATTATTTCGCCTCAAGGCGCAATAACAGCAATTTGGCTAAACTTAAAACAACCGTCGTAATCAAGAACAGCACCAACGCCAATGAAAGTAAAGCTGACAAATGTGCATCGGACGCCTCGGCGAACTCGTTGGCAATCGTCGAGGCAATGCTATTGCCTGGTGCAAACAACGACTGATTTAAATCATGGGCATTACCAATAACAAATGTCACCGCCATCGTTTCTCCAAGCGCACGTCCCAAACCAAGAATAGTTCCACCGACGGCGCCAATGCGTGTGTAAGGAATGACCACATAACGCACCACTTCCCACGTTGTACTGCCTAGGCCATAAGCGGATTCTTTCAACATCGGCGGCACCAACTCAAACACATCGCGCAACACCGATGAAATAAAAGGCACAATCATGATGGACAACACCACGCCTGCGGTAAAGACACCCACCCCCAACACGGGTGCAGCAAAGAAAGGGCCGATTAAAGGCAACTGTCCTAGGGTTGCGATTAAAAAAGGCTGGACGTATTGCGCAAACAAAGGAGCGAGTACAAACAAGCCCCACATGCCATAGATAATCGATGGAATCGCGGCTAACAACTCAATGGCGGTTGCCAAAGGGCGACGTAACCAAGCGGGTGACAGTTCGGTCAAAAAAATCGCAATGCCAAAGCTCACGGGCAATGCCAAAACAATGGCGATGCCAGCGGTTAATAAAGTACCCACTATTGGGCCAAGCGCACCATATTCATTTGCGCCAACATCCCAAACATTGCGCCATAAAAATTGGACGCCTTGCTTTGTGAATGTGTCGCTCGCGCTGTATACCAGCGAACCAATGATGGCGATTACAATCAATAAAACCAACCAAGCATTGAGCAAAGTTAGGTTCTTAAAGACCGCATCAAACCCATTTTTTTTGACGGTTTGAGTTGAGTTAAAGCTCATAAAACTCTCGATGTTGTTAAATGGAACAATTAAGCAATTTGCTAAGTAGTTTTTGAGTGATTTTGAATGAGAAATAGGATGTATCTCTCCAAATCAATAATGGCGTGCCACAGCACGCCATTATTCAATTCACTTACATCAAAGGTTTACCCGAAGCATCGGTGATTTTTTTCCATTCGGCTTTAACCAAAGTCACCACTTCTGCTGGCAAAGGAATGTATTCCAACTCACTTGCTTGTGCTTGACCCGATGTGTAGCCCCAGTCCAAGAACTTCAAAACTTGAGTCGAATTGGCAATATTTTCAGGTTTTGCATACATCAAAACAAAGGCAGTACCTGCAATCGGCCATGATTTTTCGCCCGCAGCATTCGTCAAAGAGGCCGCCATACCCGGCACATTCCAATCGGCTTTAGCCGCAGCAGAAGCAAACGTCTCGGCAGAAGGTGCAACAATCTTGCCATCCTTATTCATCAAAGAGGCGGCCGCCATGCCGTTTTTCTTGGCATACGCGTACTCGACGTAACCAATCGCGCCATCAAACTGCTTAACATTGGCCGCAACGCCATCATTGCCCTTACCACCGATAGAACCTTCCATCCACTTAGGCTCTTTACTAGCGCCTAATTTCGCCCAATCGGTATTGGTTTTAGATAAATACTCTGTGAATAAATACGATGTGCCCGAACCATCGGCACGACGCACCACTTTAATGTCCATGTCTGGTAGTTGAGCGGTTTTATTCAATGCAACAATCGCAGGGTCATTCCATTTTTTAATTTTACCCGTGTAGATGTCACCCAAAACCTGACCGTTAAACACCAAAGGCTGATTACCCAAGTTTTTGATGTTATATACGGCAACCACACCGCCAATTGCCGATGGGAATTGCACCAAACCCGACGCCGCCAACTCATCCGCTTTCATCGGTGCGTCTGTTGCGCCAAAGTCCACTGTTTTTTTCTTAATTTGGTCAATGCCAGCACCTGAACCGACTGACTGGTAGTTAATTTGTACGCCACTGACTTTATTAAATTCGGACGCCCATTTACCAAACAACGGCGCGATAAACGATGAACCTGCACCATTGATACCCGCTTGAGCTTTTGCTGAGCCTGCTTCTGCTTTTTGGTCGGTTTTTCCACCACACGCCGTCAATAAAGTCGCCGCTACTAAGCTTGTCATCAAAAATTTTAAACGCATTGCTTTTCTCCAAAAGAGTCATCCAACTCACACATTAAATGTTCAGGGCTTACCCCTTTAAAACATCGTCACTATACGAAAGTTGTGTGACAAGTTTGTGACATGGATATAAAAGCAACCGTTTTGTAAACAATTTTGCAATAACTTTGCAACACAACGGATTTAAGGCGAATCGTTTAAAAACAAAGTTTGAACATCACTTAAAAACCGCCAACCCAAATCTGTGACTCGCAAAACATCAGCTTGCTTCTCCATCAGACCTTGGGCTTGTGCCTTTTCAAGGGCAGGCTGCAAATCCATCAAGCCCAATCCCGTTGAGGCATAAAAATCAGCCACTGTCACCCCATCTCTCAAACGCAATGCATTGAGCATAAACTCAAAAGGTAACGCCTGTGCGCTCAATTGCTCAAACGTTTCCACCGCATCACCCTGAGCAACCGCGTCTAAATAACGCTGCGGATGTTTGTAACGGGCTTGGCGAATAATCCCATCATGCGCGCTGATTTTGCTATGCGCACCAGCGCCAATACCCACGTAATCGCCGAACTGCCAGTAATTCGTATTGTGATGCGACTCATGCCCCGCTTTGGCATAAGCCGACACCTCATAATGACGCATGCCTGAATCTTCTAACGCTTGTTCAATGAACGCCTGCATATCCAATGCAAGTTCATCATCTGGTACTTTCGGTGGATAACGATGAAAATACGTGTTGGGCTCAATGGTCATGTGATAGTAGGACAAATGTGTTGGCGCATACGTGAGCGCCGTCCGCACATCACTTTGCAACTGCTCTAAAGTTTGCTCTGGCAAAGCAAACATGATGTCCAAATTAACCTTATCAAACAACTGATACGCGGTGTCTAAAGCTGCTCGCGCTTGCGCACCGCTATGAATCCGTCCAATGCGCTTTAATAAGCCATCATCAAAACTCTGCACCCCCAGTGAAATACGGTTCACGCCCGCATCTCGAAAACCCTTTAACTTGGCATTGTCTAAAGTGCCTGGATTTGCCTCCATCGTAATTTCAATATCCGAGACAAAAGGCAGGCGTGCCCTTACGCCCGAAAGCAAACGTTCAATGGCATGCACCGACAACACGCTTGGCGTTCCGCCGCCAATAAAAATACTGACCAATCGCCGCCCCCACACGAGCGGCAAAGCATGCTCCAAATCAACTAAAAGTGCATTGACATAATCTGCTTCAATATCGCTCACATCATTTTTCAACTCGTGTGAATTGAAATCACAATACGGGCATTTTTTCACACACCACGGCACATGAATGTACAACGCCAAAGGCGGCAAAGCGGTCAAATTGACCGCTTTGCTATGGGTAAGAACTGTTTTTTTAGGATAAAACTGAATGGTTTGACTCATTAATTAACCCATTAACTCATTTAAATTCATGTTCATGAATCATCTTTATCTGCATCTGGTTACGCATGCTCTTTTATCGTCGGCCAAGCCGCTCTCAAATACACCACCATCGACACCACCGTCAAAATCGCTGCGACATACAACAAAATCGTCCCCCAAAAACGCGTGTCAATACCAAAAAGAACACCATTGAACAACAGCATTGGCAACGCCACCATTTGCGCCGCCGTTTTATATTTACCCAAATTATTCACCGCCACCGCCGCCCGCGCACCAATCGCCGACATCCACTCACGCAACGCAGAAATAGTAATTTCACGTCCAATAATAATTAAGGCAATTAAACCGTGGGCGCGCGCATTGTGCACCAATACAATTAAACAGGCGGCCACCAACAATTTATCGGCCACTGGGTCAAGAAACGCGCCAAACGCGCTGGTTTGATTCCAACGACGCGCCAAATAACCATCGAGCCAATCGGTCACGGCGGCTAAAATAAATAATCCAGTCGCCAAAACATCTCGCGCACCATCAGTAAAACCACCAAAAGGCGCATAATAAATCGCCACCAACAAGGGAATGGCAATCACGCGCGCCCATGTGAGTAAAATAGGGATATTGGTTGGCATAAGGTCTCGTTTTACTTTCTTTAATTTTCAAATCAATGAGCGAGGTTATATTTAAATTAACCTTTTTAATCTCGACAATTCCAATTTATCAATCTAATTTATCAGTCTAATTTATCAGTCTAATACGGCATCTTCATGCAACTGCTTATAAATCTCCTGCGCCAAACGCTCAGAGATGCCCGACACTTGCATTAAATCCTCGATGCTTGCGTTTTTTACGCCAGCCAAGCCGCCAAAACGTTGCAACAATGCAGCTCTTCGCTTTGCACCGATGCCTTCCATTTCTTCCAAACGCGAGACATTTCGAGTTTTTGCCCGAGCCGCTCTCATGCCCGTAATCGCAAACCGATGCGCTTCATCACGCACCTGCGCAATCAACATCAATGCAGGTGATAGTTTACCTAACTTTATGGGTGCGCGTCCATCGGCAAAGATTAATGTCTCCAAACCCGTTTTACGCCCCTCACCTTTCGCCACACCGACCAACAACCGCGTGTCCAATCCAAGTTCGTCAAAGACTTCCTTCGCCATCGAAATTTGACCCTTACCGCCATCGACCAAAACCACATCAGGCAGAACACCCTCACCCACCGCAATTTTTTCGTAACGACGCATCAACACCTGTTTCATAGCGGCATAATCATCACCCGCCGTCACGTCCACAATCTTATAACGGCGATACTCACCATTTTGCATGGCATGATGGTGATAGACCACACACGATGCTTGCGTAGCCTCACCTGAGTGATGACTGATGTCAAAGCACTCAATGCGCAACCGTTCAAGTGTATCCTCCCCCTCAACCACTTCGATACCCAACGTTTTCGCCAAATCCAATGTGCGCAATTTTGCGCTAGACGACTCTTGCATGCGGCGCGACAAAGCCTGCTGTGCATTTTGTTGCGCCATCGTCAACCAAATTTTTCGTTGCCCCTGCGGCTGCTTCACCCAGATAATTTTTCGGCTTAACGCTTCTTGTAAAGCATCTTGAGCTTCATCGCTCGGTAAAACATCGCTAATGACAATGCGCGGCGCGTCATCATCCAAGTAATGTTGCAATACAAAAGCGTCCACCACATCTTGCGGCGAACAATCTTGCGTATGTTGAGGAAAAAAAGCCTTGTCACCCAAATGCCGTCCACCTCGAACCATCGCCAAGTTCACACAATAACGCGCATCCGACGAAGCAACTGCAATCACATCGGCATCCGTATTGTCACCACGACTTTCGACCGCTTGCTGAGTCATCATATTAGACAGTGCCGCAATTTTGTCGCGGAATAACGCCGCCTGCTCAAAATTCAACGCGGCCGATGCCACCATCATCTTGCCCTGCAACTCTTGCAACACAGCATCCGACTCGCCACGCAAAAACTTAACACTCGCCGCAACGTCCGCCGCATAATCCGCCTCGCTCACCAGCTTGACGCAAGGCGCACTGCAACGACCAATTTGGTGCAACATACACGGCCGCGAACGATTACGAAACACCGACTCATCACAAGTGCGTAAACGAAAGATTTTTTGCAGTAGTTTAATACTTTCCTTCACCGCATAACCATTTGGAAAAGGACCAAAATATTGATGCTTCTTATCCACCGCCCCACGATAATAAACAATTCGCGGAAACGCATGCGCCGTCATTTTTAGATATGGATAAGACTTATCATCCCTAAACAAAATGTTATAACGAGGCGCAAGCGTTTTAATAAGATTATTCTCAAGCAACAACGCCTCTGTTTCTGTACGTGTCACCGTCACATCTACCCGCACAATCTTACTCACCATCAACGCGATACGCGGACTCATCGACATCGTCTTTTGAAAATAACTGGTCACTCGCTTTTTCAAGTCACGCGCCTTGCCAACATACAACACCACATCATTCTCACCAATGTGTCGATACACCCCCGGCAGATGCGGCAGTGTCGCGACAAAGGCAGCAGAGTCAAATTGAGAATGATCGGAAGACGGAGTTTGGTCAGACATGTTAAATATAGGTATTGAACGGATTAAAATGATTGAGTATGTTTGAGCGACAAAACATCAAACAGCACAATGATACTGTGCTTCAATCAAAAAATTAAACAAAAATAGGATGCTGTAAAAAAATAGCTCCCAATAGAGTCACCAGACATCTTGCTTTAAAATAAAAAAACGCTATAATATGCGTTCTCGGGGCGTAGCGCAGCCTGGTAGCGCACTTGCATGGGGTGCAAGGGGTCGTGAGTTCGAATCCCACCGTTCCGACCAATAAAATCAAGGCCTTACAGTTTATTAGCTGTAAGGCCTTTTTTATTTTTCCTCGTTTTCTTTCCACCCACTGAATCCCCCCCCCTGCACAGTTCAACGGGATGGTGCAACTGTCACTTCTGTAGCTCATGCATTTTTTGCACTACTTGGCAAGGTTTATTGCACTACAAAAACATAACAACACACTCACCAATTCACCAAGCCAACGCCAAGACCCTTTGTGCGTTTTACTAATTTCAGTTGTCGCTTCAATTTAAGACCATTCGAACTCTTCAAACCATGATGGTGATTTTCATAAACAAACCGCTGACTAATTCAATCTCGTCATGCCGTGCTCGACACGGCATCTCCAATAAACGGAGATTGCGGGTCAAGCCCGCAATGACTCTTTTCAGTTGTCGCCCCGATTTAAGAGCGTTCAAGCTCTTCAAACCGTGATGGTGATTTTCATAAACAATCCGCTGACCGATTCAATCTCGTCATGCTGTGCTCGACACGGCTTCTCCTATAAATGGAGATTGCGGGACAAGCCCGCAATGACTCTTTTCAGTTGCCGCCCCGATTTAAGAGCGTTCGAATTCTTCAAACCGTGATGGTGATTTTCATAAACAAACCGCTGACTGATTCAATCTCGTCATGCTGTGCTCGACACGGCTGCTCCAATAAATGGAGATTGCGGGGCAAGCCCGCAATGACTCTTTTCAGTTACTACCATCGTCCCTTTTTGGTCTTATGAGGTTGTTTTTTTGCGCGTTGCCGACGAAGGGTTTCTTTTTTTTGTGCTTTCATTGCGACGGCTCGGCAGGTCGGGCACCATTCTTTGAGTTTCTGAACGTTAAACCAGCCTGCGGACCATCTGTGACCTTCTATGCATTCCCATTCGTATTTGTGATCACCATTAGTGTATCTTTGGCTATGGCATTTGCCACCTTTCTTTTGCGCGAAGTGATGTAAATTGACGATGCTATTTTTGCGTAAGCTTGCGTGGTAGCATTTAGGACACCACATCCCAACTTCTAAATTTGTGGATGTGGTGCTGAAATGATGCCCGTTACTGCATCGCACCCACAATTCTGAACGGCTATCTTTGAATGATTCTATGCTATCAACACATGTTCCATTTTTGTCGTTGACAATATCATTGACTCTTTCCCATGATTTAATGCGTTGATTTTGATGAAAGCATTCTGAACACCATTGTTCTTGAACATACGCCCAATTGCGTTTGAACACATGCCCAAACTCGCACTTCCAATCATACTCGTGGTTGGTGCTGATGAACGTTTGAGACAAACATTGTCCTCGCTGTTTGGCGGCGTATTGCTGTAAATCGGTGATGGTGTATTTACGCATGTCTTCAATTGCGCATTGTTGACACCATTTGCCAGCAGATAAACCTTGGACACCACGTAAAAATTCATGCCCTCGGGCGCACCTTACTTTGAGCTTGGAATGGCTGTTGCGGTACTCGCTGGCGGGGCTTAAACACACTCCGCCTTTGGCATGTATTCGCTCCAATATGGTTTCAAAACTGTTGATTTGTGTGAGGCGATGACATTCTGGGCAGCCTTTTAATTGTTTGATATTGCCCCATTTTGCTGACCAGCGGTGACCGTGCTGACATTCAAAATCGTAGTGGGTGGATGCGTTGATGTATTGGGTGCTGTGGCAACGCCAACCAAACTGAGCGACAAACTGGTGAATCTCTTCAAGATTGCCTCGTAAGTTGTCTGCAAAACATGTGCGACACCATCCGCCTCTTTTAATGGCGTTCCATGTGGCTGTCCACTGATGTCCTTTGCTGCATTCAAATGTGTATTTGGTTTCTGATGTAATGTATCGTGTGGCAAGGCAACGCCCTCCTCGCTTGGCGACAAAAGCGTTTATTACATCTAGGCTGTCTTTGCGGTTTTCAACAAAGCAGGCGTGACACCATATGCCCGCACTTAAGCTGGGAACATTTAGTTCAAATTCATGATGATTTTGGCAGATGAATTGATGTTTTTGCCTAACATTTTGTATGCTGCCAACCGTTAAACAACGCGCATTGCGCACTGAGGCGTATCGGTGCAACCATTCGCCAACGTACTGGCGGAATTGCTGTAAGGCCTCTCCTTTTAAGTATAGACCATTGCTTGACCTTAACTCTTCTAATAATGCGGCGACTTCTGGCGTAAACTTGTCCAACGGGTGCATGGGATAGAGAATCCTTGAGTTAGTTTTTTTTTGAAGGTTACGTTGATGACGGGCTTAAATGTATGGCTTTACATTATTTTCAACATATTATCATTGCCATTTACTTGTCGCACATCGTTTTATCTCATATTTTTTGCTTCGGCAAGTTGTCCCATGACCACGCCTATACAAGCAGACAAGTGAGTTGACTAAGATTTGGGGACTGTACATATTTAAAAAGCCACTCGCATTAAACGTGGCTACCCGACTTGATTTAGAATGTTTCGCTTGACTTAGGAGGCTTAATCATGAATACACTTTCTCGCGCCACGTGCCTAGCTACCAGCCTGTTACTCAGTGCTTGTGCGGGTTTACATTACACGCCCCCCGTTATTCCTTCTGGTGTGGCTACCGCGACCATCAGTTATTACGGTGTTCGCGACGAAGACATGCAGCTCATCACCAACAGCACTTGCCAACCGCGCTCTTATTATGGCCGAAAAGATGTGTATAGCATGGGTTATGCTTCACATGCCGTTGCCGATTCTCCAAACGAATATCGCGTTCCGATTGAAGCCGATAAACCTTTTGTCGCTTCTGGGGTTAAAGATGTATTGATAGGCTACACGACGCGTTGGTACTCACGCGGCAATGGGTTTTTAGCACCTGAGCAAGAGCCTGTATATGCCCGTGCTGACATCATGCCTATGGTGTTCACGCCTAAAGCGGGGCATCATTACGTGGTGGGTGTGGCGCAAGAAGGACGTAACTTAATGGCGAACATTACAATGCGAGACCTTGGCACGGCTGATGCGCCCTATTCAACACCTGTTGATGTTACACCGCAACTTATACCTGCGTTTCAGTGTATTTCAAAACCTTAATTAAAGAAAAGATGGGCGATTGGGCTTTATCTGAGCGGGTTGCGCCTTGAGTCGATTTTTTACTGTGCGCCCACCCATTGCAAAAACACATCATGTACACGTTTACCTGCTGGCGTTTGGGCGTTGATGTCTTGGATGATACTGACCACGACATAGCGCGTACCACTTTTACCATCAACATAGCCTGCGATTGCTCGGACATCATTTAACGTACCTGTTTTCAAGCGGGCTCGCCCAACCATGTCTGTGTCTTTAAGGCGGTTTTTGACCGTGCCTTCAATGCCCAAACGCGCCAAGCTATTGACAAAAGCCTCATCACTACTGGATTTGATGAGCATTTTGCCTAAGTCTGATGCGCTGACCTGATTGATGCGTGACAAACCTGAACCATTGCCCATGTGCAATGATTTGAGCGTCAAACCTTGCGCAGCCAATTGACGATGAACAAAGGCTTCGCTCTCGGGCAAATTACCCTGCTGTTTCTCTTTGACCGAGAAGCTCAAGTAAATTTGTCTCGCCATCACATTGTTTGAAAAATGGTTCATGTCACGTAACTCTTCTGCAAGGGGAGCGGATTGCACGCTGGCAAGAACTTGTGCATTGTGCGGCGTTTTGCCATCCAAGACTTGAGGTTGTGTCCAAACAGGGCGAGCAGGTGTAGGCGAGGTTGCGCTGTCTAAAATATTTCCGCGCGAAGGTATTGAAGCAGATAAACCGTCCGCAGACGACATCAATCCAGCGAGCACGCCACGTGCATAATCATTTGCACTCATGCGGTGGGCGTGAAAATGCCAGCTTTGCACACCGCAACCGCTGTAATATCGGCCGCCAATGTTCGCCCCCGTATCATTGACATTTAAACTGAGGGTGCTTTTCCAACCCCCGTTTGGGCACGGCCCGTCAACCCATTGCACGTTATTATGCAATGCGTAACCAAGCAGCCAAGGGACTAGCGTCACTTGCTTTGTGCTCGGTTCAAATTGAAAATTCAACGCCCTGTAGTTCATCAATGCAGCGTCAGGTTGTGCGTTATAGGGCATATCAGGCTCACCATCAAAGCTCGCCGCATCTTGTTTTTCATCTTTAAAAATACTGCGGTCAATCAGAATCGGCGCATCAATTTGCTTAACCCCCGCTTTCGTTAAATTTTGCGTCAGCTCATCGATTTTTTCGATGACCAATTGCGGGTCGCCGCTGCCTTTGAGGTACAACGGTTCATGCAATACGCCGTTGGCATCAGGCCGACCTTCACTCAAAAATGAAGTCGTCCAGCGATAATCCGCCCCATAGGTTTTCAGCGCAATAAAACTGGTAATCATTTTAATGACTGAACCAGGATTTTGCGGACGTTTGACATTGATGGCGACTAAAGGACTGGGCTGATTAACCGCTTGCACAAAAAAGCTAGCGGCATTTTTCGGAATCGCAGATTGTGCCAAAGCTGCCATGTAGTCAAACGAAGTATCTTTCGAAGTATCACTCATCATCGCACAGCATGGCGATGGGGAAGCCCCCTCCTCGGCTAAACTTTGAGCCAAAGCTAAAGAGCCAAAGGATGTAAACATCGAAGCGGAAGCAAGCAGAAACAAAGATACAACTGATTTTTTTAGTGTAAACGACACAATGCGCAACCTATTTTAGTCAACCGTTAAAAAAGCGCACATTTTTACACTATTTACGCGCTGTGACCTAAAAACCTGCCGTTTTTTAAATGTTTTTTGTACAATGGCGTTTTCCATCACCGTAGCACTCCACTTAAATAAGACCCCTCATGAGCGCAACCATTATTGACGGCAAATCAATTGCTGCTGCCACACAACTTGAAATTAAATCGCGCGTCACCGCACTGACAAAACGCGGCATTCATCCAGGCTTAGCCGTTATTTTGGTAGGCGACAACCCAGCCTCTCATGTTTACGTGAGCAACAAAGTAAAGGCATGCGGCACAGTGGGCATGCACTCAGTTTTGGAGCAATACCCCGCCGACTTAACAGAATCGGCCTTACTTGCTCGGATTGAATCATTAAATCACGATGCGGACATTCATGGCATTTTAGTGCAGCTGCCGTTACCGCCGCACATTAACGAACATGCCGTACTTGAAGCGATTTCACCCGACAAGGATGTTGATGGTTTTCACCTCATCAACGCAGGCGCGTTAATGACAGGTCAGCCGCGCTTACGCGCGTGCACACCATACGGCGTGATGAAAATGCTTGAATACAATCAAACGCCCATCCGCGGCGCACACGCCGTCATTGTGGGTGCGTCAAATATCGTTGGCAAACCTATGGCCATGATGCTGTTACAAGCAGGCGCAACCGTCACATTATGCAACTCCAAAACACGCGACCTTGCTCATCATACGCGCCAAGCAGACATCGTAATTGCTGCAGTGGGTCGAGCGAAAATGATTACGGGCGATATGATTCAAGCAGGTGCAACCGTGATTGACGTTGGCATCAACCGTGATGACAATGGGAAACTTTGTGGTGATGTGGATTTTGACAGCGTCGCGCAAGTTGCAGGGGCAATCAGCCCAGTCCCTGGTGGCGTTGGCCCCATGACCATCACCATGTTGTTAATGAATACTTTAGAAGCAGCAGAAAAACTGTAACGACAAGCGCAAGGTTAATCACCTTGCGTTTTTTACAAATCTATCGATATTCAATCGGCATTTCTTGCGCCAAAATAGTGACAGATAAACTGCCCACCTCTAAATGGAATGCAATTTTCACATCGATGCCGAAAAATAGTGACAGATAGAGCGGTATTTTCAGGTTTTAACATTAAAAATTTTATTCAAAATCAATCGAAAATACGTATTTTTTTAATCAATTGGCATTTAATTTGTATTTAAAAAGTTTATGTAACGCGCTTGTCACTTTCAAATAAATGACTTTTCCGTTACACTAGCGCCTTACGAAGACGATGGAAGCAATCCCATGAGCACCACCTCTACAAATAATGAACTGATTATTCGCGGCATGACGCAGGACGGCAAGCAATTCCGCCCCAGTGATTGGGCAGAACGCCTATGCGGGGTCATGAAATGCTTTGAAGATGACAACAGTCACTATGGACATTTAACGTATTCGCATTATGTGCGCCCTATCAGCATCCAAGGGATTAAATGCGTAGTGGTTAATACTGACTTGGAATCCGAGTTACCCGTTGCATATAAGTTCTTCCTCGATTTTGCCGAAAGCAATCATTTACAAACCATTGACGCTCGCGCCGACCAGACATCATCGGATGGCGTTTCCTTTGGTGCATAAATTGCATAGACTTACAAAAAACTGCACATGGTGCAGTTTTTTTACAGCCTAAAGCTCGCTAAACCTGTGTTTTATGTCTGTCAATGGTACAATTGAACCTATTTTTAGCCTTGACTTGACATCATGACCCATACCATCACCGTTTTACCTTCTAACAGTACTTTCCCTATCGAACCGAACGAAACCATCCTTGATGCAGCTTTGCGCGCCAATGTGATTTTGCCCTATGGCTGTAAAGATGGCGCATGCGGCTCTTGCAAAAGCAAAATCGTATCAGGCGACATCAATCATTTTGAAGCCAGTAATGCCCTCTCAGAGGAGGAAAAAGCCCATCAACTCGCACTACTGTGCCATACAACCGTTAATTCAGATGTTTCGGTTGAAGCGCGCGTCATCGCAGCAGGGCAATATCCCATCAAAAAACTCCCCACTCGCATCATTTCGATGAAACGTGCGACTGAAGCAGGCGATATCATGCTGGTTGAGTTGCAGTTACCTGCTAATGATGTGTTTGAGTATCGTGGCGGTCAATACATTGACTTCATTTTACGTGATGGCACACGCCGCAGCTATTCGATGGCATGCGCACCTCGTTTAACCGATAAAGTTCTTGAGTTACATATTCGACACATGCCAGGCGGCGTATTCACGGATCAGTTGTTTTCATCCATGAAAGAGCGCGACATTCTGCGCATAGAAGGCCCTTTGGGTACATTTGTATTCAACGAAAAAACAGGCTCGCCTTGTATTTTTATCGCATCAGGCACTGGCTTCGCTCCGTTGAAGGCGATTATTGAAGAAATGCAAGCGAAGTACCTTGTGCGCCCTATCCACTTATACTGGGGCGTTCGTCGTCCGCATGACTTGTATTTAAATGAGCTGGCACAGGAATGGACTCGCACCATTCCAAACTTCAAGTACACTCCCGTCGTTTCAGACGCTTTACCCGAAGATGCTTGGCAAGGCCGAACAGGGTTTGTCCATGAGGCCGTTGTCGCGGATTATCCCGACCTATCACAACATGATGTGTACGCCTGCGGTGTGCCCGTGATGGTGCGCTCGGCTCATGAGGCCTTTACCAACACATGCGGCCTGCCTGAAACTTCTTTTTATTCAGATGCATTCTTAAGCGCGGCTGATAAGGTCAAATAGTCGTGTCTTTTAATATCATGCTGGCGGGTTTTTTGATGGGGCTGGGTTTGATTGTCCCCATCGGCGCACAAAATGCATTTGTTTTAAAGCTTGGTTTATTGCGCCAGCATGTTTTGCCCGTCGTTTTATTATGCGCCAGTATGGATGCGGTGCTGATATTTCTTGGGGTTAGTTTTGCTGGTGCAACCTTTGCCCAATATACTTGGGCACTCACCGCCATTCGTTATGTTGGCGTGAGTTTTCTTTTGTTTTATGGTGCTCGCGCCTTTTTAAACGCTTTCCGCCACGCGCAACCGTCAACACAATCACCACTGCTACAGCACGTTTCTTTTAGAACCGCCGTTCTGACCTGTTTAGGCTTCACGCTGCTCAATCCGCATGTTTATTTAGACACCTTTGTCTTGATTGGCGGTTTAAGCGTGCAATACCAACCCCATCAATTCTATTTTGCTCTAGGGGCTGCCAGTGCCTCATTTATTTGGTTTTTGACACTTGGCTTTGGCGCACGCTTTTCTGAGTCCTTTATTTGCCAAAAACCGCACATGGCTTGTTTTAGAAGTATTGATTGGCATCATCATGTGGAGCATCGCTTATAAAATATGGTTCTTACCCCTCTCGATTTAGTTTTTCGTTTAAAACAAACAAAAATCAACTACAAACAAAAAATAATACTTTTTCATAATTTCACCATAATTTTACTTGTGAAGCCTCTTAGGCTACGGCATAATCTCGCGCAGATGACGTATAGAAGCATTTATTTTATTTTTAACAATATCAGGAGCTACTCTATGAAGCACACACGTTTAACTCTTTTAGCTGCGAGCATTTTAGCCATAGCAGCCACAAGCCCATCCCATGCGGCCCCATTAAAAGACAAAGCCTACCATTTCACTATCGTACACACCAACGACCATCATGGCCGTTTTTGGAAAAACAATGATGGCGAATATGGCTTATCTGCTCAAAAAACCGTGATTGATGGCATCCGTGCTGATGTAAAAGCCCATGGTGGTGAAGTTTTGGTTTTGAGCGGCGGCGATATTAATACAGGTGTGCCTGAATCTGATTTGCAAGATGCTGAACCAGATTTTAAGGGCATGAGCAAAATTGGGTTTGATGCCATGACTTTGGGCAACCACGAGTTTGACAATCCCCTTCCCGTTCTTGCCAAGCAACAAAAATGGGCGAACTTCCCAATGCTTTCAGCTAACGTATATCGTGGCGGTCGCCCCATGTTTGAGCCATACAAAATTTTTAACAAAGATGGGTTAAAAATTGCGGTCATGGGACTGACTACGGACGACACTAAAAAAATGGTCAGTCCAGAAAACTTGGCCTACTCAGACACTTGGACCAGCGGTCGCGTGGTCAACCCTAAAAGCAAAGCAGGCTTAGAGTTCCGTAGCCCTATTGAGGTGGCAGGTAAACTGGTACCGACCTTACGCAAACAAGCGGATGTCGTCATCGCAGCCACCCACATGGGACACTACACCAATGGTAACCACGGCTCGAATGCACCTGGTGATGTTGAAATGGCGCGTGCAGTCAGCGGCATCGACCTGATTGTTGGCGGTCACAGCCAAAATCCAGTCTGCATGAAAGCAGAAAATGACCGCAATGATGCATACGTGCCTGGCGGTGAATGTAAGCCAGACCGTCAAAATGGCACTTGGATTGTGCAAGCGCACGAATGGGGTAAATACGTTGGTCGTGCGGACTTCACTTACAAAAACGGCGTGTTGACCTTAGACAAATACGCTTTAATCCCCGTTAACTTGAAAAAAACAGTCAAAGATGCCGAAGGCAAATCAAGCAAGGTGCTCTACACGGCTGAAATCCCTGAAAATCCAGAAATGCTCGCGCTGCTCAAGCCATTCCAAGACAAAGGACAGCAAACTTTAGGCGTAGAAATTGGCAGCACTTTGGGTTTATTGGACGGTGATCGCACTCATGTGCGCGCACAACCGACTAATCTGGGCGTGATGGTGGCCGCAAGCATGATGCAAAAAGTCAAAGCAGATTTTGCGGTCATGAACTCAGGTGGTGTGCGAGATTCAATTCAAGCGGGAAAAATCACGTATAAAGATGTTTTAAAAGTACAACCTTTCGGCAATACGCTTGGCTACGCGCAGTTATCAGGTAAAGAAGTACAAGATTACTTGAATGCCATGGCAAAAATGACCCCAGGCTCTGGCGCGTTTCCACAATTCGCAGGTGTTCGCGCTACATTTGAGAACGGCGAAGCTCGTGATATTAAAATCGGTAATGCACCATTGGATATGAATAAAACCTACCGTATGGCTGTAAACGACTTTTCTGCCGCTGGTGGAGATGGCTATCCTAAACTCAAAGGCGTGAACCCAACCTACGTTAATACAGGTTTTATTGATGCCGAATCATTAAAAGCCTTTATCCAACGCAACAGCCCTATTGATGCGTCAAAATACGATCCAAAAGATTCAATTGTACGCATTGGCTCTGTACCCACACCCACGCCAGCAGCTAAATAAGAGAAGAGTTGTGAACTAAAAAACGAGGTGCTAACACCTCGTTTTTTTATGCTTTATGTTTTCAAAAATTAATGGAACTGTTCTTCTTCAGTTGAACCTGTCAGCGCTTTAACACTTGAAGAACCACCTTGAATCACTGTAGTGACATCATCAAAGTACCCTGCCCCCACTTCTTGTTGGTGAGATACAAAAGTATAACCTTTGTCACGCGCTGCAAACTCAGGCTCTTGCACCATTTCAGTATAATGTTTCATGCCTTCGCCACTGGCATACGCATGAGCAAATTGGAATGTGTTGTACCAGTTGATGTGGATACCCGCCAATGTGATGAACTGGTATTTGTAGCCCAATGCGGATAACTCATCTTGAAAAGAGGCGATTTGAGAGTCATTCAGGTTTTTCTTCCAGTTGAAAGAAGGAGAGCAATTGTATGACAATAACTTTCCTGGGTTTTCTTTCAGCACCGCTTGTGCAAATTCACGCGCAAAACCAATGTCAGGCACGCCCGTTTCACACCAGACCAAATCAGCATAAGGCGCATACGCAACCCCTCGGCTAATCGACTGTTCTAAACCATTTTTAACTCGGTAAAAACCTTCTTGTGTGCGCTCGCCCGTCAAGAAAGGTTTGTCGTTGTCATCATAATCTGAAGTCAACAAGTTAGCGGCTTCAGCGTCAGTACGCGCCAAAATCAGCGTCGGTACACCCATGACATCGGCAGCAAAGCGAGCCGCAATCAGCTTTTCAATTGCTTCACGTGTTGGAACCAATACTTTACCGCCCATGTGACCGCATTTTTTAACCGCAGCCAACTGGTCTTCAAAATGCACGCCCGCCGCGCCTGCGGTAATCATGTTTTTCATGAGTTCAAAAGCATTCAAAACACCGCCGAAACCTGCTTCAGCATCCGCAACGATGGGCAAAAAATAATCAATAAAACCCTCGTCCCCTGGATTAATCCCTCGACTCCACTGAATTTCATCGGCTCGCTTAAACGTATTGTTGATGCGTCGCACCATTGTCGGCACAGAATCGTAAGCATACAAAGATTGGTCTGGATACATGGTTTCTGAGGTGTTGCCATCTGCCGCCACCTGCCAACCTGACAAATACACCGCTTCTAAGCCCGCTTTAGCTTGTTGCATCGCTTGACCTGCTGAAATGGCACCAAAAGCATTGACATAGCCTTTCTTCGCACCGCCGTTGACTTTGGCCCAGAGTTTTTCTGCGCCATTTTTAGCCAAAGTGTATTCAGGCTGCAAGCTACCGCGCAAACGCACCACATCTTCTGCACTGTAGCCGCGTTTAACCAAAGCCCAACGTGGATTTTCCGCCCAGTCTTTTTCGAGTGCTGCAATTTGTTCTGCACGAGTTGCCATGAAATTCTCCTTGAGTGACAATTAAAATAAAATCGAGGCCTGAGTCAATGCGTTGAATTAAATTCAAGACATCTATTAGCGCATCGCAACAAATATTTTATGTCTTATATAAGACATAAGTTAATCAAATAATAACTGCTCTTTTTCTACCTTGCAAGTGGTTTTTAAAAAAAATGATAATGGGCATTAAAACAAAGCCATTTTTTTCACATTAAAAAACAACAATTTCACAATGCAAAAAAACGTCTCTTCGGCGGCATAAAAAAGTCACTCATACAAACCGTACAGTGACTTTGAAATGATGAAAAGGAACTTAAATACTTACAATTAAATAACAGGTGTCGGTGGTTTAGTTAAATCAGCACGCTTAAATGCAAACAAAGCATTCAGCGCAATCGCCCCGAGTGTTGCCACCCCAAAACCGCCTAACTCTAAACCAGCGATAGACAACTGAAAATCACCCGCACCAATAATTAAAGTGACCCCTGCCACAATTAAATTGCTATTTTGAGAAAAATCAACGTTGTGGTCAATCCAAATTTTGACGCCTGTCACAGCAATCAAACCAAACACCACAACCGACACGCCCCCCATAACGGGTAAAGGAATCAATTGAATCAATGCGCCCATTTTAGGCGAAAATCCGAGCACAATCGCAAACAACCCCGCAAACAAAAACGCCAGTGTGGAATAAATTTTAGTCACACCCATGACGCCAATATTTTCCGCATATGTGGTCACCCCTGTACTGCCAACAGCACCCGCTATCACATTGGCCAAACCATTGCCCATAAAAACAGAACCCATGTGCGGATTCATGTCACGCCCCGTCATGGCTTCAACGGCTCGCAGATGCCCCAAATTCTCCGCCACTAAAATGACTGCCACAGGTGCTAGAACTAAAATTGCTGACGAGTTAAATACAGGTGTAACAAACTCGGGCCAACCAAACCAAGGCGCATTATGCACGCCAGTAAAATCAACGGGCTTAGAACCAGTTGAACGACCAACTCCCCATCTCAATACATTCACACACAAGACATATAAAGCACTTGATAGCAGCAACCCCGATAAAATCAATAATCGGCGCAACATCCCGCCAGCAAAAACCGTCACAAAGGCGACACACACGATGGTCATGAGCATGTACCAACCGTCCGCATTAGAGCTTTTTGCACTGTGTACTGCGGCACCCGCCAAATTCAAACCGATAACGGCCACAATAGAACCCGTTACCACAGGCGGCATTATTCTTTCAACCCATGAAGTGCCAACAATCTTAACCAAGTAGCCAATCAGGGCGTACAAAAGCCCAGAACACATAATGCCTCCCAAAGCAACTCCAATATTGGGATTAGGCATTAAAGAAGCCACGCTATAACCAGTCGCTACGCCCACAGGTGCAATAAATGCAAAACTTGAGCCTAAATAGCTGGGAACACGTCCTCGCGTCAATACAAAAAAAAGCAACGTGCTTACACCCGACATTAAGATAGCCAAGTTCGGATTAAATCCCATAAGCATTGGCCCGAGCACTGTTGCTCCAAACATAGCAATAACATGCTGCAAACCCATCAAGGCCGTTTGGCCAATCGGTAAACGTTCATCAGGCGCAATGACACCGTTATATTTCTTTGTCCATGCGGGAAAAAATGCTTTAGACAAAATAAACCTCCTATGTTCGTTTTTATTATAAATACATATATAAGTATTATAGCTTATCCAGTAGTGTCGTCAATCAAATATCCCGAACCTTGTTTTGAATCACACCCGTATTTTGCCCATATTAAACATATTTCTTACACTATAGAATATAGTTACGATAAAAAATGTCTTTAAAGCGAATCCCATGTTTAACTTTTACACTCCAAATCTCTTTTACCCACCATCATTTTGGTGGTCGATGAATATCGGCGCACTCATTACGCTGTTGTTTTTCATTTATCGTTGTAAAAGAGTATTTTTGAAACATGTCGATCCGATTCGGCTGAATATTGTTTTAACCTTTACCTTCACGCTGAGCATCATTTGGCTAATGAAAGCTCAACTGCTTGATTATTTGTATTTGCATTTTATTGGTGCGAGCCTTGCTTACTTATTATTGGGATTTCCTATGGCGGGCTTGGCTTTGGCAACCGTTTTAGTCTTCACAAATCTCACCCAGCAAACGCCCATTGACATTTGGGGCGCTCAATATTTATTGGCGGTATTACTCCCATTGAGTTTGTCTTGGCTTTTACATTATTGTGTAAAGGCCTTGTTACCCAAGCGAGTATTTGCTTTTATTTTTGTACATGGTTTTTTTGTCACCGCGACGGTCATGGTACTCACCGTGTCAATTAACCTTTTGGTTTTAAATAAAATAAATATCATCACACTCGATATTGGCAATCAAGTATTTTGGGTCAGTGCCCTATTGCTTGGCTGGGGCGAAGCCTTTTTGACGGGCATGATGACCGCACTAATTACAGTTTATCGCCCACAATGGTGGTATCGCCAAACATTATTTAAAGACATATAACAATCCAATCAAACTACTCTTTCAAAGAGCATTTCGGACTGAGGTCATGAATTTGAGCGATAATGACGTTTTAATTCTAGCGTGTCCTGTCCATTATGTCCGACTTTACTATCGCCACTTGGAACGTCAATTCACTTAAGGTTCGCTTACCACAAGTGCTGGATTATATGGCAAATAATCCCGTTGACGTTTTATGCTTACAAGAAACCAAACTCGATGACGAGGCTTTTCCACGGCAAGCCTTTTCTGATGCGGGCTTACATGTTTGTTTTACAGGTCAAAAAACGTATAACGGCGTGGCTATCATTAGCCGTACAGAACAAACAAACGTGCAAAAAAACATACCGCACTTTGAAGATGCTCAACAGCGTCTTATCAGTGCCACCATTCAAGGCATTCGCATCATTTGCGCATACATGGTGAACGGTCAAGACTTGGATTCAGATAAATTCGTTTACAAAATGAATTGGTTAACCGCATTACACGAATACCTAGGCTCAGAACTCAAGCAACACAACCAACTTGCCCTGCTGGGTGACTTTAACATTGCCCCTGACGACCGTGACGTTCACGATCCCGCAAAGTGGCTTGGCGGCAATTTAGTCTCCCCGCAAGAGCGTGGTTTCTTTCAAGGATTTCTTGACTTGGGTTTGAGTGATGCATTTCGCTTATTTGAACAAACTGAAAAAAGTTACTCGTGGTGGGATTATCGTCAAGGCGGTTTTCGCCGCAATGCGGGACTTCGCATTGACCATATTTTATTATCGAAAGCATTGGCTGAACGTTGCACAAGTTGTGTGATTGACAAAATACCGCGCCAACACGAGCAACCGTCCGACCACACCCCCGTGTTAGCGACCATTCATGTTTAGAAAGAAGATACTATGGTTCGAATGCAATCGTATATTTCAAAATTTTTTTTATTATTGCTCACGATGGCATTGGTCGCTTGCGGCAGTACCAGTGGTGGCCGTAAAGGTGGGCACGGTGGTTACACAAAACCACCTTTAGTTGTGAAGGTAGGGGCTGGGCCGAATCGTGCCCTCGCTGTACAAGCCATGAAATATCTTGGTACACCTTACCATTTTGGCGGTTCATCTCCCGCTGAGGGGTTTGATTGCTCTGGTCTTGTCCAATGGAGTGGCAAACAAAGTTTAGGCATCAATCTGCCTCGCACGACAACTCAACAAAGCGTATTTGGCGAAGAGTTACGTTACGAACAACTACAAGCAGGTGATTTGGTGTTTTTTAATACCAGTGGTCAACCAAACTCGCATGTAGGCATTTACTTGGGGAACACTTTCTTTGTACACGCCCCTTCGTCTGGTGGCGTCGTGCGCGTAGAAAGTTTAAACAACCCCTATTGGCAACCCCGTATCAATCTCGCACGCCGCATTAGATAAAAACTTTTTGGAGTCTTCACCCATGAAAAAACTCACTTTGCTCATCATGCCGATATTTTTAGCGGCTTGTGCCAGCACGACAGGCATTTCACCCCAAGCCACCATGCGTTTAGGCAAAATCACAGAAAAACAAACCTCAACTCAACCTGTCTATCAAGGCAACCGCCTTCCTATTGACGTGGGTTTTGGTTTTGGTGGCGGTGGCGACCATATCGGCTGGGGCATCAATATGGGGCTCAACCAAATATTTGCCCTCAGTGATAGCTATCGGAATGAAACCATCTACCAGTACAAAGTTGAAGTAGCCAAGAACGATTTTTTACTCATTCGAAGTAATCAAAACCTCAGTCCTGACCAATGTGTCACGGTGTATGAGCTACCTAATAATGGCGACTATCCAAAAATCGCTGGCAACTTGGACTGCAAACTGCCCGCTGCACCCATTGCGGCGGCACCCGCTACAATAAAGTAATGACATAGAAAGCAACAAACGCATCAATTTTGATGCGTTTTTTATATCTAAACAGCATCAGCCCAACACGAGGTTTATGTATGTCCACTGCCATATCACGCCGTCAATTCGTCTCAATGATGGGTTTGGGTACGCTATCTTTATTGCTCTCAAACACAAAAGCCTTGGCAAGGTCAATAGAAACTCGCATTGTCGAGGTTTCAAACAATGGACAATTAAGACCGCCACAACTTGTCAATAAAATCATTAAAACCGCAGCCGAATGGCGAGCACAACTTTCGCCCACGGTTTATCACATTACCCGCGAAGCAGGCACAGAAACGGCCTACACAGGACGCTATTGGAATGAACACACATCTGGCATATATCGCTGCGTATGTTGCAATACCGCGCTATTTAACTCAAAGACCAAATTTGATTCACGCACGGGTTGGCCCAGTTTTTACGCGCCGATTGCTCCTGAAAATGTGCAAGAAAAATCAGACCGCAGTCTTGGCATGAGCCGTATCGAAGTGAATTGCAGCCGTTGTGACGCCCATCTTGGGCATGTGTTTGATGATGGCCCAGAGCCAACGGGATTGCGTTACTGCATCAACTCGGCAGCGTTGTTGCTCAAACCCTTCGTTTAATCCACTATTCAACCAACTCAAGGCCAACCCGCATAAATCTGAAAACAACATCAAGCGGCTTATTCATTAGCATCCTTTTGCTTGCCCAGCCCAGCCACGCCACGCCATGGTCATTCCCAACCCACAACTGGACGAATCATTGAGCAAAACACCGCACATCCAAAAAGCTGTATTTGCGGGCGGTTGCTTTTGGGGGGTACAAGCTGTTTTTCAGCATGTCAAAGGCGTGACTCTTGTCGTGTCAGGCTATTCTGGCGGAAAAGCCAATCAAGCGGATTACTCAAGTGTCAGCTCGGGCACATCTGGGCATGCCGAGTCTGTGGAAATCACATACGACACCAGCATCATCACATATGGTCAATTATTGAAAGTATTTTTTTCAGTCGCGCATAACCCAACGGAGTTGAACCGCCAAGGCCCTGATACAGGCACACAATACCGTTCTGGTGTTTTTTATATCACGCCTGAGCAACAACGCATCACTCAAGCCTATATTCAACAATTACAAAAAAGCCGCATATTCAAACAAGACATTGTGACGCAAAGCGTACCCTTGACTCATTTTTATGCGGCCGAAAACTACCATCAAAATTATTTTAAAAACCATCCAGATTCGGCATACATCATCAAATTTGATGCGCCGAAACTGGTGGATTTAAAACAGTCGTATCCAGAGCTGTATTTACCTTAAATAACTCAATTGGCCTGCCAACCACCGCCAAGGGCTTTGTACAAATCCACTTGGGCATTTAATTGTGACAGTTGGATATTAATCAAAGCCAACTGAGCGGCGTAAGCGTTACGCTCTGCATCCAACACTTCAAAATAGCCCGAATAACCTTCTGAATAGCGCAAGTTGACCAATTTCAAGGCTTCTTGCGCCGCATCGCGTTGTTGACGGGCGGATTGCGCTTGTTGTTTCATGCTCGTTTGCGAATTTAAGCCGTCGTACACGTCTTTAAACGCCTCTTGAATCGACTTTTGATACGACGCAAGGGCTTGCTGTTGACGGGCATTGGCGATTTTGACCTGCGCTTGGGTAGAACCAAAATTAAAAATGGGCGCGGCCACATTGCCCACAAAAGACCAAGCGGCGGCGGGGCCTGAAAACAGGCGGCTCAACTCTAAACTCTGACTGCCTAAATTCCCACTCAACGAAATGCTGGGAAAATAAGCCGCACGTGCCACCCCAATATTTGCATTCGCCGCAATCAACTGCTGTTCTGCGCTTGCCACATCGGCACGGCGCAATAATAAATTGGAAGGTAAATCAATTGGCTCATCCAATTTAACAAGGCTAAGTTGCTCAATCGTGGCTCCACGCGGTTTACTGTCCAACAAAACGCGCGGCGAGCGGCCGAGTAAAATCCCCAGTGCCGTTTCGGTTTTTTGAATCGCTAAAGCCTGCTGTTGAGCAGAAAGCTGTGCGCTGGCTAATTCTGATTCAGCCTGTGCGACCTCTAATTTCGACAGATAGCCTTCTTCAAAACGTCGACGTTGTAACTGTAAACTTTGTTCACGTGTTTTCACTGTTTCATTGCTCACAAGCAACGAGGCGTCATACGCACGCAATTGAAAATAAGTTTGCGCCACCAATGCGGTTAAACTCAGTTGAGCGGCATCTCGCGCGTAGCGGCTGGCTAAGAAACCCGCTCGCCCTGCTTCATTGGCACGACGCAATTTTCCCCAAATATCCAGCTCCCATGACAAAGTCGCTCCAACCGAATAAGCATTGGCGGTTGAAGTTGAACCATACACTTCATCAGAAGTATTGCCTCGTTGAGCCGTGTTGCTGGTCGAGAGCGAGGGCAACAATCCGTTACGAGCAATGCGGGCTTGCGCCGCCGCCTCATCAACGGCCGCACTGGCTTTGATGAGGTCTTGGTTTTCTGCCAAAGCCTCCTCTTCCATTTGATTCAACACATCATCGTTGAAAGACGTCCACCACTTGGATGAAACGGCTTTGACCTGCTCGGGCAAGGCGGTGTCAATGTGCGCAGCATTTGGATATATTTCAGGCAAATCAGTCGGTGGGCGTTGGTAATCAGGACCAATCGCACAGCCTGACAAAGTCAAGCTCACCCAAAACGCCGCATGGCTGACTTTGCATACATGTCGTGAAAGTTTAGGCATGATGCACCTCGTTGTCCATTTTATTTTTATTAAAACGTGCTTTCACATTGTCGGTCATTTGCATCACGACAATGTAAAACATTGGAATCACAAAAGTTGCCAAAAACGTTGCGGCCAACATCCCGCCAATCACGCCCGTACCAATCGAGTGACGACTGGCCGCGCCCGCTCCTGTTGAAATCGCCAAAGGTACACAACCGAGCATAAATGCCAAAGAGGTCATCACAATCGGACGGAAACGCAGTTTCGCAGCTTGCACCGCAGCTTCGGTATAGCTTAAGCCCTCTTCACGTTTCATCAAGGCAAATTCGACAATCAAAATGGCATTTTTTGCCGCCAAGCCAATCAGCGTAATTAAAGCCACTTGAAAGTAAACGTCGTTTGCTAAACCGCGTAACCAGTTTGCCAAAATCGCGCCAAAAATAGCAAAAGGTACAGCTAATAACACCACCACGGGCAAAGTCCATTTATTGTACAAAGCGGCCAAAATCAAAAAGACAATGATGAGTGCAAAACCATATACCTGCACCGACGAACCCGATGCGCTTTGTTCTTGGAATGCAGAGCCCGACCATGCCAACGTGTAATCGCCACCGAGCACTTGTTTCGAGGCTTCTTCCATGGCTTTAATTGCCTGCCCCGAGCTATAACCTGGGGCTGGGCTACCCGACACTTTAGCGGCACTTAATGCGTTAAATCGAGTTTGAATCTCAGGCCCTGTGGTTTGCTTGACATGCAATAAAGCCGACAATGGAATCATATCGCCCGCATTGGAGCGAACAAAGACAGAGTTTAACTTTGACACATCGTCTCGGAAATTGGCTTCCGATTGTAATTGCACACGGAAAGAACGACCCAAATAGTTAAAGTCATTGACATACAAAGCACCAAAAGTGGCTTGCATGGCCGCAAATACACTGTTGACAGGCACACCCAATGTACGTGCTTTTTCACGATCCAACTGCACATCAATCTGCGGCACACTTGTGCTGTAATCACTGCGCACTTGCATCAACTCGGGGCGTTGACGAGCCGCCGCGACCAATTCATTGGCCTTAGCAGCCAGTTCAGCCGATGTAGAGCCATTGCGCGTTTGCACATAGCCCTCAAAACCACCCGTGTTGGACATCCCAGAAATCGGTGGAGGATTGGCCGCAATCACAAAACCGTCTGTGACCATGCCCATCGCCATGCCTGTGAACGTTCCTACAATTGACTGAGCGGCATCTTCTTGTGAGGTGCGCTCCGACCAATCTTTCATCGGCATGAAAAAAGTTGTTGAGTTGGTTTTATTAGAACCACTGAACAAGTCAAAACCATTAATGACAAACACATCTTGTTTGGCTGTAAAAGTATTGGCAATGCTTTCAATCTGTTTACCAACCACTTGCGTGCGTTGCAATGACGCACCATCTGGCAAAATACCAACACCCAAGATATAACCTTGGTCTTCGTCAGGCGCAAGACTCGATGGCACAATACGGAACAAGCCCAAAGTGACGACAATCAGTCCAAGAAATACCAAACCACCCACCAATGCTCGCTTAATGAAAAACGCCACGCCATTGCTGTATCGCTTGGTCAGACGATCAAAAAATTGATTAAACCATTTGAAAAAACGGTTCGGTTCATGATGTGTAGGCTTGAGCATCATAATGCACAAAGCAGGCGTTAAGGTCAGTGCAACTAAACCCGAAATCGTCACTGAGACAGCAATCGTAATCGCAAATTGCTTATACATTTCGCCCGCAATTCCGCCCAAAAATGCAACTGGAACGAATACCGCGCACAGCACCAAGACAATCGCAACCACTGGCCCGCTCACCTCTTGCATCGCCAAGCGTGTGGAATCAACCACGGACATTTTGGTTTCTTGCATGATGCGCTCAACGTTCTCGAGCACCACAATCGCATCATCGACCACAATACCAATCGCCAACACCATGCCAAATAAGGTCAAAGTGTTAATAGAGAACCCTAATAAATACATGCCCGCAAAAGTACCAATAATCGACACAGGTACAGCCAAGCAAGGAATTAAAGTCGCGCGCCAGTTTTGCAAGAACAAAAATACCACGGCGAACACCAAAATCATCGCTTCAACAAAAGTGTGAACCACTTCATCAATCGACTGGCTGACAAAACGCGTGGTGTCATATGGAATGGTTTGTTTCAAGCCAGCTGGAAATTTGGCTTCCAAACGTTTCATGGTCGCTTCAACCGCTTTACCCGTATCCAACTGATTGGCACCTGGAGCCAAGAAAATCCCAATTGGAACAGTTGCTTGCCCGTTCAAAGTCGCCGTCACATCGTAATTTTGTGAACCCAACTCAACACGCGCCACATCTTTTAAACGCAAAACCGAACCATCAGAGTCACTGCGCAAAATAATGTTTTCAAACTGCTCAACCGTTTCTAAACGACCTTGGGTACTGATGGTATACGTGAACTCCGTTGCTTTATCCATCGGTTCAGCACCCACTTTACCCGCTGAAAACTGAGCATTCTGTTCACTGATGGCATTTTCCACATCCGTCGGCGTCAATTTCAATTGCGCCAGTTTGTCAGGATTCAGCCAAACTCGCATTGAGTAGTCTTTAGCCACAAAATTTAGGACACTGCCCACGCCTGGAATACGGCGCAATTCGTCAATCACATTGACCAACGCATAGTTACTGATGGCCACTTGATCCATTGAATTGTCAGGAGACGACAGGGCAATCACTTGCAAAAAGGCAGACGATTGTTTGTCGACCGACACGCCATATTGACGAACTTCCGCAGGCAACTTGGCCAACGCGGCTTGCACTCGATTGTTGACGTTAATGGTCGCTTGGTCGGCATCCGTGCCAATTTTAAAGGTCACAGTGATACTCGCAGCACCCGAGCCTGAGCTGGTCGAGCTCATATAAATCATATCGTCAACGCCGTTAATCGACTGCTCCAGCGGCGAAGCGACGGTATCGGCAATCACTTCTGCCGAAGCGCCCGGATAAGTCGCGGTCACTTGAACCTGCGGTGGTACGATTTGTGGGTATTGTTCAATCGGTAAAGCGCGCATTGCCACCAAACCCGATAAAGTAATCAGCAATGATAAAACAATGGCAAAAACAGGACGTTTAATGAAAAAATCAGCCATATTTTATTTCTCCTTGGCTGCAGGTGCGGCACTGTCAGCTGTCGGTGCGCCTTCAGCGCCTTCCTTGGCTGGCGCTGCTGCGGGTGACGCCGCTTGTGCCAACGACTGGTAAAATTCTTCTAAAGTCACCATCATGGGCTTGACTTTAGATTTTGGTGGCAATTGCGGTAACTTGATGAGATTATCCAAAATCACACGGTCACCCGCTTGCAAGCCCTTGGTCACAATGACATTCGTTCCAATGTTATCGCCCGTGGTCACAGGGCGTGGTTCAAATGTGTTCTCTGCAGTCAAAACCCAAACGGATTTACCTTGAATGCCTGAAGAAATGGCGCGTTGTGGCACGATAATCGCATCATTGCGCATCGCGCCTCGTAATGAAACTCGTACAAATGAACCAGGCAATAAATCCATGGTCGGATTGTCAAACACCGCACGCGCACGCACCGTACCTGTTGTTGCACTGATAATCTTATCTGTAAAGTTGATGCGTCCCAATGTCGGATACTCTGTTCCGTCAGGCAGCGTTAACGCCACTTGTAAGCCAGCGGGCGTAGGCGAAGTGACCTCACCACTTCGTGTGGCGTTGCGCAGTTTGGCTAAGTCGCCATCAGAAAATGAAAAATTCACGTAAATCGGATTGATGACTGAAATTTTGGTCAAAATTTCTTGCGGGCTCACCAAACTACCGACTGAACGCGTTTCGCTGCTGGTATAACCCGAAATCGGCGCACGAATCACACCGTAATCAACGTTTAATTTGCTGTTTTCGGATTGTGCGACGGCTGCATCATAAGCGGCTTTTGCGGTATTAAGAGTGGCTTTTGCATCGTCGCCATCACGACGGCTCAACGCATTTTGCTTCACTAAAGCCGAGACCCGTTTTTCATTGGTTTGCGCTTGCTCAAGCAAGGCTTTTTGGCTGGCGACATTTGCCATTGCTGACTTGTAGGCTTGTTGGGCTGAATCTGTTTCTAATGTGAATAAAACCGTGCCTTTTTTGACGTAGGCCCCTTCTGTGTAGTTTTTCTTTTCAAGGATACCACTGACACGCGATCGCACTTCAACTTCTGATGAACCTGCGGTCTGGCCTGGGGTTTCCAGCAAGACTGGGACACTTTGTGGTTGAATTTCGAGCACTTGAACAGGCATCTCCATATTGGGCATCTCGGCCTCTTTCTTTTGACCGCAAGCGGTCAGGCTGCTAACCAAGCAGACCGCACTGAACCACAAAATTGGGTTGCGCAACTTTTTCATTCTCATTTTTCCTTTAAAACATGGGTATAGGGCTTACATGCACAAAAAAGACCATTATTCAATTTTTGAATTGTCAATCATTTTATATAATTGCTCACAAACACTCAAGGGAATTTAACAGCGTTAGGGATTTGCCAGAAGTATAGCCGCCTATTGTGTAAACATTTTTAGTAAGACAGGCTTTTATCAGGCTCATTATTATGAGTTACTAAGCGGCAAAGACTCCCATTTACAAAGCGCAATAGTAACATAGACAGGCCCTATCAATATTTAGTGCGTCCTAACGACTTTGCAAACTTTCGTGATGTCAATTGAACATTGCCATTCAAACCCTCATTGCAGCGTTTTTTTAGCTTAACTCATCCAAATATTTAACCCAGCCATTGGCTGATTGCAAATAATATCACGCCAATCAATCCGCCAATCAATGTGCCATTGATGCGAATGTATTGCAAGTCATGCCCAATCGCATTGTCCAGCGCACTGTTTAATCGCTCTTTGCTCCACATGTTCATTTGGGTAGTGAGCCACTCGCGGATGTCGTCTTGATATTCAGTTAAACCCTTGGCGACCTGTTGCGCAAGTTGTTCTGTTAAACGGCTTTGTTGCTCACTGTCTGCGATGTAAGTTAAAACAACTTGCCGTATTTTCTCTGCGACGGGTTCTATATAGGCTGAATCAACAGCCACCGCTTCATCGAGCCACGAACGACTTTTACTCCAAACCGCCTTCACCATGGCTTCAGCCGTGGTTGTGTGGAGCCAGTCATGCACATGAGCGGCGAGCCAATCATGCCAAACCTCATCGTTATACAATTTTTCACGCCAACCCTGCACATGCTCGCCCACCCAAAGATGAACAGGATGTTGTTCATCTTGTTGTACATTCACGGTCAAATCAGCAAGCCAAGCCAAAGACTTATCAATAATGAGGTCATCCGCCCATTCAATCGCTTGCCCCGTCAATTGACTTTTCATTTTGTCCCACCATGATGCGTCCGACGTGTCTAGTTTTTGTGCCGCCACCGCCAACTCACTCAACCACGGACGCATGCGCTCCTTCGCATCTTCAGCGGTGACAAACTCATGTAAAGATTGCGCCATGGCGTTGACAAGCCTACGGTCTAAACCTTGCTCGCGCGCGACATCAATCAAACGCGCTGTTGAACGTCCTAAACGAGCGCCGCTCAAATACGCCGTCATGGCACTTCGACTCCAAACAACAAGTTGAGTCGGCGCTTCGATGGGCACACGACGCATGAGTGTTTGCAAAATATTCGGCACATATTGCACAACGACCGCCTGCGTCAAATGTTGCTGCGCGTAGACATTGAGGTGCCGCCCGACGTCCAAGCGCAGAAGCTGCTCACTGATGACCGACGGCTCAAGAAAATGAGTCGTGATGAACTTTGCCACCCCTTGCGCGAGTTGCGCTTGCTTTGCAGGAAGAATCGCGGTGTGGGGCAAGGGGATACCCAGCGGATGACGGAACAATGCGACCACAGCAAACCAATCCGCCAGCCCACCAATACATGCGGCTTCAGCGAAGGCCTTGATATAAGCCAATGCAGGATGATGGTAGCCATTGCTCTGCGCCAGCAACACACTGATAAACACAGTCAAATTAACCAGCAACAATATCAACGCCCAACGGCGAGCGGTGTGAGCTTTGTGTATCGCACGGATTGAACGACTCATGTGACCCTCATTTTTTTATGCTTCTTAAATTAAATATATTTCTTTAATACATTCGATTTAAATATCCATGCCTTGACGGTGCCGTAAAAACACCGATAAGCCAAACAAGAAGCTAATAAAGCCCAATACAGGCGCATTGCCCCAGCCCACATAAGGCGTTAAACCTGTCATGCCTTGGACTTGCACAGTGCTTTGACTCGCCTCATCGGCTGGCAATTGATTCAACACCGTTCCTGCCGCATCAATATACGCTGACAAACCCGTATTGGTCGCAACAATTACGGGACGCGCCATTTCTAACGCGCGGGCGCGCGACATGTACAAATGCTGCTGTTGTGCCGTACTCTGGTTGACTGAACCGAACCAGCCCAGATTGGTCATATTGACCCAAATATTCGGGGCTTGCGCATCACCCTGCGCCCAAGCCTTGATAAGCTCCTCACCAAATTCATTTTCATAACAAATATTCACGCCCACCCGCGTCGTTTGCCCATTGGTTTTAAGTTCAAAAGGCTGGCGAGACACACCATACCCATAACCACCAAGAGGAATATTCATCATTTTGATGAACCAATTAAACCCCCACGGCACCATTTCGCCAAACGGCAATAAGTGAATTTTATCGTAACGCGGAGGATTAAAAATATCACCCTGCCCCGATAACCACATGCCACTGTTGTAAAACTCACCTTTTGCTGCATCCACACCAACACCACCCATTAGCACAACACGGTCTTTTAAAGCCGCTTGTAAAGGTTCAAGCATTGGCTCAGGCACCATCGTCCACGGATACGGCAAAGCCGTTTCAGGAAAAACTGTCAATTGCGCATTTGATTTGATTGATTGGTCAATAAAGCGATGTGTGTTTTTAATGATTTCAGCCTCATCGAACTTAATTGTTTGCGACACATTGGGTTGCACGATGCTCACACTAATCGGCGCTCCTGATTTCTCTCCCCAACTCAACCCCCGAGCAGCCCATCCCAACCCAAGCATCACTAACATACTGACCGCCGTCAACATCAACGCTTTTGTATCACGCTGCTTCTTAAACAATTGACGGGCAACGAACGCCATTCCGCCCGCAAAAACGACAGCCAAAAACCCCACGCCATACACGCCAAAAATCGCAAACCAACCCCTCAATATCGGATTATCAATGTGTGCATAACCCGAAGCCAACCAAGGAAAACCACCAAATAAATAGCCGCGAGCCAATTCAGCCGCCGTCCACAACGCAGGAAATGCCAACAGGTCACTCGACAACTGTCTCTGCACAAAAAAACGCCGCCACATGTACACAGCCAACACATAAAACGACGACAAATACAACGACAGCAAAACAATTGCAAAAACAGACATCCATATCGGTAAGCCACCCACATCATGCATGGAAAAATGCAGCCAATACAAGCCCGCACAAAACCACATCACAGTAAACGCCCAGACCGCTCGCACGGGTTTATCGACAACTGACAAAAGGAGGAGCAAGCCTGTCAAACAGGATACCTGTAACATTCCTGATGGCACTGGGGCAAAACTCAAGGCGTACAAACCGCCCAATAAACCCGCAAGAATATAAAGTGCGACATTCTTCATTCATTTTTTCCAAACTTGGTTAAGATGCCGCATTTTACCTAAGAAGCAACTTGTTTGAGCATTAGAATATGCTTCAAATGAACGCGTCTTCATTAAAACCAAGCGCTCATAAAAAAGCACCTCGACTAAGGTGCTTTTTTTATTGTTTAAACTTTAACTTTTAAAATTTCTCTCGCAGCACGAACACCGCTTAAATAGGCACCATGCACCGTGCCAGGATAATCGGCATGAGTCGCTTCACCCGCCCAAAACAATTGACTTTGAGTCGGCTCTGCAAGGGCTTTGCGATGTTCGTTGTTGCTATTGACCGCATTAAACGAGTACGAACCATAGGCATAAGGGTCTGACGCCCAACGTGTGCGTTGATAGGCTTTGGGATTGGGTATTTGACTGCCAAACATATCACGCAACGCAACCATCGCATCTTCAACGATGCGTTCATCAGACCACTGTTCCATCTCACGGGCGCGTTGCGCCGCACTAAAACCAAGTAAAACGGGCGTATCATCCACTTTCGCAAAGCTGACCCATTCAGACCAACGGCCTTTGTCATACGACAAGTACTCATGCCAATCAAACTTTTTAGGCCAAAACACAGAATCAAAACGTAAAAAGAGTTTATTTAACAAACCCATGCCGAGACTTTCGATGGCCTCTTGCTTGTCTTCTGGTAAAGCGGGCATGAAATCAATTTTTTGTTTTTTCAACACACCCAAAGGCAAAGTAATCAAAACCGCATCGGCTTGATGAGTGATAGTTTGTCCATTATGCTCAGTGGTGACTTTAACGCCTTTATCGCTATATTCGACCGCAGTAACAACGTGCTCACGCGCGATGTCGAGGCCTTTTGCCAAGTGGTCACTGATTTGATTGTATCCTTGAGGAAACAACACATCATCGTCCCCTAAGGCTTTATTGTCATCAATCGTCCATGCGGACATTTCATTCGCATCCCCTGCATACTCCTGCTCGTATTTACCGCTGATGTAAAAATTTAATTGAGCCAAGGCTTCGCGGCTGATGCGTTTACTCGCCAATTCTGCATTCACAGCCTCCTGCAAGCTGCTGTCTTGAGCACGCTGCTCTGCAAATTTAAACGCCCGTTGGACAATGCGTTCAGAAGCGTCTTCATTGGCATCGGTCACACCTGCTGTTTTTAACTCACGTGCGATGTATAACGCCGCACTGTCATAAGATGTGGAGATGCGTTGTGCTTTAATTTGATTGGCTATGTCGGTGATTGGGTTGCCTTTTTCACCATGAATCCAAGATGCCCCTAAATCAATCGGCATGTCTTGCCAAGCATGACTGGTATGCAAGCGTCCACCAACCCGCGATCGCGCTTCAAGTATCTTAACTTGACAGCCCGCTTGCGTTAAAACTTGAGCCGCCGATAGACCCGACACGCCTGCCCCTAAAATTAAAACTGAAGGGACGGATTTATCGGTGCGAGCATAGGCTGCAATTGGTGCAATTGATAAACCACCCAACAAAGCCATGGTTTTTAAATAATCACGTCGTTTTTGATCCATCACGCCCTCACTGGTGAACAAAGGTAAATAAACATGTATTTTATCTTTATTTCAAAGCGTGTTAATCAAAATTTTACTTTCTTGTGTCTTTACCAGCCGTCACTTCTAGCATAATGGTTCGCCCTGCGCGCCACACATCAAATGTAAACGGCGTTCCTGGCGTGCTGTTGCCGATGATGCGAGCAAAATCCGTGCTATTTTCAATCACTTGTTGATTAACCTTTAAAACCACGTCATTGGCTCGCAAACCTGCTTGGTCAGCAGCAGAATTGGGTTCGACTTCTTTAATCCATGCACCTGTTGCCTTAGGCAAGCCCAATGACTTGATTGAATCTGCTTCAACAGAAGCAATTGCAACCCCAATGCGACCACGATTCACTTTGCCTGTTGTGCGAATTTGCTCCGCGACATTTAAGGCTTCATTGATTGGAATCGCCAATGCAATGCCTGCAAATGAACCGCTGTTGGATAAAATTTGGCTATTGATGCCCACCACTTCGCCTGACATATTGACCAGCGGGCCGCCTGAGTTGCCTGGATTAACAGCGGCATCGGTTTGAATAAAAGGCACCAACTCACCTGTGTCGCGTTTAATCGCGCTGATGATGCCCGCAGTTACTGTATTTTTTAATCCAAATGGAGAGCCTGCGGCCATCACCCATTGCCCAACTTTAATGTTGTCTGAATCAGCGGGATATAAAAAAGGAAAACTTTCCCCTTCAATTTTAATCACAGCCACGTCGGTTCTGGCGTCGCTACCAACCAATTTAGCCTTAAATTCACGCTGGTCATTGAGAGAAACGGTGATGGTGCTCGCCCCATTAACGACATGATGGTTGGTCAAAATATAGCCATCTGCCGAAATCAAGAAGCCTGAACCAACGCCCGTTTGACGTTCATTCGAGCCACTGTCACCATCGGGTACATTCTTTTGTTCTGGGCGCATGCGACATGCTGGAAAGTCAGGCCACATTTGACAAATCATATTCAGTTGAGAGTTGGCTTGTCCGATTTGCACCTTCTCCGCGACTCGAATATTCACCACAGCAGGTGCGACTTTATCGACCAGTGGCGTAAAATCAGGCAGTCCTGTGACCAAAGGTGCTGCGGGTGTTTTTGCGGGTGTCGCTATGCTTGTGCTTGGTTCACTCTGGCTTTTGCCCTCATCTTTTTTATCAGAGCAACCCAGTAGCATCCCCATCAATACAGACAATATCAAAAAGTGACTGAATTTTTTAAATACAGTAACCATGCGCTTCTCCTTAGGCATTTTTTGTTTGTAGATTGAGATTGTTATATGGGCGTTAATCTGAAAAAAACAACTGGACCTTTATTTGACCGAGCTGCATTTAGCCATACAACGGGCATGTGGCTTTTATCTGTTAACAAATGGATGCGTTAATGACGCTGCTGTCGCTGCATTTCAAACAAGCACACCGCCGCTGCGGCTGCAACATTCAACGATTCTCCATGGCGCATCGGAATATAAGCGCGCATGTCTGCCGCCTCGATAAGAGCCTGCGCAACGCCTGCGCCTTCATTGCCCATCAACCACGCCACGGCTTGATTTAAGTTCAAATCATACAGATTTGAAGCGGCATAAGAGCTGGTGGCAATGGTTTGAGTCCCATGCTGGCGTAAATACCCCATCAACTCTATTAAATTGACATGCTCAACAATATGCAGTGAAAAATGTGCGCCAACCGCTGCTCGCAACACTTTAGGAGAAAATGGATTGACGCACGTTGAGTTTAGATACACATGACGTACACCCGCCGCCGCGGCACTGCGTAAGATTGAACCCATATTGCCTGGGTCTTGCACACCATCAAGCAAAATGGCATTGCCCTCAGTCAACCAAGCCGTTTCGGTCGGGCGCACCACCTCAAAAATAATCGAAGCGCCCTGCTCCAAAATACTGAGCTCACGAAAAATAGCATCTGGCAGTCGATTAACCGCAACCCGCTCGGTTTGCAAAGTCATGAGCAGCTCCGCAATTTCAAGGTTCATTTGTGAACTTTCAGCGACCCAAACTTTAAAAGGACGACCACCTTGAGCTAAAAAAGCTTGGCACACATGAATGCCTTCAAGCACAATGCGCTCATCACTGCGTTTTGGCGTAGACAACAATTTTTTCAGGGCTTTTACAGCCGCATTATCTTTTGAAGTAATCAGCATGTGCGTTCCAAAATCGCCCGTACAGGGGCATAGCTACGACGGTGCTCGGGACACACCCCATGCGCCTTTAATGCCGCAAGATGCACCGCTGTCGGATAGCCTTTGTGTTGAGCAAAGCCATACTGAGGATACAGTGCGTCTAAACGTAAACAATCTAAATCACGCGCAACTTTAGCTAAAATCGAAGCCGCTGAAATACTCGACTGTAGAGCGTCACCACCAACCAAGGCTTGCCCTGCATAACCTTTTTGCAGCAATTGTTTAGGGAAGTGTTTGCCGTCAACCCACACCCAATCGGCTTTGACAGACAACCCCTCAACCGCTCGCGTCATGGCCAACAGGCTGGCCTGTAAAATATTCAACTCGTCAATTTCCGCCACGCTGGCACTGGCGATGCACCATGCCCGCGCTTGAGACTTAATTTCTTCACTCAAACGCTCGCGTGTCTTAGCCGATAACTTTTTAGAATCATTTAAGCCGATGATGGGCGTATCCAAAATCACAGCCGCAGCATAAACAGCACCTGCCAGTGGGCCGCGCCCTGCTTCATCTGTGCCACAAATCAACTGAGCCTCTCCTGCAGAGACCGCAAATAAATCATCGACAACCATCATTGACTATACTCAAGCACTTGTGCAATCGCTTGTGCACATAAACTCGGCGTATCCGCAATTAAGCTGTGATGTAAAGCCATTAAACGCTCACTTACACTCGTGTCACTTGCGTAACGATTCATTTGTGCAAGCAAGGCATCAGCCAGACCTTTAGGCGTGGCATCATCTTGCAAAACCTCTGGAATAAAAGACTCGTTCAGTAAAATATTGGGTAAACCAATCCAAGGCAACAATGCTACTTTTGGATAAATAGCTGCCGATAAGCGTGACGTTTTGTATGAAATCACCATGGGTTTTTTATACAAAGCCACCTCTAAACTTGCGGTACCACTGGCAACCAATGTCGCATCTGCTGCCTCCATCACGTTGCGAGCCTGTCCATCGAATAAGCGTAAGGCAATATTTGGCGCGTATTGCGCACGCATGGTTTGAACTTTATCGCGTAATGCCGCATGTGCTATTGGCAAGATAAATTGAACATCACCCAAAACCCTTGTCAACTGTTGCGCAGCCTGAAAAAAACCAGGTAGATTGTAATCAATTTCAGAGTGCCTTGATCCAGGCAATAAGGCAATGACCAAACCTTCCGCTGAGATTTGTAACGCTGTTCGCGCTGCAAGGGTGTCGGCGGTTAGTGGAATGTGCGACGCAAACGGATGCCCAACGTAAGTGGCTGGGATGCCTGCATCTTGATAAATTTTTTGTTCAAATGGAAAAATCAACAACACATGATTGGCTGCACGACGGATTTTTTCAATACGCTTCGGTCGCCAAGCCCAAATTGACGGGCTGACGTAGTGCATGGTCTTGACACCCGCAGCACGCAACTTGGTTTCAACACCTAAGTTAAAGTCTGGCGCATCTATGCCAACAAAAACATCGGGTTGTATGATGGTCAGTCGTTTAATCAGGTCGTTGCGCATGCCAATAATGCGCGGCAAATGTCGAATCGGCTCAAAATAGCCGCGCACGGCTAAAGATTGCGATGGCCACCATGCTTGCACACCCTCACGAACCATTGCATCACCTGCAATGCCAACGGCACTTGTTTCTAAAAAAGTCGCGCGCGCGCCCTTAACCAACTCAGCCCCAAGCTGGTCACCAGATGACTCTCCAGCCACCAGCGCAAGACTCAAACTCTGAAATTGTGCATCAACATTCATGCGGATTAACGAACAATGCCACGTGTGGCTTGTGTCAAAAAAGTAGTCATCAAGTTAAGAACTGAGGCGGTATCGGGTTGCGCCGATGCCGTGATGGCTTCAATCGCTTGTTCAATCGTCAAGTCTTGACGATAAATGGCTTTGTAAGCCCGCTTAACCGCCATGATTTGCTCTTGCGTAAAGCCACGACGTCTCATCCCCTCAGAATTAACGCCAAATGGCGTCGCAGGGTTACCACTTATCATGACAAACGGCGGCACATCTTTGTGCAACACAGAGCCGCCGCCCACCATGGCGTGCGCTCCAACCTTAACAAACTGGTGCGAACCCGTCAAACCGCCCATAATTGCCCAATCGCCGACATGGATGTGTCCTGCCAATTGTGCATTACTCGCCAAAATCGTATGATTCCCAATCACGCAGTCATGCGCCAAATGAACATACCCCATAATCCAATTGTCATTGCCAACAATGGTTACACCTTTGTCTTGCACCGTGCCTCGATGCACACTGGTAAACTCACGAATCGAATTGCGGTCACCGATACTCAGGCGTGTGGGTTCTCCTGCATATTTCTTATCTTGAGGTGGTCCTCCCAGCAAAACATGATGACCAATTTGATTGTCAACGCCAATGTCAGTGATGCCCTCAATAATGCTATGAGAGCCTACATGCGTGCGGTCACCAATACTCACTTGAGCACCAATGATGCTGTATGCACCAATCACGACGTCTTCGCCTAATTGGGCACCTTGTTCCACAATCGCAGTGGGGTGAATTTGTACAGCCATTTGCGAACCTTCAAAAGAATTATTTTAGTTGCCTAATTAATGATTAAGCCACCGATTTAAATTTATTTTTGTGTACGATAAGCACACAACAACTCGCCCTCAGCCACAACCTCACCATCCACAGACGCTTTGGCTGCAAACTTAGCAAAACCACGAATCACGCGCGTCAAGCGCGTTTCTAAAATCATTCGGTCTCCTGGCACAACAGGACGCTTAAAACGTACATTCTCCATCCCTGCGAAATAAAACACATCGTTCGGATTTCGTTCCTGCACCCACAACAAAGCCGATGCTTGAGCCAGAGCCTCCATAATCAGCACGCCTGGAAAAACAGGGTTACCAGGGAAATGTCCATTAAAAAATGGCTCATTCATAGTGACATTTTTAACAGCAATGAGATGGTCATTCAAACGCCATTCCAACACTCGGTCAACTAACAAAAATGGATAGCGGTGTGGAATACGCTCCATAATTGATTTAATGTCGTATCCCTCTTGCATTGGGTTGTCATTAGTTGCTTCACTCATAATTTACCTTTAGTTTTTTAAAAATTAAAAATTTTGAATACTCACGATGAGGCTTTTTCTAAAGCACGCAGCCGTTTACGCAAATCAGACAAATGCCGAATCAACGAAGCATTTTTTTCCCAATCGCGATGACGCATGGGCGGGAAAATACCAGAATAGTGCCCAGCTTCTGCTAAAGAGCTGGGCACAGCGGTCGCACCTGAAATAACGGTATTGTCAGGTATAGATAAATGTCCGCCAATCATTGCCGCACCACCAATCATACAGCGTGAACCAATCGTTGAACTGCCAGCAATCCCCACGCATGAGGCAATGGCAGTATGCGCACCAATGACACAATTATGCGCAATTTGAATCTGATTGTCGAGCTTAACGCCATCATGAATCACTGTATCGGCCAGTGCCCCACGGTCAATGGTCGTATTTGCACCTATCTCAACATCAGGACCAATCACAACACGTCCAACCTGTGGGATTTTATGCCAACCCATCGGACTCGGCGCAAAGCCAAAACCATCCGAACCAATGACCACTCCCGCATGAATGATGGCTCGTTGACCAATTTCACAACCGTGATAAATGGTGACATTCGGATAAACCGTTGTATCATCACCAATCACAACATCATCGCCAATCACAACACCCGCGTGCAGATGAACCCGATCACCAATTTTCACCCTCGCACCCACCACAACACGGGCATCGATTTGTGCACTCCCAGCAATTTGAGTCGTCTCATCACATACTGCAGAAGAATGTACACCAGCCTTTAAACGTCTTTGCAAATACAATCGCTGTGCCACAAACGCGTAAGCTGCGTAGGGCTGGCTGCACAAGACATAAACGGTTGAGCCGTCCGTGCTTCTTTGAGACTTTAACCAATCATAATCATCTTTGGTTAAAACCACAGCACTGGCTGCCGTGCTCTTTAATTGCTCGCGTAATGCAGGATTGCTCAAAAAAGCGAAAGCCCCCTGACTCGCTAAATCCAAAGGGGCGATATGCGAAACCTCAACATTATCAACCTCATTGGCCACCTCATAGGATAAGGGAAAACCTGAAAATAAATCAGCCAGTGATTGTGCGGGCACATACACTGGCTTAAAAGAATTAAGTTTCGTCATTGTCTAAAAATTTCAAATAAATGGAGGCGAGGCTTTCGAAATACCATTCAAAACGCCTCTTTGGACATACGACTAATAAAACACAGTTTAAAAATTAACGCAGTTGCTCAATCACTCGACGTGTCAAGTCATATTCAGGTTTGATATATACCGCATCTTGCACAATTAAATCATAACCTTCTTTTTCAGCCAAAGATTTAATCACCGCGTTGGCTTTATTCAACAAGTCTTGCAACATTTTGTTTTGAGCAACAGACAAATCCTCTTCAAACTTGGCTCTTTCCGCTTCAAATGCATCCATGCTTTGACCCAAATCTTTCTCTCGCTCGGCACGTTGCGCATCGGTTAATTTAGGAAAATCCTTTTCATACGCTTGTTGCTTTGAACGAATGGCAGCAGCTTTTGTATCCAAACTGGCCTCACGCGGCTTAAATTGACTATCTAAAGTACTGCGCGCCGTCTTCGCTGGCGCAGACTCGGCCATCAAGCGATCTAAACTGACATAGCCCATTTTGAACTGCTGTGCCATGACAGTGCCTGTCATCAACATACTGGTAGCAAAAGTCGCCCACAATATTGTCATTTTTTTCATATTTTGCCCTTATATACCTTAATAATCAGAACGAAGTACCAATTTGGAATTGGAAGCGTTGTTCCTTGTCATGAGGTTTTTTGTTGATTGGTATGCCATAGCTAAATTTCAAAGGACCAATAGGCGATGCCCAAGACAACCCTACGCCGTAAGAGTATCGTAAACCATTACAACCAGAAAAACTGATTTTACTCACATTGCAGTTATCACTATCAAGAATTGGGTTGCCATCAGCGCCATTGTCTGACCACAAGCCGCCCAAGTCCGCAAAGGTGAACAAACGCACCCCTCTATTTTTAGTCATACCGGGGAAAGGGAACTGCAACTCAAGGTTAGCAATGACACGTTTAGAACCGCCAATATAGGCCAACTCACCCGTTTGAGTGGTTTGAGTGGGTCCCATTGAACTGGAGTCAAAGCCCCGAATAGAGCCAATCCCGCCCGCAAATAAGTTTTTGAAAAAAGGGAATGACTGACCGCCATAACCTTTGCCATAATCAAACTGTGAGTTAAATGCCAAAGTAAGGTATTTTGATATTGGCACAAATTTTTGTAATTGATATGATGCTTTGTAATAATGAACATCACCAAATGGGGACACCTCGGCATTTAAGCGCTGCAACATACCGCGTGATGGCGCAAAACCTGAGTCGCGCGTATCATAGCTCCACCCCGCAGTCAAAGCGTAGGTTGTGAAAGTATCGCCACCTTGCGTATATTGCTCATAACTTGGTGGAACACTTCCGGTACTGGCTAATACAACCTTATTGCGCTCTGGATTGATACCCAAGAAAATTTTATGTCTTTCAGAGATAGGTACACCAAAACTTAAATTTACCCCCATCGTGGTGTACTTCACATCAGAAATATTCAGTTTAGATGCGTCATATTTGCGATAGTAAATCGAAAAATCACGGCTCACACCAAATTTAGTCATGTATGGGTTACGGGTTGTAATCGTGGCATTGCGACTTGAGCTACTGGTATCAACCTCCAAGCCCAATGAGTTGCCTGAACCCATGAAGTTGTTTTCATTAATTGAACCCGACAAGCTCACTTTGTCTGAAGTGCTATACCCCAAACCTAGCTTTAAATCACCAGTGGGTACTTCTTTTACCGAGTAGTTCACATCCACTTGGTTATTGGCCCCCTGAACAGGGACTGTTTCAACAGTTGCTTCGCTAAAATAACCCAAACGGTCAATACGGTCACGCGACAGCTGGACTCGTTCAGCACTGTATAAAGAGCTTTCCATTTGGCGGGCTTCACGACGAATCACTTCATCCTTGGTACGACTATTACCAAGCACGTTGATGTGTCGCACGTAAACACGTTCACCAGGTTCTACTTTAACAACCACATCAACCAAGTGTGTACTCTTATTGATTGATGGCACAATATCAACTTTTGCCAAAGCATAGCCGTCATCGCCTAGACGACGAGATACGTTGGCCACAATATCTGACATTTTTGAGCGCGAATAGACTGCACTTTGTTTGTACTTAACAAACTTTTCAACTTCCTCCACGGGTACGCCGCGCGTATCGCCACGCAAAGCAATTGAATTGACGTAGTATGGCTCGCCTTCAGAAACGGCCATTTTGATTTCAATGCCTTTTTTATCTGCTGTTTCTGGAGTTTCTACGTTGGTAAACTCAAAATCGAGATAACCTTTGTCATAATAATAAGAACGAATGGCATCCAAGTCGGCTTTGAATCGCTCTGGTGCAAAACGACTGTCTTTTGAGTACCAAGAAAACAGACCATTTTTATTCAGCTCCATGATGGAGCGAATTTTACCAGTTGAAATAGCTTTATTGCCTTCAACTGTGATTTTTTTAATTTTAAGGTATTGACCTTCATCTACATTAATCGTAATCGCGACTTGCTTGCGGTCTTGCTCTTTGACTTCAGAGGTTACTTTAGCATTAACGAGACCCGCATCTGCGTACATGGCTTGTAATTCTGTTTTTACTTTTTCGAGCAGTGCAGGATCATAAGGATAGCCTTGAGCGAACCCATAATTTTTTAAATTTTGAGATACTTCTTTTTTATCAAAATTTTTCATGCCCTTAATGGTAAAGTCTGCCACAACGGGGCGTTCAGCCAATTTCACAACCAACACACTACCATTTAAACCAACGCTAACGTCTTCGTACAAGCCTGATGCGTAAAGGGCTTTAATGACATCTTGAGACTGACTTGGATTAAACGTATCACCAACTTTAACAGGTAAAAAGCCAAATACAGCGGATGGGTCAGAACGTTGCAGACCTTGCACCAAAATATCAGTTAGCTTAACACCTTGAGGCACAGCAACAGCGACATTAGTCGCTGACGTTGTGGCGGGTGTTTTTTTCACTTTAGCGGTTTTGGCCATAGCTGGCGTAGAGACAAACAAACCAGCTACAGCCAGGGCAACAAGTGCTTTAGCAGGTTTATATGAAGCAATTTGACTGACCGACATAATTTTCCTAATCCATGATGAACGGCTCGAGTTTAAGCAATTAGCGTTTTTATGGCGCAGAATTGTTTAAAAAAGAACATCCATATTTTTTCAAACCCAAAATCGAGTGAAACGTTATAAAACCAGCAACTGATGCATTTTAACCGAACAGCTTTAACGCGTCATTATAAAATGCAATGCCCATTAAGCACAGTAAAAATGTTAGGCCTACACGCTGACCGACCGCTAGAATCTTTTCTGATACGGGCTTACCCGTAAAAACTTCGATGACATAGTATACCAAATGCCCGCCATCAAGCATCGGAATTGGTAATAAATTTAATGCGCCCAAGCTGACTGAAAGCATGGCCAAAAAGCCAACGAAAGTCACCCAACCAGCGGTACTACTCTCGCCCGCCATTTGGGCAATAGAAACAGGGCCGCCAATGTTTTTAAGGCTAAGTTGCCCTGTCAACATTTTGAACATGCCTTGAAACGTCATCACAGTCGAATCCCAAGTGGCTTTCACCCCTTTTTCTAAAGCCGTCAACATACCTTGGTGAATCTGAATGCTGTTGAAACCTGAGATAGCAACACCAATTCGTCCAATTGTTTTTACCTCTTCTGTACCATTGGCTTTGACCTTAGTTTCTACCGCTGCAGGCTTCACATCAATATTTAGGCTTTTTCCATTGCGATTAACCGTGAGCGCAATGTATTTATTGGGATTTTGGGTAATAGCCTCTCGCAAGGCTGTTGCACCATAAATGGCGACACCATCGATATGAGTCACCTCATCACCATCTTGTAAACCAGCCGCTTCAGCAACGCTATGAGGCATGACGCGCCCTAAACGAGGCTGAGTTTCTTCTGGATAAAGTCCAATAGCATCAAGCCAAGCGGGGTCTTCTATTGAGATGCCAGCGGTGTTTAATGTGCCTTGATGAACAACGCCATCAACACCTCGCCATGTTAAATCAATCGCTGTTTGATTAAACACCGAGCGCGACACAGCCACATTAACATCATTCCAACTGACAACAGGCTTTTGGTTGATTTCCGTAATAACATCACCCGTTTGAATGCCCAAAGGGGCTGCTAGGGTTTGGGTTACGGGCGCTTGTGCAACAGGGGCTATGACGTGTTGTGTGCCATACGAGAAAACAGTGAAAATTAAAAAAGCAAATAATAAATTCACCAACGGCCCTGCCACTACAATCGCCATTCGTTGCCATACATTACACGCCGCAAAACTGCCTTTGGGTTGAGCTGCCTGTTCTTCTGCCGTTGTAATTGCATACTCGCCGCGCATTTTGACATAGCCACCGAGAGGAATCATCGCGAGACAAAACTCTGTGCCCTCTTTATTTTTCCATGTGAACAAAGGCTTACCAAAGCCTATTGAAAATTTCTCAATATCGACGCCGCATTTTTTTGCCACCCAGTAGTGCCCCCACTCGTGAATGGTGACCAAAACTAAAATTGCAACTATAAAACTCCACAGACTGTTCATGTTTTACCTTTTAAGCTGTCACACCAGTACATGGCTCTTGACCCATTCGCGAGTCTCTTTATCAATGGCCACAACGTCATCCAAGCTGGTCGGCGCACTCAGGCTTAATGCCGTCAAAGCCTGTTCATTGGTTTTAGCAATATCTAAATACGCCATCTGCCCATCTAAAAACGCAGCCACGGCACATTCATTTGCAGCATTCAACACAATCGGCGCTGCACCGCCCACACGCAAGGCGGCAAATGCCAAATCCAAACATTTAAATTTATCAAAATCAGGCGGATAAAAATTCAACTCGCCTTGAGTGGCTAAATTCAAAGTAGCCACACCAGACGACACGCGCTCAGGCCACGCTAAGGCATGAGCAATGGGTACGCGCATATCCGCATGCCCAAGTTGAGCCAAGCTCGAACCATCCACATAATTCACCAACGAATGAACAATGCTCTGCGGATGAATCACGACATTAATTTGCTCTGCGGGCACGCCAAACAGCCAATGCGCTTCAATGACCTCCAAGCCCTTATTCATCATCGTGGCTGAATCAACCGATATTTTACGACCCATTTGCCATCTCGGATGCGCACAAGCTTGCTCTGGTGTGATAGCACCCAAATCTTTTAAAGCCATGTGAAGAAAAGGCCCGCCCGATGCAGTGAGCGTAATGGACGCCACCGCTCTATTATCCACCTCACCTTGACCATTAATAGGTAAGCATTGATAAATCGCATTGTGCTCACTGTCAATAGGCACCAGCTGTGCGTGATGTTCACGCACGGCTTGAGTCATCAAAGCCCCAGCCATCACCAAGGCCTCTTTGTTGGCCAATAATATTCGCTTACCCGCGCGTGCGGCAGCCATGACAGGTAACAAGCCAGCCGCCCCAACAATAGCAGCCATGACGGTATCAACCTCAACCGCACTCGACACGTCACACAAGGCCTGAACACCCACCAGCACCTCTGTCCGCGGTGACAAGGTTGACAAACGAGCACGCAAATCGACAGCAGTGGAATCATCAAGCACCACCACAAAACGTGGCAAAAACTGCGCACACTGAGCTGCCAAACGTTCCACTTGCGATACACCCGTAAGCGCAAACACTTCAAACAACTCTGGATGACGTGCAATAACATCCAAGGTGCTACAACCAATCGAACCTGTAGCGCCCAGCACCGTCACCACTTGTTTATGCCCACTCATTTTCACTGTACTCACGGCACAATCCAATTAAGTAACAACACCTGCAAAGGCAAGGTCGACAAAATCGAGTCAATACGATCCAAAATTCCACCATGCCCAGGTAAGGCATGTCCACTGTCTTTAACACCTGCACAACGTTTGAGCCATGACTCAAACAAGTCGCCAATAATACTTTGATACGTGAGTAAAAAGCCCAACAATAACAACTTAACAAAACCCAAATCAATCGGTAACCAATGCATGCCTACCGTTACCACAGCCAAATATACCGTCACACCAACCCAAGCACCTAACGCGCCTTCGATGGTTTTACCTGGGCTGATACTGGGAGCCAATTTACGCCGACCAAAAGCACGGCCTGCGAAAAAAGCCGCCGTATCTGCGACCCACACGACGACCAATAAACCGAGCAGCATCCAAGCATAACGTGCATCATGCCTCACCAATAAAAAGCACCAACCCGTCACCAACAAAACCAAAGCGCCCACCAAAGCCAAAGCAGGCTTAAATGTCACATGCCAGCTAAAATAAAGCCATAAAGGCACAATCAGCATCCAAAATGCAACAGACAAAGTAATGCCAACGCCCATCAAGCTCGGGATGTCGTAACTGAATGCGTAACCAGCTCCCAATAAAGCAGGTAGCGCAAAGACATAAAGTACTTTTTGTAATTTATTAAATTTTGCTAAATTAGCCCACTCGGCTGCAGCCCAAGCCACCATTAAACTCACCGCAGCCAACCAAACATTCGGGGACGCAAAAAACATCAGACCACCAACAACACACAACATCGCCAATGCCGTCAATACTCTGGTCTTAACCATACATTGTCCAATTCAAAAATTCATTGAAAAAAATAAAAGATAAAAACCAATGTGCCATTTCATTGGTATCTTATTTCGCTTCTTTTAACTGCGCACTGGTGCGCCCAAAACGCCGCTCTCGCTGCTGATACGAACCCACCGCAGCCAAAAACGTTTCGCGGTTAAAATCAGGCCAAAACGTCGGTGTGAAATATAATTCAGTATATGCAAGCTGCCACAACAAAAAGTTCGACACCCGAGCTTCGCCGCCCGTTCGAATAAACAAATCAGGCTCAGGCAAATCTGCCAATTGTAAAAACGGTTGAAAATCCTCTTCCGAAACAGGTGCATCAAGCGGCAAGCCATTGGCTTTGCGGTGTGCCAATAACGCATTCATGGCATTTAAAATATCCCAACGTCCACCATAATTGGCAGAGACGGTCAATGTTAAATTTTTCCCACCACGGGTTTTTTCATGCGCCTCTTTAATCAACCCTTGGATGGTCTCATCAAAGGCAGACAACTCGCCAATAATTCGTAGCTGAATGCCGTTATCTGCCAATGCTTTGATTTCACGGCGCAAACTGCGCATGAACAACTTCATCAAAAAAGACACCTCAGCAGGTGGTCGGCGCCAGTTTTCAGAACTAAACGCAAATAGAGTCAAGTTTTTGACCCCAATTTCAACGCAAATGCGGACCACTTCTCGCACGGTTTGTGCGCCGCGCTTATGTCCCCAAACTCGTGGCAATCCACGGCTGGTGGCCCAACGACCATTGCCATCCATGATAATAGCAACATGCTCTGGCACATTATGAACGGTTGGAATGGTAAGGGTACTGCTCACGTGTTCACTCATGTGTTTCTCTTTATGCCCTTTCGTGGGGCTTTTTATAGTTATTAAAACAATGCGCCGACAAGGTCGGCGCTTGTTGTGTCTGACTTTAAACTGTCAACACTTCCGCTTCTTTGGTTGCCACCATCTTATCGATTTCAGCAATAAATTTATCCGTCAACTTTTGTACAAAATCTTGAGTGCGACGGTCATCATCTTCAGTGATTTCTTTGTCTTTCAATAAACGTTTTAACTGCTCGTTCGCATCACGACGGTGGTTGCGCACAGCAATTTTTGCATTTTCAGCATCAGTTTTAACCAGCTTCACCATTTCTTTACGACGCTCTTCTGTCAAAGCAGGCATTGGTACGCGAATCATCTCGCCTTGGGTTGAAGGATTCAAACCCAAATCGGCCTCACGAATGGCTTTTTCAATCGCATTGAGCATGCTTTTTTCCCAAGGTTGAACGCCTATTGTGCGCGCATCAAGCAGGGTCAAGTTGGCGACAGCGGATAATTGCGTGGCCGAACCATAATAATCAACGTGAACGTTGTCTAAAAAACTGGGATGCGCACGACCTGTGCGAATTTTTGTGAAATCGTTTTTCAAGGCTTCAATGCTCTTGTTCATTTTTTGTTCTACGTTTGATTTAATTTCTGCAAGCGGCATGGGAACTCCAAAAAGTCTGTTTAATTAATGTCTTTTGATGCTCAATGGTTAAAAAAACCATTGTCGAATGGGCATCATTTTACTGTTTTTTTAGCTCTGACGCAGGTTTTTATGTGTTTTCCACTCAAACCTATTTTTTATTTTTGAGCGATTTTTTGAGCATCACCGCTGTGGGGTCAACCACGGGCTTATTGTGCACATAGGGCTCAATGGCTTTTTTCGCCGCCAAATATCGGCTGTCTTTTTGTAAGTCATTCCAAGCCAACGGCTCACCAACCGCCCTTAACCCCGCCAAATGTTTTTGTTGAACCGCTTTTAAGTATGATTTAGGCAAGCCATTCAAAGCCGCGTCCAAGTCTTGAGGGCGATTACAAATTAAAACTTGGTCACAGCCTGCATCCAGCGCAGCTTTGACTCGCTCAACCACATCAGGGTAACGCAAAGCGGCTCCTGCCATGCTCAAGTCATCCGTCAACACCGCACCAGAAAAACCCAATTCTTCACGCAAAATCCGCAACCAAACTTTCGAAAAACCAGCGGGTTGGGCATCCACCTTTGGATAGACCACGTGAGCAGGCATCACAGCGGCCAAATCGGTCTGTAACATGCGATAGGGTAAAACATCATCCGTCATGATTTTTTTCAGGGGACGCTTGTCCACGGGCATGGCGGTGTGAGAATCCGCTGCGATGTAGCCATGTCCAGGAAAATGTTTACCACAATTTTTCATACCCGCTAATAACAAACCATGCTGTAAAGCTTTCGCCAACATGGTCACCACCCGTGGGTCATGCGAAAAAGCACGGTCGCCGATAACGGTGCTTTCACCATAATCAAGATCCAAAACGGGGGTGTAGCTGTAATCAACCCCCACCGCCCGCAACTCAGCCGCCAAGACAAAGCCCGCAGCCGTGGTTATGCGAACAGCTTCCATAGGTTGCTTGTCCCACAACTGCCCCAGCACACGCATTGAGGGCAAGTGTGTAAAACCATCGGTTTTAAAACGTTGCACGCGCCCACCTTCATGATCAACGCTAATCAGAAGCTCTGGGCGTAAAGCACGGATGCTTTGTACCAGCTGTGTGATTTGTCGACGTGATTTGAAATTACGTCCAAACATAATGACCCCGCCCGTAAGCGGATGAAGAATGCGTTTTTTATCTGCATCGGTCAGGGTATGACCGAGTAAGTCAACAACGATGGGGCCCAGTTTATTTGTGTTTATCGTCATCATTCACACCTTTCGTAATCGCACGCCTCAGATGGACATGCTCATTTTTGTGTCTCATTTGCTTGTATTTCAGCCACCACAAACGCGCACACCATATCGCTTTCATCGGTCATCGAAACATGAAAGGATAGTCTTCTTTCAGCGCACCATGAGAGTAACGGCTCGGACAACTTGACCATCGGTTTACCCGATGGCGCATTCACAAACTGCACTATCCCCCAACTCATTGGACTGCGTAAACCCAATCCAATCGCCTTAGAAAAAGCTTCTTTAGCCGCGAATCGAGTCGCTAGAAATAGCAAGCCTCGATTTTCGTTGCGCTGGTAGCGCGATTGAAAAATTTTGAATTCATCTTCGCCCAAAATCCGTCGTGCGAACCGCTCACCACGCGCCAAAAATGCAGCATGAATGCGCTCAACCTTTAGTAAATCAGTGCCAACGCCGTAAATCACGACTGGCCTCGCAAAGCCGTTAATCGAGCTTGATGCATGATGGCTTTCATATCGCGTACCGCTTTTTCGAAACCATCAAACACGGCTCGCGCAACAATCGCATGACCTATGTTCAATTCGTCAATCACCGTAATCGCAGCAACCGCCTGCACGTTCTCATAATGCAATCCATGCCCTGCGTGAATGCGTAAACCTAAGCGCTTGCCTTCATAAGCCGCAATGCGAATGCGCTCCAACTCCTGCGACAGAGCCTCAGGGGTTGGCGCATCGGCATAACAGCCTGTGTGCAATTCAACCACGGGCGCACCAACATCGGCTGCTGCACGCATGGCTTCAATGGTCGGGTCGACAAACAAAGAAACCTGCTGTACGCCCGCTGCGGTGAGGCGTTGTATCGCTGCTTGTACGGCATCGAAATGTGTCGCCACATCTAAACCGCCCTCAGTCGTCACCTCTTCACGCTTTTCAGGGACAAGGCAGACATCACGCGGCGCAATGCGGCAAGCGTGAGCAATCATTTCCTCTGTAATGGCTGACTCAAGGTTCATGTAAGTGTGCAACTCGCGAGCTTTAAAGGCTTGAGCCAACACTGCCACATCATCATCTTGAATATGACGACGATCCTCCCGCAAATGTACGGTAATCAAATCAGCCCCCGCCGCTTCAGCAAGTTGAGCGGCGTGCAGCGGTGATGGGTAAATCGTGCGACGGGCTTGACGCACCGTGGCCACATGGTCAATATTTATGCCTAGACGTATCATAATAAAGTGAGTTTGTTTAAATTAATCAGAAGTTGGCGTGTATTCAACGGTTGTGCGCCGATATGCCTGTGCAGAAAAAAACGCAGCACCCGTTTCGATTCCAAAGCTGTTTGAGTAGCATGATATTGATTGTGCTGCATGTCAATTAAAGTTTGTCCATGTACCCAAACGCGGTCTTGCGGCATTGAAGTTTCGCGCCACAACAACCACTCATGCCCATCATCATTCAAAACATAGCATGCATCGGCTTGAATATCGCCAGATGCCATGTGCAAGGGCACGCCGTAGCCCAACTCGCGCAGCAAAGCCGATTCAAATCCACGCAACGCCGCGGCATGCTCATTTGCTGGACTTAGACTCAAATCCGCCAAGCTGTGTTGATAGGCATCAAATAAACTCGAATGCGGATCATCTAAGGCTAAAGCGCGTCGCATCCACTCATTCATATAAAACCCAGCCATTAACGCCGCGCCTTGCAACATGGGAATACCACCGACCCACTCCAAATCGAGTAAAGTTTTGACTTGCGCCTTGCCCGTATAGGCCAAGGACAAGGTTTGGAACGTTTGAAATAAGCTCGCACGCCATTGAGTATATGGCCGTTTCGCACCTTTTGCCAACACACTGATGCGACCGTGATGTCGGGTGAACACATCAAGCAGCAAGCTGGTCTCAGAATAGGGTTGGCTGTGCAAAATATACGCTGGCTCGTGCAGCACCTTTGAAGCAGCGCGCATGCTGCTCTCGCGCTTAAGCACGGGCATCTCAACACCTTTACGGCGCTCAAGTTTAGCAATAGGAATTTTGACGGCCATTTTTAATATTGATGTGAACAAGCAAATCAATGCACTTATTCGGGGCTACTCGTAACCCAGTTTTCTCAAGCTGGATTCAGAATCAGCCCAGCCTTGACGTACTTTAATCCACACTTCTAAAAACACTTTACAACCAAATAAGCGTTCCATGTCGGCACGCGACTCAGAAGCAATGCGTTTTAAACGTTCGCCATCCTTGCCAATTAACATGCCCTTATGTGCTTCGCGCTCAACCAAAATCGCGGCGGCGATGCGATACAATTTGCCCTCTTCTTGAAACAGCTCTATCTCAACCGTACAGCCATAAGGCACTTCATCACCAGACAAGCGAAACACTTTTTCTCTAATGATTTCTGTAGCTAAAAATCGAGTCGGGCGATCCGTGATGTCATCTTCATCAAAAAACGGTGGATTTTCAGGTAAATATGGCTTAATTTGATTGAGCAAAACATCGGTCTGAATGCCATTTTTTGCACTCACAGGAATGATTTGTGCAAAATCAAAGCGAGTGCTGAGTTTTTGCACAAATGGCAACAAATCATTTTTACGCTCCAAGGCATCTACCTTATTAACCACCAAAATCACGGGCGTTTCACGAGGTAAAATATTCAAAACAGCCTCATCTTGCGATGTGAATTTCATGGCTTCAATCACCCAAACGACCACATCAACTTCGCCCAAAGCCTGCGAAACATTGCGGTTTAATACACGATTAAGCGCACCACCATGTTTGGTTTGGAACCCAGGCGTATCAACAAAAATATACTGAGTATCCCCTTCAGTGAGCACGCCATTGATACGATGGCGCGTGGTTTGTGCTTTTTTGGAGGTGATGGACACTTTTTGGCCAATCAGTTTGTTCATTAACGTCGATTTACCAACGTTTGGGCGACCAATAATGGCCACAAAACCCGTGTGAAAACTGTGTGGTGTGTCAGGTGAATCAATAAGTTGTTCGGTCATTTTTATAGATAAGGAAAGTAAACCCAATATGCGGATTTTGAGTTTAAAAATTTTATTAAGGTGCTTACTAGACAAGTCTTAACAAAAAACAAAATAAAATCAATTGATTAGAATACGTCATGATGTGACAATTTTACATCATGAATAATATTTTTGTTTAATTCAAAACGCTCAAATCATTGATGCAAAAAACATGATTGAATGACAGAATCAGTTGCGTTTTTTAATACTCGACTGCTGCGAATGCTCCAAAACATCCATCGCCAAGCGAGCGGCTTGTTGCTCAGCCAAGCGGCGCGTACTGCCCTCTCCTTGCGTGCGCACCTGCAAGGCTTCAATAAAACAAGACACAGTAAAAACCTGCTCATGAGCCGCACCTTGAATCTCGATGATGTCGTATTTAGGCACAGGTAATTTTTGCCCTTGCAATCGCTCTTGCAACTGGGTTTTGGCATCTTTTCCTGCACTGCTTGGGTCGATGTTTTTTAGCAAAGGCGCATATAAACGAGCGACGACAGATTGCGCCACATCAAAACCCGCTTCAAGAAAAATAGCACCAATCATCGCTTCGACAGCATCCGCCAAAATGGATGGGCGATTCAGCCCACCACTTTTCATTTCGCCTTCGCCGAGCAATAAGTACTTAGACACGGACAAATCTTGGGCGATTAAAACCAAAGTATCTTGCTTCACCAAGTGGGCGCGAATGCGAGACAGCTCGCCCTCTTTGATGTCTTTAAACTGGTCATATAAACAACGGGCAATTGAACAGTTGAGCACACCGTCCCCAAGAAACTCAAGCCGTTCATAGTGATTTTGAGCATAACTACGGTGCGTCAAAGCTTGACGCAACAATTTAACATCGGTAAATAAATAACCGAGCTGATGCTGTAAAGAAAGAAGAGGATTCTGTTGGGTCATATTTTATTTAACAGATGTTCCAATACGCGAAAAATCATTAAAGTTCATCCACACAAAATACGCGCGTCCGACCAAATTCTCATCGGGCACAAATCCCCAATAACGCGAGTCGTCACTGTAATCACGGTTATCACCCATCATAAAATAATGTCCTTTGGGCACTGTACACGTAAAGCCTGTTTCATTATATTTGCAAGCTTGTTTGGCTTCTAAACGCACGCCTTGAGGAATGTAGGTCGGATGCCGCTCTTCGGTCCAAATGGCATGAGATTGACCATTGTCTGCCAACATCTCATCGCTCTGATAAACCGTATTCAATGGAATATCTTTGGCATAAGTCCCAGGTTTTAAATTTGAAATATTCGTCGATTTTTGTTCAATGACTTTACCGTTAATGGTCAATTGCTTATTCTCGTACACCACGGTGTCACCAGGCAAGCCCACAACACGTTTGATAAAATCGGTTTTGGGGTCAAGTGGGTAATGGAAGACCACCACATCGCCACGATTGGGATGCCCCACAGGCACAACCACTTGATTGGTGATGGGCATGCGCAAGCCGTATGCGAATTTATTAACCAATAAAAAGTCGCCTTCAAGCAAGGTCGGCACCATCGAGCTGGATGGAATGCGAAATGGCTCAGTGACAAATGAACGTAAAACGAATACCAACGCAACCACACCAAACAGACCTGCGGTGTATTCCAACCACACAGGACGTGCTAGAGCTTCTTGCACTGCGTCATCGTAGCCACCTTGCATTTGCGCTTTGATGGCTTGCGCCTTTTTTACACGTTTGGGTTTAAAAACAGCCATATCCAACACCCAAAAAAAGCCCGTAACAAGAAACAACATGACCAACAGAATACTAAACCACATACCTTGCCTTCCTTTTATAGAGTTGCCTCAAGAATTTCCCTCAGCACTCATGATTCATTTTGAACAAACGTTTTGTTTTTATTTGCTCAATTAATATTAGTCATCCACTCGCAAAATCGCCAAAAAGGCCTCTTGCGGCACTTCAACGGAGCCCACTTGTTTCATGCGTTTTTTACCCGCCTTTTGTTTTTCAAGCAATTTTTTCTTACGGGTAATGTCACCACCATAACATTTAGCCAAGACGTTTTTGCGCAAGGCTTTCACGTTTTCTCGAGCAATGATGTTTGAACCAATAGATGCTTGAATCGCCACATCGTACATCTGCCGCGGAATCAGCTCGCGCATTTTCGCCGCCACCATACGGCCTCGCGGTGCAGCATTGCTGCGGTGGACGATAATCGCTAAGGCATCGACTTTTTCACCGTTAATAAGCATATCAACTTTAACCACGTCTGCGGCACGGTATTCTTTAAACTCATAGTCCATCGACGCATAACCGCGCGAGGTCGATTTGAGTTTATCAAAGAAATCCATCACCACTTCTGCCATTGGAATTTCGTAAGTCAAGCGCACTTGGCGGCTATGATAAGTCATATTGGTTTGTACACCGCGTTTTTGTGTACACAATGTAATCACGGAGCCAACGTACTCTTGGGGCATAAATAAATTCACGGTCACAATGGGTTCGCGAATTTCTTCAATGCGCGACGGGTCAGGCATTTTGGATGGATTTTCCATTTGCACAATGCTGCCATCGCGCATGAGAATTTCGTATACGACTGAAGGTGCAGTCGTGATTAAATCCATATTAAATTCGCGCTCTAAGCGTTCCTGCACAATCTCCATGTGCAACAAGCCCAAAAAGCCGCAACGAAACCCAAAACCCAAGGCTTGTGACACTTCAGGTTCATAATGCAACGATGCATCATTCAGCTTAAGTTTTTCCAATGACTCCCGTAAAGCATCGTATTCACTGGACTCAACAGGATATAGCCCCGCAAAGACCTGCGGTTTGATTTCTTTAAAACCTGGTAAGGGCGCAGCCGCAGCGGTTTTATTGGTGGTCTGGACGTGGGTTATGGTGTCCCCCACTTTAGCCGCATGCAATTCTTTTAAGCCTGTGATGATGAAGCCCACCTGCCCAGCCGATAACTGCGGCAAGTTTTTCGATTTCGGCGTGAACACACCGAGATGCTCAACCCCGTGCTGCGCGCCCGTTGCCATCATCTGAATTTTGTCACGGGTTTTCAAAGTGCCATTCATCACGCGTACAAGCATGACCACACCCACGTAATTATCAAACCATGAGTCAATAATCAAGGCTTGCAAAGGTGCTTCTGGGTCACCTTCTGGCGGGGGAATACGAGCAATCATGCGCTCAATAACCTCTCGCACGCCTAAACCAGTTTTCGCAGAACACAGCACAGCATCCGAGGCCTCGATACCAATCACGTCTTCAATTTCAGCAATCGCATTGGCGGGTTCAGCGGCGGGCAAATCAATTTTATTTAGAACGGGTACAACTTCAACGCCCAAATCTAAGGCAGTGTAGCAATTCGCCACCGTTTGTGCTTCAACACCTTGAGAGGCATCAACCACCAACAACGCCCCCTCACAAGCCGACAACGAACGAGAAACCTCATACGAAAAATCGACGTGACCTGGCGTGTCAATCAAATTCAAATTATAAATTTCACCATTATCCGCTTTATACTCCAAAGCAGCCGTCTGTGCCTTAATGGTAATCCCTCGCTCACGTTCAATATCCATAGAATCAAGGACTTGCGACTCCATCTCGCGGTCTGACAACCCCCCGCACATATGAATAATGCGGTCAGCTAAAGTCGATTTGCCATGGTCAATGTGAGCGATGATAGAAAAATTACGGATGTTCTTCATGTAAGCCATTTCTGTATTTCTAAACTAAGCGCGCTTTTCAGCAAAACGAGCATTTTACTTGATGTGCCGCAAAAAAAGTAAAAACCTAGTCGCTTTAACCATAAGTTCTCAAATAAACCAGCGCATCCCAAACATATACGTAAAACCCACAAAAACATTCCGCACACACCCCTAAAGTTCGTCTATAATCATAAACTGGTTTTTATTTGCTTTCCTTAATCTTAGCCAAGCATACTGGGTTGCAACAGCACCGATAAAAAACCTCATCTGTGAACAAACACAAGTAGACATTAATATTGCCTAGATTTTTTTAATTGGATGATTGAAACCCAGAGCTTGCCATTGAAAACTCAAATGAAAAAAACAAAATACGCCACCATCATGGTCGTCAGCGACGAACAGCGGACAGAGACTTTTCGAGTCAACACATGGCTGTTGCGTCACTCCAAACAAGCACTGCTGACTTTAGCTGCTATTTGTATAGGCCTGTTGGTTGGTTTGGTCGCTCTAACAACCTTGCATCTAAAAACAGCATCAAACAATCAAGAATTACAAGGCAAGGTTAAGGCTTTAGAAGATCACAATTCGGTTGAAGCGGCTGCGAAAATCAACGAACTGAAAAAGACGGAAAAAACCATTCTGCAGTTGCAAGAGTATTTGAATGAGCGTGGAGCAAACAACCCTACCCCCAAAACACAAGAAAACTCAGCCACTGACCCTCAACCGCTTGGTGGCGCATACCACCCCATTGCAGGTGAAATACCATTTACCAGCCGTTACAACCAAAATGCAATAAGCCTATTAGAAAAAATTCGTAACACGCCCATCGGTGTTCCTCATGATGGCTACCTGACTTCTCGTTTTGGCAGTCGAGCCAATCCTTTTTCAAACCAAGGGGAAGAGTTTCATCCTGGTTTGGATTTTAAAGCCCCATACGGCGACCCCATTCATGCAACCGCCGACGGCAAAGTGGTTTTTGCTGGCGTCATGAACGGCTATGGCAACGTGGTGCGAATTGCCCACTCTTCTGGCTACGAAACGCTATTCGCACATATGTCAGTGATTCGCGTCACGCTTGGACAAAGCATCAAGGCTGGTGATACTGTCGGCGAAGTGGGCAGCACAGGTCGCTCAACTGGGCCTCATTTGCACTATGAGGTGCGCTTAAACAACCAACCTTTAGACCCCGAACAATTTTTAACCATCAACACTGCTCAGAACAATTGATAAACTGCTCAATCCAGCTTATTTCAATGTAGAATTCTTTTTTTATTACAACTTATAACAACATCGAGGCCACACATGTTCAGTAAAAAAGATGTTCAAGAAAACACAAGCCGCACGTACACGACTGTCATTGGCGAGGACTGCACCATCAACGGGCATGTCGACACCAAGGCGTACATTAAAATCGATGGTCAAATTTTAGGCAATCTATCCGCGAACGGCGGCGTGGTTTTAGGAGAGAAAGGCTATATAAAAGGCGACATCAACAGCAATGAAGTCACCGTATATGGCCGAGTAGATGGACATGTTCACGCCAACAGCCTACAGTTGAAAAACAGCAGCACCATTGTTGGCAACATCGAAACAAAAACATTGCAAATCGACCCTGGTGCTGTATATCAAGGCAATGTCACCATGCACGTAAAAACAGACAACCCAACTGAACCCGTTAATTCTAATTCTTAAAATAGTTAATCATTTAATTACGAATGATTGACTTTCTCCCAGACAACCAAGCTTTGCTTGGTTGTCTTGTTCTCAAGCCGACTGATACCCGCGTTGTCAGCCAACCGCTTCTAACGTATAATGGTCGTTTAATTTTGTCACCATCTAAATTAAATCAAAATTTAACGAGGTCGTCATGCCGATTTATGCTTATCATTGCTCACACTGTGGGCACGCCAAAGACGTATTGCAAAAAATGAGCGATGCGCCATTGACCACATGCCCTAACTGTGGTCAAGACTCTTTTAGCAAACAAATCACCGCAGCGGGATTTCAACTTAAAGGCTCTGGTTGGTATGTCACCGATTTTCGCGGCGGCTCGTCAACTGCAGGAAACTCAACCAGCAGCAGCGTGGGCGGCGAAACAGCCGTAAGCAATTCAAGCGGTACAACCTCGGTTTCGGATAGTACCGCAAGCCCTACTCCAGCCGCTTGCGCAACGGGATGCGGCTGTCACTAATTTGTTTCAATTTTTAAAGTTAACCATGCGCGAACATTTTACCAGTGCCAAAATTCGTAACTACCTCGTGACAGGGGTGTTTATTTGGGTGCCCATCCTCATCACTTTTGGAGTGATTAACTGGGGGATGCGTTTCTTAACCGACATCTTCGAAAGTGTAGTTGATATCGTTGCACGCGTTTTACCCGAGCTTTGGCAAGCACCTGTTTTGGCAATTAAAGATATTCCATTTCTTGGCGTCATCTTGGTGGTCTCTTTACTGTTCTTTACAGGTTTGATGGCGGCTAATTTTTTTGGCCAATGGTTTTTACGCGTGATGAACTCATTTTTTTCACGCATTCCTATCGTTAAAAACATTTATGGTAGCGTCAAGCAGGTTTCAGACACTTTGTTTTCAAGCAACGGACAGGCCTTTCGCCAAGCCTTATTGGTGCAGTATCCACGTGAAGGCTCTTGGACTGTTGCATTCCAAACAGGTACGCCAAGTGGTGACGTCGCCTCAAAGCTCCCCAACGACTGCATTAGCGTGTATGTTCCCACCACTCCAAACCCAACTTCAGGCTTTTTTCTTATCATGAAAAAAGAGGATGTCATGTCATTGGATATGAGTGTCGATGAGGCGTTGAAGTATATTATTTCAATGGGTGTGGTTTCACCCGAAGAGCAAAAAAATCTGGCATCGACCAGCAACACGCTCGAACAAAAAGAACCATCGGTTTAATACATTACTATTTTTATCATATAGATTAACTTGATTTTAGAAAGAAACAATCATGGGTATGCGCAGTCATTTTTGCGGTCAACTGACCAAAGCCAACGCTGAACAAACGGTCACCGTCTGTGGTTGGGTAAACACCCGCCGAGACCACGGTGGTGTTATTTTTATCGACTTACGAGACAAAGAAGGTTTGGTACAAGTGGTCTTTAACCCTGACGCTGCCAAAATGTTTGAATTGGCTGGCTCTCTACGAAATGAGTTTTGCGTTAAGGTAATCGGTCGAGTTAGCTTACGCGATGCAGGCTTGGTTAATCCAAAGCTGGCTACTGGCGAAATTGAAATCGTGGCTCAAGAGCTCGAGATTCTGAACGCTTCTGTCACCCCTCCTTTCCAACTAAACGAAGAAAACTTATCAGAGACCACTCGATTAACCCATCGCGTTTTGGATTTGCGTCGCCCACAAATGCAATACAACATGAAATTGCGTTACAAAACGGCGATGGCGATTCGCAAATTTCTTGATGCCAATGATTTTATTGACATCGAAACACCGATGCTCACCAAATCGACGCCCGAAGGTGCTCGCGATTATCTCGTACCTTCACGTGTACATGACGGTCAATTTTTTGCATTACCGCAGTCGCCACAATTGTTCAAACAGATGTTGATGGTCGCAGGCTTTGACCGATATTATCAAATCGTCAAATGCTTCCGTGACGAAGACTTGCGTGCCGATCGTCAACCTGAATTCACTCAAGTGGATATTGAAACCTCATTCATGAGCGAATCAGATATTCGCAGTTTATTTGAAGGCATGATTCGTGGCGTGTTTAAAGAGGTTTTAGACATAGAATTAGCCAACCCATTCCCTGTGATGTCTTATGCGGATGCCATGGCTTTGTACGGCTCCGACAAACCCGATTTACGCGTACCGTTGCAATTTACTGAATTGACTGATGTCATGAAAACAGTTGATTTCAAAGTCTTCAACTCAGCCGCCAACTTAGAAGATGGTCGTGTGGTTGCCTTGCGCGTACCTAACGGTGCCGAGTTATCTCGTTCAGAAATTGACGCATATACCCAATTCGTGGGCATCTATGGCGCAAAAGGTTTGGCTTATATCAAAGTTAATGCAATTGAAAATGGTCGCGATGGTCTTCAATCGCCCATCGTCAAGAACATTGATGATGCCGCCTTGCAAACCATTTTAGAACGCGTCAAAGCACAAAATGGCGACATCATCTTCTTTGGCGCAGACCGCGCTAAAGTGGTTAATGATGCCATAGGTGCATTGCGCATCAAAATTGGGCACGAAAAAGGTCATGCCAGCAATGATTGGCAGCCTCTTTGGGTTGTTGACTTCCCAATGTTTGAATACGACGACGAGGGTAAACGCTGGGTCGCCTGCCACCACCCATTCACAGCCCCCAAAGACGGACACGAAGACCACCTCAGCACCAACCCTGGCCTGTGTATCGCTAAAGCTTACGACATGGTGCTCAACGGTTGGGAAATCGGCGGTGGCTCTGTTCGTATCCATCGTGAAGAAGTTCAAAGCAAAGTCTTCCGCGCGCTTAATATCAATGCTGAAGAAGCTCAAGAAAAATTCGGCTTCCTCCTTGACGCCTTACAATACGGTGCGCCTCCGCACGGCGGCATTGCTTTTGGTCTTGACCGCATTGTCACCATGATGGCTGGCGCAGAGTCGATTCGCGATGTCATCGCATTCCCTAAAACGCAGCGCGCGCAGTGCTTGTTGACTCAAGCCCCCTCGCCTGTTGATGAGAAACAACTGCGTGAACTGCACATTCGTTTACGCAACAACCCTGCGCAACTGGCAGAAGTCAAACGCGACGAGTCATAAACATAAAAAAGCAACCAATTGGTTGCTTTTTTTATACTAAATAATCGACATGCCTTATTTTTGAGCCTCTCGCAACAACTGAGCCACTTCAAATACAGGCAAACCCATCACCGCCGAATAACTACCCGACAGGTGCGAAATAAATGCAGCAGCAAAACCTTGTACCGCGTACGAACCTGCCCGACCGAAAGGCTCTCCCGAGTCAATATATGCCTGAATCTCCTGTTCTTTTATTTCTTTGAAACTGACCTCGCTCGTGACGCAAGCGGTGTGGATCTGCCCCTCGCTTAAAATAGCAACCGCTGTATGAACTTGATGGGTTTGAGCCGACAACAGTCTTAACATGCGTTTGGCATCTGCGGCATCAAGCGGTTTACCTAAAATCTCTTCACCAAAAGCAACGGTCGTGTCTGCGCATAAAATTGGGCGAGCTGGCAATTTCAATTGCATGACCTGCGTTTGCATACTATGCAATTTCATCAAAGTCACTCGTTGCACATACTGCAAAGGCTTTTCGCCAAGCTGAACCGTTTCCAAAAGCTCTGCAGCATGACTATCTTCTGGCAACACAACCTCAAAAGGAATACCGATTTGCTCAAGAAGTTGAGCACGCCTCGGACTTTGCGAGGCCAAATAAATAGGCGTAAATTCAAAGGGATTGTAATGAGTGGAAATGTTCATAGGCTCAAACTCGGTGATAAGGATGATTGTTGTTAATAGATACAGCCCTATAAATTTGTTCTGCAAGTAGAACACGCACCATACCATGAGGCATGGTCAGGCTAGATAAACGAACCAAACCATGGCAACTGGCTTTAAAAGAAGGATCAAGCCCATCAGCTCCCCCCACAATCAGCGCGAGATTGCTAAATTCGTGTTGCCAGTGCAAAAGTTGCTTGGCCAAACCGACACTCGTCAAATCCTGACCTCGCTCGTCAAGCGCAATGACATGAGCGCCACGCGGAATAACCGCATTTATGCGCACCGCTTCTTGAGCCATCGCATGCTCAACTGTTTTGCCTTCGCGTGGTTCGGGCTTAATCTCTTTAAACTCCAATTTTAGTTCGCGGCTGGGTAAACGCTTGGCGTACTCGCTATACGCATCGTTGACCCAAGCAGGCTGTTTGTGACTCACGGAAATAAGGGTTATGTTCAGCATGTATATCTTTTTAAACATTGACAAAAAAGCCCACCGAAGTGGGCTTTTTTAAAGAGCAATTAAGCATTCTTCAAAGCGTGTACAAGACACGCGCTGAATTATTTCTTAACTTCTTCTTTAACAGCAGCGGCACCAGCTTTAGCTGCGTCCATTGTTTTAGCTGCTGCGTCTTTAGCTGCACCAGCTGTTGCTTTAGCTGCGTCAGCAGTTGCAGTACCAGCTGCTTTAGCTGCGTCAACAGCTTTAGCTGCATCAGCTGCAGGGGCAGTTGCAGGAGCTGCAGGAGCAGTCGCTGCAGGGGCAGTTGCTGCAGGCGCAGTTGTCGCAGCAGGAGTTGCCGCTTCAGGTTTCTTTTCGCCACCGCAAGCTGCCAAAACGCCAGCTGCAACCAACAATGCTACCAATGATAATTTTTTCATGTTGTTACCTATATAGAGTAATTAAACACGCAGTGCACATCTGGCAACCACGCTAGATGTCAACACTACTCTCGCATTATAGCTCGAAAATTGTGCACTGTGTCAAGTATCATGTTTTTCAATCACAATTGTGCGTTTTCGAATAAATTTGCATATTCATTCGCGCTTAAAATGCCCATAATTTAAGCCACCAACTCCAACCAGCCTTGTGCATACCAGTCGTGTAAAACCTGCCAAATCGCACTATCTTCTTCAAAAGAAGCCACAACATCGGCGCCAACACCTCGATCATTTGCAAGCTTATGCAATACAAGTGCATCTTGCCCATCGGCGACCAAGTGCTCTCCATTAATAAACACCCACGGCTCGTGGTACAACATTTTGCTGCCTTTTGATAACACCACCCCTTGTTTTTTTATTTTTTTCTTAAAATTATTTATACTAATGGGTGAGGGTGTATCAAACCACACATTATTTTTGGGTTCACTTAAGTAACAACCTAAGCATTCGGCAACCCAGCCTTTATCCCATTTCAACTGTTCTAGTGTGTTGAACACATTATCAATCATGTCGATTGGCAATTGAGCGGGCGTGGTTTGAAACTTCAATTCAGGGTCAGCGTAGCGTCCTTCAAGCTCAATATTGTCTTCAACAAAATTAAGCAAAGCCACGCCCAATTCTCGATACGATGGTGCGCGAAAGCCAATTGAATACGTCATGCAATCACCCATAGCAACGCCATCATGAGCACAATGTGGGGGCAGATAAAGCATGTCTCCAGGCTCTAAAATGAACTCTTCACTCGGTATAAAATTTTGTAATATTTTCAATGGCATATTAGGTACAAGCGTTAAATCTTGATCCTCACCAATGCGCCAATGTCGCTGTCCATGCGCTTGCAATAAAAACACATCATAGGAATCATAATGAGGACCAACGCCGCCGCCGTGAGTGGCGAAACTAATCATCAAGTCATCCAAGCGCGCATCAGGGATAAAGCGGAACAGTTGAATCAATGCATGTCCAGCCGCATCGTTCAAATCGACACCTTGAATCAAAGCGGTCCAGTTATTTTTTTTGCGGCTCGGAATTTGGCGTAATTTCAAAGGTCCACTTTTGAGCTGCCAACCTTTTGCTTCATCTTGCGTAACGAGTCTAGACTCAAAGTTTTCGTCATGCAACGCGTTAAGTGCGTCCTCTGGGGTGAAAAATGCTTGAAACTCAGGTATGGCCTGACGAATCAACAACGGTTTTTTGTGCCAGTAATGTTGTAAAAAATGTTCAACAGTCATGCCGCCAAGCGGGACAGGTTGCCCATTAAAACGAGGCCAAGCATCTGCACTTGGAAACTGACTAAATTGGGCCCATAACGGCGATTTTTTTTGTGTATTCATGATAAAAGTTTAGGGGTTTTGTGAATCAACAAATCAATAAAAACATGCTCAAATTCGCGCAAAAATCGATCCTCGCGCACTGCAACAAAAGTGGTGTTTAAACCGAATAAATCTCCTGCATTTATAGTCGTCAGATTGGACGTGTTCAAATTATCTTTCATGCTCTCCAAAGCCAAACCTGACAAAATGCCGATGCCCATGCCGACCTCAACATATGTGCGAATGACATCAGCATCTATCGCCTCTAACACGATATCGGGGGTAACTTGCGCATTGACAAAAGCGCGGTCAATTTTCGTTCGTCCTGCAAAAGCAGGGTCATACGTCACCAAAGGATAGCGAGCTAACTGCTCAATACTCATCTTGGGCAATTGAGTCAAAGGATGATTTTTAGGTAACAAAATTTGATGTTGCCATGTATAGCAGGGTGTGGCTTGTAGACCTTGTGTATCCGAAATGGACTCGGTGGCAACAGCAATGTCTGCCTGTCCAGATAAAACCATTTGCGCGATTTGTGAAGGTGCCCCCTGCAACAAAGACAATCTCACTTCTGGATATCGCGTGCGAAAAGCCATCATCACCGCAGGCAAAACATATCGCGCTTGAGTGTGGGTGGTGGCGATGGTTAAGCGACCAATATGCGGATTACGGCATTCAGCCGCTTTTTCTTTTAAATCCGCCATATTTTGTAAGACCTTTTCAATAAAAGGGTAAATTTGCTCCCCCTCTTTGGTCAAACCTTTAATCCTTTTTCCATGGCGCAAAAAAACATTAAAGCCGAGCTGGTTCTCCAAATCCAGTACCATCTTTGACACGCCAGGTTGCGAGGTGAACAGAGCATGTGCGGCTTGGGTCAAGTTAAAATTTTGCTGAACAATTTCACGCACGCAACGCAGTTGCTGAAAATTCATAGGGCACCTTTAAACTCGAGTGACGTATCGCGTCCACAGAAAAGCCACCGCCAAAAAGAATACGCTGGGTACAACAGCCAATGCAATCGGTGACCATGTCACCAAGGGGCCAATGTACTGACTTGCGGCAGTCATAATAAAAAATAAAAGTCCCAACATAATCCCCGTCACCACACGTACCCCAACCCCACCTTTTCGGGTTTGCATAAACGCAAAAGGCAAGGCAAGTAAAATCATCACAATCACACTTAACGGGTAAAACACCTTTTGCCAATATGCGACCTCAAAAGGTCGAACGCTTTGCCCCGTTGCTTTTAAAGTATTAATCCGCTCATTAAGCTGTGGAATGCTCATATTAATTGTATTTTGACCATAATTACGGATGACATCGATATTATTCTCCGCCAAATCGACTTTCAAACTATCCAAGAGCCGCTCATTGCGCAACATCACTTGCCCTTGAATATCGTTGCTCACATTAATCAACCGCACATCCATTAATTGCCACACCCCTGATTTTTCATCGGGCAATGCACGTTTCGCCTCAATGATACGCTGCAAGACGAATTGTGCATTTAAATCAAATAATCGGACATCTTGCAAGTGATTAACATTTTTAATACTTTGAATGTTAATCATGCGAAAACCACCATCCGACAGGTTTTGCTTACTCCAAAAGCCACCGTTGTCTTTAAAAAAACCTTTTTCATGTAAGGCCTCTTTTTTGATTTCATTCGCTGTACGACTGGCTAAGGCAATGCCCATGTCACCCACCACCCACAAGACCACGGCTAAAAACACGCCCACCCCAGTCACAATTCGAGTCAAACGCCTAAGGCTTAAACCCGAAGCTCGCCACACCACCAACTCTGAACGAGCCGCCATATTGGATAATGCCAACACCGTGCCAATTAAGGTACAAATCGGCAACAACTGATAAATATACGCAGGCTGATTCAAGGTGCATACGGTCAATAAAACCTGTATATCAAAATCCGCTTCGCCTAAATTGCGCACTTCATTAAGCGCGTCAATCGTAAAAAACAACAAGCAAAATCCGAGCAAAACACCCAAAATTGACAAGAGTAATTCTTTGTAAAAAGTGCGGTGGACTAAACTAAACATACCAAACCCTTAAAGGAATACATTAAATGTGTTTTTCCACATGCTTAAGATTTTGAGCGACGCGAAAACCAATGAAACGTATATCGCCAAGCATTTTGACGATACCACAACGCCAACAATGCCAATAATAAAAATACGCCGTGACTCACAAGCAAGGCATGGTCAAGAGACCACGCACCTGCATGTAGTTTAGCCTCACCGTACTTAATGAGATTGAGATAAATCATAAAGGTCACCAGTCCCGTCAACACACCTAGAGTACGCGAGGAAGCACGAGGGCGCGAAAAGCCCAAGACAACAGACAACAAAGCCATCGGAATAATCATAAAGGCATCACTAAAGCGACGGTACAACTCCGCAACCGCAGTCGTTTTTGGATTGTTCCATAATTCTCGAGTTCCCAATAGCTCAACATCAGGCTCTTTCAAATCACTTGTTTTGATGCCCGTAAACTCATCCATTGAAAAACCATAGCGACCATAACTCATGCTTTGTAAATAATCGTCAGCGAATCTATCCTGATACTGCCGCCCTTTTTCCAACACCAAAAAAGTTCGGTTATCAAAAGTGTCTTCCAAGTGGGCACGTTCAGCCGTCAACAAAAGCGTTTCTTTATCCGTTTTTTGCAAAGCGAATACATTCCTAAACTCAGGACTCTCGGATTTAACAACATCTTGGATAAAAAACACCCGCTTACCATTCTGTCCCGTTCGAAAAGAGCCTGGTTTAATGAGATTAAGTTCGTTCATGCCACTCTGAGTCCGATATTGCGCCAATTGCTGATTACCCCATGGCGTCAAAACGGCATTCAAAAAAAGTAAAAATAAGAACATCGGCATAACCAGCATCATCACAGGTCGGAGAAGACTCAAGCTGCCTAGGCCCGATGCTTGCCAAACGGCCATTTCGGAGTCTTGGTACAACCGCGTGATGGTCATAATCATGGCCACAATAACGGTCACCACAACAATCAAAGGAAAGTATCGCAAAGTTGCAATGAGCATGAGCCGCAGCACCCCATCAACCGCAATCGCACCATCGGCGGCATCTCGTAAACCTCGTACCAATAGCAAAACCAAAGTAATGGTCAACAGGGTGAATAAAATCACTGCAAACACCGCTATTTTTTCGCGCAAAATGGAGCGTTGAAAAATCATTGATATTCCAATTTAAGTATTTTTAACAGGCTAAATGCTGTACGTTTTTTATTGTTCAAACCACTACTGCACAAGCTGACGTTCGCTTATAATGTTTAGGTCAAAGTTTAAACCAAGCGCTTTTTAAGTCTCGACATTTTACAGGAAAAAGACCATGTTATTTCAGCTCAAATCCACTGCACTCCCTAAAGGTTCAAAAAAGCAACTCGCAACTATTTTTATTGCGACGCACCAAACTTCGGCTGAAAATGTTTTTATAGCACAATCAAGTTTAAGCCAACAGTCGACCTCTGCTCAGAATCAAATCAACTTGGCCATCAACAGTGAACGGTTTAAAGCGAATGCAGGTCAAACCATCGGCATTTTTGATGACACAACCCAACAACAGATTGTTGTCATGGGCATGGGCTTAATCAAAGACCCCGCTCTTTCCTCTCGCATCTTGGGACAAAACATCGCCAACTATTGCAAACAATATGGCATCGCTTCCGCCGCATTGTTAATCGACGATGCCATAGGCACAGACGACATGCTAATTAATCACATCGTATTAGGCGTAGCAGATGCCAACTACAATTTTGAAGCCCCTTACGATTCGAAATTAAAAGAAAACAGCAAAAAATGGGCAGCAGACCGCGCCCGCACATTGACTTTACATTTACCCAAAGCACCAACTGCGGCTCAAAAAACTATTTTTGCTCACGCATGTGGCATCGCTGAAGGTGTTGCTTTAACCAAGCACTTGGGCAATTTACCCGCCAACTTCGCCACCCCAAGTTACTTGGGTAAGGTCGCACAAGATTTAGGTAAACAATACGACTTTAAAGTCCAAGTCCTCGAACGTAAACAAATCGCGGCTTTAAAAATGAATTCCTTTCTTTCAGTCACCGCGGGTTCTGAACAACCACCACGCTTCATCATCATGGAATACAAAGGCGGTAAGGCGAAAGAAGCCCCTGTCGTTCTTGTGGGCAAAGGCATTACTTTCGACACAGGCGGCATTTCGCTCAAACCTGGCTTGGGCATGGACGAAATGAAATACGACATGTGCGGTGCAGCCTCTTTGCTCGGCACATTCAAAACACTGGGCGAAACCAAACCAAAAATCAATGTCGTTGGTCTCATCGCCACTTGTGAAAACATGCCTTCGGGCGGCGCAACCAAACCAGGCGATGTCGTGACCAGCATGGCGGGTTTAACCATCGAAATCCTCAATACGGATGCTGAAGGACGCTTGGTTCTGTGTGATGCACTGACCTACGCTGAGCGCTATAAACCTGCGGCCGTCGTCAATATGGCAACATTAACAGGTGCTTGCGTTGTCGCGCTTGGCCACCACAACAGCGGCTTATTTGCCAACAACGACGACTTAGCCGACGAGTTACAAAGCGCGGGCAAGGTCCAACGCGACACTGCATGGCGCATGCCTTTGGACGATGCTTACCAAGAGCAACTCAAATCGAACTTTGCCGATTTAGCCAATATTGGCGGGATGCCTGCGGGCAGTGTCACGGCCGCCTGCTTTTTGTCACGCTTTACAAAAAACTACAAGTGGGCTCATCTGGACATCGCGGGTACCGCATGGAAAAGCGGCGCGGCCAAAGGTGCGACAGGTCGTCCAGTGGCATTATTGAGTCAATTTATTTTTAATCGTGCTAAATAATTTGACTAAACAAGGTGTTTCCAAAAGAACCATCACCTGACATTCTGAATCTGATTTTTGATGTGGGGTGATGGTCTCTGACTGGTTTCACTGCTTGTAAAAATCGGCACTAAAACGAAATAAAAAACGCAGACAAGACACATGACTAAAATTGATTTTTTTAGCAACGCTCCCAACCGCATTGATTATGTTGCACGTTTACTTGCGAAGGTTCAAGCGGCTCAACAAACGGCCGTTGTATATGGTGACGCCCCCGTTTTATCTGCTCTGAGCGATGCTTTATGGCATCAATCTAGCTTTTTGGCACATGACATTCAACCCAAGCAACTGAGCCATTGTGCCAGTCTTGTGCTAATGATGAACGTGTCTGATGATTTGCCTCATCATGACGTTTTAATTAATTTATCAGACGAAACACCGCATTTTTTTGCACGATTTAATCGTTTGATTGAAGTCGTGCCGAATGAGGACACCCCCAAACAAGCGGCTCGCGAGCGCTGGGGATTTTATAAGTCTCGTGGCTATTTATTAACACACCATGACATTGCTGCGAAACGCAGTTCATAAAAAATGCGCTCAAATGAGCGCATTTTTTATGCATGTATTTCAGACTTTTATCGAAGTTTTATTTTAAATTTCCCGACAAAAACTGTTGTAGTCTTTCCGATTTTGGATGTGTCAACACCTCTCGCGGATTGCCTTGCTCTTCAATCAATCCTTTGTGTAAGAAAATCAAATGATTAGACACCTCACGAGCAAAAGACATTTCGTGCGTGACAATCACCATGGTTCGCCCCTCTTCGGCCAATGCCCGCATGACTCGCAACACCTCGCCAACCAGCTCAGGGTCAAGCGCAGAGGTCGGTTCATCAAACAAAATGACTTCAGGCTCCATCGTCAACGCACGCGCAATCGCCACACGCTGTTGTTGCCCACCCGACATGGCCGACGGATATTTGCCTTCCGCACCTTGCAAGCCCACTTTGTCCAAATATTTAGTAGCACGCGCAATCGCATCGGCCTTAGACATGCCAAACACGCGCATCGGTGCTTCTATCAAATTTTCCATGACCGTCATGTGTTGCCATAAATTAAAGTGCTGAAACACCATCGACAATCGGCTGCGAAAATGCTGCAACTGCTTCACATTGGTCGCATTCAGCTCACCCAATTTATTAGGCTTCAATTCAAGTGCTTCACCATTTAAAAGAATCTGCCCTTTATTGGGCTTCTCGAGCAAATTAATGCAACGTAAAAAAGTACTTTTACCCGAGCCACTTGAGCCAATGATGCTAATGACATCGCCTGCTTTTGCAGACAACGACACGCCTTTAAGCACCTCATGCTCGCCATAACTTTTATGTATGTCCAAAACTTGCAATTTGTCCATGTCATTCACTTTCGCTGATGTCTACTGTCGTTTTATCCAATAAGAGCCATTCAAAACAACAAAACAACCAATGCACTGCACTTATTGAACATATTCGATTTTTGTCAAAGTTTGCTTCTTAAACGAATGAATAAAAAACCAACCCAAAATTGATAAAGTTTTTTTGCTGCTACGCAGACAAGCCCGCGCCTTTACCCAAATCCACCGCACCCGAGATGCTGTATAAGTTGTCACCCTGCTGCGCAAACTGCACAGAACTATGCGCATAAACAATCCCAGCAATCGGGCTGTGCACCTGTATCAAGGTATCTGAAATGGGGTCGACTACATCCGCTAGCACTTGCCCCGCCGTGACCCATTCGCCAGCCTTGACATGAAACACCACCACACCCGATTGCGGCGCAAAGACGTACTCTTTGCCTGACAACGGATGCGCAGGAGTTAGCAACTCGGGGAGCGGCAACGTCTGCTCATGGCTTAAAGCAATATCGCCTTGATGCGCTAAGTATTGCACAATGCCCTCGGCATCTTGCTTTGACAAAACATGTGATAAGTCAGCGCGGCTGCGTAATTCCACTGTTGTACTTGCGCACGCGCACGGAATGTTGGCCTGCGGATAATCTGCTTGTAAGCGCGCCCAAACGGTTGACAGTGCTTCATCAAAAGGATTCGCTTGAGAATCTTCCGCCAGCAATTGACATTGACTGCCCAAAAATCGAGCCAAAGGTTCTAACGTTGGCCACAATTGAGGCAAGGTATACACGTGCAAAATCGCTGACTCGTCACAATGCAAATCGAGCACCACATCGGCATCATGAGCCATTTTCAATAAAATCAAATGCAAATGTTCCACTTGGGTCTTAGCTTGAACCTGTGACAACGCTTGGCTCATGGCTTGACGAATGATGCGAACATTAGATGAGGCATCGTCTCCCAACTGCGTTTGATTGAGTTTTAATTGTGTTGAGGTCAATCCATATAAGCTCAAATCGCCGAGGCGATTAAAATTTTGCCCTGAAAATAAATCAAATCGACCCGATGAGCTGTAATGCAGGTTCTGCCCCAAACCGATTGGATTCGACATGGGGACTAAAATAATATGAGAGCGAATCTGCCCCGCCGCTTCAAGTTCAAGTAATTTATGACGCAGGTGATAGGCCGTCAACGCACCTGGCAATTCATCGGCATGCAAACTGGCTTGAATATAAATTTTTCTCGCAGCTTGCTCATCACCAAAATGTAATGCTGTGACCGTTCGCTGCGTGCCCAGCGACGTACCCGCGAGTGGATGGTGTTCTACACGCATAAGTATCCTTATTTTTTAATGGGCTTGGGGTTTCAAATGATTCAAATAGCGTTTTTCCGCAATTTTGAATAGATAAACCAAACCAAAAGTAAGTAATAAATAGACCGCTGCTGCGGCAATAAACACAGGAAATGGGCGATAGGTTTCGGAGTTTAAAATGACCGCCTGCCCCATTACTTCATATAACGTAAACGACGATGCCAATGCCGTCGCTTGTAACATCATAATGACCTCATTGCTATAAGCGGGCAAGGCTCGACGTAAAGCCGAGGGCAAAATAATATGCCGTGTCACCTGCGCCCTTGTTAAGCCATAGGCACGGCCTGCCTCAACTTCGCCATTATCGGTATTGCGAATAGCCCCCGAAAAAATTTCAATTAAATACGCTGTGGTATTGAGCGTCAAAGCGAGCCACACCCAAAAAAAGCCCTCTTTTAAAAAGTCAAAAGCTGGTTTTTCCATCAAGGCTTGTACCCAGTCGAACTCTGGAAAACCTTTGTAAAACAAGTACATTTGTACCAACAAAGGTGTGCCTGTAAAAAAGTACACAAAAAACCGTACGCTTTTAGCAATTGGAGTTGAGCGGCGAGCGTGAACCACCGACAGCGGAATCGCCAAAACAAGCCCTGCCAATACCGAGGAGGCGGTCAATAATAAAGTCAGAGGCAAACCCTCTACAACGCATTGTACAAAGGTATGCCAAAAAATCGAAAAAGCATCAAACTTCATAACGCACCTCCCGCACACCGCGTGCATATTGACGCTCTAACTTACGAAAAACAACCAAAGAAACTGTGGTCAATAATAAGAACAAAAAGGCCGAGACCAAATTAAATAAAAAAGACATTTGCTCTTTACTGCCCGCCAGTTGCGACAATCGTGTCACGTCATTCAAACCGACAATGGACAACAAGGCGGTAGCTTTGGTCAGCACCAGCCAATTGTTTTTAACACCAGGCAAAGCAAAACGCATCAACAAAGGGAAAGTAATGCGTTTAAGTACCTGCCATGATGACAAGCCATAAGCATAGCCCGCCTCCATTTGCCCAACAGGAATCGCCAACATCGCGCCGCGAAATGTTTCCGTAAAATACGCGCCAAAAATAAACGAGATGGTAAACACACCCGCCATGAAAGGGCTGATTTCAACCGATTCATAATTGTAACGTTCAGTAAAATCATTCAAAAAATACTGAATGCCATAATAGACCAAAAACATCCATACCAAATCAGGTACGCCACGCACAACCGTCGAATACACGGCCGCGACTTTGCTAATGAGTTGATGCTGAGACAATCGCATATTGGCCCCCAAAAGACCCAATGCGAATGCAAAAGAAAAGGACAGTAAAGCCACTGCCAAGGTCAACCATGCACCGCCTAAAATATGGGGCATGTACTGCATGATAATATTTATTTTATCCATAACGCAGCCTTTGTCTCTGTGCTGTTTTATTATTTATTTTAAAAATGATAATGAGGGGCAGTTTTTTAATCGCCCTTCATTAAAGCTAAATGCCCCGAAGAGCGGGGCATTTAGGGGCACAAAATTACTTGCTGCCGTAAATATCAAAAGCAAAATACTTATCCGCAATCGCTTTGTATTTGCCATTGGCACGAATCGCATCAAATGCTTTATTCAACTTAGCCGCCAATTCGGTGTCTTCCTTACGTACTGCAAAACCAGTACCTTCACCCAAAATGGCAGGATCAGCCGCTGCGGGGACGTCCGCGCCCAATTGCGCATAACCTTTGCCAGCTGGTTTTTTCAAGAAGCCTTCAGTCAACACCACACCATCCGCAAACACCACTTCAATGCGTTTGGCCGCTAAATCTGCGTATGCATCTTCAATGGTTTTGTAACTCTTGATTTTGGCATCAGGATAATATTTTTTAGCGTAAGTTTCTTGAATCGTGCCTTGTTGCACGCCCAAACCTTTACCCTTTAAACCTTCTGGTGTCGTTTGCAACGTGCTGCCTTCTTTGGCAACAAAGCGGTTCGGTGCATCCCACACTTTTTGTGTGAACAGAACAGACTGTTTACGCTCTGAAGTGATGCTCATTGAAGAAGCGATGACATCGTATTTTTTCGTAGTCAAGCCAGGAATGATGCCTTCCCAAGCTTGGTTGGTAAACGTACATTTGGCTTTCATTTCTTCGCACATGGCATTCGCCAAGTCAATATCAAAACCAACGATGTTACCCGAAGCATCTGTTGACTCGAATGGCGCGTAAGTTGCGTCTGTACCAAATTTGATGGTCATTGCTTCCGCTGATGCAGCAGGTTTAGCAGCATCAGCCGCAGGTGCAGCAGGCTTCGCTTCTTGTTTAGGCGTACAAGCTGCCATCATCATGGCAAAAATGCTGCCTGCCAATAATGCGACTTTACGATTTGTCATAATTGTTCTCCAGTATCAATAAGTATAAAATCAGTTATGCCTCAAGCCCTGCAAGCACACCGCGCGTTCTTTGTGTGAGGAAGTCTAACATATTTTTTTCATATTGCAACGGCGTAAACCCATAAAAACGCCCACAATCTGAAATTTTATCGTATTTATACATAGATTCATTTTAAACATGACAAACAACGCGGCGTTCAACTCAGGTATGCCTGCAACTCACTGATGTATTCGTATAAATCACCCAACACCATTTGCCCCTCTTCATCCGCATGGATGGCCAAGTCATCTATTTGAGCCAAGGCCGCGTGCGCCGTTAAACCACCTGCTGCGCCATGAAGTACGCGTTGCGCACATTGTTGTCGCCAGAGGTTTTGCTCCTGTGCATTGAGTGTGTGTGGAAAGTTACGCGCACGATAGCGCCAAAACAACTCTTCTAAACGGGCATCGACAAAACTCGGTTTGGCGCGTGCGATACTTTGAGCATCCAAGCCTCGTAAGTCATTAAGCACACGGCGGTCACCATTACCGACAAAACCACCATACAAATCTTGCTCGACATCCAACGCTTCATCAAACTCACGCTGATACACACCATGCCACGTTTGACTCATATCGGGCAATTCTGCAGCCCTTTGCGCATGCGCTTGAATCTGCTCCATGTCGATAGACCATTTATCCGCCATTTCGGCCGATAAGGTTTTTAAATTACCAATGACAATCGGGGATTTATTGATGTGTATGGTTTTAATCGGTAGTCGTGTCACGCCTTCAGCCAAATCATCGGTACGTGTAAACATGCGAGCTTTGATGTCGTCAACAGACAAACTTAACAGCTCTCGCGGGTCGTGCGCCAAGTCCCAAACAATAATTTCGTTTTTATTGGTTGGATGTATCGCCAACGGCCAAACGACACTCAAGCACCCGCGCTCAACTGGGTACATCCCTGATATGTGCAAAAAAGGCTTGCCCATCGCGCCAACGCGACCAATTTCATCTAAAACACGGTCTTTTTTGTGTAAAGCGAAACAAAATTCAAACAACTTGGGCTGCTTATCACGAATCAAGCGCGCCAAAGCAATGGTGGCTCGCACATCCGATACGGCATCATGCGCCGCTTCGTGCGCAATGCCGTTGGCCTGAGTCAACAGCTCCAAGCGAAAGCTGACTTTGCCATCCGTTCCCATCGGCCATTGAATCCCTTTTGGACGCAACGCATACGCTGTGCGCACCACGTCCAAAATATCCCAACGCCCGCATTGGTTCTGCCATTCGCGTGCATAAGGGTCAATCAAATTACGCCAAAACAAGTGACGGGTAACCTCATCGTCAAAACGAATCGAGTTATACCCAACGCCGACGGTGCCTGTCGCACCAAGCTCCCGCTCGACCACTTGGGCAAATTCTTGTTCGGACACACCATCCTCTAAACACTGTTGCGGCGTGATATGCGTGATTAAGCAAGCTTGCGGCTCAGGCACGTAATCTGGACTGGGGCGACAAAAAACTTCAACAGGCGACCCTATTTCATTCAACTCCGAATCCGTGCGAATGCCTGCAAACTGTGCAGGACGGTCGCGCCGAGGCACTGCGCCGAAGGTTTCATAATCGTGCCAGAAAAAAGTATAGGACATATTTTTCCTTGTTGAATTGAACTGCATTGAGTTTCGTTTTATTTTATTCAGCAAATCCATTCATAATTGGCATGCGCCAATCTTTGCCAAATCCCAATGTGGTGACTCGAGGGCCGAGCGCACCTTGGCGACGTTTATACTCGTTGATGCGAATCAAACGGGCAATGCGCTGGACGGTTGCTTCATCATGTCCTGCGGCAACAATGGTTTTAATCGGTTGACGCTGTTCGATGTAGCGTTCCAAAATATCATCTAAAACCTCATACGGAGGCAAACTGTCTTGGTCTTTTTGGTTATCTCGCAATTCAGCGGAGGGTGCACGAGTGATGATATTAGTTGGAATTGGCGAACGAATCGCGTAGGCATCCGTTGAATTTCGCCAATCGCAAACGTTATAAACTTGGGTTTTATACACGTCTTTCAGCACCGCAAAAGCCCCCACCATATCGCCGTATAAAGTACAGTAGCCTGTTGCCAGCTCTGACTTATTGCCCGTATTCAAGACCAAAGCCCCATGTTTATTGGACACAGCCATCAGAATCACGCCTCGAATTCGAGCCTGTAAATTTTCTTCGGTCACATCTGCAGGTTTATCACCAAAAACAGGGGCTAAGGTTTGGACATATAGATTGAACATCTCTTCAATCGCGACCACATCGTATTTCACCCCCACGCGCTGCGCCATTTCCTGCGCGTCATCGAGCGACATTTGTGCGGTGTAACGAGTCGGCATCATAATCGCGTGCACATGCTCCGCGCCAAGCGCATCCACCGCAACCGCCAAGGTCAAGGCCGAATCCACACCACCCGACAGCCCCAATACAACTTTTTTAAAGCCCGTCGCGGCCACATAATCTTTTACACCATGCACCAAAGCTCGATACACTTGCTCTTCGGCAGCGGGCATGTTCATTTGCATGTCTTTGTGAAACGATTTTTGTTCAATATCAAACACCACTTCGTTCAAAACATCGGTAAACAAAGGCATTTGTGAGCGCAACTCGCCATCGCTGTTCATCGCGCATGAGCCGCCATCAAAAACCAGTTCATCTTGCCCCCCTGTACGATTGACATACAACAAAGGCAAGCCCGTTTCTTTCGCTCGGTTGCGCAAGACCGCGTAACGTTTGTCCATTTTATTCACATGAAACGGTGAAGCATTTGGAATCAACAGCAACTCCGCACCTTTGGCTTTCAAAGCCAATGCGGGCTGAGCGTGCCATGCGTCTTCACACACCAAAACCCCAACCTTAACCCCTTGTATCTCAATCACATCAGGCTCAGGCCCAACGCTGAAATAACGCAGCTCATCAAATACGGCTTGATTCGGCAATTTTTGTTTATGGACACGCTGCACTTCTACACCGCCCAATAAGACAACGACACTATTAAAAGAGCGCAGCTTAACCCCATCCTCAAACCATGTCGGCAAGCCTATCAACACATATAAATCGGGGTACTGTGTCAAAGCTTCGCACACGTCATTGAACACTTTTTCACACGCCGCGCGATAAGCAGGTCGCAACAACAGGTCCTCTGGAATATAACCCGTAAGCGACAGTTCAGGCGTCACTAAAACATGCGCGCCCTGCTGTTGAGCGTTGGCAGCAGCCCGTACAATGTGCTCAACGTTAAAAGAAAAATCACCAATACGCGCTGGAATTTGAGCGGTTGAAATTTTTAGCATGAAGCATCCTAGGTCAAATCATTTTTAAATCATTTATTAATGAGGCTGTATCTTAACATGTGCCTTAACAACTCAATAAAACACGCAGTAAAAAGCGAGCTTCAAGCTCGCTTTTTAAAACCATTCCGCCAACTCACGTTAAAACCGAACCAAATTAGCACCCCAAGTGAAACCGCCACCCACGCCTTGCAACAGAATCACTTGCCCTTTTTTGATTCGACCATCACGCACCGCAGCATCTAATGCCAACGGCACGGACGCGGCCGACGTGTTGCCGTGCAAATGCACCGTGGTAATAACCTTGTCCATCGACACGCCCAAACGCTTGGCTGTCGACTGTAAAATACGAACATTGGCTTGATGAGGAATCAGCCAGTCTATCTGCTCCGCCGTCATGCCCGCATCATCCAACACTTCTTGCGCCACATCACCCAACGCAGTGACAGCTTGTTTAAACACAGCTTGACCATCCATTTTCAGGAATGGGTCGTCCCAAGCATGCTCAGGTTGAGATGCACCCTTGGCATATAAAATATGTGACAGCGAGCCTTTGGCATGCAAACGGTTCGCCAACACACCAGGCTCAGTTGAGGCCTGTAACACCACCGCACCTGCACCATCTCCGAACAACACACAGGTTTTGCGGTCGGACCAATCAAGTAATCGTGAAAACACTTCGGCACCGACCACCAACGCTGTTCGCGCTTGCCCTGCCTTAACCATCGCATCCGCAGTCGCCAAAGCATAGACAAACCCACTGCACACCGCCATCACGTCAAAAGCGGCGGCATTATCCGCTCCAATCTTGGCTTGCAAAAAACAGGCCGTGCTCGGGAACGTCATGTCTGGGGTTGAGGTCGCGACAATAATCAAGTCGAGTGCTTCAGCACTCACGCCCGCCATATCCAATGCGGCACGTGCCGCATGGGCCGCCAAATCGCTGGCGTTTTGTTCGGGCGAGGCCAAATGCCGCTGGGCAATACCCGTGCGCTCGCGAATCCATTCATCTGAAGTTTCAATATTGTTTTGTGCAAGACGTGCGGCCAGCTCGTCATTGCTCACGGCTGAATTGGGTAAAAAACTGCCTGTGCCGATAATTTTTGAAAAAATAGGGGGGGTAAATTGCGTCATGCTGAACATCCTAAAAGCCGTGGGCGGGTACGGTATTGTACGCGAAAAGCCTTAAAATTAAGCGAACGACCGTTCAAACCCATGTTTTCTAACGCTCACGCCGCCATTTTGCAGGGTCACGTTTTTCGTCAACGGCTTTACGACGGCGGTCTTTTGGATCAATCATGAGGGGGCGATAAATTTCGATGCGGTCTTTATCGTGCAAACCATCCTCTAAACGTTTACGCAAACTATACACGCCAACGCTTAGCGTCTCTAAACTCATGTGCGGGTGCGCTTTTAAAAAATCGCTCTGGCCGATGGCTTCGCCAATTTGGGTATCGGATGGCACTTGAATGGACTGACTAAATAATGCACCGTCGGCGGATGCGTACACCACGCTAACCGTGATGGTAGTCATGTCTTTTTTATCTTGCTCAAGCATACAGCTCTTTCGCGCGCGTGATGAATCCATCAATGAAAGTTTGGGCAATCATGCTAAAAACAGGGCCAATCGCCAAGGCGAATAGCTTATTAGAAAACTCATAGTCTAAATCAAACTCAACCTTAACCCCCTCTCCGTCAGAACCCACGGGGGTGAACTGCCATTTACCCGTCAAATGGCGAAAAGGCCCATCTTTAAAATGCATAATCATGCGTTCATTCGGTACATTTTCGTTACTTGTGCGAAAGGTTTGACTGAGACTTTTAAAGGCGATGACCACAGAGGCTTCAAGTGTTGTTTCTGTACGCGAGTGGACTTGAGCACCACCACACCAAGGCAAAAACTGCGGGTAATCCTCGACTTTTTCTACCAGTTGATACATTTGTTCTGCGGTATATGGCAATAAAATAGTTTTATGAACCTGAGGCATGAGTTATCCATTATTCAATTAAATGATTTTTAAAAAGTTAAAAGTTGCACAGCGCACGGGCGTATGGAAACACCAACACATTTAATTTCCTGATTTTGGCTTAACTTTTATAAAATCATGACAAAAAAACCATCGTTTACAACAGGACAGACAGGTTTTTATTTTTTGCTGAAAGCAAAAATCGTTTTTATACACGTCCTTTTGCTACAATGGCGAGATTGTATCAAAAATCCGTGCGCACGCACATCAGCCCTAGGTTCTCTCATGAGCATTGCCAATAACAAAAAAGCCTTTCACGACTACTTTATCGAAGAAAAATACGAAGCAGGAATTGTCCTTGAAGGTTGGGAAGTCAAAGCCATCCGAGCAGGTCGTGTCCAGTTGAAAGACACTTACGTCATCATTCGCAATGGCGAATTATTTTTGCTTGGTGGCCACATCAGTCCTTTGCTCCACGCTTCAACGCACATTCATCCCGACATGACTCGCACGCGCAAGTTATTGCTCAAAGAGGACGAAATTAAACGCTTGATTAGCAAAGTAGAGCAACGAGGTTTCACCATCGTACCGTTAGATTTGCATTACACGCGAGGGCGAATTAAATGTGAAATCGCACTGGCTCGCGGCAAGGCGCAACACGACAAACGCCACGCAGAAAAAGAGCGCGAGTGGCAACGTGAAAAACAAATGGTCATCAGCAAATTTAACCACGGCAAATAATTACTTAAGACACACTCATCATGACTCAGTTTGACACACCCGCCAGCGAGGCAACTCAATCACATAGTGGAATTAGTGAAATGCCTGAACAGTCTCACCCATTTCCTACGACGCACCCTGCGCACTTGGCCGCCATTGCAGAACTATCTAATATTCAAGCCCCCGATGTCTATACCGCGCGGGTGCTGGAACTGGGCTGCGCAGCAGGCGGCAACATCATCCCGCTGTCGTTTTATTATCCGAACATGACTTTAGTCGGTGTGGACAACTCTAAAACCCATATCGAAAAGGGGCAGCGCATTATCCGTGAAATGGGGCTGACCAACGTCCAGCTTCACTGCATGAACATCGCCGACATCACGCCAAGTTTGGGGCAATTTGATTACATCATTGTGCACGGGGTATATAGCTGGGTTCCGCCTGAAATCCAAGACCAAATTTTACGTGTTGTGCAAGAAAATTTAAGCGAACATGGTGTGGCATTCATCAGCTACAACGTCTACCCAGGTTGGAAAATCCATGAAATTTCACGAGACGCCATGCAGTTTCATGCCCGCTATGCCGAAACCATTGAAGAACAAGTACAACAAGGTCGAGACTTCATGCAGTTTTTGAACAGTCTCGCTCCCAAAGACAGCATGTATAAAAACATGTTTGAAAAAGAGGCTCAACGAGCCAAAGCCGCTGATTCTGATTATATTGCGCACGAATACTTTGAAGAAAACAACCTACCTTGTTATTTCATTGATTTCATCAATCACGCACACGCCAATAACCTAACGTATTTAGGCGACTCAAATTTTATCAGTATGTTCGCCCATGAGTTTAGCCTCGACACGCAAGAACTTTTGCACAAAGCCAGCAACGATCAGCAACTTGAGTTAGAACAATATTTAGACTTCATCAAAAACCGTTCATTTCGACAAACCTTACTATGTCACGCCCCTCAAGTAGAACGGATTCAACGGGACATCTCCGAGAGCAAACTCCAACGCATTTGTTATAACTGCGAAGTTGAGATTGAAGAACAAACCAATGAGTTTGGCGCGACGCATTACGCACTGCCGCAACAAAGCCGCAAAGTCATGCAAAAGCCCATTCAACAAGCCGTTCTCAAAGCACTTCGCGCAAACCGTTTAAATTTTTTAAGTTATGAGCAACTACAAACCTGCGTTAAAAACAACCTCGGCCTAAACGACGACACGGTTCACTTTGACAACAGCGAATTGAATGAATGTTTAATCCAGCTTATATTTACAGGCTACATTCCCCCGCTGACCCAAATGCCGCAACTGAACCATCAACAAACAGTGCCGAGTCACCCACAAGTCAACCCGCTTGCCATGCGTTATGCATTATTAACAGGGCAACTGGTTTCTTCCCAGCACACGTCAAAACAAACTCGACACGACCTCGTTCTCTCCACATTACTCCCCCTACTTGATGGGCAACACAGTGAAGAAGAACTGGCACAACACCTCACTCAAGCGGTGTTGGCAGGCCACATGACTTTTATTGCAAGCGACACCCAACAAGCCGTGTCAGATGAACACTTTATCGCCCATGAGGCACGCATGTACACGCGAACCGCTTTGGAGCAATTGTGCCGCGAAGGTCACTTAATCAGTGCTAAAAGTTAATTGACAAGTTCCAGCTGATGTTCTTGTTCAATCCACTCCAAAAACTGTACTCAAAGCACAGGTGATCCTCCGCGGAACGTCTTTTGCTATCAGATTATTTTTTTTGATACACCTGACGGCCTTCTTTTATTGTTTCTAACACCTGTATATCTTTAATATGGTCTTTTTCAACTTTAATAGGATTTTCAGACAAAATAACAAAATCGGCCAATTTCTCTTTCTCTAAAGTACCTTTGCTTTTTTCTTCTTTAATTTGATAAGCCGCCATAGAGGTAACCGCCTTTAAAGCGTCATAAGCCGAAATTCGCTGCTCTGGGCCAATCACCACGCCGTTGCTCATTTGTCTATTCACAGCAGCCCAGACCAAAGGCAACACAGCAGGTGAAGGCGTAACAGGTGCATCATGAGAAAGAGTAAACTTCATGCCTTTATCTAAAAAAGACTGAGTTGCCATCGCCTCTTCAGCACGCTCTTTACCCCACAAATGCTCAGCAGCCAAACCGCCGTCGACCAAACCAACTGATAAAAAACTTGGAATAGCACCGACTCGTTTCATATGGTCGATTTGATCTTTTCTTAAATAAGTCGCGTGAATAAAAACAGGACGATGGTCTTTGTAACCATACTTTTTAATGGCTTTATCAATCGCGGTTAAAGCCTGATCAGCGGCTGCATCGCCGTTCATATGCATATTAATCTGCATATCAGTTGCCCAATATTTATCAAAAAAATCATCTACCACCTTATTGGTAATTTGTTGATAAGATTTATAACCTGTATCCTGACCCGCAGGTGGATGGGCATATGACTCAGACATCCAAGCCGTATCCAAGCTGCCATCAAGCCATAGTTTGATACCCGCCAAACGAATATGATTAATATAACGCTTATCTAAATCTGGTCTCAGTAGTCTTGTTTTCTCGAGCGTGTGTTCTGGGTGCTCGTTATACTCAGATGCTATAGAATAAGCCGCGTTAATCGCTTGATCCGTATGAGACTCTTTCGCATAAAGAACCAAATCAATCGGCAACGCCTTACGCTCAATGCCCACTTTGACAATATCAATATCGTCATTTCCAAGACCTAAACCAGCCTCCATCGCAGTGGTTTGCCCATAAGAAGCCCAAACATCTGCGGCTTTTTTTAAAGCCTTTTCTGATAAGTCTTCTGTGAAAGCAGGTCGTTGTGCACGAACTAAATTTAAAGCGGTTTCTTCTAAGTGCCCCAAAAGCTCTTTACCATCTTCTTTACGTTCAAACTTACCGCCCTGAGGATCCTGAGTACTTGCATCCAAATGCAACAACTTCATCATGACCGTATTTATAGCCCCATGATGCCCAGACTTATCGACAATCATTATGGGACGAGATGGCGATATTGCATCCAACTCTGCAGCAGTAGGGTGTCTACCCTCTTCCATTTCACGAGCACTGTAACCAAAGCCAACCACCCAAGCATCATCAGGTACTTGCTCAAGGTGCTTTTTCATTTTCTCTTGTAATATCGCAACAGACTTAACACCAAACAAATCAGCATCCAAAAGATTCTTACCGAAATACACCATATGCCCATGCGCATCAATAAATCCCGGCATCAAAGTTTTGCCATCTAAACTGATTTTTTTTGTTTGCTCTCCAACCAAGTTTTGCGCTTCTTTTAATGAGCCAACAAATGCAATTTTTCCATCTTTAACAGCCAACGCCTCTGCATAACTAGGCTGCTCACCCACCATGGTTAAAATATCACCACCAAAATATACGGCATCCGCTTTCGACGAATTGAGTGCATTGAGCGCATCACTTGGTAACGCATACGCTTTACAACCAATCAAAGCCGACAACACCAATGTTAACTTTAACTTATTCAAAACAGACTTCATTATTCACAACCTTTCTTGCGCTAAAAATCAACGCTTCAGATATAAAACATAAGAACATCTGTACCCAAAATGGTGACAGCTGCCCTCCCCAAAAAACACAGCTAAAAAAATACTTTTTATATGTTTATCAAATTTCAGCAATAGTTGTATGCCCCAAATTACTTATCCGAAGCAAAGCACCTATTCTTCGTACTTTTAAAATAACCGCCTAAAAAACAAAGGGAACCTCCACTAGACACAGAGATTCCCCTCACAGGTTACGGAGCAATCAAGCTCCTCCCTGTTATGTGGTACTTAAGGCAACGACGCCTCAAACCGACGATTCGGAGCCAAGCACGCGATGGTTGCCGCTGACTTATCGCCTGGGCAATTCACCAACGGTTTAGCCGCCCCCAAGCCCTCAATCGTAATCAAGTTCTCTGCAATGCCTTGGCTCACTAAAAACGCTTTAATCGTTTCAGCACGTTTAAACGAGAGCTTCTGGTTATACGCATCCGAACCCAAACGGTCGGTATACGCCGAGACTTTCAAACCTTTCTGAGTGTTAGAGTCCTCTTGCAACTGTTTAGCCAAAGCCGCCAACTTAGTGCGTCCCGCCTC
>NZ_SNZE01000009.1 GCF_004363775.1 Hydromonas duriensis
ACCTACCCACAGCGCCTAACTTGCTCAACCAATGCTTTGACGCCGATGCACCGAATACCAAATGGGTGGCTGACATCACGTACATTCGGGTGAAGAAGCAATGGCTGTATTTGGCAGTGGTGGTTGACTTGTACTCACGCAGGGTGATTGGTTGGGCTTTTGGTGAGCGCATCAATGCACGACTGGTCTGTGATGCACTCAAGGCGGCGTTGTTCAAACGGGGCTACCCATCTGGGGTGATTGTGCACACCGACCGTGGCAGCCAATACTGTTCGCAAGCCTATCAGCGATTGATTAAAGCTTATGACTTGAAATGCAGTATGAGCAGCAAAGGCAACTGCTACGACAATGCCGCCTGTGAGAGCTTCTTCCACACGCTCAAGGTCGAACATGTCTATCGCATTGCCTTTGAGTCAATGAAGCACGCCAGACGCGAAATCTTCTGGTTTATTGAAGCCTATTACAACTTCAAACGCAAACATTCAAAATTGGGATACCAAAGCCCTGTAAAATTTGAATCCGCAGCATCTAAAATAGCTGCTTAAAATGTCCGTTGAAATGAGGGCAGATCAACAACGCCTGCGGGCACTAAGACGTGCAGAAACACTCTTGATTCAGGATTTTGCAATTGTGGGTGATACGGCATAGCAAACTAAGATTGTTTAATACATGAGCGTATCAACAAAGGACTGCTTTTTAAAGCGGTCTTTTTAATTTCAAAGGTACAAATAGGGTACAAAAAATCAAAATTACAAATCATCCGAACATAAAAAAACGACTTACATCGCTGTAAGCCGCTTGTGTTCTGGTGGCCTGGGGCGGAATCGAACCGCCGACACAAGGATTTTCAATCCTCTGCTCTACCGACTGAGCTACCTGGCCAACTTGTTTTGCATTGCAAATCAAGAACCGCAAGTATACAGAATCCTGTTTAACTCGTCAACCAGTTGAGTAACTTTTCTTCTGTTTTTTTTATGACGGGTGTCCAATCACCGTCAATCTCTTGGCGTATGAGTTCAAGTTCCTTGTACCAAACAGAATCATGACGTGTCCAACCCCAACGCCAGTCGCAGTTGCGGCGCAGTAGCATGGTGGCGGGTAGGCCTGCTGCGCTGCATAGGTGGACGTAGGAGGTGTCGATGGTGATAATCTGCTCGCACAGGCTGGCGAGGGCGAGGGTGTCGACAAAGCTGTCGGTATAAGGGCTCATGTCAACGATGGGCATTATGCCTTGTGCATGGGCGTCTATTGCTTGTTTGCCGTATTGTTGGTTTTGTAGGCTGACAAAAACGGCGTTGTGTGTTTGAGCGATGCGTCCGAGTCCTGCCAGTTGTTCTAGGGTTAGGCTTTTTGCTCGACCGTGCGGGTTGTCGAGGTTGCCGCACCAAGCGAGGGCTATGAGGTGTTTGTGGCTGAGGTCTATGTGTTGTTCTTTTGCGCGTTGTGTCAATTGACGCTGCATTTTTTTGGCGTGCGTTTGGTTGATTTTTAGATAGGGGGTGCGCGGGAATTTGGATTCGTCTGGTCGCAGAATATTGGCTAAACTGCCCATGGGGATTTGATAGTCGATGTGCGTGCCTTTTTTGATGAGCGCGTTCCACCAGTCGGGCATGATGCCGTTTTGCCAGTCTTGGATGTTTTTGACTCCTCGTGGGTGGTTGACTATTTGAATTTCAGGAAAACTGTCTTGCATCAATTTTTGGTTGGCTATGTAGCAGGCGAGTATGATGTGGGCGCCTTGTGCGATGAGGTCAGGCAGCATGGAGGCGTACATGATTTCATCTCCTAGACCTTGTTCGCCGTGTACAACGATGGTTTTGTTTTTGAGTGGTTCGCCTTTCCACAGTGGGGCGGGCAGGGGGCATAAATGTAAATTGGCCCAGCCGATACTGATGAGGCGAGCTTCGTGATTGTGCCAACCTTCTTTGAAATGTCCTTGTGTGAGCAGCTGCATGGCGTATTCCCAACGGACTTTTGCATTTTCAATTGGGTCATTTTCGGTGTTTTGGACGGCGCGTTCAAAATAAGGTGCGCCTTTTTCCATTTGTCGTAAGTCAAGATAGCATTTGGCTATGACGAGGTGGAGGTTGGGCCAGTTCGGTTGTGTTTCAGCAAGAGGCACGAGTATGTCTATTGCATGTTGGTGTTGTGCCATGCGAAATAAAAATAGACCGTAAAGCCAGCGTGCGCTCGGGTTAGTGGGGTCTAGGTGGTACCACATTTGCGCATGAGTGAGTGCGATGTCGTTGTTTAGGCTTTCACCATAGGAGTAGGCCAGTTGCGCATGAACGAGCGGGAGTTCGTTATTGAGGCGAAGGGCTGCGTGCCATAAGGCTCGTGCGGAGGCTTTTTGTCCTTGAGCGTCCAGCTGTTGTGCGGTATCTAAAAGTGATTGGAGGTGTGTTGGATTCATGATTGTATCGGGGTTTGTTCTTCTTTCCATGTGCGGACACGCTCATGTAATGCGGCGTGCATACGACTGACCACATCTTGCCAGTCGTGGACTTTGCTTTGTCGGAAATAACGTGTGCCTTCGTACCATAAGCTGTGTTCTCGCTCGCGGCCATGTCGCCAATCTGCGCGTTTCATCAGCGGCACCCATGTTTCAACGCCCATGCCGCCCGCTAGGTGAGAGACGGATGTGCAGACAGTGATGACTAAGTCAAGGTTGTTGATTAGTCCTGCTGTATCGTAAAAATCCCTTTGGTCTAGGCTGAAGTCGACGATGTCGAGCGTAGGTGCAAGTGCGGCTTCTGCCCCACGTTCTGAGTTTTGCAGACTGATAAATTCAACATCTTCAATCAAGTCGATAAATGATTCAAACATGTTAAGTGGAATGCTGCGTTGGTGTGTCCAGCGTGAAAACTTGGCTGAAATGTTGGCTGGATTAGAGCCCCACATCAGTCCGACACGAAAACGTCTTTTGCCATCGCGTGCCTCACGTCCGAGTATTGGAATGAGTGTGCTGTAGTGCGCGGTTGCATTGGTTGCCGCTTTAAAATACGGGTGACGATGGGTATCAAAATCGTCATGATTTTGGCGGTATAACCGCATCAAATTGCCCATCGGCAGTTGTGCGTCAATTGACAGGTCGCTGAGGTTGGCTATGTGCATGCCGACTTTATGTGCACGTACTTCTGCGCGAGGGAAGTTGTGCGAAAACAGTCGAACCAGAGGCGGTTTGCAAGCAATAATGACTTTGGTGTTGGCTTTTTCAGCTTCGTCCAGTAGCTCATTAAATATTGAAGCAAACATCATTTCATCGCCTAAACCTTGTTCGCCGTGAATCAATAAGGTTTGGTTCGGCTCAAAAGCGCCTTGCCATAAAGGATAGGGAAAGTCATGGCAGTGTACGTTGTTTTGGCCATTGCACAAGAAACGGTCGTCATAGTATTTGAAACCCGTCTGAAAATCTTCAAGCGACAGTTTGTACAACGCGTATTCCCAATGAGCCAATGCCGATGTATGCTTTAACTGCAGTGCTTTTTGGAACGCGGCCTCGGCTTCCTTATGTCGGTCCAGTTGTGAATAGCATATTGCCATGCGGTCGTATAGGCTTTTGTAGTCGGTTCGTTTTAATGCAACTAAACGTTCAAAACAATCCAGAGCCAAATCAAAATGCTCGTCCAGCCGAAGTAGCTCACCATAGTTCCAAAGCGCATCGACCAAGTCAGGTTCAATGCGTAGGGCTTGTGCATAGTGTGCCATCGCGCGGGGTATATCGCCCCTTATGCCCGCATTAACGGCGGCGTTGTAATGATATTGCGGGTGATTGGGGGCGAGGGCGAGGGCGCGTTCAAGCATGGCATCTGCAAGAAGGGCGTTTCCGAGCTGGCTATAGGCATGCGCAGCCAAATGGTGTGCCTCTGCGTGCAACGGGTCTAGCTTGAGTGCCGCTAATGCATTTTCTAAAGCATTCGAGAACTGGTTTTGACTTATAGCATCAAGGGCGGCACTCAATAACTCAGGAATTGATTTGTTAGTGTGATGCACAAAACTCATGGTTTCAACCCAGTATTGCTGGGTTTACGCACGCGCATGATAAAGCGATATTGCAGTACCACATTGTTGAATTGACGTTCGGCTTCGAAGAGTTGCTCTTGCGTGATTTCACCATTTTCGTAACGAGCTAACCAAATGGGTTCAAAATCAAATACCGTATTTTCTATAACAAAATCAACGTTGTAATACAAGGCCAATGTGGTGTTAGCGTAGTTGTTTTCAATCCAAGCTTCGCATTGTTGGCGGTCAAGCATCGAGAGGCTGATGGGGGTAATCGGACGAATATGTGTCGGGTCACCTATGAAGGTGTCGTGACGAGGATGGGGTAAGATGACCGATAATTTTGCGCCATCGACACACACACGGTACAACTCCTGCCAAATGGCCATGTAGGTGTCGACTGTTTGCCCGACATGTTCAAGCACATGGTGCATATTGACTTCGTCAACGCTGTTGTCAGGTAAATCCCACGGTGTTGTTTCTAAGTCCATTTGCCAATCGGGTTTTGCTTCTGCGAACTTATCGACATTGAAAAAACCGTCAAAGTGAGTATAACCTGAACCCAAGTTTAGTTTGATTGAGCCTTTTTTTAAGGCGTTTTTTATGTTTTTTGGTAAAGACATAGGCGCTCCTTGAAATATTTTGTAGTTATGAGGGTAACGAGTAAAACCCCTTTTAATTTTGGGGTTTTACTGCCCTGTTACATTTTATTTGTTTTTGTGTGAGGCCGTACTTTTTTTTATAACTTTTTATTGTTTTTTCTTTGCCGTCTGCACAGGTATGCCTTTGAGATGGTTCAATGCTTGTTGTAATGGGAAGTCGCCAGCCTCGCCAAAACGTGGTGCGTCATCTTTGGCTTTTGGATCTTTTTTGTCCTCATCTTCTTCTTTTGCCCATTCATCCCATACATCACGCGGTTTGTCTTCTTGTACACCACTGTCGTTTGATAAGTGACCTGGCAAGTCTGACTCGCGTGAGTAGCGGCCATTTTTTCCGTTGGCGTTGTCATCTACTAAGACATCGGGAATAACGCCTCGTGCTTGAATAGATTTACCACTAGGCGTGTAGTAACGCGCGATGGTTAATTTCACACCTGTTTTGCCTTCGCGGTCAAGCGGAATCACCTGCTGAACAGAGCCTTTGCCAAAAGTTTGGCTGCCCATGACGGTTGCTCGTTTGTGGTCTTGTAATGCGCCTGCAACAATTTCAGAGGCTGAAGCTGAACCGCCGTTCACCAATACGACCAAAGGTACGTCTTTTAAATCATTCGGTAAACTTTGCAGTACATCAGGACCGCCGCGAGCATAATCCATTGGGGTGGCTTTACGCACTTCAGGTTCTGTGTGCAAGCCTTTTGAAGATACAACAGTGACATCTTTAGGCAAGAAAGCCGCTGAAACGCCCACTGCCGTATCTAACGAGCCACCTGGGTCGTTGCGTAAATCTAAAACTAAACCTTTTAGTTTGCCTTGTGCGTATAGTTCTTTTGCTTTAGCCACAAAGTCGCGTAAAGTCGGTTCTTGGAATTGAGTGACGCGAATCCAGCCGTAACCTGGCTCGATGATTTTGCCTTTGACACTTTGGCTCTTGATTTCGGCGCGAACAATGTTAAAAATTAAGGGTTTGGATTCACCTTTGCGCACGACGGTTAGGCGGACGGTTTCGCCCGCCTTGCCGCGCATGAGTGAAATGGCTTCTGTTAAGCCGCGCATTGAGCTGACTGCTTTGTCGTTGATTTTGACGATGGTGTCGCCTGATTGAATGCCCGCTTTAAAGGCGGGGCTGTCTTCAATCGGTGAAATCACTTGCACCACACCTTTGCCACCTTGAACCTCAATGCCTAAGCCAGTGAATTTGCCTGAAATGCCTTCTTTTAAGTCTTCAAAATCTTTTTCACTGAAGTAGGCGGAGTGCGGGTCGAGCTCGCGCACCATGCCTGAAATGGCGTTTTCGATAATTTTTTTGTCTGTGACATCGTCAACATAATTGTTTTTTATCAGTCCCAAGACTTGAGAAAATTTTTGTAAATCTTCGAGTGGAATGGCACTTTTGGCCTCTCCATTTCTGTCTGCGTATGCGGTGATGCCTAAACTTAGCATGACACCTGCGGCCGCTCCACTTAATACTAAACCTGCTTTTTTCATAGATTCAACCATTTCCTTTAATTGAGCATTCACCGCTAATTCCGTTGTTTTTAATGGGTTTCGTCAAAAAATAATGAAGAAACGTTCATGTGTGAGTCACGTCCGTGGTGCGAGTGATATTGTCACAAATATGTTCTCAAGCCCCACGGATAGCTTATTTGGCTTTACCTTGGTTGGCCACTGCTGCAGTTGCCGCGGCAATCGCTTCGGCGTCGCCTAAATAGTAGCTGCGAATTGGTTTCATACGTTCGTCCAGTTCGTACACCAGCGGCTGAGCGGTCGGGATGTTTAAATTCACAATGTCATCATTGCTGATGTGATCCAAGTGTTTGACGAGCGCGCGCAGGCTGTTGCCGTGTGCAGCAATGACCACGTTTTGACCCGCCTTAATGAAAGGTACGATGGTTTCTTCCCAGTATGGAATCACGCGCTCGACGGTGTCTTTTAAACATTCTGTCGTTGGCAATAAGTCTTTTGGAATGTGAGCGTAACGCTCATCATTCCCAGGCCAGCGTGGGTCTTCTTTGTCTAAGGGATTGGGCGCAACGGCATAGGCGCGTCGCCAAATCAAAACCTGTTCATCACCGTATTGAGCTGCTGTTTCTGCTTTGTTTAAACCTTGTAATGCGCCGTAATGTCGTTCGTTTAAATGCCAATCTGGATGAACGGGGATGTACATTTGACCCATTTCGTCCAGTACTGTCCACAGCGTGCGAATGGCTCGGGTGAGCAGCGATGTAAACGCAATGTCAAATTTAAATCCCGCTTCTTTTAATAGCTTCCCCGCACGTACGGCTTCAGCACGGCCATTTTCGGTTAAGTCGACATCAGTCCAGCCAGTAAAACGGTTTTCTAAATTCCATTGGCTTTCACCGTGACGAAATAAAACGACTTTATACATAGCAATCCCTCTAAAAAATACAGAAAATTTTTGCGCTTGTTCAGCGTTTTGTTTTCTGTGGTTAGGTTTTGAATCTTTGTTTTGCAGCTCTGGCAAAGATAGCTTTGAATTTTACCTCTTTTTTTGTGTTATATACTCAAAATCGCTTGGCGTGGTTCCCCATCTTAAACAGAGACTCGTCTAGTTGTTTGATTTTTATTGTATTTTATTAAATATAAACGACAATGTTGATAATGAAAAACAGCGGTCGAGAGTTTTTCGTGTTTTCATAGGGCATTTGTTGGCATGACTTGGACGAGAAGTGGTTTATATTCTATAATGCTTTCTTAATTTTTCAACGATTTTAATTCCGACATAAGGATACATTGTGGATTTCTTTTTACAGCCGATGAATTTAGCTTTAGTAGCGTTTGCAGCCATTTCAGGCGGTCTTTTGGTGTGGCCAAGCATCGCGGGTGGCCGAGCGTCGCGTTTAAATGTGACAGAAGCGACGACATTAATTAATAAACGTGCTCAAGTCATTGATGTCCGTAGCGCAGAAGCCTTTGCTGCGGGACATATTCAAAATGCCAAATCATTGCCCATGAGTAATTTGGTGGAGCAGTTGCCATTGGCAAAATTGAAAAAAGACAAGCCTGTGTTATTGGTGTGTGACCGAGGTGTTGCCGCAGCTGGAGCGGTTAAAGTATTCAGCAAAATGGAGTTTACGGATGTGCATGTACTAGACGGTGGTTTGAATGCATGGAAAGAGGCCCAGTTGCCTTTAGTTAAAAATTAAACCCTCGGAGTCATACCATGCAAAAAGTCACCATGTACACTACGGGTTGTTGCCCTTATTGTATTCGAGCGGAGCAGTTGCTCAAACAGCGTGGCGTTGAACACATTCATAAAATACGAATTGACCAAGAACCCAGCCAGCGTGAATACATGATGAGTGTCACTCAACGGCGGACGGTTCCCCAAATTTTTATTGGTGACACCCATGTGGGTGGTTTTGATGATTTATCTGCATTAGATCGCGCAGGCGGTTTAATGCCTTTATTGAACGCTGAGTAATCTCATCGTTTGTTTTTTTAACTGTATTATTTTACTAACTAGGATTACAACATGACTGACCAAGCTCAACCTACTTTTGACCTGCGCCGTGTGTATTTGAAGGATGCGTCTTTAGAAATGCCGAATGCGCCCGCAGTTTTTTTGGAAGGCGAAGCCCCTCAAGTTGCAGTTGAGGTCTCTACTGAACATACGCAATTGGATACATCTGCTTACGAAGTTGAAGTCAGCGTGACTTTAACGGCTCGTTTGAATGACAAGGTGTTTTTCTTAATTGAAGCTAAGCAAGCAGGCATTTTTGAAATTGCCAATTTACCTGATGAGCAATTAGAACCTGTATTGCATATTGTGTGCCCATCTATGTTGTACCCGTACTTGCGTGCAAACGTGGCCGATTTGCTCACGCGTGCGACCTTGCCGCCATTGCACTTGACTGAAGTGAACTTTGAACAGTTCTATCAAGACAAAATCGGTACAGCGGCTCCTGCAACAACGGTTCAATAAATTAAGGATAATCGAGCGTAGCTCGATTTCTGCATTTTAGAAAAATCAAAATGAATATAGCGGTTTTGGGTGCTGGCGCATGGGGCTCTGCCCTTGCCTCCTCGCTTGCCAATCGGCATCGCGTTACTCTTTGGGGGCGTGATGAGTTGCTCATGTCTTCTATGGCGCAAACGTTTTATAACACAACGTACTTGACGGGCACGCGACTGCATCCTGATTTGAAGTTCTGCCATCGTTTTGAGCAGGTCATGGCTGAACATTCTCACGCGGACGATGTGCTTATTATTGCGACCCCTTTAGCGGCTTTGCGTGGGGTGTGTCAAAAAATTGCTAAAGCGAACACGCAAGCCTCTGTGTTGTGGCTGTGTAAGGGGGTTGAGCGTGAGACATTGGCTTTGCCGCACCAAATTGTTGCTGAGGTTTTAGGGGTGGATGCGCCTGTAGGCGCTTTGTCAGGCCCTTCTTTTGCGGCTGAAGTTGCTCAAAATCAACCGTGCGCTTTGGTTTTAGCTTCTTTGCATCCACGTTTGAACATGGATTTTGTGCAGCAACTGCACCATGCTCATTTGCGGATTTATCACAGTACGGATGTGATTGGCGTGGAAATCGGCGGGGCATTGAAAAACGTACTTGCCATTGCGGCTGGGATTTGTGATGGATTAGAGTTGGGCATGAATGCCAGAGCGGCCTTGATTACGCGAGGAATTGCTGAAATGATGCGCTTGGGGCAGGCTTTAGGTGCTCAAACTGCGACTTTAAGTGGGCTAACTGGCGTTGGGGATTTGATTCTGACTGCAACAGGGCACTTGTCGCGTAATCGAAAAGTAGGATTGGCACTGGCTGCGGGAGCGTCTTTACAGGACATCACTGCGGGCTTGGGACATGTGGCCGAGGGTGCGTTGTGCGCCCACGCGATGCTGGCATTGGCTCGACAACATCAGGTTGATTTGCCGATTACTCAAGCGGTATGCGCCGTGCTTGATGGTTTGCCTCCCAAAGAAGCCGTGCAACAATTGTTAATGCGCGAAGCCGCCAGTGAAAGTATTCGGTTATGACCACACATCATCAAGCCATATTGCTGGTTAATTTGGGTTCGCCCGACGAGCCAAGCGCACCTGCGATAGCTCGCTATTTGGCTGAATTTTTGGGCGATCGACGAGTGGTTGACCTGCCCAAATTGGTTTGGTGGCCGATTTTACATGGCATCATTTTGCGAACACGTCCGCCCAAGCTGGTAGAGAAATATAAAGCGGTTTGGCAAGAAGAGGGGGCGCCTTTAAAAGCAATTACGGCCGCGCAAGCCCGACACTTGTCCGCTCTGTTGTCCGAACAGAATGTGCGCGTTTATTGGGCCATGCGCTATCAAAACCCATCGGTTCGAGATGTCTTGCAACGCATCAACGCCGATGGTGTGCAACACGTGCGCGTGATACCCATGTACCCGCAGTACTCCATGACCACGACAGCGACAGTTGAGGATGCGCTTAAGGCCGCGATTTTGAAGGATGGTCACAGTTTTAGTTATGATGTTGTCCATACATATCATGAACATCCGAGCTATATTCACGCCCTAAAAATCAGTATTTTAGAGAGTTGGCAAAACAACGGTCGACCTGATTTTATCGCGGGTGACAAGTTGTTGCTTAGTTTTCATGGTTTGCCTGAACGTAATGTTTTGCGCGGTGACCCCTATCAAAAACAGTGCCAACGCACTTACGAGTTGCTTGTGCAAGCGCTTGGTTTGAGTACGCATGAAGTTAAGCTGTCGTATCAATCACGCTTTGGGGCGCAAAAATGGTTGCAACCTTATACGCAAGCGACTTTAGAAGGCTTGGCTCAAGCGGGTACTCGACGGCTGGATGTCATCTGTCCTGGTTTTGCGGCGGATTGTTTGGAGACGTTGGAGGAGGTCAATATTGAATTGCGCGAGGTGTTTTTGCATCAAGGTGGTTTGGCGTATCATTACATTCCGTGTTTGAATACGACCCCTGCGCATATCCAAATGCTGCAGTCGATTGCGTTGGCATAGATAAAATATTGCATGCACAAAAGAACGGCACATTAACAATGTGCCGTTCTTTTGTGCTTTTGAATGCCCCGATTCATGTTCATCAATGACGTGCTGTAATCACTTCGCCATCTGTTGTTTTCAAAAGTAAAGCGCCATCCGCAGTGAAGCTATAGCTTTGGGTTTTTTCTAATAATGCCAAAAACAATGATTCTTGATTCATCAGTGCGGGCGAGCACATCATGCGTGTGCTGGCGGTTTTACTGATATTCAATGAAGAACCTTGGGCAGTGTATTGTCCATTGAAGCGGTTGCACGAGGCAGAACCGCTGACACGACCGTTTTTATCAAAAGTCATGCTGATAACCGAGCTGTCAACGATGCCTTTGCGTGCCAAGTCTTCAACATGCCATTCACCTTCTTCTAATGTGTGTTTCATAGGGCTTGTCATATTCGGTGTGTTGGAAGTATAGGTTGAGCAGGCGACTAAGCTTAAACTTAAAGCGAAAGCCGTACTTAAAGTGCGAAATGATGCCATTGAAGTGTCCTTAGTTGTGTGTTGTTTTGTGCGTTAAGCGCGTGCATTGTACCAAACTGTGGCGCACGTGTTTGGCACGGTGAATGTTTGTGTGTGCTTGTCTCGTTGGTCTTAGCGCAAAGCTTTCTCTACTTCCATGAACGTCCGAGCCACTTCAGCGTGGTGAGCGATTCCGAGTTGGCGAGCGATTTGTGCTGCTGACACGATGCCGCGAATGATTTCATTGCCTTCACTGTCTTCCTCAAGCACCAAGGTGTGTTGGCGTCCTGATTGTTTCAGCGTTTGCAATAGATGTCCGACTTTCGCATTTTTTAAATCATCAAAATGCACAAAAAATAGTTTATCACTGCAGGTCATGACATCAAACACACAAATGTCTGCATGTCGCCCGCCGCGCTCTTGCAAGACTTTCATCGGTTTTTCGCCCAAGATGTCTGTCGACGTGATGATGCCGATAATCTGCTGTTTGTTATTGGTGACGAGCAATGAACGCACACCAAAAGCAATCATTTTGGCATTGGCATCGTCAATGGGGATGTCCGATTGAATCGTGACTGCGGGGTGGTAGTGAAAATCCGTCATGACCTCAAGGGCATGAGATGTCAAGGTGACGTTTTGAGAGGCGCGGTGTGGCGGTTGAGCGTAAACAGCAACGCCCTTTAAGTTGACTTCGGTAAGGGCTGGGTAGTGGTCGATGGACATAAAAACCTCTTTTTGAGTGAATGACAGCAGTAGGTTAAAGTGCATTCATGCAGTCTAGGGCTGCATGTGAAATATTCTAATACCAATCTGATTTTAAAATGTTGAGTTTTGTAATACATTACAGTGTCTTGTTTGTTATTTGCGCTAAGCTGTTGCATCACTATCAAAGGAGTTGGATTTTGAACGGAGTGATTGATATTTCTAAACAGGTGGCCGTTGTTATGCCTTGTCATAACGCGGCTGAAACTGTTGTTGAAGCGGTTGCAAGTGCTTTGCAACAGTCGGCCGTCAGTTGTATTTATATTGTTGATGATGCCTCCACAGATGATAGCTTTGGATTGCTGCACAACTTGGCGAGCCGTTACCCTAGCCGTATAAAAGTGTTGCAAACGCCTGTAAAAAGCGGTGCTGCCGTTGCGAGAAATTGGGGGGTTATGCATGTCAATGAGTCTATTGTCGCTTTTTTGGATGCCGATGATGTGTATCGCCCACACGCACTCGATGCTGCGGTCATGGCGTTTCATTGCATTCCACAATTGGCGATGGTTCGACTGCCTCTTCATCCTTGGGGCGTGCCTGAAAAGTACGCCGCGCATGAGGGTTTTAAGCGAGCATGGCGCAGTGTCGAAATGACAGGTGCGGGCAATATGGTCATACTGAAAACCGTTTTTTTAGCTGCGGGTGGTTTTCCGCAAGACGCATTGTTTCGGAGGTTTGGCGGCGAAGACGCAGCATTGGGCTTGGCTTTACACGATACCGTCATGGTGGGTACGTTATTTGAAGATGTCGGGGTGCTGTATCGGTATAAATCAGGGTCTCATTGCCAACGGTTGCTCAATGCTCATCTGTTTCAACACATGCCAGAAGGCCTTTTGCAAAACCACCTAGACGAGGCAAATGCGGTCACAGAACGCATCGTGCAGAATTTAAAGCGGATGAGCGGTGTGTTGGCTGGTTCTATGGGCAAGGTTGTTCCCCTGCTGGTGGAGGAGGCGAAAGCATGAGGCTGTTTTTGCGACAGTCTGTTTTTTGATGTGTGGGAAATTTTTAAACAAATGGGAGAGTGTGATGAATGCAGTAAGCGTCAAATGGGCAAAGTTGTCGGATGTTGAGTGCGTAGTGCCGTTATTTGATGGCTATCGTCAGTTTTATCAAAAGCCATCTGACTTGGCATTGTCCGCTCGGATTTTGACAGTCCGATTGCAAAACAACCAATCTCGTGTGGCTCTAGCGTTTGATGAACAAGGCGAGGCCTGTGGTTTTGCGCAGCTCTATCCGATGTTTAGCTCTTTGGCAATGAGCCTTGAAGCCACTCAAGTTTGGTTATTGAACGACTTATTTGTTAAACCATCCGCAAGGGGGCTGGGCGTGGGCAAAACCTTGCTTGATTTTGTGCAAAACTGGGCCGCGGATGAAAAACTGGGGTATCTCATGCTGGAAACCGCTAAAACCAATGTTGTCGCGCAAAAATTTTATGAGGCTCAAGGCTGGCGGCGCGATAACGATTTTTATACTTATTATTACGTTTTGTGACCTTGTTCGATAAATAAGTTTCTGAAATTTAAAATAACTCAGCATGAAATGCTTAAAGTGCGCCGTGTCTACGGCGTTTTTTATTTATGAGCTATCCCTTTGTGTTATAATTTTACGTTGACAAGAAACATAAACAACTTGATTTTATTGTCTTTTTTAAACATCCTTCTTTTTTAAACAGGAGCATAGCAATGGCTATCGAACGTACTTTATCTATCATCAAACCAGACGCAGTTGCAAAAAACGTGATTGGTCAAATTTACACACGTTTTGAAAATGCAGGCTTGAAAATTGTTGCCGCTCAATACAAGCAATTAACTCAAGCGGAAGCAGAGGGTTTTTACGCTGTACATAAAGAACGTCCTTTCTTCAAAGATTTGGTTGCGTTCATGATTTCAGGTCCAGTCATGATTCAAGCCTTGGAAGGCGAGAATGCGGTATTGAAAAATCGCGAATTGATGGGTGCGACCAATCCTAAAGAAGCTGCTCCAGGTACTATCCGTGCTGATTTTGCAGAATCAATTGATGCAAATGCCGTTCACGGCTCTGACAGCTTGGAAAATGCTGCGATTGAAATCAAATACTTTTTTGGTTAATCACACGCTTGCTCGAAAAAGTTAATTTTTCGAAGGCTTTATCCGTTGTTCGAGTCGATATGCTGTGAGCATCCGATAAAGCCATGCAAGAAAATATAAAAGCACCTAAAGATGAAAACCAACCTGTTAAATTTTGACCTTGCAGGCATGACCGAACTTTTCGCTCAGATGGGCGAAAAGCCTTTTCGCGCCCGTCAGGTCACACGGTGGATTCATCATTTTGGTGCGCAACGATTTGACCAAATGACTGATTTGGCCAAATCATTGCGTACCCGATTGGAGCAAGAGGCGCAGTTGCCGCTACCGACCATCATCAGTGATCACACATCTTATGACGGAACACGCAAGTGGTTGACTGACGTCGAGCAAGGCAATGCAGTCGAGTCGGTTTATATTCCAGAAGCCACACGCGGCACGCTGTGCATTTCGTCGCAGGCGGGCTGTGCGGTCAATTGCCGTTTTTGCTCGACGGGGCACCAAGGGTTTAACCGTAATTTGACGACAGGTGAAATCATCAGCCAGTTGTGGTGGGCGAACCATGCTTTGGGCGCAGATCCTAAAGGACAACGTTTGATTACCAATGTGGTGATGATGGGCATGGGCGAGCCTTTACTCAATTACAATCAGTTGGTTCCCGCCTTAAAGTTGATGCTGGATGACAATGCTTATGGTTTGTCGCGTCGGCGTGTGACTGTCTCGACATCGGGTGTTGTGCCCATGATGGATCGCTTGAGCCAAGATTGTCCCGTTGCTTTGGCGGTGTCTTTACACGCGCCGAATGATGCTTTGCGCGATGAGCTGGTTCCCTTAAACAAAAAATACCCGTTGCGTGAGCTGATGGCAGCATGCCAGCGTTATTTGCCCCATGCGCCACGAGATTTTGTGACGTTTGAATATGTCATGCTGGCGGGGGTGAATGATTCTGTTAAGCATGCTAAAGAATTGGTTGCGCTGGTACAAGATGTGCCGTGCAAATTTAATTTAATACCGTTTAATCCGTTTCCTGCGTCTGGATTGCATGCGTCTTCACGCCAACAGATTATGGCTTTTTCTCAAGTGTTAATGGATGCAGGAATTGTCACCACTGTGCGCAAAACCCGTGGCGATGATATTGATGCCGCTTGTGGACAGCTCGCGGGGCAGGTTAGGGATCGTACGCGTCACGCCGAGCGCATGGCCGAGCAAGTGTTGGTCTTTACGCCAAGAGCGAAGGTTTCCGCAGAAACAGATGACGCCAACGCCGATGCGGCTGATGCGAAACGTGGTGTGATTTCGTTTGCTCAAATGCAGGCCCAAATTGAGCAGGTCAACGCGCAAGAAAACGCCAAGGCTGGAACATCGGAATGAGATCTGCGTTGATGTTGTTTGTGGCATGTATGTTCAGTGCGTGCGTGAATACGTCTCGGATGGATAAAACACTGGCGTATGCACAGGTGCACACTGAATTGGCGGTGAATTATTTTGACGTTGGGCAAGTGGGCATTGCGGTTCGTGAGGCCGAATTGGCGTTGAGTGCTGCACCCAGTTATGCGCCAGCACATAACCTGCTCGCCTTGATGTACGCTCAGTTGCGTCAAAATGACAAAGCGGACGTGCATTTTAACCAAGCTTTGGCAGGTGCATCGAATACGACCGATGTGCGTAATAATTACGCTTGGTTTTTGTGTGGCAGTGGTCGTGCGGATGAAGCCATGGTGCAATTTGCTAAAGTGTTGCGGGACCCGCTGTATGTTAGCATGGATAAAGCATTGGTCAATGCGGGTGTTTGTGCGGCACGGATGGGGCGATTTGATTTGGCGCATTCTTACTTGAATGCAGCTTTAGATGTCAATCCAAAAAATGCGGTTGCCTACCTTTATCGAGCACATATGGCGGTTAGCGAAAAGCGTTTTGATGCGGCTCGTGAAGATGCTCGTGCCGCAGAAATATTGCAAGATAAATCGAAACTGCTTTGGTTGAATGTACGTTTGGCGCAAGCTCAAAAACAGTTGAGCGAAGAAAGTCGGCTGATTGCCGCTTTGTTATTAGATGCGCCAACCAGTGATGAAGCTGCTTGGGCACGCGCTGGAGACTTCAATCAGTTTTAAAAATAAGTGAAAACATCGGGCGTTGTTTTGATAACTGGTTGTAAAATTATCGTTAAAACGTCTGCATGGCTTAAGCTGAAACGCCTTTAAGACATGCAGGTCATTAATCATGTGGTTGTACAAATAAAATAGAGAGTTCTGATATGACTGAGCAAGACAAATTAAATTTAGACTCCGTTGTCCAAGAGGATGGGCAAAAAGCCAGTCCTGAAGTCGCTTTAACTTTAGGTCAGTGGTTAGTGAATGCGCGCCAAGCCAAAGGCCTGAATGCACAAGACGTTGCATCGCGTAGTAACCGAGCTTTGCGTCAGATTGAAGCCCTTGAGGCGGATGATTTATCTCTTTTTGGTTCAGCAAATTTACTGCGTGCTGTTGTCCGCCATTATGCAAAAATTGTTGGTGTTGACCCAGACGAAGCCGTCAGCTATTTACCCGCGCAGTATCAGAATCAAGCGGCTGTATTGCCCGAGCGCGAGAGCCGTGTCAGTGAAAAAGTGGCCTCACAAGGCACGCCTTTGAATAAACCTTGGATTGGTAAAATTTGGTTGGTGTTACTGTCTTTGGTTGTGGCCAGTTTATTGGCGTACTGGGTTTTGGGAACACGCCTCATGAAAAAACAAGAAGGCGTGCAGAAAGTGTCTGAGCCCAACCAAGTGCAAGTCATTACGCAGTCACAAACGGTTGCGCCTGCTCCTGTTGTTGAGCCTACCGCTGCGCCAGCAACTGCCCCTGTTGAGAACGAAGCCGCAAGTGCACCAAGCTTACCAAATGATGCACTCATGTTGAAATTCAAAGTGGCAAGCTGGGTCGAAATTAAAGACGCCAAAGGGACGGTCTTGTTAAGCGGCACGCAAGAGGCGGGCACAGAACAAACGGTCACGGGTGAGTTGCCTTTGAAAGTGAAAATTGGCAATGCCTCACAAGTTGAAGCCACTTGGAAAGGGCAGCCCTATGATTTAAAAGCGGCGATTGCCAACAAGGGCAAAGACGTCGCAAAAATTGACGAACTCAATTAAATAAACAAACAATTAAGTTTTGATATGAACATCCAACATCCAACATTGCGTCACCACACCCATGCTGTTGTCGTGCGTCATGCCGACACAGCGGTACGCATCGGTGGTGGACACCCGATTGTCGTGCAGTCAATGACCAATACGGATACGGTCGATGCCTTGGGCACGGCCATTCAAATCAAAGAGCTGGCTCAGGCGGGCTCAGAACTCGTGCGCATCACGGTCAACTCGCCCGAGGCCGCTGCCGCTGTCCCTTATATTCGCCAAAAACTGGACGACATGGGGGTGCATGTTCCGCTTGTCGGCGACTTTCACTACAATGGACATAAGTTACTCACGCAATATCCTGATTGCGCGCAAGCCTTATCGAAATACCGCATCAATCCAGGCAACGTTGGCGCGGGTTCGCGCAAAGATGCACAGTTCGCACAAATGATTGAAGTGGCGGTGAAATACGACAAGCCCGTGCGCATCGGCGTGAATTGGGGCAGTTTGGATCAATCGGTATTGGCGCGGATTATGGATGAAAATGCCCAACGCACAAAGCCGTGGACGGCACAACAGGTCATGACCGAAGCGCTCATCACCTCTGCGCTTGAATCCGCTCAAGCGGCACGCGACATCGGCTTGCGCGAAGACCAAATTGTGATTTCTTGCAAAGTATCGAACGTACAAGATTTGATTGCAGTTTATCAACAACTGGCGCAACGCTGCCATTATGCGCTTCACCTCGGGTTGACTGAAGCAGGCATGGGCAGCAAGGGCATCGTTGCCTCGTCCGCCGCGCTTGGCGTATTGCTCCAACAAGGCATCGGTGACACCATCCGCGTTTCACTCACGCCTGAACCGAACGGTAGCCGCAGCACTGAAGTCGTGGTGGCACAAGAGATTTTACAAACCATGGGTTTTCGTCAATTCACGCCAATGGTGGTGGCCTGTCCTGGTTGCGGCCGCACCACCAGCACCGTGTTTCAAGAATTGGCGTCGGATATTCAAGCCTACCTGCGTGAACAAATGCCTGTTTGGAAAACGCAATACACTGGTGTTGAAAGCATGACCGTTGCGGTCATGGGGTGTGTGGTCAACGGCCCAGGCGAATCGAAACATGCCAATATTGGTATTTCCTTACCTGGCACAGGCGAGACCCCCGCTGCACCCGTGTTTGTCGATGGTGTGCGCACGGTGACGCTGAAAGGCGACAATATCGCGGTCGAGTTTCAAGCGATTGTGGATGACTACGTAAAGCGGACGTATGGTGCTTGAGTGTGTTGATACAATTCATGAGCGCAGAGTGTTGCGCCAATTTTTTGTATCAGGTATACACCTAAGTCGCTTCTACTCTGAAACGGTCATCTTGTAGTTTTTTATTAAAATTGAATGATTTTTAAGATGAGCAAACAAAAATTCCAAGCAGTCAAAGGCATGAATGACATCCTGCCTGAAGAGGCTGCATTATGGGAATACCTTGAAGATGTGTTGCGTGGTTGGTTGCGCAGTTATGGTTATCGCAATATGCGTGCGCCTGTGTTGGAGCAGACCGCGTTGTTTCGTCGTGGCATCGGTGAGGCCACCGATGTGGTTGAAAAAGAGATGTTTTCTTTTGTAGACCGTTTAAACGGCGATGAGTTGACCATGCGTCCAGAGTTCACTGCGGGTGTGGTGCGTGCGACGGTTGAACACAGTCTGACGTACAATGGCCCGCAGCGCGTGTATAGCATGGGTCCTGTGTTTCGCCATGAGCGACCACAAAAGGGGCGCTATCGCCAGTTTCATCAGTTAAGCGTAGAGGCTTTGGGTTTTGCGGGGGCAGATATGGATGCCGAGCTCATTGTCATGTTGCGCGATTTGTGGGATGAGCTGGGTTTGACTGATGTGCGTTTGGAGCTCAATACACTGGGTATGGCTGAGGAGCGCGCGGCGCATCGTTTGGCTTTGATTGCGTATTTTGAGCAAAATGAATCGCTTTTGGATGACGATGGCAAGCGCCGCTTGCATACCAATCCATTGCGCATTTTGGATACGAAAAACCCTGCCATGCAGGATTTGGTCAATGCGGCTCCGCGTTTGGATGCGTTTTTGGGCGAGGCCTCGCGTGCGCATTTTGACAAAGTACAGCGTTTATTGAGTGATGTGGGTATTGCATTTACAGTCAACCCGCGCTTGGTGAGGGGGTTGGATTACTACAATCACACCGTATTTGAATGGATTTCAACTGGCTTGGGTTCTCAAGGAACCATTTGTGGCGGTGGCCGCTACGACGGCATGATTGAATTGTTTGGCGGCAAGCCAACTCCTGCGGTTGGTTTTGGCTTGGGCTTAGAGCGTTTGCTTTTGCTCACGCAGGATGATTTAAAATTAAACGTCGATACATCGTGTGATGTTTATGTTGTGCATCAGGGCGAAGCCGCGGCGAGGGCTGCATTTAGTACCGCAAGCCAATTGCGCCAAATGGGGTTGTCGGTGGTGCTGCATTGTGGCGGCGTTGAAGGCTCGGGCAGCTTTAAGTCTCAAATGAAAAAAGCGGATATGGCCAATGCGATGTACGCCGTGATTATTGGTGATGACGAGTTGGCGGCGGGTACGCTCAGTATTAAGCCTCTGCGTGATAATGGCGAGCAAGTGACGGTCGCTACAAACGAGGCTGCAAGTTATTTGATGCAAAAAATTGCAGGTGCATAATCTTTATTAATTGATATTGAATTGGAACAATTATGGCATTCGATTTAGAAGAGCAAGAGCAGATAGATAAATTAAAAGCTTTTTGGGAGCGTTGGGGCTTTTTAGTCAGCACCGTAGTGACCGTTTCCGCCCTGACGTTTATTGGTTGGAGAGGCTACGAGTATTATCAGATTAAGCAATCTGAAAAAGCCGCAGAAGTCTACGAGGTATTTAACCAAGCCGTGCAGAAAAAAGACGCCAGCCTAGACGGGGCGTTGAGCACTATTCAGCAGTCGTATGGCAAAACCCAATATGCGGCCGCGGCGAGTTTGCAAGCGGCTCAAGTGGCAATCGCAGCAGAACAGTGGGATAAGGCGCAAGCACCTTTGCAATGGTTAGTTGCCAACGGTTCATTGGAAAACCAAGGGGCGGCTCGCTTGTTGTTGGCGGATGTTTTGGCTCAAACAGGTAAAAATGAAGACGCGTTGAAAGTGTTAGATACCGTACCGAGTGAGATGTTTGCATTGGCATTTGCCAATAAAAAGGCCGATGTGTATTTGCAAATGAAAGATATGACAAAGGCACGCGAGGCTTTAGAAGCGGCGTTGCAATTGGCTAAGCAGCAGGGGGCAACCAGCAAAGATTTGGTGGATGCGTTGCAAGCCAAGTTGGATCTTTTGCCAAAGTCATGAGCGTGGACTAAGCAAAACGAGCGTTGGACGAATTGAAATAAGAGCGCATCGGTCGCACCTATTCTTTGCATGAAGACAGACACAATTGTCAAGGCAAAAGAATATGGTTTGATGTCAAAAAGTAGTTTTTGAAAGAAGTATTATGAAACCAGTGATTGCACTGGTCGGACGCCCGAATGTGGGCAAGTCGACTTTATTTAACCGACTCACTCGCTCACGAGATGCGATTGTAGCGGATTTCCCAGGCTTGACCCGTGACCGACATTACGGCAACGGTCGCATGGGCGAGCGTCCTTTTTTAGTGATTGATACAGGTGGTTTTGAACCTGTGGCTAAAGATGGCATTTATCATGAAATGGCCAAACAAACCCGCCAAGCCGTCATTGAGGCCGATGTGGTGATTTTCATCGTGGATGGCCGAGCAGGCTTGAATGCGCATGACCAAATCATTGCTGATGATTTGCGTAAAACGGGGCGCAGTGTCATTTTGGCGGTGAATAAAGCTGAAGGCATGCGTCATGCCAATGTAACTGCAGAGTTTTACATGCTCGGTTTGGGCGAGCCTGTGGTGATTTCCAGTGCCCATGGCGATGGCGTGCGAGAGATGCTTGATTATGCGCTGGACATGGTTTTACCGCCCGAGTCTGATGTGCCTGACTGGCTTGATGTTTCAGGTGTAAAAGATGATGCCCCTGTTCTAAATGACGCTGATATTGAGGCGATTCTGAAAAATCGCGACAATAAAGATGAGCCTTTTAATCCAGTTCAAGATGCTGAACGTGCCGCACGGCCGATTAAAATCGCCATTGTTGGCCGCCCAAATGTCGGCAAATCAACTTTAATCAACACCTTAATTGGCGAAGAGCGCGTGATTGCTTTTGACATGCCAGGTACCACACGAGATGCGATTGAAATTGAATTTGAACGTGCGGGTAAACAATACGTTTTGATTGATACCGCGGGCTTGCGTAAACGCGGTAAGGTTTTTGAAGCGATTGAAAAATTTTCTGTTGTAAAAACGCTGCAAGCGATTGCGGATGCAAACGTTGTGGTATTGATGCTTGATGCCAGCCAAGATGTGTCTGAACAAGATGCCCATATTGCGGGTTTTGTTTTAGAGTCTGGTCGCGCTTTAGTTGTTGCCGTCAATAAGTGGGATGCCGTTGATGACTATAGTCGAGACCGCATTAAAGTTGACATTTTACGTAAATTGATATTTTTGGATTTTGCCAAATTTCACTACACCAGCGCCTTGAATGGACGCGGCATTGACGCGTTATTACAATCGGTTCACGTGGCGCATGCCGCCGCTTTTGCTAACTTATCGACCCCCCGTTTGACGCGGGCTTTGCATACCGCTTTGGAGCATCAAGCCCCGCCGCGAAAAGGCAGTGGAAGCGCACGCCCTAAATTGCGCTATGCCCATCAAGGCGGGCAAAATCCACCCGTTGTGGTCATTCATGGTAACTCACTTGAAGACGTACCCGATTCATACAAACGCTACTTGGAAGGGCGTTTCCGAGATGCCTTCAAACTGGAGGGCACACCGTTGAGAATCGAATTTAAAAATAGCAAAAATCCTTATGCAAGGCGTCGATAAAACTGTTATGATTCTAGATATTGGTTGTTTAAGTATAAATACTTAAAAATGAGTAAAAGATTTTCATGCTCGGTTAAGAAACCATATAATCAGGATGTTGTATAATGGCGCTTCATTGCGTTAGCGATAATTAGTGTTTACGGCAGTGATAGGAAGGGTTGATAAATCACTTCTCGTCACTTAGCAACAATAAAAATACCGTGTGCATGGTGTATCACTTTGAACTATAAATTTGACCCTTATTGGAGAAAAAAATGAATAAAGGACAACTGTTGCAAGATCCTTTTTTGAATGCTTTGCGTAAAGAACATGTGCCTGTCTCTATTTATTTGGTAAACGGTATTAAATTGCAAGGCAACATCGAGTCGTTTGATCAGTATGTGGTTTTATTACGCAATACAGTAACGCAAATGGTTTATAAACATGCCATTTCGACAATTGTGCCTTCGCGTCCAGTGAATATTCAAGAAATTCAAGCGGCTGAGTAAGCGTTCAGTTTCTTTGGATTTTGTAACACGCCCGCCCGCTTTCATAGCGGGCGGGCGTGTTACTAGATGACTTAAAATTTTTGAAGTAGAAAATAACCGTATTTGACTTATCTGATGAGTCAAGTACTTGATTTTTTGAGCTGTTTTTGGTTTTACTGTATTTCCATAATAATAAAAATACATCCTATAAAGGTTTTAAAGTGCGAACAATTATTGTCGGATTATATTTTGGTAAGGGTGATTTCGAAGCCTCAATGGAAGAGCTTCATTTGCTCGTATCCAGTGCGGGTGGCGAGGTGTGTTCAGCGATTACGGGTAGCCGTAAAGCACCCGATGCAAAATACTTTATTGGCTCAGGTAAAGCCGAAGAAGTCAAACTCGAAGCTCAAATGCACCATGCAGACATGGTTGTGTTCAACCACAGTCTCAGCGCAGCCCAGCAACGCAATCTCGAAGAGCTACTCGGTGTTTCAGTCATGGACCGCACAGGGCTGATTTTAGATATTTTTGCCCAACGTGCTAAAAGCCATGAAGGTAAATTGCAGGTTGAAATGGCCAAGCTGGAATATTTCTCATCACGGCTGGCGGGTTTGTGGACGCATTTAGAGCGTCAGCGCGGTGGTATTGGTGTGCGAGGTGGCATGGGTGAAAGTCAGCTTGAAATTGACCAACGCTTGATTGGTGACCGCCGTCGCAGTTTACAAGCTCAACTTGAGAAGTTCCAGCGTCAATCAGAAACGCAACGTCGAGCACGTAGTAAAGGTTCGCGTTTGAACATTGCTTTAGTTGGTTATACCAATGCGGGCAAATCTTCGCTTTTTAACCATTTGACCAGTGCAACCAGTTACGCGGCGGATCAGTTGTTTGCTACGCTCGATACCACGACCCGAAAAGTGTATGTTGAAGGTGCTGGGCAGATTGTCATTTCCGATACGGTCGGTTTTATCCGTGAGTTGCCGCATCAACTTGTTGCGGCCTTTCGTGCAACGCTTGAAGAAACTGTACATGCGGATGTGCTCTTGCATGTGGTTGATGCAGCCAGCGATGTGCGTATGGATCAAATTGATGAAGTAAATAAAGTGCTTACGGAGATTGAAGCAGACCACATCCCCCAAGTGTTGATTTGGAACAAAATTGATTTAACCGCACACGAGGCAGGCATAGAGCGTGATGAGCATGGCCGTATAGCCAGAGTATTTATCAGTGCGAAAACAGGGGCTGGCATGAGCGATTTGCGTGCAGCACTGGTTGAGTTAGTTGAGACACATACGCCACAATGGCAAAAAAATAAAAAACAGCAGGACGAGTGGCTTGAAGACCCAAGGTTTCGCAAAGATTGATTTTTAACCTGTTGTTTTTATTGCATTTCTTTGGCGTAAATATTTACTTTTGACTATTTCTTTACTTAATTTTTTACATAATTTATACTCCCAAAATGTAAACCCTAATATTGTTTGATTGGGGTTTTTATAAAAAGATGCGTTTGTTTTTTTATGAAACATTCCTTCAAAGGGAGGCGTTATGTTAACTCTAGCTTTTGATTACATCATCGTCGGCGCAGGTTCTTCAGGTTGCGTATTGGCTGGGCGTTTGTCAGAAAACCCAAATATTAAGGTGTGTTTATTAGAAGCGGGGGGGGGCTGACGATTCATTTTTTATTAAGTGCCCAGCAGGGGTGGCCGCGATTGTGTTGCATCGTGGTTTCAGTTGGCATTATGAAACGGTTGCACAAAAAGCTCTCAATGACCGCCGTGGTATGGTTCCCCGAGGCAAAGTGCTCGGAGGGTCTAGCTCAATCAATGCGATGGTTTATATCCGTGGAAATCGAGAGGATTACAACCAGTGGGCAGCGGCTGGGAATGAGGGTTGGTCGTATGATGAGGTTCTACCTTATTTTAAAAAGGCAGAGCATAGCGAGAATCATCCCGACAGTGAGTTCCATGGACAAAATGGACCGTTGAATGTCAAATGGCTGGATTCGCCCAGTCCAGTCAACCAGTTGTTCTTGAATGCCTGTGTCGCTCACAATATTCCCATCAATATGGATCCGAACGGGGCATCACAGTTTGGTGCGTACCCATCGTCCGTTACCCAAAAAGATGGCATGCGCTGCAGTGCCGCTCAAGCTTACCTCATCCCACATTTATCCCGCCCGAATCTGACGGTCATCACACACGCTCAAGTACTGCGTGTGTTGTTTGAGGGCAAACGTGCGGTTGGTGTGGTCTATCAACAAGCTGGGGTTGAGAAGATTATCCATGCGAACATTGAAGTTGTTTTATCTGGCGGCGCGATAAACTCTCCACAAGTGCTCATGAATTCTGGGATTGGTGATGCAACAGTTTTGCGTAATTTAGGCATAGAGGTTAAGCAGGATTTACCTGGCGTAGGACAAAACCTGCAAGATCATTTTTCGATTGGACTGATTTGGCGCGCGCGTCAGACGCACGGTCTTTTTGGTGTTAATCCAGCCACGACGTTTGAAATTGTCCGCGGCTTATATGATTGGTCTTATCACCGCCGAGGCTTGTTGACGACAAACTTTGCAGAGTCTGGCGCGTTTATTTATAGCTCAAAAGCAGTACGAACGCCCGATATTCAATTGGCATTTGTCATTGGCATATTGGATGACCATTTGCGTAAGTGGCATTTAGGTACGGGGTTCAGCGTGCACGTGACACTCATGCACCCTAAAAGTCGTGGTCAAGTGGCATTAAATCCGCTGGATTTGTATGGTGCCCCGTTGATTGATCCCCAATTTTTAGAAGCATCTGAGGATGTGGCAACCATGATTAAGGCCGTTCAAAAAACGTTACGCATCATGAATGATGAAGCAATGGACAGTTATCGAGATGAGATGCTCTATCCAATGCTAGAAGAAGAAGTTGCGTGTATTGAAGCTTATATCCGCGCGCATGGTGATACAGAATATCATCCAGTGGGTACTTGTAAAATGGGTGCTGACCACGATGCCATGGCCGTCGTTGATTCACAATTGCGCGTCAGAGGTGTTGAACATCTGCGTGTGGTCGATGCCTCTATCATGCCCACTATTATCACGGGTAACACCAATGCACCAACAATCATGATTGCAGAAAAAGCGGCTGACATGATAAAAAAGAGTGCACATCGTATATAGTGTGCATTGAAAAACAGAATATTCAACAGACCCTGTCAACCAGTTCAAGCATCAAGGCCTTTTTAAAACACCTGCTTGTAATATTTATTATGTTTTGTTTTATTTTTAAAAAAGGGAATATCATGCAACGTCAACTCACTGCTTTAGCACTTATGAGCACTTTGGCTTTTTCAGGCTGTGCCAGTATCAACCAAGGCATGCAATCAACAGGCTCGGGCACTGCCATTGGCGCAGGACTGGGTGCCGTTGCGGGTGCCATTATAGGTAACGCAACATCGGGCGGCAGTGAAACACGCAGTACCATAACGGGCGCATTGATTGGTGCGGCGATTGGTGCGGGAGGTGGCTACGTGTGGTCGCAACGCATGCAAGCGCAAAAAGCGGCTCTTGATAAAGCCACGGCAGGCACTGGTGTGGATGTGAGCAAAACAGCGGATAACCGCATTAAATTAGACATTCCAGCGGATGTATCGTTTGACGTTAATAGTTACACGATTAAATCAAATTTCCGTTCTGTGCTTGATAAATTTGCTCAAACGATGAAAACCAATGCAGTGACCACAGTGTACATCGTCGGCCATACCGACAGCTCAGGCAGTGATGCCATCAATCAACCGCTCTCAGTCAACCGTGCAGCGAGCACGCGTGATTATTTGGTTGGTCGCGGAGTTGCCAGCAGTCGATTCAACATCAGCGGTATGGGCTCAACCCAACCTGTTGCAAGCAATTCAACAGAAGCCGGGCTTGCGCAAAACCGTCGTGTAGAGATTTACATTGGCGAAGAAGCGAAATAACTGTAGTTAGTTGAATTTAGACTTGATAAAAAAGGGCTTTAAGCCCTTTTTTTGTGATGTTACGAAGCTTACAAGCTGCATTTATATGGTATTGGAGAATAAAGTGAGGTTAATAAGACATTTAATTGTTTTAGCCCTGTTGAGCATGATTAGCTTAATGTCGCAGGCGCATGATCAGGATGTTGATAATCTCAGCGCTGACATTGCACTTATTCGCAATCTGGACAATACGCCCATTAAATTTTATTCAAATACGTTTGTATCAACCCTTGCCATCTCTTAAACATAATGACTAGGGTCGGTGTTCTGTAGAAACCTAAAATTGTTGAGGCATAATCAGCTTCTGAGTGTCAAACCCAGCGGCTTTGGCTTTATCAATAAGCTGCTGTTTGAGTGGCTCGCTGATGGTGGGGGTTCGCGCCAGCAACCAAAGGTATGTGTGGTCTGGCCCTTGACCGCTGACGAGGGCGTATTGATAATTTTTTTCGTCCAACTCAAAGACAATGTAGTCGCTATAAAATGGCCCGAACAATGACACTTTAAGATGCCCCGTTGAAGTGTCACTGACAAAGCGCGCTTTACCTGTCGCTTGCCGCCATTTTTGTTTGCTATCAGAGTAGCCTTTGTTGGTGACGGTGAGAGTGTTGTCAGGGTTGAGGGTGTATTCTGCTGTGACTCTTGATACACCACGCTCAAAGCTGTGGTCTAAACGAGCAATTTCATACCAAGTACCTGTGTAGCGAGCGGCATCAAAGTTGGTTACAGGCGTGACGCCTTTGGGAATGCTATTGCTGCTACAGCCGAGTGCTAGTGCGCTGGCAATGAATATAGTGAGCTTTTTGAATGGGTTCATGATGATTTTCCTATAGGGTTTTGTTCATTATACCCTTCTACGGCAATTGGACAGGCTGTGTGCTGAATCTCTTGTTTTTTCCTGCCTTGCACATTGCTTGTAATTGTGGTTTAATTTTCGAACGCTCGTTCATTTTATGTTGTGGGTGCAACTATTTTAAATTGAATGTGATGGGCTGACCGTCCTATAAACCCAATATCATGGAGACCTTTATGAGTTTACCCGCCTTATTGCAGCATTTACGTTTGCCGATTATTTGTTCACCCATGTTTATTGTATCCAACCCCAGTCTAGTCGCTGAGCAATGCAAAGCGGGTGTGGTGGGTTCTTTTCCTGCGCTCAATGCACGTGGCGATGGTGCTTTGGACTCGTGGTTAAGAACTTTGAAAGCGGAGCTGGCAGCTGATAAGGCCGCGGGCGGCCATCCTGCACCGTTTGCTGTGAATCAAATTGTGCATGGCTCAAATAATCGTTTGGCTGAAGATATCAAAATTTGTCTTGAGCATCAAGTGCCCATTTTTATCACCAGCTTGCAGGTTCCTCCGAAGGAGTTGGTCGATGGTGCGCATGCTTACGGCGGTATTGTGTTGCATGATGTGACCAATGTGCATCATGCGAAAAAAGCGTTGGCGGCAGGTGTGGATGGTTTGATTTTGGTGGCGACAGGTGCGGGTGGGCATGCGGGTACGATTAACCCGTTTGCTCTGGTGGGTGAGATACGTCAATTTTATGATGGTTTGGTTGTGTTGGCGGGCGCGATTGCAACGGGTGACGCGGTTTTGGGTGCGCAAGCGATGGGGGCGGATTTGGCCTATATGGGCACGCGTTTTATTTGTACGACTGAGGCCAATGCGGATGCGGCTTATAAGCAGGGTATTATTGACGCGGTGTCCACGGATGTGATTTATACCAATCTGTTTACAGGTGTGCATGGCAATTATTTGCGCCAAAGTATTGTGGCTGCGGGGCTTGATCCCGACAATTTGCCAACGGCTGATAAGTCGAAGATGAATTTTGGTTCGGGGGGTAACTCTGCGGCGAAGGCATGGAAAGATATTTGGGGCGTGGGGCAGGGCGTGGGTGTTATTGATGATGCGCCTAGCACTGCAGAATTGGTGAATCATTTGGAGGCGGAGTATAAAGCCGCGCGTGCGCGTTTGACACTTTAATCATCAGCAGAAAAAAGCATGAATGCGTATTGCTTGTGTTGAGTGAATCAGCTTATTAAAAACCATCCGCTTCTTCTCTTTCTTTGAAGCGGATTTTTTTATGCCTGCCAGCGTTATCGGGGGTTAAAATACGGTTTTAAATATTAAATTGCCCCATGACTGCTTATTATTGCCCCATTCCCGAATCGCAACGCGTATTGGCCAAGCACAATGTTCATGACATTGTGTACCGCGCCATTGAACACACAAATGATGAACCTGCGTTGATTGTGCACGATGCCGAATGTCCTTTGGCGGAGGTGTTGAAGGAAGCGTACGCTCAAGCCTTGCCCATGGCTGAGGTCATGAATGTGGCGCAGTTCAGCAATGATGAGGTCATGTCGGCTTTTGCTGCCTTGCCTGCTGGGGCGTTGGTGGTGTTGGTTCAATCCACTCATTTTCGTTTAGATGCTTATCGCCTGCGTGTTCAATTGTTTAATCAAGGTTTAAAGGTGATTGAGCATGTGCATTTGGCGAGGATGGTCGATGAGCAGGCGTTATTGTATATCGACGCTTTGGCGTATGACCCCGAGTATTATCGCGGTACGGGGGCGGCGATTAAAGCAAAAATTGATGCGGCTGCATCAGCGCGTTTGTGTAGCGGTGAGCAGGATGTGCTGTATTTTGACAGTGCTTTAGAGTTGGCAAAAATGAATGTCGGTGACTATCGTCAATTGAATAATGTGGGTGGCCAGTTTCCAATTGGTGAGGTCTTCACTGAGGCACGAGACTTGGAGGCGGTGCATGGTCGTGCGCAGGTATTTGTGTTTGGCGACACCACGTTTCATTGCAATTGGACCGAAACCCCCATCACTTTAATTATCGAAGCAGGTCGGGTGGTGTCTGTGGAAAATAGTACGCCCCATTTTGACGATGTGTTGGCAAAAATCCGTGAGGTTGAAGGTGAAGTGTGGGTGCGTGAGTTGGGTTTGGGCATGAATCGCGCCTTTAGCCCAACACGAAAAGTGAGTGATATTGGTACTTTTGAACGCATGTGTGGTGTTCATTTATCGTTGGGCGCAAAACATGGCAGTTACACCAAGCCGCAGTTTAAACGTAAGGACACTCGATTTCATGTTGATGTGATGATTGCCGCTACGGCGGTCTATATGGATGACGTCAATATCTTTAAACAAGGTGAATGGGTGGTTTGACAAACATCTAAAAAAGAGCGTGTTCAACCGACACGCTCTTTTTTTGTTTTTTAAAGTTGTTATGAAGCCATCATGCCAAGGCTTTACCAACAATTTCTTTCACATCCTGCGACAACGCTGCGTGATTCGCCACTTTTTGCAAAGCGGCTTGCATCTGACTACAGTAAGGTCCAGCGTAATCGCGCCAGTGCTCTAAACTGCGTGCGAGTCGAGAGGCCACCTGTGGATTTTTTGCATCAATGGCGAGAACATGCTCGGCCCAGAAGTTGTAGCCCGTGCCATCGACCTGATGAAAATGGTGAGGGTTTGCATTACAAAATGTAAAAATGAGCGCGCGCAAGCGATTTGGGTTGGCTTTCATAAACGCAGGATGAGCCAACAATTCGCTCAATGTCTGCATCTGTTGTTCATGCGAAGCGTGGCCATTGGCGGCCTGAACAGCAAACCATTTATCAATGACGAGGGCTTCATCTGCGTAGCGTTGATAAAAATCAGCAAGCATGGCACTCGCAGATGCAGAATGATATTGAACCATGGTGCTGAGTGCGGCGATGCGGTCGGTCATGTTGTCGCATTGGTCGTATTGCGCTTGCACAAGTGATATGGCTTGACTGTCAACACGAGCCAGCTTGCGCAACGCGAGGTTCTTTAGGGCGCGCTCGCCAGCTGCGATGCCGTTGTATACGTAATTTTGGCCATTGTTCAGTTGTGCATAAAGTGTGCGCCATGTGGATTGGAAGCTTAATGCAAGCGCGTCATCCGCACGTTGATGAGCGGCGAACAGGGTTTGCGGGTCAATCCGCCCCGTACGAGCGATGAGTTGTGCCAAATAAGGGATACTCGGTAGGGTGAATAATTGTGCTCGGTAGGCAGGGCTTAAGTCGTGATTGTTCAACAGGTGTTCGAGAGTGCTCAGTTGAGTGTCATTGAATACCGGTGCGGCTGGTGTGTTGATGTTGTTCAAGATGCAGCGCGTGAACAGTTGTTGCGCGGCATCCCAGCGGTTGAAAGCGTCGCTGTCATGCTGCAATAAAAAGTTTAAATCATCGTCGCTGTAATCGAATTGAACCAACACAGGCGCACTGAATTGTCGATTCAAAGAAGGAATCGGTGCGCACGGAATATTTTCAAACACAAAGGATTGCTTCGCTTCAGTCAGTGATAGAGTTAGTGTGCGTGCGCTTGTGTCATTCAATGTTAAAGGCAAATCCTCGCCTGCCTTAACGGTGTGGGTGCTGCTTGATGCCAATAAACCGATATTAAATGGAATATGCAAAGGTTGTTTGAGCAAGGCTTCTTGTTGTAATTCGATGCCAACGGCTGGATTGTGTTGTGTGAGGGTCAAGGTATAACGAGCTGCGTCCGCATCATACGAGCCGCTGGCTGTCACGGTTGGCGTACCCGCCTGTTCATACCAGCGGGCAAACTGGCTCAAATCCACATGGTTTGCATCCGCCATCGCTGCGCGAAAATCATCGCAGGTCACGGCTTGTCCATCATGACGTTGGACATATAAATCCATGCCTTTGCGGAAACCATAACGGCCAAGCAGGGTCTCATACATCCGCACCACTTCCGCGCCTTTTTCGTATACCGTCATGGTGTAGAAGTTATTGATTTCCTCATAAGCCACGGGGCGAATAGGATGCGCCATCGGCCCCGCATCTTCAGCGAATTGAGCCGTACGCAAATTGCTCACATCATCAATGCGTTTAACCGCGCGTGCGCTGGCGGCAGCGACGTCATTTAAGCCTGCGGCGAGTTGGTCGCTGGAAAACTCTTGGTCACGATACACCGTCAAACCTTCTTTTAAACTCAACTGAAACCAGTCACGGCAGGTCACGCGGTTGCCCGTCCAATTATGGAAATACTCATGACCGACCACGGCTTCAACGTTTTCAAAATCAAAATCGGTCGCGGTGTCTTGATGGGCGAGGACGAATTTACTGTTAAAAATATTTAAGCCCTTATTCTCCATCGCGCCCATATTAAAATCAGCGGTGGCGACAATCATAAAACGCTCTAAATCGAGCGGCAGATTGAAGCGTTTTTTGTCCCAAACAATTGAGGCTTTTAAACTGTCCATCGCGAACTGTGCTTTTGGCAAGTCCTGCGTTTCAACGTAAACCTGCAACAACTTACGGGCGCCATCTTGTTCAATGGTTTCCTCAAGGCAAGCCAATAGCCCCGCCACGAGCGCAAACAAATACGAGGGTTTGGGGAACGGGTCGTGCCAAGTCGCCAAATGACCGCCGTGCTCCAAATCGCGTTGTTCAATCAAATTACCATTCGCCAGCAAAACGGGGAACTGCGTCTTGTTCGCCATTAACGTCACGCTGTAAACCGACAACACATCGGGGCGGTCAGGGAAATAAGTCATGCGACGAAAGCCTTCGGCTTCGCATTGCGTCATTAAGTGAACACCCGTTGCAAACAGTCCAGACAAGCTGGTGTTGCTTGCAGGTGAGCATGTGGTCACAATCGACAAAACCCCTGTAGTGGGCGGATGGAGGAGCATCAGTTTTGAATCATCCACTTGATAATCCACATCTTGGCGCAAAACCACATCATCTAAACTCACACTGAGCAGTGTCATGTGCTCGCCGTCCAAAACCATCGGGCATGGTTCAGCAGATGTTCGCTCAAACGTCAGCCATGAGGTGACGGTGGTGAGTTCGGCGGCAAGGTCAAACAATAATTCCGTACTTGTTATTTCAAAAGGATAGGGCGCATATTCACTGAGCAAGTGTGTTTTTGTCATGGGTTGGGTCATCATCAAGGTGTTCTGAAAAAAGAAATAAAAGCGATTACGTGTATTGTAAAGCAAGCTCAACGGGCTGAAAAACAAAATGGTGAATGACTTTATCAGTCACTCACCATTTGATAAACGCACTCAAGAGAAAAAATGCTCCTGAGTGTTATGGATTAATGAGAAGTAGAGCTTTCTTCCAACATTTCTTTACCATTCAATGCCCATTTGGTGATGGGTTTTGCCAATAACAATAATGCCACACCAAAAGCGACACTGGTCATACACATCTGAGTAAATGCATCAGGTAAACCTGTTGGACTTTCAGTATCCATCCCTGCAGCCAAAAGACCTGCCATCAAGTTACCAAGCGAGGCGGCCACAAACCAAAAACCCATCAATTGGCTGGTGAAGCGTTCTGGTGCAAGGCGCGAAAATGTACTCAAACCCACAGGGCTCAGTAAAAGTTCAGCAATTGTGTGAATAAAGAACGTAGCGGTTAAAAACAAGACCGATACTTTTACACCTGTCAGACCAATTTTTGCCGCAGGAACGAGAATCAAGTAACCCAAACCCAACATGATGAGGGCAATACCGAATTTGGTAAAGACTGAAATATTGACACCTTTGTTTTGTAAGGTAATCCAAAATTTTGCAACAAAAGGTGTTAAGACCAAGATAAAAAACGGATTGAGGTTTTGGAACCATGAGGCAGGAATCACCGCGTCACCAAATTGACGTTGGGTCATGTCGCTGGCAAAAATGCTCAATGAAGAACCTGCTTGTTCAAAACCTGACCAAAACAGAGCCGCTCCAAAGAACAACACCGCCAACACCACCATGCGTTTTTTTTCATCGGCAGTTAAACCGCCTGCTAAGAAAATGTTCAAGAAAAAGGCAATTGCCACGCCGACAATCAATACCCCCATAGCCTTTGCCAAGCCAACTGCGCTGAATAAGTCAATTTGTTTGGTTGCTGCTAACACGCCAACCAAACCCGCAAAAGTCAATGTAATTGCCACTGTCAAGCCTTTGTTGGTTGGCGGTTGAGCCAGTAACGCCGCTGTGGGGTTACGAGTAGGCTTCTCACCTTTACCAGCCAGAGAACGGTTGTTGGCGTAAATGAAGTTAACTAAACCTAAGAACATGGCAACGGCTGCTGTACCAAAGCCCAAGTGCCAGTTGATGGACTCACCCAAGTAGCCAACAACAAAGCCGCCCAGTATCGCGCCCAAATTGATGCCCATGTAAAAGAGTGAAAAACCTGCATCGCGACCGCCGATGTCATTTTTGTCATACAAGCTACCGACAATGCTTGAAATGTTTGGTTTTAAAAGCCCTGTACCCACCGCGATACAAAACAAACCGAAGAAGAAGATGCTGCGGACATCAGATGAAACCGCGAGCAAAATGTGCCCCAACATGATGATGGCACCACCCACAATGATGGATTTTTTTGCACCCCAAAAACGGTCAGCAACCCAGCCGCCTGGCAGAGCCAAAATATAAACGCCAGCTGTGTATAAGCCATAAATTGCAGCGGCCTCACCTTTTTCTAGTCCCATGCCGCCGTGCGTGACTTGGTCTACTAGGAAGAGGACTAAAATCGCACGCATGCCGTAATAGCTGAAACGTTCCCACATTTCTGCAAAAAACAATGACCCGAGTCCTGCTGGGTATCGTGAAGTTGTACTCATGATGTCTCCTTTTGTGAGCTTTGAAAAAGTAATGGAAAGACGATTTTTGTTTCTTAAAAAAATAAATATTTAATTTTTTGTTTCTTGCCTTTATTTCTTACTTGTTGTCTACGCTTAAATATAAAAGTGATATAAAGGACGCCAAAAAAAATAGGTTTTTATGTGTTTTTGACAGGGGCTTATTCTACTCCTAGAAATAAATAGCGCAATAATTTTTCTGTGTTTGCAATAAGAATGAGACACCCTATTGCTAAAGAAAAACATACAATAAATACAAAAAAATAAATTTAGTCACATTGGCTCGCTTTGATGGCTCTCAATTCATGGGCTAGGTGTAAAACGTCATAGCACATCAAGAGCGAATAACAGTGCTTAGGCACGCCTTAAACTTGTGAAATCATCGTTGGACTGGGTACAATGATGCGCTATAACAAATGTGAACAGTCGCCGAGACTTCTCGCTTGTACGTTCAACGCGTTTTCTCATGCCCATTCATAGGTATCGGAAACGGTCTAACAAATTGATAAATGAAGATAAAAGATTCATGAATACAACACATACCCCAACCTTAAATGAAAAAACAAAAACCTACCCCATCACCGATAGCGTTCGGCACGCGCTTGCCGTGACCAAGCGCGGGTGTGACGAACTGTTGGTAGAAAGCGATTGGATGCAAAAATTAGCGAAAAGCGAGGCGACAGGTGTACCGCTGCGAATTAAGCTGGGTTTAGACCCGACAGCACCAGACATTCACTTGGGGCACACGGTTGTATTAAACAAATTGCGTCAATTACAAGATTTAGGGCACACCGTGATTTTCTTGATTGGTGACTTTACATCCATGATTGGCGACCCGTCTGGACGCAATGCCACGCGCCCGCCGCTTACTCCAGAGCAAATTAAGGTCAATGCCGAAACCTATTACAACCAAGCCGCACTGATTCTCGACCCGCAAAAAACCGAAATTCGTTACAACAGCGAATGGTGTGACCCCTTGGGCGCGCGAGGCATGATTCAGCTCGCTTCGCGTTACACCGTAGCGCAAATGCTTGAGCGTGACGACTTTACCAAGCGCTACAACGGCGGCGTACCGATTTCGGTGCATGAGTTCTTGTACCCGTTGATGCAAGGATACGACTCCGTTGCGCTCAAATCCGACCTTGAACTCGGCGGTACAGACCAAAAGTTCAACTTGTTGGTTGGACGCGCCTTGCAAAAAGAATATGACCAAGAGCCACAATGTATTTTAACCATGCCTTTATTGGTTGGTTTGGATGGCGTGGACAAAATGTCGAAGTCGAAAAACAATTACATCGGCATCACCGAAGCCCCGAACGACATGCTTGGTAAAGTCATGAGCATTTCCGACGAGATGATGTGGACATGGTATGACCTGCTCTCGTTTGTTTCATTGGAAGAGATAGCCCAGTTCAAAAAAGAAGTCGCGGATGGACGTAATCCGCGCGATATTAAAGTGCTGCTCGCGCAAGAAATCGTTGCCCGCTTTCACTCGCAAGACGACGCTGAAAAAGCCCTCGAAGCCTTTAATCACCGCGCTAAAGGCGGCATTCCCGACGACATTGAATCGGTCACCGTGAGCGTACCAACCGATGGCTTGCCGCTCGGTGCATTGCTCAAAGCCGCTGGACTGGTCGCCAGCTCATCGGAAGGCATTCGCGCGATAGAACAAGGCGGTTGCAAAATCGACGGTGAAGCGGTCAAAGACAAAACCGTGCGCTTGCCCGCGGGCGAGTATGTGGTGCAAGTGGGCAAGCGACGCTTTGCTAAGGTAACGGTTTCTGAGTCATAAAGACAATAGGGAGGAAAACTTTGTATCAAATTAACGGTAAAAGCAATCGTATCGAACCATTGACGATGAAAAGTTTTAATGAGTTGGGCTTTACAGAGAGAAATCATTTACAGGAGTGGTTGGCTCATCAGCCTAGTGCTTTGGGCGAAGAGCTGTTGATTATTCAAAAAGAATTTGATGGTTTTGATGAAACACGTGAGCGATTGGATCTTTTAGCGGTTGATAAAGACGGTAATTTAGTCATTATTGAAAATAAGCTGGACGATAGTGGTAGGGATGTTGTTTGGCAGGCATTAAAGTATGCCTCTTACTTTTCTTCATCCTCAAAGCAAGACATCATCGATGTTTATCAAAAATATTTAAACCGTCATCATACTGATGTTGATGCTCAACAGTCTTTGTGTGAGTTTTTGGATGTGCCAGATATTGATGAACTTAAAATTAATGTAGGAAACAACCAGCGCATCATTTTAGTCGCGGCTAAGTTTCGCAGGGAGGTCACAAGTACTGCGTTATGGTTGCTTGAAAAAGGGATTGACGTTGCCTGTTTTAAAGTGACACCGTATGCTTTAAATGAAAATATTTTACTGAATATTGAACAGATTGTTCCTACGCCTGAAACTAAAGAGTTGATGATTGGGTTATCTAAGAAAGAAGCAGAAGAGAAAAATGTCGAGGTCACACTTAAAAAGCGGCACAATGTTCGTTACGCTTTTTGGGAAAAAATATTGGAGTCGTTTAAGAAAAGTAACTGCGCTTTATATAACAATATCAGTCCAAGCCATGATCATTGGCTTTCTGCTGGTTCTGGTATAAGCGGATGTGTTTATACTTTGATTTTTGGACACAAACAAGTTCGCGTCGAGTGGAATATGGTTAGGCGAAACACTGAGGAAAATAAACAGGTTTTCGATTCTTTATTTGAGCACAAGAGTGAAATTGAGCAACGTTTTGGCGCACCATTGGTTTGGAAACGTATGGACGACAGAATTTCTTCTAGGGTTCAATATGCTTTTGATGTAGATGGACATAACCCAGACAATTGGGGTGAAATAATAAACTGGTTGATTTCTCATGTTCAGCGATTGGAAATAGCAATTAAACCATTGCTACCTAGCGTCAGTCAGTTGCTAAGAGAGCGTGAATAGTGATTGCCCTCATCCAACGCGTCAAACGCGCCTCTGTTGAAGTGGACCGCCAAGTCGTTGGAGCGATTGATGCGGGTTTACTGGTTTTTTTGTGTGCTGAAAAAAACGACACCGCGCAGACAGGCGATAAACTACTCAAAAAGGTTCTCGCCTATCGTGTGTTCAGTGATGAAGCGGGTAAAATGAATCGCAGTGTGCAAAACATTGATGGCGCAGGGGCTCAAGGCGGTTTGCTGGTGGTCTCGCAGTTTACATTGGCGGCTGACACCAAGAGTGGTACACGCGCCAGCTTTACACCCGCAGCTGCACCAGAAGTGGCGAAAACTTTGTACGAGTACTGGGTTCAGCAAGCGCGGCAAGTGCATGAGGATGTACAAACAGGCGTATTCGCCGCTGATATGCAAGTGTCGTTGGTCAATGATGGGCCCGTGACATTTTGGTTGCACGTTGCACCAGATACTTAGAGAGGCAAGGGGCTATGGACAGGCAAAAGATGAGTTTAACCATGCGCGATGGTTTAAAAATCACGCTGTATCACTATCATTGTGAAGAAACAAATGACGTTAAGTCTCGCCCCTCGTTATTGCTTGTACATGGTTTTTCGGAGCATGTTGGGCGGTATTCGCATGTGGTCGCTTTTTTGCAACAGTTGGGGTTTGATGTTTGGGCATACGACGCACGCGGTCATGGTGTATCGGAAGGCACTCGTGGCGTGATTCCAAGCCATGAGGCGCTGGTAAACGACTTGATGGATGTGTTTCGTTATGTTGAAGAGATGACCGTGCAAAAGCCAACCATCGTGGCGCACAGTATGGGTGGCTTGACGGCAGCTTTAGCGGTGACGCAAAAAGGCTTAAAACCCGCGGCTTTGGTTTTCTCCTCACCTGCCATGCGTTTGCACATCAACTGGCTTCAAAAAATATTGTTAAAGGTTGGCATGGCGTTGTTTCCAAATGCCCCGTTAAGCGTACCAGCCGTAGATACTGATAAATTGTCGCATGATGCAACAGTAGGAGTGGCGTATCGCAGGGATTCATTGGTGCACAAAAAACTCAGTCCGCGCCTAGCCAACTTTATGCGCATCGGTGGAGATGAGGTGCGTGCCAAAGTGTCGGTGTTTACCATGCCCACTTTGCTGATGTATGCGGGGGATGATTATATTGTTGATGCGTCAGGCTCGGATGATTTAGCCGCCCTGTTGACGCAGCCTCACGTTCAAATCAAGCGTTATGATGCGGGTTATCATGAGTTGTTTAGCGAAAGCGAGCCGATGCGCAGCCAGATTTTGAGCGATTTAGCGACTTGGCTAAAAAAACGTGAATTTGTAACAAAATTCCCGTAAAATGATGGGGAAAAGCAGGAGCAAAAGTGGTTTTTACTTTTGGCTCGCACAACACGCCTTTTCAAGGGCGTGTTTTTTATTGGGCGACGTTTGGCGGGTTGAATCCCTTACGCCTCAAAAACCGTTGTTGATAAAGAGATTTGAATGAATAAAAACGCTTGGGTTTTACCCGATCAGTTGGCCGATGTGTTGCCGCGCCAAGCGCGCACATTAGAGGCTTTGCGTCGAGGTTTGCTTGATTTATATCGTCGTCACGGTTATGAGTTGGTCATGCCGCCGTTGGTGGAGTACACCGATGCGCTGTTGGACGATACCGATGACGACTTGGATTTGCGAACGGTCAAATGGGCGGATGCGGTGACGGGTAAAACCTTGGCGATTCGTGCTGATATGACACCGCAGGTGGCACGAATTGATGCACATTTGTTGAACCGTTCAGGTGTAGCGCGACTGTGTTATTTTGGCAGCGTTTTTCATGCGCGTGCGGCAGGCTTGTTGACCTCGCGCGAACCGATGCATATCGGTGCGGAAGTGTATGGGCATTCAGGCTTAGAGGCGGATGCCGAAATTCAATCGTTATTGCTGGCGTCCTTGCGTTTTTGCCAATTACCAGGCGTGCGTTTGGACGTGTCACATGCTCAAATCGTACGTGCGCTGCTGGCTCGCGCTCCACAACTGCAATATGACAAAGACGCTGTTTACAGTGCTTTACAAGCGAAAGATACGGCCGCTTTGCATACGTTAACCCGTGCGTGCGATGAAGAAGTCGGCTCGGCCTTATTGGCTTTGGTGGACTTGTACGGCGGCGTCGAAGTGCTCGAACGGGCGCGCACCAGTTTGCCCCCGTACGCAGAAATCAGTAAAGCACTGGATGAGTTACAAACTTTGGCCACATTGGATGACAGCGGTGCATTGCAATTTGACCTCGCGGATTTAACAGGATATGACTATCACACGGGCGTGATGTTCACGGCGTATTGTACAGGCATGCCCAATGCCATCGCGCGTGGTGGTCGTTATGACCATATTGGCGAGCGTTTTGGGCGTGCGCGTCCTGCAACGGGCTTCTCGTTGGATTTGCGTGAAGTGACGGAATTGTTGCCTTGTGCCGCGCCCAGTACAGCGATTGCCGCGCCGTGGATAATGACCCCAGACTTGCGCAAGGCGGTTGAATCATTGCGTGCAGCGGGTGAGGTGGTGATTCAATTGACAGAACAACATCAGCATGAAGAAGATGAGTTTGTATGCGACCGAGAGTTGGTTTTGGACGCAGGGCAGTGGGTGGTTCAGCCCATTAAAGCAAAGTAGAAGCAACGTCGAAAGACGTGTGTGACTCGTTATGGATTTTTTATTATTGTAGGGTTTTCAATATGTTAGCAACGCATCAACAAGGCAATGTCGTCGTGATTGGTACACAATGGGGCGATGAAGGCAAGGGTAAAATCATCGACTGGTTAAGTGAAAGCATCCAAGGTGTCGTGCGTTTTCAAGGCGGACACAATGCAGGTCACACTTTAATCATCAACGGTCAAAAAACCATCTTGCGCTTGATTCCATCGGGCATCATGCACCCTGGGCTGCCATGCTTTATTGGTAACGGGGTTGTATTGTCACCCGAGGCTTTATTCAAAGAAATTGGTGAACTCGAACAGGCAGGCGTAGACGTATCCAGCCGCTTATTTATTTCTGATGCGTGCACATTGATTCTCCCTTACCACATCGCACTCGACCAAGCCCGCGAAGCCAAACGCGGTGACGCAAAAATTGGCACAACGGGTCGCGGTATTGGCCCTGCTTACGAGGATAAAGTGGCTCGCCGCGCCTTACGCGTGCAAGATTTATTCAGCCCCGCAATTTTTGCGGCAAAGTTGAAAGAAACCTTGGAATACCACAACTTCGTATTGACCCAGTTTTTGGGTGCGCAAGCCGTGGACTATCAAAAAACCTACGATGAAGCCATGTCTTACGCCGAACGCTTAAAGCCAATGGTGACCGATGTGTCAGCCAAGCTGTTCGATGTACAAGCCAAAGGCGGTCGTTTACTGTTTGAAGGCGCACAAGGCACGTTACTTGATGTTGACCACGGCACATACCCTTTTGTGACCAGCAGTAATTGCGTTGCAGGTGCAGCGGCGGCGGGCGCAGGTGTTGGCCCGAATAAACTGTCGTATATTTTGGGTATCACCAAAGCGTACTGCACGCGCGTAGGCTCAGGCCCTTTCCCAACAGAATTGTACAACGCTGAGGGCATGAACGATGCCAACGGCAAACACATGGCGGATGTTGGTAAAGAGTACGGCTCAGTCACGGGGCGTGCACGTCGTTGCGGCTGGTTTGATGCCGCTGCCTTGCGCCGCTCGATTCAAATCAATGGCGTATCAGGCTTGGCGATGATGAAGCTGGATGTGCTTGATGGACTGCCTGAAGTTAAATTGTGTGTCGGTTACATGGTTGATGGTGAAAAGCGTGACTTATTGCCACGCGGTGCAGATGAAGTCGCGCGTTGTGAGCCGATTTATGAAACATTCGCAGGCTGGAGTGAGTCGACATTTGGCGTCACCACTTGGGACGGACTCCCCAAAAACGCACAAGCGTACTTACGCCGCATCGAAGAAGTCTGTGGCATCCCGATTGACATCGTATCCACTGGCCCCGACCGTGTGCACACGATTATGATGTCTGGCGAGAATCGTTAAATCACTTTCATGAAACAAAACCCCAGCAATGCACTGGGGTTTTTTAGTACAATAGCTCTCTTTTTATATCACACAGGTGACATCATGCAAGAAACCACAGAAACAGATTTGTATGTCGATTGGCAAGGCTACCATCGCATGATTGAGCGTTTGGCCCTACAAGTGTATGAGTCCAAATGGGATTTTGATGTTGTGCTGTGTTTAGCACGCGGCGGCTTGGTCGCGGGCAATGTATTGTGCCGTATTTTCGATAAACCCCTCGCGGTTTTATCCACCAGTTCCTATCGCGAAGCGATTGGCACGAAGCAAGGCGCATTGGACATCGCTAAAAACATCACCATGACCCAAGGCGAACTGGCAGGGCGTATTTTATTGGTCGATGATTTGATTGACACGGGCGTGACCTTGGCTGAAGTTAAAGCGCATTTGCAAGACTTTTACCCAGCGGTTAAAGAAGTGCGCTCCGCTGTATTGTGGCGCAAAGGATGGGCGAAACAAGAGCCAGACTACTGCGTCGATTTGCTCGATAACAGCCCGTGGATTCACCAACCATTTGAAGCCTATGATGCTTTACAACCGCACATGCTCGCGGCTTGGTTGAAAAAAGATGCACAAAAATAAGAGAAGCTCATGACCGAAGCGCAATTTTCAGAATACGGCTTTTTCATCGGTGTTGGCGGTTTATGCGCGCTGATGGTGTTTATTGTATTTAAATTGGCAAAAGACAGCAAAGCAGGTCGCTTCGGCACCATCATTCTGCTGGTTGGCTTGGTGATGGGCGTGGTGGGATTTTTGGTTAAAGGGATTTTGTCTTTGTTGCTTGAAAAGTGACAACCCTTGCGGTCGCTTCTTTGAGCTATCGAAACAATTGATTAGCGCAAATAAAACCCATCCAAAGCAATAACATACCCAACACCACGCTCAAGCCTACGTAACCTGTAGCCAGCAGCCACTCGCCGCGTCGAAGCAGCATGAACGTTTCTAAACTAAAAGCGGAGAAGGTGGTGAAGCCCCCCAAAACGCCTGTGATGAGCAGCAGGCGTAAATCGCTGGTCAGCCATTGATAACGCTCGCCCAACCCCGCCAAGATACCAATCATCATACAACCTAAAAGGTTGACGATAAAGGTTCCTACGGGGAAGGCATTCTGGATGTAATGTTGCGTGATGAAACCAGAGAGTTTGTAACGCGACACCGAGCCTATAGCCCCTCCAAAGGCAACTAAGAGAATAGATGACCAGTTATTCATCATGGGGTGATGGTGACTGATTTAATCACGATTGGTTTGATGGGGACATCGGCGTAAGGTCCGACCGTTTTGGTATATGACTTACTGATTTTGTTCACCACATCAAAACCTTTTGTGACCTTGCCAAACACTGCGTATCCCCAGCCTTGCATTGATTTCGCTGAGTGATTAAGAAAATCATTGTCTTTTGTGTTGATGAAAAACTGTGATGAGGCTGAGTGAGGTTCCATCGTGCGTGCCATGGCGATGGTGTATCGGTCATTTTTCAAACCATTGTCTGCTTCATTGATAATAGAAGGCCGTTTGGTTTTCTCTTGCATATCTGCCGTGAAGCCACCACCTTGAATCATAAAGTTGTCAATGACGCGGTGAAAAATTGTGCCTGTGTAGTAGCCTTCTTGAGCGGTGGTCACGAAGTTTTTCACTGTGATGGGTGCGGCTTTGGCGTTTAGTTCTACCGTGATGTCGCCTTCTGATGTCGAGATGAGGGCGGTTTGAGCGTGGGCTTGCACTGATGCGATGAGGAGTGCGGCCAAAGCCGAGTGACGAAAGATGGTTTTAAATGACATAGAGCCTCTTTGAAAAGGGGGATGTTGTGTGGGAGGCGAGACGGCAGGTACTCGGCAATGTTATACTGCAAAGCTGCTTGAGTCGAGTGCACGGTCTTGCATGGCGGATATTTTACCCGCCTTTATGTTCGGTTGTGCGCAGGAGTGAATTTTTGTTTATTTTTGGTGAATTATGTTACGCATTTACAATACCCTATACCGCGCAAAGCAAGTTTTTAAACCGATTACGCCACAAGAAGTGCGCATGTACGTGTGTGGCATTACCGTTTATGACTACTGTCATTTAGGGCATGCGCGTATGTTGTTGGTCTTTGATGTGGTACAGCGTTGGCTCAAGACATCGAATTATAAAGTGACTTATGTGCGTAACATCACTGATATAGACGACAAAATCATTAAGCGTGCTCAAGAGAATAATGAAACGATTCGTGCTTTAACCGAACGTTTCATTGCGGCCATGTATGAAGATTGTGATGCGTTAGGCATTGAACGTCCAAACCATGAACCGCGCGCAACTGAATACGTGCCGCAGATGTTGAATATCATCGAAAAATTAGAACAAAACGGCTTGGCCTATCAAGCAACAGATGGCGATGTTAATTTTTCTGTACGCAAGTTTGATGGTTATGGCAAGTTGTCAGGTAAAAGTTTAGATGAACTACAGGCGGGCGAACGTGTCGCCGTGGTCAGCGATAAACAAGACCCGTTGGACTTTGTGTTGTGGAAGCGAGCCAAAGACACCGAACCTGCGGATACAAAATGGGACTCCAAATGGGGTTCGGGTCGCCCAGGTTGGCACATTGAATGCTCGGCAATGAGTGGCGCTTTGCTTGGCGATACCTTCGACATTCATGGCGGCGGCATGGATTTGCAATTTCCCCATCATGAAAACGAAATCGCTCAATCAGAGGGGGCGATGAATGGTGCGGTGAGCTGTGGGCACACTCACGACGAACGCAAACAATTTGTGAATTACTGGATGCACAATGGTTTTGTGCGCGTTGACAATGAAAAAATGAGCAAATCGCTCGGTAATTTTTTCACCATCCGTGATATTTTGAAACAGTACGATGCCGAAGTGGTGCGCTTCTTTGTCATTCGTCCCCATTATCGCAGCCCTTTAAATTATTCCGACGAGCATTTGAACGATGCGCAAGCGGCATTGACTCGTTTGTATATGGCGTTGAAAGATTTTGATTTGGGTGATGTTCAGGTTGATTGGGATGAAGCGCATGCCGTTGCGTTCAAAACGGCGATGGACGATGATTTTAATACCCCATTAGCGATTGCCGAATTATTTGATTTAGCTACGATTGTGAATACCGATAAAAACGAGCAAATGGCGCGTCAACTCAAAGCCCTTGCGGGCGTATTGGGGTTGTTGCAACGCGAACCAAAAGCCTTTTTACAAGCAGGTTCTAATGATGATGAGATTGCGAAGATTGAGCAACTGATTGAACAGCGTCAAGCAGCCAAAGCTGAGAAAAATTTCGCAGCCGCTGATGCCATTCGTGCCGAATTAACCGCTATGGGAGTTGTCATTGAAGACAAAGCAGGTGGTGTGACGGAGTGGCGTCGCGCGTAGTCACGACATTAAGCCAATAAAAAAAAGGAGGAGACCGATGAGTTATCAAGCCAGTGCCAGTCGTTATCAACAGATGCAATACCGCCGCTGTGGTAACAGTGGTTTGAAATTGCCTATGGTGTCCTTGGGCTTGTGGCATAACTTTGGCGGCGTCGACACCTTTGAACACTATCGCGACACATTGCGAACCGCCTTTGATTATGGCGTGACGCATTTTGATTTGGCAAACAATTACGGGCCGCCAGCGGGTTCGGCGGAGGAAAATTTTGGCGCTTTGATGAAGCGCGATTTTGCGCCGTATCGCGATGAGTTGATTATTTCTTCAAAAGCGGGTTACACCATGTGGGAGGGGCCTTATGGTGATTGGGGAAGTAAAAAATATTTGGTGGCCAGCCTGAATCAAAGCCTGAAACGCATGGGTTTGGATTATGTTGATATTTTTTATCATCATCGCCCAGACCCTGATACGCCCTTGTATGAGACCATGGCCACACTCGATTTAATGGTGCGTCAAGGTAAAGCCTTGTATGTTGGTTTATCCAATTATCCCGCAGAATTGGCGGCGCAAGCGATGGACATATTGAATCAACTGGGCACGCCCTGTCTGATTCATCAACCACGTTACTCGATGGTTGACCGCTGGGTGGAAGATGGCTTACTGGATGTATTGGCTGAAAAAGGTGTGGGTTGTATTCCGTTTTCGCCTTTGGCTCAAGGTTTGTTGACGAATAAATATTTAAATGGCGTGCCTGAAGGCTCGCGTGCCTCCAAAGCGCATGGTTTTTTAAAAACTGAACACATCACCCCCGAGCTTTTGACAAAAATCAAGCAACTCCACGAAGTCGCGCAGCAGCGTGGTCAAAGTTTGGCTCAAATGGCTTTGGCATGGTTACTCAAAGATGAGCGCGTGACCTCAGTGCTGGTCGGTGCAAGCAGCGCCCAGCAATTAAAAGAATCGTTAGCGAGTTTGAATCAATTGAATTTCAGCGTGGATGAGTTGGCTGTGATTGAGCAAATTTTGGCTTAACGTTTATTTTTTGGGTCTAAATGCTTTGACAACGTGCTCATGCGTGTCCAAGTAAGGCCCGCCCATCAACTCGATGCAATAAGGTACAGCGGCAAAAATCCCATGTACCTTTATCTCACCAGTATCGTTTTTCACGCCCCCCAGTGTTTCCGCAATGGCCTTGGGTCGACCAGGCAAATTTAAAATCAATGATGTGCCGCGAATCACACCGACTTGGCGCGATAGGATAGCAGTCGGCACATAATACAAGCTGATTTGACGCATTTGCTCGCCAAAACCAGGCATGACGCGATGCGCCACGGCTAAGGTCGCATCGGGCGTGACATCTCGCGGCGCTGGCCCTGTTCCACCCGTGGTTAAAACCAATGTGCATTGATGCTGGTCGCACATTTCAATCAATGTTTGTTCGATGAGCGCTTGCACATCTGGAATCAATTGTTCAACCCACTCAATCGGGTTTTTTAATGCGCGGGTGAGCCAATCCCGTAAAGCGGGTAAGCCTTCGTCTACATATACGCCAGAACTGGCGCGGTCTGAGGTGGAAATCAAGCCAATTTTGATGGGTTGTAACGTATTGATATTATTCATATGTTCACAAAGGATAAATCGTTAAAACATCACCTGCATTCACTGTGGTGTTGGGTGGAATCTCAATCAAAGCATTGGCGACGGCACACGCCGACAGCATGTGTGACCCTTGGTTGCTTAATTTTTCGACATGCAGCACACCGTGCTCATCGCAGCGCATGACCCCACGCAAAAACTCCCTGCGCATCTCGGTTTTGTGTAAGCTGAAACTCGCTTGTGCTTTTAAATGCGCGGGTTGAGCCTTGTGCGTTGAAGTGCCACTTAATACGCGCAAAGCAGGTTCAACCAGCATTTTAAATGTGACAAAAGTGGCGACAGGGTTACCAGGCAACATCATGACGGTGCTCATGCGCGTACTTGTTTGGATGCTGCCCCATGCGAAAGGCTTCCCTGGTTTAATCAACAGCTTCCATTGTTGCAACACACCAATCGCCTCAAGGCTGGCTTTTAAATGGTCTTCTTCACCGACCGAGACCCCGCCGCTGGTTAAAATCACATCCGTATTGTTGGCCGCATCGTGTAGTCGTTTCTCGGTCTCATCGCGTTGGTCAGGTAAAATTTCGCCATCGACCACGTGGCAGCCCAATTGATGCAGCCATGCCAATAATTGATAACGATTGGCATCAAAAATAGCCCCTGCCGCCAATGCGTTGTTGTGTGGTTCTTGTAACTCATTACCGCTGGAAAACACAGTGACGCTAAGGGGCGCGTACACGGGCAATTCAGCGTAGCCTTGGCTGGCCGCCAAGCCAATGGCCGCAGGATTGAGGATTTGCCCTGCGGCTAATAATAAATCACCCGCTTGAATATCCTCGCCGCGACGGCGGATATGTTGACCAAGTTGAGGCTCGCATTTGAGCTGGTTGTGCTCAACTTGAGCAGATTCTTGGGGCACGACGGCGTTTGCGCCTGCAGGTAAAGGTGCGCCTGTAAAAATACGAATAGCTTGTCCACACAACAGTTCATGGGCGGATGCGTCATCGCCCGCAGCAATGCGCCCTGTCAGCTCAAAAGTATTGTTCGAGTGCGAGTGGCCAAGGTGTAAGGCATAGCCATCCATTGCGCTGTTATCAAAGACGGGGCTGTCGTATTGAGCCTTGATGTCATGCGCCAACACTCGACCTTGTGCTTGATGCAAAGGCGTGCTTTGAATGGATGGGCGACGCAATTCTAAGGTGGAGAGCAGTTGAGTTAAGGCGGTTTGGTAATCAAGCATGGTTGAAAAGTGTCAATCTCGGTGTGTGGTTGAAATGCTATTTTGCCACTTTTGTAAGGCTTGTGTGTCGTTGGCTTTGGCTTCAACCCAGTGTTGTTCACCGTTCGCTAAATGTTCACGCTTCCAAAAGGGGGCTTGCGTTTTTAAATAATCCATGATGAATTCTGCGGCCGCGAACGCGTCCTTGCGGTGACGCGAACAGATCAACACCAACACGATGACATCTGTGGCGCGTAATTCGCCCACGCGGTGAATCACGCGCACGCCACTCAATGTCCAACGGTTGCTGGCTTCATCAATGATTCGAGCCATTTCGTTTTCGGTCACCTCTGGATAGTGCTCTAAAAACAAATAGTCCACGCGCTTGGCATCCTCTTCGTAGTCAAATTCACGCACCATGCCTTGAAAAGCCACCAAAGCACCCGCATCGTGGGCATATTGACGAAGTTCGCGCTCCTCTTCGCCTAAATCGAAAGCTTCGGTTTGAATGCGGATGTCACGCCAAAAAGCTGGAACCATATCAGCCACCTGTTACGGGAGGTAAAATGCCAATGTCCGCACCATCGACGATGTCGGTTGTCGTGTGCGTGAGTTGACGATTGACTGCGATTTTAAAAATTTTACTCGTTTGTAAAACAGAAGCCCAAGGCTCACCGCGCTGGCGCAGCAGTTGCAATAAATCATCTGTCGTACCGCCAGACCAAGGCACATCTTCTGTCGCGACGTTAAGTTGGTCAGCCAGTTGTCCAAAGTATCGAATGTGTATCATGGTATCTGTTTTATAGTTGAGAGGGATCGTTAAGTGAGTGCGGTGCATGAGGGCAGTTATAATGTGACTTGATTGATTTTATAGCAGTATCACTGTTTTCCCATCCCCCAAAGTGATAATGGACGCATTTCTCTTCGCATGTTAATGTACAACGGCACATTTTATGCCATGAATTGTACGAAGTTGCACGAACCTCTCAGCAAGCACATCAAACCAATCAAACACATGGCAGACTGGATTAAAACTCATGACTGAACACATCAAACACCCAGACCCACGCATGGTCGACACTGATACTTTAACCCATTTTGACTCAATGGGGCAGGCGCATATGGTTGATGTTGGAGACAAGCACAGCACTCACCGCATCGCGGTGGCGACAGGTGCTATCTATATGTCGGCGCGGGCATTTGAGCATTTGCAACCCAACGTCAATAAAAAAGGAGATGTCTTGGGCATTGCCCGTATTGCAGCGATAGGCGGCACGAAGCAAACTGCACAGCTTATCCCATTGTGTCATCCGTTGGCGTTGACGCGTGTCGCGGTTGAATTTGAGTTGGATGAAATCAACTTAAGTGTGCGCATCGAGGTGACGGCAGAAACCGTCGGACGGACGGGCGTTGAAATGGAAGCTTTGACGGGAGTGTCTGTTGGATTGTTGACTATTTATGACATGCTTAAAGCAGTCGATAAAGGCATGCGCATCCAAGACATTCAGTTGCAAGCAAAAAGTGGAGGTCGAAGTGGAAAATGGGTTCGAGACAGCGCATCCTGAGACTTTTCAATCGGTTGCCCGTTCAAAAAGTTTGTCAACTCGGCTATTGATATCGGTTGTTGTTTGGCTGATTTGCGCCATCGTTTTTACGGGCTATACTTTGCTATTGTCTTGGGAGCTTGAAAACGGCGGCATGGCGATTAACAACGCAGGCAGCTTACGCAAACGCACCTTTCAAATTGCACTTTTATACAATCAAGCCCCCGATTCTTTTGAGCTTCAGAACGAGCAACGTGAGTTTGAGGCGGTACTCGATGGCCTATCTACTTTTGGGCAAGGTAAGCAGCTCTTACCCAACAATCACACGGTCAGCCAGCAAGTCACTTACCTTAAGCAACAGTGGCAGCAAGTCATTTTACCTTGGTATGCGCAGCTACGGGTTGAGGGGCAAACGGTCAATTTGAACAATCGCCAACCATTAGACGCATTTGCCAACGACTTAAATACGCTGGTGAAAATGATTGAAAATGACAATACCGTCAGCATTCAACTTTTGCGCCTGTTTCAAAAACTACTATTGGCAATGACCGTTGTCACGGCGGTGACAGGCATTTATCTGTTATTTCGTTTGGTCATTCATCCACTCGACACTTTGCGTGGTGGGATTCAGCGTTTAAGTGATGGTGATTTAAACTCAAGGGTCGTCATTCATACTCAAGATGAGTTTGGTGTCGTATCCAAAGGCTTTAACCAAATGGCAGGGCGTTTACAAGACTTGTACAACAACCTAGAACGAAAAGTCAGCCAAAAAACCCAAGCATTGGCGCAAAAAAATCAAGAAACAAGCGACTTGTACGAAATGACCGCCTTTTTGCATCAGTCCCAAACGGCCGACGAAATGAATCGAGGTTTCATTGAACGCATGTTGAAGCTCACGGGCGCAAGCGCAGGCAGTATAAGGTTATTAGATGCCACACGGCGCAAACTAGACTATGTCGCACACGAGGGCTTACCCCCCAGCATGATTAACAGTACAACGTGCACATCGTTGGATGCTTGCTATTGTGGTGAAGTGGCAAAACAATCGATTTTAAACACACAACCTGAAGCACAACACATTGATTTAATCCCGCTCAAGTTTGAATGCTCATGTTTGGGTTTTGTCGATTTACTGGTGTTTCCGATTCACTTTCGCACCCAAAAACTGGGCGTGCTTGCTTTGTATTTTAACAGCGCGAGCACGGTTGACAACAACCAGAAACGTTTAATTCACGCGCTGTGCGACCAAGTGGGCGTGGCGATTGAAAACCAACGATTAATTGCGCGAGACCGACAGTTCGCCGTATCTGAAGAGCGCAACTTAATTGCCCAAGGTCTACACGACTCCATTGCACAATCATTATCATTTTTAAATCTACAAGTTCAAATGCTTGAAGCCGCCATGCAAAAAGAAGCATGGTTAGAGGCCAAAGAAAATTTAAGTTTTATCAAAAATGGCGTGCAAGAATCTTACGACGATGTACGCGAGTTGCTACTGAACTTCCGTACCCGACTGTCGAAGCAAGACTTCACAGAAGCCGTGCAAACACTACTCAATCGGTTTGAACAACAAGTCAGCGTTCAAGCACATCTCACCCTCATAGGCGACGGCTCACCGCTTTCACCACAGCAGCAATTGCAAGTCGTCTTTATTTTGCAAGAAGCCCTGTCAAATGTGCGAAAGCATGCGCAAGCGCAACATGTGCATGTGACGATAGACAATCAAGATGACTTTCTCATGACCATCGTTGATGACGGGCAGGGATTTGACGCAGAAAAAATTAAAACCAAGCGCACACAGCATGTTGGCACCGCCATTATGCAAGAACGGGCTCATTTGATTCACGCGCAAGTCACGCTTGAATCCAAAATTGGGCAAGGCACACGGGTGAAACTGATTTTGCCCAAAATAGAAAGAGTCTTATCATGAGTGATGCAACAATTAAACTACTACTGATTGATGACCATGCCTTATTCCGCAGTGGTCTACGAAGTTTACTACAGCGTCAAGATGATTTTGAAATCGTCGGTGAAGCTGCAGATGGACTAGAAGGCGTTAAATTAGCGGCTCAGCTTAAACCAGACGTTATCTTGCTGGACTTAGACATGCCCGTCATGCACGGTAAAGACGCTCTCGCACAAATTTTATCCGCCCAACCCGACATGGCGGTGCTGATGCTCACCGTCTCAGAAGATGGCACTGATTTGACCGAGTGTATGCGCACGGGCGCGCGAGGTTACTTGCTAAAAAATATCAATATCGACTTTTTATTAGACTCCATACGCAGAACCGTAGATGGTGACTCCGTACTTTCCCCTGAAATGACCACCAAACTGGTCGCACGCTTACGCTCTACAGACACACCCACAACAACGGCAAAAGTAGACAGTCTCACGCCACGTGAACGAGAAACATTGATTTGGCTGGCACGAGGCGTGAGCAATAAACACATCGCTCGCGCTTTAGATGTGGCCGAAAGTACCGTAAAAGTGCATGTGCAAAACATCCTACGAAAACTCGAATTAAGCAGTCGTGTACAAGCCGCTGTTTACGCGGTTGAGCATGGTTTGGATAAATAAACGCTTGTCGATGAACGCTTGAATCTAAGAAAAAAGTCGGCTTGAGCGAGCCGACTTCTTTTTAAACGACGTTAATTACAAAATCAAGAACCACAGCTGATACAGCCTTCTTCCATTGTACAGACAGCGCCTTCAACAATCTCTTCTTCCTTGGCTGGTTTTTTGTCTGAGACAGCACCGACAGTGAACTGCACGGCTTGGCTGGCGGCTTTGGCGCGCAGGTAGTAGATGCCTGTTTTAAGACCCTTTTGCCATGTGTAAAAATGCATCGAGGACAATTTTGCGATGGTCGGTTGCGCCATGAATAGGTTCATAGACTGCGATTGACAGATGAACGCGCCTCGAGCCGCCGCCATGTCGATGAGGGTTTTTTGTTTAATTTCCCACACGGTTTTGTACAGGGCTTTGAGTGATTCTGGAATGCGGTCAATGCCTTGTACAGAGCCATTGGCACGGATGAGCTCGTTGCGCATCTCGTCATCCCATAAGCCCAGCTTGACGAGGTCAATCAGCAGGTGTTTGTTGACGATGATAAATTCACCGCTCAACACGCGGCGAGTGTAAATATTGCTGGTGTATGGCTCAAAACATTCGTTGTTACCCAGAATTTGTGAGGTTGAAGCCGTCGGCATCGGTGCGAGTAACAGTGAGTTGCGCGCGCCGTATTGGGCCAAGTTTTGACGCAATTGAGCCCAATCCCACGTATTCGACGGCGTATGTCCCCACATGTCGCATTGCAAAATCCCCTTGGATAATGGCGAACCCGCGTAGCTGTCATAAGGGTCGTGTTCTTTGGCCAAGTCAATGGATGCGCTCATGGCGGCGTAATACATGGTTTCAAAAATACGCTGGTTGAGGGTTTGCGCCACATCAGAATCGAACGGCAAACGCAGCTTAATGAAGGTGTCGGCCAGTCCTTGTACACCGAGGCCAATGGGGCGGTGGCGCATGTTTGAATGGCGCGCTTCAGGCACGGGGTACAAATTGCGGTCAATGATTTTATTCAGGTTTTTGGTGGCGTGATACGTCACATCATACAATTTTTGATGGTTGAATTGATTGTCCTCAACGAACTTTGGGAGGGCAATTGAGGCCAAGTTGCACACGGCAATTTCGTCGGGTGACGTGTATTGGATGATTTCAGTGCATAGATTGCTGCTTTTGATTGTGCCCAAATGCTGTTGGTTGCTCTTGCGGTTGGCATGGTCTTTGTACAACAGGTATGGCGTGCCTGTCTCAATTTGAGATTCTAAAATCGCGAACCACAATTCTTGCGCACGAATCACGCGGCGTGCCTTACCTTCAGACTCATATCGCGTGTACAACGCTGCAAAAGCCTCGCCCCAGCATTCGTCCAATCCTGGGCATTCGTGCGGGCAAAACAAGCTCCATTCGCCGTCCGCTTGTACCCGTTGCATGAATAAATCATTAATCCACATGGCGTAAAACAAGTCGCGCGCGCGCAATTCTTCTGCACCATGATTTTTTTTCAATTGCAAAAAGTCAAATACATCGGCGTGCCAAGGTTCGAGATAAACCGCAAACGCGCCTTTGCGCTTGCCACCGCCTTGGTCGATGTAGCGCGCGGTGTCATTAAACACTTTGAGCATGGGTACAATGCCGTTGCTTGTGCCGTGCGTGCCAGCAATCGTACTGCCCTTGGCGCGGACTTTGTGAATGGATAAACCAATGCCACCCGCATTTTTTGAAATGAGTGCGGTTTGTTTTAAGGTGTTATAAATGCCTTCAACCGAATCATCTTGCATGGTCAGCAAAAAACACGAACTCATTTGTGGATGCGGCGTGCCCGAATTAAACAAGGTTGGCGTGGCGTGAGTAAACCAGCCTTCAGACATCAGGTGATAAGTTTCGATGGCGGCATTGATGTCGTCGCCATGAATACCAAGCGCGACGCGCATATACATGTGTTGTGGGCGTTCAATGATGTCGCCGTTGATGCGCAGTAAATAACTGTGTTCTAAGGTTTTAAAACCAAAATAATCAGAGTTAAAGTCGCGCTCGTATACTACAGTGGAGTCAAGCAATGCGGCGTGCTGTTTGACCGTTGCGAGCAGCTCATCCGTGATAATTGGCGAATGTTTTTTTGTATGGGCATCCGTGTTGTCATGCAGCTTTTGCATGGTTTCTGAAAATGATGCCGACGTGTTTTTATGCAAACGACTAATCGCTAACCGTGCCGCCAATAGTGCGAAATCAGGATGTTGCGTGGCCATACTGGCCGCCGTTTCAGCCGCCAGATTATCCAGCTCCGTGGTGGACACGCCATCGTACAAGCCCATGATGACTTTTTTAGCCACTTCAATCGGTTCAACCATGGGGTGCAGGTTGTCAGACAGTTTGCTGATACGGGCGGTGATTTTATTGAGTTGAACGGTCTCTTGTTGACCGCTGCGTTTGGTAACGAACATGGGGGCTCCTAAATATGAATGTGCGGTTATGAATCTCAGGTGGTGACGGCAACAAGGGCGCACCACCTCGATTTAGCGAGTGGACGAGAGGCGATGAAAACAGTGGGTTTGTCGTTTGTAAGCTTTAAAAAGACTCAAAAAACTTAAAAAGACTTAAAAATCTTCTTCCAATGAGAAAATTTGGTCGTTCTTATTGCCCAAAACCCCCGCTTTTTGATAATCGCCCACCCGTTTTTCAAAGAAGTTTGTTTTACCTTCGAGAGAAATCATCTCCATGAAATCAAACGGATTCTTGGTGTTGAACAGCTTGGCGTAGCCCAACGCGGCGAGCCAGTGGTCGGCCACAAACTCAATGTATTGGCTCATCAACTCAGCGTTCATGCCAATCAGACTGACAGGCAACGCCTCGCAGACGAAGTTTTTTTCAATTTTGACGGCATCTGAAATAATCGCGTGGATGGTTTCGGTTGATAAACGTTGCTTGAGCATGTGATACAAGGAGCAAGCAAATTGGCAGTGCAAAGCCTCATCGCGGCTAATCAATTCGTTGCTGAATGTTAAGCCTGGCATCAAGCCGCGTTTTTTCAACCAAAATAAGGCGCAAAAACTGCCGCTAAAGAAAATGCCCTCAACCGCTGCAAATGCAACCAATCGTTCAGCAAAATTCCCTTGTTCAATCCAGCGCAAAGCCCAATTGGCTTTTTCTTTAACCGCAGGAATGGTTTCAATGGCGTTGAACAAAAAGTCTTTTTCGTCTTGCTTTTGGATATATGTGTCGATGAGCAAGGCGTATGTTTCTGAGTGAATATTTTCCATTGCCACTTGAAACCCATAAAAACAACGCGCTTCGGGCACTTGTACTTCCTGCATGAAGTTAACCGCCAAATTCTCATTGACGATGCCATCAGATGCGGCGAAAAAAGCCAATACATGGCTGATAAAGTGCCGCTCACCCGAAGACAAAGACCACCAGTCTGCTAAATCGCTTTCTAAATCAATCTCTTGCGCCGTCCAAAAGCTCGCTTTGTGTTGCTTATATTGTTGCCATAAATCAGGATGTTGTATGGGCAAAAGCACGAAGCGATGCGGGTTGTGCGCCAAAATAGGCTCAACCGAAGGGTCAAAAGTGTCGCTGAAAAAAGATGGCTGTTCAATGGTGTAATTAGTCATGGTAAACCCCTGTTAAAGGTGTTCCGAAATTCACCAAAGATGCGCAAGTAATGCAAGATATCCGCTCAAAATCACCGTAGCGGAATGGGGGCATGTGCACGCCTTTGGTACGAAGGCTTGCACACATAATCATTTGACAGGTATCTGACTTGGGTCGGACAGCATACAGTGCTGAAAACCGACTTTACAGTTGCGCCACAGTCCATGAATTTCACATGGTTCCCTGAGTTTTTTGTTTAACCATTTGATTTTAAATGTCATTAAATTCAAATGGTGTTGTAAAAAAAGAAAATGATGTCAGTGTGTTGGGTGTCATGATAACAAAAAAAGCACAGGTAGAAAGTGCCAAATCCATTCTATTTTTGATTTCAGTTCGTCATCAGTTGGTCGTTATTTAGGAGTTAAATCTGCTAAATAGGATGTAAAAAAATCGGTAAGCACATGATTCATACATGAATTTTTATCTAAAAAATGTCAAATCATTAAAATATTGACTTGTTTGAACGAAAAAAATGCCAACATGGCGTTGGCATTTTTTCGATAAAAATACGACATTCACTCAAACCATTCATCAAAATTTAGAGTGATGCGTCGCTCGTTCGTTTAACCGCGTGCTTGTTCAATCAATTTCACCAGCTTTTCGGTGTCAACACAGAATGCACGAATGCCCTCGGCGAGTTTTTCACACGCCATCGCATCATTATTGAGCATCAAGCGGAAGCTCGATTGTGTCAATTCAAGTCGTTGAATATCCATGTTCTGTGCCGCAGCCGCGCTTAATGCGGGTTTGACAGCATCATGGCTCGCTTGCATGGTTGCCAATAAATCGGGGCTAATCGTCAATAAGTCACAACCCGCCAAGCCGAGAATCTGACCGACATTACGGAAACTCGCGCCCATTACTTGGGTTTTGATGCCGAATTTTTTGTAGTAGTTATAAATGGTCGTCACAGAGGCGACACCAGGGTCGTTGCTCATGTCGTATTCAATGCCTGTTTGCTTTTTGAACCAATCGTAAATGCGACCGACAAAAGGTGAAATTAAGGTCACGCCCACATCAGCACAAGCCACCGCTTGCGCGAGGTTAAACATTAACGTCAAATTGGTGTGGATGCCTTCTTGTTCAAGCACTTTAGCCGCTTGAATGCCTTCCCATGTGGCCGCGACTTTAATCAAAATGCGCTCGCGGCTGTACCCTTGTGCTTCGTATAAAGCGATGATGCGACGACCACGCGCAATCGAACCTTCGGTGTCGAATGATAAGCGCGCATCGACTTCAGATGACACACGACCAGGAATGGTTTTTAAAATTTCGCAACCAAAAGCCACCAGAACATGGTCCATAATGTCCGCGACAGATTCAGCCGCATGGGTTTTAACCGTAGACTCAAACAAAGGCTGATATTCGGGTTTTTGTACCGCTTTTAAAATTAAAGAAGGATTGGTGGTCGCGTCTTGAGGTAAAAACTGGGCAATCGCCTGAAAATCGCCTGTATCCGCCACGACAGTGGTCAGTGCTTTAAGTTGCTCTAATGTACTCATGCGTTTCTCCAATCAAATAAAGTGAGTGGCGAGCCAAGCTCACCTTGAATTTTTGAAATTGTATCTTAAATTTTAAGTGAATTTACGTCTTAGTCTTTGAGATAAGGGTTTTTTCTGCTAAAATAACGCGGTTTAGCAATATATTTTATAAAGACGACGAATACGATGATGTACAGGCTACTAAAGACACTAAAAACAGGTGAAAACCGCCCAGCACAGTAAATTTTTTTATTGATGTGGGGGCGGTTTTTTTTTGCCCAGTGTTTGTTGTGTGTGTTTGTATCAAAAAGTTCGAATCATGTTTGTATGTCCAAAAGGTCAAGGAGTTTGAGTATGTTACCGATTTTTTCTAATCAATTTCCCAAAGCGGTGCTGGTGTTGGCCGATGGTTCAGTGTTTCACGGTTACAGCATCGGTGCGCAAGGACATACTGTCGCCGAAGTGGTGTTTAATACTGCGATGACAGGTTACCAAGAAATTTTAACCGACCCATCGTATACGGGGCAAATGGTGACGCTGACCTATCCGCACATTGGCAATGTCGGCGTTAATTCCGAAGACATCGAGGCCGATAAAGTCTACGCCGCAGGTTTAATCATCAAAGAGCTGTCGCCCGTGGTGTCAAATTTTCGCGCGACGCAAAGCCTGCCTGATTATCTCAAAGCCAACAACATCGTTGCCATTGCTGGGGTCGATACCCGCGCGCTCACGCGCGTATTGCGTGAAAAAGGTGCGCAAGGCGGTTGTATTTTAGTTGGAGACGACGTCGCTTTGGCCACTCGACTGGCGAGCGAGTTCGCTGGGATGAGTGGGCAAGACTTGGCAAAAGTCGTTTCGACGACCTCCGCCTATTCGTGGACAGAAACCGAATGGCGATTGGGGCAAGGTTATGGCACACAAACCGCACCCAAATTTAAAGTCGTCGCGTATGATTTTGGCGTCAAATACAATATTTTGCGCATGTTGGCCGAGCGCGGTTGCGACATCACCGTTGTCCCTGCACAAACCAGCGCGGCCGACGTATTGGCCATGAATCCAGATGGTGTGTTTTTGTCAAATGGCCCTGGCGACCCTGAGCCTTGCGATTACGCCATTGCCGCAACCCGCGAGTTTTTGGACAAAAACGTCCCGACTTTCGGTATCTGTTTAGGGCATCAAATCATGGCCTTGGCCGCTGGTGCAAAAACCTTGAAAATGAAATTTGGTCATCATGGTGCGAATCACCCAGTGAAAGACTTAGACAGCGGTCGTGTGGTCATCACCTCACAAAACCACGGCTTCGCCGCAGACGAGGCAACTTTACCCACGAACGTTCGCGCCACGCATGTGTCGTTGTTTGATGGCAGCTTGCAAGGCTTGGCTTTCACCGATAAACCAGCCTTTAGCTTCCAAGGTCACCCAGAAGCCTCACCAGGGCCGCATGACATTGCGTATTTATTTGACCGATTCATTGATTTGATGGGCAGCAAAAAATAAAATGTTTGCTCACACACCGCCCCCACCTTACTACGCCGTCATATTCAGCAATCAGCTCGCAGCTGATGCTCAAGGCTATGATGCCATGGCTGACAGAATGGTGGAACTGGCGCAACAGCAAAACGGCTTTTTAGGTGCGGAAAGTGTACGTGATGCCGCTGGTTTTGGCATCACGGTGTCCTATTGGCAGTCCGAGCAGGACATCGCGGCTTGGAAAAACCATGCCGAGCACGTGATTGCTCAAGAAACAGGACGCGAACGCTGGTACGAGCAATACATCACGCGTGTCGCCAAGGTTGAGCGCGCGTATGGCTTTACGCATTCGACCACAAACGTTTAATTGGAGACCTATGGATTTTTTCACCCAACTCGGCATCACAGACATCACCACCTATCTGATTGGTGCGATTGCCATTATTTTGTTGCCAGGACCAAACTCCATGTACGTGCTCACTACCGCTGCGAAGCAAGGCGTTCGAAGCGGCTATGCTGCAGCCACAGGGGTCTTTGTCGGTGATGCGGTCATTATGGTGCTGGCGGTTGTGGGCGCAGCCACTTTGTTGCGCGAAGCACCCTCGATTTTTATTGTGCTCAAAATAACGGGCGCATTGTATTTAAGCTATTTGGGCTTACAAATGCTGCGCGGGGCATGGTTGATTTGGTCGAATCGCAACCAATTAACCGTCGCCGAAATGTCGAACGCAGCAAGTGAACTTGACGCATCGGAAGGGCGCAGTTTAAAAACACCTAAAGGATTAAGCCCGTTCAAACGCTCTTTATTCATCAGCTTGATTAACCCGAAGGCAATTTTGTTTATGTTGTCTTTTTTCTTGCAGTTTGTCTCGCCCACCGCTGAGCATCCTTACGTTGCATTTTTGGTGTTGGGATTGATTTTGCAGTTACTGAGCTTTTTGTATTTGAGTGCCTTGATTTTTGCGGGTGCGCGTTTGGCGGCCGCCTTTAGCGCTCGCCCCATGTGGATGATTGCGGGGACTGCGACGGTGGGATTGATGTTTTTAGGGTTTGGGGTGAAATTGGCGATGGCGACGTTGTGAGAGCGCAATTGTAGTTCTAAAGCTATTGCGGATTAAGAGTGTTATTAAGGGAACTGGTGTGGTTTGTATTTTGTGGCTCTCCATAATCGAATGAGGTAATAAGGATTGAAAAACATATTTTGGCTTGGACCTATTGTTGTTTCTTTTTTTATATTTGGTTTAGCATTTGAACTTTCTGCTTTTTATGTGCTCGGATTAAATGCTCTAAAAGTGTTGAGTTGGAAACATTTTTTGTACTCAGGTCTGATACACGCAACACTATCTTTCTTTCCCATTTTGGTTTTATATGTTTTTTCTGCATTACGCATGTTTTTTTCTGAGGCACTTTATAAAAGCCCTGAAGAAACAGTAGCTTTGTTACCAAAATTTGAATTTCGAAATTATGTGTTTATTTCAAAACTTATATTACTTGTGAGTTTGATTTATTTACTTTTGGTAATCTTTGAGGGGGAAATATTTAATAGCCAAATATTAGGTTTAGCGTACCCTTGGATGTTTTTATTTTGCACAGTTTTTTTTGTTCTTACGTTATTAAAGAGTCCAACAGGTAGCTTTATGGCTGTGTTTGTTGCATTTATGTTCGCAGGAAGCTTTTGCATGTCTGCTGGAGGATTTGGATTGTCGCGCTCGCACTTTATAGCTTTTGCTAAAGATGGGATTGTTAGAAATGACTTTATCGTTTTGATTGAACGTAAGGGGAGTGTATACATCGCAACAGCAAAAGAAGTGGGGGTTCCCTTATTGGACGATGTTGCATCTAAAGTAGCTGGGTTTTAGTCTATGGGCATGCTTAACTTAAGCGTAATCGTATTTATGAGAAACAAGTAAGAAAGTTTAACTGGGTACTTACGCAAAAGTTGTTGGTTGTCCTTAAAAGGTAAGTCACGTCATGCCGTGCTTGACACGGCATCTCCTTAGCGGGGAGATTGCGGGTCAAGCCCGCAATGACGAGTCAGAATTATTGATTGAATTGAAATTAAAAAGTTGGAGTAAAGAAATGCCAAAACGTAATGACCTAAAATCCATCCTCATCATCGGCGCGGGGCCGATTATTATTGGGCAAGCCTGTGAGTTTGACTATTCGGGGGCGCAAGCGTGCAAGGCCTTGCGTGAAGAGGGTTACCGCGTGATTTTGGTGAACTCGAACCCAGCGACCATCATGACTGACCCAGAGATGGCGGATGCGACCTATATCGAGCCGATTACGTGGGAAGTGGTGGAAAAAATTATCGAGAAGGAAAAGCCCGATGCGATTTTGCCGACCATGGGTGGACAAACTGCATTGAACTGCGCGTTGGATTTGCACCGCCACGGTATTTTGGCGAAGCACAATGTGCAGCTTATTGGCGCGTCGCCTGAAGCGATTGATAAGGCGGAAGATCGCATGAAGTTTAAAGATGCAATGACTAAAATCGGTCTCGGTTCGGCGTTGTCGGGCATTGCGCATTCATGGGAAGAGGCGCAAAACGTGCATGCGATGATTGCCCAAACCAACAACAATTCGGGTTATCCCGTCATCATTCGCCCATCGTTCACCATGGGCGGTACGGGCGGTGGGATTGCGTATAACCGCGAGGAGTTTGAAGAAATTTGCAAACGCGGTTTGGACTTGTCGCCGACCAATGAATTGTTGATTGAGGAGTCTTTGCTCGGTTGGAAAGAGTACGAGATGGAGGTCGTGCGCGACAAAAAAGACAATTGCATCATCGTCTGTTCAATCGAAAACTTGGACCCGATGGGCGTGCACACGGGTGATTCGATTACGGTTGCGCCTGCGCAAACTTTGACGGATAAAGAATACCAAATCATGCGTAATGCGTCGCTTGCGGTCTTGCGCGAAATTGGTGTGGATACGGGCGGCTCGAACGTGCAGTTTTCGGTCAATCCTGATACAGGCCGCATGATTGTCATCGAGATGAATCCGCGCGTGTCGCGTTCATCTGCGTTGGCGTCAAAAGCCACGGGGTTTCCAATTGCTAAAATCGCTGCTAAATTGGCGGTGGGTTACACCTTGGATGAGTTGAAAAACGACATTACAGGCGGTCAAACGCCTGCTTCGTTTGAGCCGTCTATTGATTATGTTGTGACGAAAATTCCGCGTTTTGCTTTTGAAAAATTCCGTGAAGCCGACCCGCACTTGACCACACAAATGAAGTCGGTCGGTGAGGTGATGGCGATTGGTCGCACATTCCAAGAATCGTTCCAAAAAGCCTTGCGTGGTTTAGAAACGGGCATTGATGGCTTGAACCCTGTGACCGATGACCGCGCCGACATCATCGAAGAAATTCGCGAGCCGAAAGACAAGCGCATTTTGTACGTTGCCGATGCGTTCCGTGTTGGCATGTCGGTGGATGAGGTGTTCAATTACAGCAAAATCGACCGTTGGTTCTTGGTGCAAATTGAAGAAATTGTTAAGTTAGAAGCGCATGTGGCGAGCCAAACCTTGGCGAGCATTGATGCAGTTGACATGCGTGCTTTGAAGCAAAAAGGTTTTTCTGACCGCCGCTTGGCGCAATTGTTGAACGTCACGGATGAAGCCGTGCGTGCGGTACGACATGCGCTTGGCGTGCGTCCTGTGTATAAACGCGTGGACACGTGCGCGGCGGAATTTGCCACCGACACCGCGTACATGTATTCGAGCTACGACGCTGAATGCGAAGCCAATCCAACTGGCAACAAAAAAATCATGGTTTTGGGCGGCGGGCCAAACCGCATCGGTCAAGGGATTGAGTTTGACTATTGCTGCGTGCACGCGGCCTTGGCTTTGCGCGATGACGGTTATGAAACCATCATGGTCAACTGCAACCCTGAAACCGTTTCGACTGATTATGACACGTCCGACCGTTTGTATTTTGAGCCTGTGACTTTAGAAGATGTGCTGGAAATTGTTGAAGTGGAGAAGCCCATTGGCGTGATTGTGCAGTACGGTGGACAAACACCGTTGAAACTCGCGCTTGGCTTAGAGGCAGCAGGCGTGCCGATTATTGGCACGTCCCCTGATTCGATTGACTTGGCGGAAGACCGCGAACGCTTCCAAAAACTTCTGCATGATTTGAACTTGCGTCAACCGCCAAATCGCACGGCGCGTACCGAAGACGAAGCCTTGCGCTTGGCGGATGAAATTGGTTATCCGCTGGTGGTGCGCCCCTCGTATGTCTTGGGCGGACGGGCGATGGAAATCGTGCATGAACGTTCTGACTTAGAGCGTTACATGCGCGAAGCGGTTAAAGTCTCGAATGACTCGCCTGTGTTGCTTGACCGCTTCTTAGATGATGCGATTGAGGCCGATGTTGACTGCATTTGCGATGCGACAGGGCAAGTGTTGATTGGCGCGGTGATGGAGCACATCGAACAAGCGGGCGTGCATTCGGGCGACTCGGCGTGCTCATTGCCACCGTATTATTTATCCGCCGCCACCATTGATGAAATCAAACGCCAAACGGCTGAAATGGCGCGTGCCTTAAAAGTGGTCGGTTTGATGAATGTGCAATTTGCGATTCAAAACAACGGTGGCGAAGACGTGATTTATGTGCTCGAAGTCAATCCGCGTGCCTCGCGCACCGTGCCGTTTGTCTCGAAAGCGATTGGACAGCCGTTGGCGAAAATCGCCGCACGCGTGATGGCGGGTCAAACTTTAGCGCAATTGGGCTGTACGACAGAAATCGTGCCGCCGTATTTCAGCGTCAAAGAAGCCGTGTTCCCGTTCAATAAATTCCCAGGTGTCGACCCCGTGCTCAGTCCTGAAATGCGTTCAACAGGTGAGGTCATGGGGGTGGGCACAACCTTCGGCGAGGCTTTGTACAAGAGCCAATTGGCCGCCTCCACGCGCTTACCTGCCAGCGGTCAAGTGTTCATCAGCGTAAAAAACCGTGATAAACCCGCGATGCGTAAAATCGCCGCTGAACTGGTGCAGCTCGGTTACTCAATTTGCGCCACAGGCGGTACGGCCGAAGATTTGCAAGCGGCGGGCTTGCCCGTCCAACGCATCAATAAAGTGAAAGAAGGTCGCCCGCACATTGTCGATGCCATGAAAAATGGTGAAATTGCTTTGGTGTTTACAACGGTAGACGAAACCAAAGATGCGATTGCGGACTCTCGCTCGATTCGCACCACGGCTTTGGCGCAACGCATCACGTACCAAACCACGGTGGCGGGCGCTGAAGCCGCGGTTGAGGGCATGAAGCATTTGCACGAAATCAAGGTGTATGACTTGCAGGGCTTGCACGCGAGTTTATAAACCATAAACCATACGAAAAAAGTAGCATCTGGCTTTTAACTTAGTTTTTGAACAGTAAATTAAATTTGGGCGGGTATATCCCGCCTAAATTTATGAAAAATATATATGACGCTCATCACACAACTTAATCGCAAAACCATGCTGTTTCCGCTGGCATTGGTCATCTTCGAATTTTGCGTTTACATCACCAATGACTTGATTCAACCAGCCATGCTTGTCATCACGCGCGAGTTCGGTGTCGATGCGACATGGAACGCCTCGGCGATGAGTGCTTTTTTATTTGGTGGTGTGATTTTTCAGTGGTTGTTTGGCCCTTTGTCCGATCGTGTCGGACGGCGACGCGTTTTGTTGTCGGGCGTTGCTTTTTTCATCACGGCTTGCTTGGCCATGTGGTGGGCGAATGACATTTATCATTTTCTGTTTTTGCGCGTGTTGCAAGGTGTTGCCTTATCGTTTATTGGGGCGGTTGGTCATGCCGTGATTCAAGAGGCTTTTGAAGAAAAAACCGCCGTGCAAATCAGCGCGTTGATGGCCAATGTGGCGATGATGGCGCCGTTGGTAGGCCCGATTGTAGGCAGTGTTTTTGTTAATCACTGGCCTTGGCGTTGGGCGTTTGTCATCATTGCATCATTGGCGAGCGTGTCGTTTGTTGGGCTGCTTCGCTACATGCCCGAGACAGTGAAGCCAAGTAAACACAAGATGCCCATCAAAAAAATTGCCCATGATTTTGGACATTTATTGGCGCATCGACATTTTATGTTGACCTCTTTATCCATTCCATTCATGAGCATTCCGCTGGTCAGTTGGATTGCCTTAGCACCCACCATCATTGTCTCGGATTATCAACTGAGCAGTTTTGCGTATGGATTGTTGCAAATGCCAATTTTTGCGTTTTTAATTCTCAGCAATTTTGTTTTGGCTCATCGGACAAAAGTGTGGCGTTTGGGCGCGTCCGTGATCTACAGCTATGTGTTTTTTGTACTTGGCTCGATTGCATTGGTCGTAGCGGGTTTCGGTTGGCAGACGATTGGCATGCTGACCGCAGGGATTTGTTTGTTTGCTTTTGGCGAAGGCATTTCGATGTCGGTGTTGTACCGTTTCGCCATGACCGCCTCAGACCGTCCTTACGGCGTGACCTCGGCCTTGCTTGGCATGATGCACATGCTCGGTTACGCTTTGGGCGTTGAGGTGTTTAAGTGGGCGTATTTTAGCTGGGGTGTGGCGGGTTTTGTCGCGTGCAGCGTGATGAGTGTTGTGTTGTATGTAATTTTAAGTCGTGTTGCAACCTTATACGCAATGCAAGTGCGTGCAGAGATTGCATAAGTTGTAAGAAATTTAAGAGTGAATGTGTGATACATGATTGTTGACGAAGTGTTTGATGGGTTATTTTTGTTTTAATTTATAAACAATTAACAACAATAATTAAATATACTTACGTCTGGGCTTTTTTATGATGAACTCATACAAGAGAAGCTCTTGTTACAACAAGACAAAGTATATTTATCGACGCTAAAGGACATACAATCATGAAAAAATTAACAGGCATTGCGATTGCAACTGTTTTGGGCTTAACTTCTGCGGCTGTTTTTGCACAAACGCCGATGTCAACGACAACAATGACGACGACTAAAGCACCGCAAGCCGCCGCTAAAGCAACCGCTACTGCTAAAAAAGAACCCAGCGCGGCTCAATTGGCTCAACGCGAAAAAATGAAAACGTGCAACGTACAAGCCAAAGACAAAAAAGGCGCTGACCGCCAAGCCTTTATGAAAACTTGTTTGAGTAAGTAAACCCTTCAACGATTGGGTGAGTAAAAAAGCACAGTGTGCTCACTGTGCTTTTTTGTACCCTCATCCGTATGACGTGTTTGGATGTTTCAGTTGTCGAGTAGTTGCAGTGCGCGTTCGAGATACGACCAAAAATTCGCGTTGTCACGGGTGTTGAGCCATTCTCCGTTTGCAAACTTGAAGTGATACCCGCCTTCACGCGAGGCAAGCCAAACTTCGTTCATCGCTGCTTGTTGGTTGACAATGACTTTTTGACCGTCGTCATTTTCAATTTCAAGCACCGCACCGTGGGCGAGGATGTCCAAGTCAGTGTGGTTTTGTTCAACTTTTTCGCTGATATCGTCGAATAAGATTTTTACCTGTTGTAAAAATTCAGTTTCCGTCATAATAGACCCTTTGGCAAATGAGCAAATTGTGCGAGTGCGCTTGATGAATAAAGGATTATATATGAGAACCGTGATTCAACGATGGCTCTTGTGTGCTGTGGCGACGTTGTTGTGTGTGGCGTGTGGATACAGAGGGCCGCTGTATATGCCTGATGCGACGCCGTTGCCATCGGTGACCGCTCCAACTTCAATTTCGGTCAAATAGTTTTTCCATTTTTAAAATTAACTTTAAGACAGCATAATGACGCCTTATCCTATTACCACTTTACGCCGTGAAAACCAAACTTTAGTCCTTGAAAATGTGGGTTTGAAAAAACTGGCGGCTGATTATGGAACGCCTTTGTATGTGTATTCCAAAGCCGCCTTGTCAGAGGCTTGGCAAGCATGGCAAGTGCCTGCAGATCGCCCCATTCATATTTGTTATGCGGTTAAAGCCAATTCAAATATAGCGATTTTGAATTTTTTTGCACGACAAGGCGCGTTTTTTGACACGGTGTCGCAGGGTGAAATTGCTCGGGTATTGGCGGCAGGTGCGCCTGCGCATCGGGTGGTATTTTCTGGGGTGGCTAAAAGTGTTAAAGAAATTGAATTTGCCTTGAACGAAGGGATTCATTGCTTTAACGTTGAGTCGCTTGCGGAACTTGACCGCCTGCATGCCGTGGCAACCCGCTTGGGCAAACGTGCGCCCATCTCGTTGCGCATCAATCCTGATGTCGATGCAAAAACCCATCCGTATATCTCAACGGGTTTAAAAGAAAATAAATTTGGCATCGACCACACAGAAGCGCTGGCGGCTTATCAATACGCGGCGAGTTTGTCTGGTTTGAACATCATCGGCATTGATTATCATATCGGTTCACAATTGACCTCGTTGACCCCGTATTTGGATGCGCAGAATCGCTTATTCGGGCTCGTCAAGCAATTGGCTGAACATGGCATTACACTTGAACACATTGATTTGGGCGGTGGTTTGGGGGTGCGTTATCGCGATGAAGTGCCGCCCACAGCTGCATCTTTAGTGGAGCAGGCTTTGAATGGCCTGCGCGAAGCGGGTTTTAATCATGCCTTGATGTTTGAGCCAGGTCGCTCTTTGGTTGCGAATGCGGGTTTGATGTTGACCGAGGTGGAGTATCTTAAGCCGACACAACACAAAAACTTTGCCATTGTTGATGCGGGGATGAATGATTTGATTCGCCCAGCCTTATATGAGGCATGGATGCAAGTGGTGAATATTGATGAGCATGATGCCAGTGCGGTGGCTGCGCAACATTATGATGTTGTTGGCCCTGTGTGTGAGTCAACCGATTGGCTGGCTAAAGACCGCGAGTTGGCAGTGCAGGCTGGAGATGTGTTGGCGGTTTTGAGTGCGGGTGCGTATTGCATGACGATGGCGTCTAATTACAATTCACGCCAACGCCCTGCGGAGTTATTGGTCGATGGCAGCACAGTGCATGTGATTCGTGAGCGTGACACATTGGCATCGTTGTGGGCAGATGAGCGCATCCCCGAATAAAATGCGTTCAGGTCAGCAATGTACATAAAATGACTTTTTTGAGCGGCTTCTCTACATGAGAAGCCGCTCTCGCGTTAAAATAACACTACTTTTTTTAGTCATAATCATTTCGGTGTTTTTCAACACGTACAATGAGATGTTTGCTAATACATTGATTTTATTTTTTATTTTTGTCAGCCTGTGTTGATGAAAACATTAAAGCACGGGAAAAGTAGGCGTTTACTTTTCCCGTATTTACTTAGGATTTTGTTTCATGTCCACAAAACCAGAGATATTCAAGACCCCTTCGTTGTCCGAGCGAGCCAGCCAGTTGTTGCGTGAGATGAAGTGGGTGTTGTTCGCCGTTTTAGGGGTGGCATTGTTGCTCATGCTTGTGTCGTATGATGCGCGCGACCCTGGGTTTAACCATGTGAGCAGTCAACAACCCCGTATTTATAATTGGGTGGGGGCGCTTGGTGCTTGGGTGGCGGATATGACTTTATACGTGTTTGGGCTATCCGCTTACTGGTGGGTGGTTTTATGTGGCTTGATTATTTGGGTGGGGTACCGTCGGTTTTTACATCTAAGTTTATTTTCAAGCGAAGAGCGTCAAGCCATCTTGGAGAATGCCGACATCTCTCGTGATAAATTTTTATTCCGTTTGGGTTTTGCGGTTTTGCTATTTGCCAGTATGGGCTTGGAAGCCCGCCATATGGAAGGCTGGTCAATTGCTTTGCCGTACAAAGCAGGCGGTGTGTTGGGCAATATGATTTCAGGTGGCCTAAGCATGGTCGTTGGTCAGATTTTTACCACTTTATTGCTACTGGTGTTTTTTTGTGCGGGCTTGAGTTGGTTTTTTAATTTCTCGTGGCTGAGTGTGTGTGAAAAAGTCGGCACAGTCATTGAACATTTATTTTTGAGCATCAAAACTTACGTGACGGCCAAAGAAGATGAAAAGGTCGGCGAAGTGGTCGCTGCTGCGCGTGAGCGCGTATTGGAGCAGGAGAAACAACGCATTGAGACCGCGCCCCCCGTGATTATTGCCCCGCCTGCGCCCCCAGTCGTCCAATCTGAACGTGTGCACAAAGAAAAGCAAGTGTCGTTGTTTAGTGAGATGAACAACACCGCCTTGCCCGAATTGTCTTTACTCGACCCCGCAGACCCGCACCAAGAAACCGTATCAACCGACACGCTGGAATTTACATCGCGCTTGATTGAGAAAAAACTGCGTGATTTTAATGTTGAAGTGACTGTGGTCGCAGCGTATCCAGGCCCTGTCGTGACACGTTATGAGATAGAACCTGCAACAGGCGTGAAGGGCAGTCAAATCGTTAATTTGGCCAAAGATTTAGCACGTTCATTCGCCATGACGTCGATTCGTGTGGTTGAAACGATTCCAGGTAAAAATTGCATGGCCTTGGAATTGCCCAATCCTAAACGGCAAATCGTTCGCCTGTCAGAAATCATCGGTTCACAACTGTTCCATGATTCGCATTCGCCCTTAACAGTGGCTTTAGGCAAAGACATTGGTGGTAAACCCGTGGTGGCGGACGTGGCTAAAATGCCCCATTTGCTCGTTGCAGGGACGACGGGCTCAGGGAAGTCGGTTGGTATCAACACCATGATTTTGTCATTTTTGTATAAAGCCGAACCCGCCGATGTGCGTTTAATTTTGATTGACCCCAAAATGCTTGAAATGAGCGTGTACGAAGGCATCCCACACCTGTTGTGTCCCGTTGTCACCGACATGCGTCAAGCAGGCCATGCTTTGAATTGGGCCGTGGGTGAGATGGAAAAACGCTACAAGTTGATGAGTAAACTCGGTGTGCGCAACTTGGCGGGCTACAATAAAAAAATTGATGAGGCTAAAGCAAAAGAAGAACATGTGCCCAACCCATTTAGCCTCACGCCAGATGCACCTGAACCGCTCGGTCGCCTGCCCAATATTGTCATCGTTATTGATGAATTAGCGGACTTAATGATGGTGGTCGGTAAAAAAATCGAGGAACTCATTGCGCGTATTGCCCAAAAAGCTCGAGCGGCAGGCATTCATTTAATTTTAGCGACCCAACGCCCCAGCGTAGACGTGATTACGGGCTTAATTAAAGCCAACGTGCCAACCCGTATGGCCTTTCAAGTATCCAGCAAAATTGACTCACGCACCATTCTTGACCAACAAGGCGCAGAAGCCCTGCTGGGGCAAGGTGACATGCTGTACTTGCCCTCGGGCTTAGGCATGCCCATTCGTGTGCATGGCGCGTTTGCTTCTGATGATGAAGTGCATCGTGTTGTCGAGAGTTTGAAGTTGCAGGGTGAGCCTGATTATCTCGATGAGATTTTATCGGGTGGCTCTGAAGGCGATGCCGAGTTTGGCGATTCGGATAGCAACGCTGAAGAAGTCGATGCGCTCTATGATCAGGCGGTCGCTTTGGTGATTAAGAGTCGTCGTGCTTCCATTTCTTATGTACAACGTGAATTGCGTATCGGTTACAATCGCTCGGCGCGTTTGCTTGACCAAATGGAAAAAAGTGGCGTTGTGAGCAGCATGCAAAGCAACGGCAATCGTGAGGTGCTTGCACCGTCGCATGAGTAATGTGCGCGCTTGATTTGATGTTTAAAGAATGTTGTTTAATTAACTTAGGAGGATGATATGGCTTTAAATTGGATTCAATCCGTTTGTGTAACCAGTGCAATGACGATGGCTTTGCTCGGGGTTGCCCATGCACAAAATACAGATAAAATGACAGCATCAGAGCACACGGGGCACGCGCATCATTCTGACATGGAGAAAACCACCATGCAGAAAAAAACAGACATGAACAAACATACTAAGAAAAATAATAAAAAGCATCAAGCCAATCACGGTTCCGATAAACAAGTGAAGCCTTGCGATGCTAAACCTACCGTACAAGATACGTGCAGCATGCCCAAGTAATGCAGTGAATGAAGATATCAGTTAAAAATCCGAGCTGTTTGCTCGGATTTTTATATGGTTATCTCTGAATTTACTTCGATTATTAAAAAAACTGTCACTTCTAAGTCAACTTCTGCATTTTTAAAAATAAAATAAATTTTTGATTATGATAATTATTATCATTTGTGTTAGTATAACTTTATTGGGCTGAATTATTAATTTGGTCTTGGTCGTGGTTTTGATTTAATTTTTTGAATATGTTTGAATATGAAGAGGAGTGAAGCGAAGATGAAAGCATCTATGTTGGCGTTGGCTTTAAGTACCGTGGTTTTAGTGGGATGTGGTGAAAAAACTGAATCGAAAGTGGATGTAAAACCTTTGGAAAATACAAGTGCATCAACAGCTGTACCTACTGATGCTCAGTTAGTGCTTTACACTTCGCGCTCAGAGCAATTGATTAAGCCCATTACCGATGCTTATGAAAAAGAAACAGGCGTGAAAGTGGTCTTTGTATCGGATAAAGAGGGTCCGTTGATGGAGCGTTTAGCGGCTGAAGGTGCGAATACACCCGCCGATGTTTTGATGACGGTGGATGCAGGTAACTTGTGGCAAGCGACTCAAAAAGGCTTATTACAAGCAATAGACTCCTCAGTGTTGACTGCTAATATCCCATCACATTTACGGGACCCGAACAATGAGTGGTTTGGTTTATCGGTGCGTGCTCGTACAATTTTCTTTAATAAAGATAAGGTCAAGCCTGAACAACTGTCTACTTATCAAGACTTGGCTTCAAGCAAATGGGCGGGTAAACTGTGCTTGCGCACGTCGAAAAAAGTGTATAACCAATCCTTAGTGGCCATGCTCATTGCCGAAGATGGTCAGGCCGCTACCGAAAAAACAGTAAAAGGCTGGGTTGATAATTTAGCTGCTCCTGTATTCCCTGACGATACTAAATTGTTAGAGGCAATTGATGCGGGTCAATGTGATGTTGGGATTGCCAATACCTATTACTACGGTCGTATGCTTGATAAAAATCCTAACCTGAATGTGACTCTCTTTTGGGCGAATCAAAAAGCGAAAGGCACGCATGTGAACGTATCAGGTGCGGGCGTAGTGAAATATGCGAAACACAAAGAGCAGGCTGTGAAATTTATGGAGTGGTTGTATTCTGAAAAAGCCCAAGGCATGTTTGCCGATAGCAATTTAGAATACCCTGTGAATATCAAGGTCAAGCCCAGTACCATTGTGAATCAGTGGGGGGAGTTCAAACAAAACCCAATCAATGTCAGCCAAGCGGGCGCGGTTCAAGCACAAGCCGTGATGTTGATGGATAAAATGGGCTATAAATAATAAATGAATGAATAACGTAAGGCCCGTAATCTCGTTCATGATGAGGTTGCGGGCTTATTTTTTATTTAAAAATAGAAAGCTTTAATTGAATCGATTGAAGTCATTATTAAATTGTTTAGGTGGTTCTTTTGATGCCAATGCTTCGGGCTTGTTGCTGCTCAGTAGTGTGACTTTACTGCCATTGTTTGTTATTTTGTCGTCGATGGGGCAAGCAGATGATACGGTTTGGCAACATATCAAACACAATCAATTGTCGCTGCTGATTTGGAACACCGTCATTTTGCTGTTGTTGGTGTCGTTGTTTGCGTTATTGATAGGCACATCGTTGGCGTGGTGGGTGACCATGCATGACTTTAAAGGGCGGCGTTTTTTTGAATGGGCATTGATGCTGCCGTTGGCAATGCCTGCGTATGTCATGGCCTTTACACAACTTGGTTTGTTTGATTACACAGGACCTGTTCAATCATTTTTGCGCGCAATTTTAGGTGCAAATGTACAGGCGTTTTTCCCTTTACGCAGTGCGGCTGGGGTGGCGTTGGTGATGAGTTTGGCCTTTTATCCTTATGTGTATTTGTTGGCGCGGATTGCCTTTCAATCGATGGGGCGACGTGCGCTTGAGGTGGGGCAGTCCTTTGGTTACTCGCCACGAATTGCTTTTTGGCGAGTGGCTTTGCCGATGGCGCGACCGTGGTTGGTTGGTGGCGTGATGCTGGTGGCGATGGAAACATTGGCAGATTTTGGTGCGGTTTCAATATTCAATTACGATACCTTGACCACTGGGGTGTATAAAGCGTGGTTCGCGCTATTCTCGCTATCGACGGCAATGCAGTTGGCGGGATTTTTGCTCTTAGGCGTGGTGACGGTTGTGTCGATTGAGCGCATTGTTCGTGGTCAAAGATCGTACATTGCGGTCGGCTCGGCGAGCAAAAATCAACGTACACTTTTACGCGGTTGGGCTGCGTGCGGCGTAATCTCATGGTGTGTCATCGTGTTGGGTTTAGCCTTTGTGTTGCCCGTTGGACAGTTATTGATTTGGGCGTGGCCGACTTGGCGTGTGGATTTAAACACTGATTTTATGGCGTTTGTACGAGGCTCATTGGGCTTGTCGGCGATAGCGGCTTTGAGCGTTACGACAGTGGCTTTGTGCATGAGTGTGTTTAAACGGCGTACACGCTCACCGTGGGTATCGGCGTTGGTCATGGCGTCGACTTTGGGCTACGCTGTGCCGGGGACTGTATTGGCGGTTGGTGTGTTTGTGCCCGTGGCGTGGTTGGACAATTGGCTCATTGGCTCATTGGGGTTGAATGTGGCCAGTGGCGCAATTTTAAAAGGCTCTTTGTGGGTCATGATGTGGGCGTATGTTGTTCGTTTTTTGGCAGTGGGGTTTTCCTCCGTGGATGGTGCGATGCAGCGGGTCACGGTGAGTCAAGAGCGAGCGGCACGCTCCTTGGGGTTGAATGCTTGGTCGATGATGTGGCGTGTTTATTTACCTTTAACGCGCGGTGGTGTGTTGACGGCGATGTTGATGGTTTTTGTCGATGTGATGAAAGAAATGCCGATGACGCTGATGACGCGCCCATTCGGCTGGGAAACATTGTCGGTGCGAATTTTTTCTCTAACGACCGAAGGCTTGTGGAGAGAAGCGGCGTTGCCTTCTTTGGCTTTGATTGTGTCGGGCTTGTGCCCTGTGTTGTATTTGGCTTGGCAAGGACATCAAAAAGGAAATATTTAAATGGATTTAAAAGTCAGTCACATTAAACACAGTTACGGTCATAAGAACGTGTTGACGGATTTGAGTTTTGAGTTGAATGCAGGTGAAATTGCATGTTTGCTCGGTGGCTCTGGAAGCGGAAAGTCCACGGTGTTAAGGACAATTGCAGGTTTTGAACGTATTCAGTCGGGGCAAATTAGCATGAGCGGGCAGGTGTTAAGTGCTGCACACGTGCATATGCCCGCACACGAGCGTCAAATTGGTATGGTGTTTCAGGACCATGCGCTGTTTCCACATTTAACTGTGGCGGATAATATAGGCTTCGGTTTGTTCAAGTGGGCAAAAAAGACTCGTGAAGCGCGAGTGCAACAATTGCTCACCTTGATTCACCTGGAAGGCTATGACAAATTGTTTCCGCATGAGTTGTCTGGTGGACAACAACAGCGCGTAGCCTTGGCACGTTCGTTGGCACCACGCCCTAAATTGTTGCTGCTTGATGAGCCTTTTTCAAGTTTGGATGTTGAGTTACGTGAACGCTTGGCCCGTGAAGTGCGTGACATTCTCAAGTCAGAAGGTGTGACTGCCATCATGGTGACGCATGACCAAAATGAAGCATTTGCTGTCGCGGATATGGTGGGGGTGATGCATCAAGGGCGAATCGAACAATGGGATTCGCCTTATGTTTTGTACCACAAACCGAGCACCCGTTATGTCGCTGATTTTATTGGGCAAGGTGTGTTTGTGCGTGGCGTGGTGACGGGCAAGCAACGTATTTGTCTGGAGTGGGGCGAGTTTGCAGTGCCCGCCTTGCATATGATGCAAGAGGGTGATGTGCTGGATGTGCTGATTCGTCCCGATGATTTAATACACGATGATAAGGTCACTTCAACAGCAGTCGTCACATCTAAGGTGTTCCGAGGTACGGACTTTATGTACACGTTGAAAATGCCTTCAGGACAAGAAGTATTGGCGCAAGTGCCCAGCCATCATTGTCATGAAATAGGTGAAACAATTGGGCTGTATCTTGACTTAGAGCATTGGAATTTTTTTCCAAGAGACAAAAATCAGTAGCTCATGTCATTCGTTTATTTGGGCGCGTTTTTTTGCTGGATGCGCAAGGCAATTTGGCTCGCCAGTTGCAAGGTGGCATCCCAAACATCGCCCTTAGTCAGACCCTTGGCGAGTCGGTCTAACTCATGCGTGCGTTGCAGGGCATTTTTTAAAAATGCTAGACTCAATGCTTGAATGGCTTGCGGCATGAGTTTTTCTCGTGCGCCCCAAACACGGCGATTGCGCATCGCGCTTCCGAGCGACTCGCCTTGTTGTACATCATGTTTGAGTGCGGTTAAAGTGCGCACATCTTCAGTTAACGCCCATAGCACCAGAACAATCGATTCGCCTTCGGCTTTTAGCCCTTCAATCATTCGACAGACGCGGGCAGTATCGCCCGCCAGCAGACCTTCTGATAGTCCAAATACATCGTAACGCGCGACGTTGAAAACACTTTGTTGCACCTGTTCATCGCTCAACTGCCCCGCAGGGAATAGTAAAGCGAGTTTTTGAATTTCTTGGTGAGCGGCGATGAGGTTGCCTTCAAATTGTTGGCTCATCAATTGCAATGCGGAGGGACTGGCGGTTTGTCCGTTGACTTTTAGGCGTTCAGAAATCCAACGGGGCAAGTGCGCCAGCGCAACGTTTTGAATCTCAATCAGTTCGCCTGCCGAGGACAGTGCCTTGAACCAAACACTGTTTTTGCTGGTTTTATCGAGTTTGGGTAAGGTGATGATAATGAGCGTGTCGTCAGAGAGTTGAGCGGTTAAATACTTCAATGCATCACTGCCGTCTTTGCCGGGCTTGCCCGAGGGAATGCGCAACTCAACAATTTTCCGCTCGCCAAACAGCGACAGGCTTTGCATGGACTCGGTGAGTTGCCCCCAGTCAAAACGCCCTTCGACATTCAATACTTCTCGTTCGGTGTAGCCTTCAGCGCGAGCAGTCGCACGCAAAGCATCAACGGTTTCTTGGGTCAACAGCACTTCATCAGAGCTGATGAGGTACAACGATTTGAGCGGTGAGCGAAAAGAGTGAGCCATACTTTATTTGCTTGCTGAGAGCTTGATTGAACGTAAGCGATATTGCATTTGCGTCGCCAGTTCAATGTCGAGGTCATTGTATAAGCGCGCGGTTTCTAAGTCCAAACTGGTGTCGTAACCATCGCCTGCGGATAAGGTGCGTGAGACTGAAATGCGCGAGGGCGGAATCAGTTGATTTTTTTGAGCCGTATAGGCTTGCAAGGTGGCGGATGTCGTTAAGCGGTACTCGACCGCGCGCCCCGCCGAATTGGTGTTCGATACCGCTTTGCTGTGACTGATTTCGCCAATTTCTGCAATGACTTGTGCGGGCGCAGGCGGTTTAACCAAAATCACTTGGCCGCGCATGATGTCTTGCAACTGAGTGGTTAAGTTGCTTTTTTGGTCGGCAACGATAGATAAGGTGCTGTATGTGACCGCCGTCATGCTTGTTGCGCCGCGCAGGTGAAAACCACATGCAGTCATAAGCATGGTGGCGAAGGAGGCAATGACAAATTTTTTAGCTGAAAACATGGCGCACCCTATCTAGGTTTTAGATTAGACAACGATATTAATGAGTTTATTGGGCACGACAATGAATTTTTTCACAGTCAGCCCCTCGGTGAATTTTTGTACATTGGGCAACGCCAACGCCATGCTTTGTAACACATCTTTGTCAGCGGTTTTAGCGGCCGTCAACTGGTCGCGCAATTTGCCATTCACTTGAACCATGTACGTCACATCGTTACGCTCAAGTGCGCTGGCATCACACTCAGGCCATGCGACATCAAGCAAATCGCCGAGGTCGTTTGCATACCCCAAGTCTTGCCATAACTGATACGTCATGTGCGGCACGATGGGGTACAACGCACGGATTAAAATCGAAACCGCTTCGGGCAAGGCTTTGCCCAATGACGCGGTGTCATTTTTGCACGCCGTTTCCAACTCATTCAGCAGCTTCATGCAACCAGAAGCGACCGTGTTGTATTGCAAACGCTCGTAATCAAAGTTGATTTGTTTGAGCAAGGTATGCACCGTGAAGCGCAATTCTTTTGCTGCCGCGCTCGGCGTTAATTCAGCGGTATTCAAGGCTGCGATGCTGTCTTTTTGGGACTGGCAAAAATTCCATACCCGTTTCAAGAAACGGTGAGAACCCTCAACACCCGAATCCGACCATTCCAACGTTTGTTCAGGTGGTGAAGCAAACATGGTGAACAGGCGGGCGGTATCCGCGCCGTATTGTTCAATCAAGGCTTGTGGGTCAATGCCATTGTTTTTTGATTTCGCCATTTTTTCCGTGCCACCAATGTGGACGGCTTGGCCATCGGCTTTGAGCTTGGCGGCAATTGGGCGACCTTTGTCATCGTGTTCGACTTCGACATCCGCAGGGTTAAACCAAATTTTTTGGCCGTTATCTTTTTCGCGATAATACGTTTCGTTCAACACCATGCCTTGCGTGAGTAGATTTTTGAATGGCTCGTTGAATTTAACCAAGCCCATGTCGCGCATGACCTTGGTCCAAAAGCGGGCGTACAGTAAATGCAAAATCGCATGCTCAATCCCGCCGATGTACTGATCCATCGGCATCCAATAATCATTGCGCTCATCGACCATCGAGTCTGCATTCGGGCTGGTGTAACGCATGTAATACCAAGACGAATCAATGAACGTGTCCATGGTATCTGTTTCGCGACGCGCAGGCTTGCCGCAGCTTGGGCAAGCGACGTTTAAAAAGTCTTCGCGTTTATTCAGCGGATTGCCCGAACCATCGGGGATACAGTCTTCGGGCAAGACCACAGGCAAGTCTTTTTCGGGCACAGGCACGACCCCGCATGATTCGCAATGAATCAACGGAATGGGTGTGCCCCAGTAACGTTGACGGCTGATGCCCCAGTCGCGCAAGCGGTAGGTGGTTTTGAGTTCGCCGAGTTTTAAGGTTGCTAAATGGTTAGCTACTATTTTTATAGCCCTGTAAAAATTACAATCATTTAAGCTATTGATGTCTTTAATATTTGAATTTATGCAATAGCCATATTCAGCATGTTCTGGAAGCCATTGCGTATCATCGTATTTCCAGCCATCTTGGGCGATGCCTGTTGTGTTTTCATCTTCGTAATCCCACTTGGGTGAAATATTTGTTGTGTTTTCATAGCCCCCATTTTCACATTGATTGGCATGTTTGAGCGGCACGATGACGGGCTTAATGTCTAATTTGTATTTTTTAGCAAACGCAAAATCCCGCTCATCATGCGCAGGCACGCCCATCACTGCGCCATCGCCATAACTCATCAGCACATAATTACCGACCCACACATCAATCATCTCGCCCGTCAAAGGATGTTTGACCTGCAAGCCTGTGTTCATGCCTTCTTTTTCCATTGTTGCCATGTCGGCTTCCATCACAGAACCGAGTTTGCATTTGTCAATGAAGGCTTGTAATTCTGGATTGTTCTGTGCCGCATGCGTTGCCAGTGGATGCTCGGCAGCCACTGCGCAGAATGTCACGCCCATAATCGTATCGGCGCGGGTGGTGAACACGTACATTTTGCCATCTTGAATCAGTTCGCCCACTTGATTTTTGATGTCGTGGGTGAAAGCGAAACGCACGCCGACGCTTTTGCCTATCCAGTTTTTTTGCATCAATTTGACGCGCTCTGGCCAGCCCAAATCATCCAAGTCCTTGAGCAACTCTTCGGCGTATTTTTCATTGGCAATATTGAGGTAGTAACCTGGAATCTCGCGTTTCTCAACCAACGCACCCGAACGCCAGCCGCGACCGTCAATGACTTGCTCGTTGGCTAAGACGGTTTGGTCAATTGGGTCCCAGTTGACGATTTGAGTTTTGCGGTATGCGATGCCTTTTTCAAGCATTTTTAAGAAAAACCATTGGTTCCAACGGTAGTATTCAGGTTGGCAGGTGGCAAACTCGCGTGACCAATCAATCGCTAAACCCATGGCTTGCATCTGTTTTTTCATGTACGCGATGTTGTCGTAAGTCCATGCGGCGGGCGGTACATTGTGGGTCATTGCGGCATTTTCTGCGGGCATGCCAAAGGCATCCCAGCCCATCGGCATCAACACGTTGTAGCCTTTCATGCGCAGTTGGCGCGTCATCACGTCGTTGATGGTGTAGTTGCGCACGTGCCCCATGTGTAATTTGCCCGAAGGATAGGGCAACATTGAGCAGGCATAAAACTTGGGTTTATCTTTGTTTTCGGTGACGGTGTACACGTCGCCTGCTTGCCAAGTGGCGCGAACGGCAGTTTCAAGGGCGGATGGGTTGTAAGGTGTTGAGGGCGTGGTCATAATGGCTTCAATATGAATTGCTGATAGGGTTGAACGAATATAAAACGTGTGGTTGATGCAAGGTGTTCTTGCCAAATGTTTGTGGATTCTTTATTGGTGATTGGGTGATGAAAATATCGCAAACAAAATCACTTAAAAAATCACTAAAAACATCATGCCTCATTCAAAAAATGAGGCATTTTTTATTGGGTTTAAGCCGCCATTATATCGCTATTCGGGCGGTGGACGCTTAGCTTTTGGCTGGCGCGTGAGTGGCGTATGGCGTTTGTTTAGCGTTTGTTCATGTCGCTGATGGGGCTGCTGGCGGGCGTTTCGTCGACGCTGTCTTCGAATTTGACCGCTTGGTAACCTGCGACATTGTTTTCAAACGTTGAGCGTGGGTCGCTGTTGCCCAGTGCGCCTAAGCCTTTGAGTTCCAATTGAAAGAAAATCGAGTTGCTCGCGGTGTTTGTACTGCTCGAAATCGTGCGTTCTCCCAAAAGGCGGAAAACCCAGCAGTCTTTGACGTATTCAATACCGATGATGCCTTCAGAAATGCGGTTGCTTTCGAGGTCATATTTAATGCGAGACACGCCGTATAAGGATTTGGATATTTGACTGAGCGGCCATTGGGCTGAGGCATATACTGAGCGAGTGAGGTTGCTGCTCGAGATGCTGTTTTTGTTGAAGCCAATGTTGATGACCTTTTTGAGCGCGGGCTGCCAGCGCAAATTAAAGTCAAATTTTAGTAATTTACTGTTGTCAAAGTTATATTGTGCAAACGTGTCGAGCCAAAAGTGCTTTTCAACTTGCCCTGAGGCTGAGAGCAACAGATCTGATTTACGATTGCTGTTGGTTGTGCCGCCTGGCAGTGTCACGCGTTGTTCTTGGAAGTAGTGGCGCTGCGCGGCAGTGATTTGGAAGAGCTGCTCGCCTGTGGCTTGCGCCAACCAACGGCTGGTTAAGCCAAGTGAAACTTGATTCGCTTCTCCGATGCGGTCTCGACCTGTGAAAATGTTTTCACCATAAATGTGCGATAAATCAAAGTCGGCGAGAGCTGAGTCAAAGTTCCATATTTTGCTTTGGTCTCTATAAGGAATGTACAAATAGTACGCGCGTGGCTCAAGGGTTTGAATCACGGGTTGCCCCAGCCATTTGGCGTTGTCGCGTTCAAAGATAAGCCCCGTGTCCAAGCTGGTGATGGGCAATATGCGACTTGGGTCTTTGTCGTACGCGCTGTCTACTCGAGACAGATTGTATTGAGTGGCATATAGACCAACTTTAGGAATCACAAAACCTGCTGCATTGCGATATTCGTAACGAATGCTTGGGTAGGCCACATGACGCCAGCCTTCGGCGTAGCTTGTGTTTGGGTGAGTGAAGCGCGTGCTTTCGATGTCAACATTGGCGACCCAGTTGCCTTGACGCTCCGCGCCCGTGATGCTCAGTTGTGGTTCAAAATCATAGGGCACGCTGACGCTGTTGGTCGCATCTTGTAACGTTTGATTGGTTTTTTGGCGCAGGCGTGTCGTCCAGTTGCCTTGGCTCAGTTGCACTGCATATTCGCTGGTCAAAATGCGGTTGGATGCGTTGGTGTTTGGCGTGCGGATGTCGTCTAAATAAGCATTGTCCGAGGCGCGTTGTGCATCCACATCCACTTGCCATTTGGCCTCACCCAAGTCGCCCGACATGCTGTGTTGGATGCGCCAGTAGTGGCGTTGGCTGTCGGTTAGTTTGTCATTTGGCAGGTAGTTGGCGTATATCGAGCCTTGCCCGTATTGACGGGTGAGGTAACGGTATTCGCCTCCTAACTTAACGCCTCGTTTGGTCGTGATGCCTGGGTAAAGGGTTAAATCATAGTTAGGGGCAAGATTGAAATAGTAAGGAACGACTAAATCTACGCCCGTACTGGTTGAGATGCCAAGGGTCGGTGTCAATAAGCCCGATTGACGGCGATTGCCTATGGGAAACTGCATATAAGGCGTGGCTAAAATCGGTAAGTTCTTAAAAATCAGAACAGAGCTTGTGCCTGTGGCAAGGTCGCTGTCTTGGTCAACCAGCAATGTTTTGCTTTTTAAATACCAGTCTGGGTCTTCGGCTCGGCAGGTGGTGTAATACGCTTCTTGCATGAGGGCGCGACGACTGGAGAGCATGGCGAGTGACTCGGCCTTGCCTCGTCCTTCTGTGGCGTTGATTTTAAATGTGCTGTTGTCCACTTCTGCTTTTTGGGTGGCGAGATTGTATTGAATCACTTGTCCCGACACTTCATCACCTGCCCCATTGCGCATGACGGCGTGACCTGTTGCGGCGACTTGTTCGCTGGGGTAGTCGTAATTGATTTGATCGCCTTGTACGCGCATGTCGTTGCGGGCAACACAGGCTTTACCGTTGAGAATCAGGTTGTCATTGACTTGTCCGCGCAGATGGTCGGCATCGGCGATGGTGCTGTCTGTAGGTTGGGCTTGGATGGTTGCACCCGTGAGGTCGTCGCAGTATGGCAGGGCATTTTTAGGGCCGTGTGGTAATAAGAACTTCTCTTTGCGGCTTTCAGTTGTAGTGGCTGTGCTGTGTGCAGTAGGGGCTGCGGTGGGCTTCACATTTTCGAGGGGGGCGGGTGTTGGGTCTTGCTTGGCGGTGTCGATGCTCACTTGTGCGTGGCTGTAAATCGAAACTGTCGAGAGCAACATGACCACAAAGCGCACATGCTGTACCAATGGCTTCATTAATAACAAGGAGGGGGTTTTCAACATAACAATAGCCAACAAAAATGTGTCATCTAACGTTTATTCGGTGACGACTCAAAAGATGAGAACGGTGCATTTGGCGCACAGATTCAGGTAAAATGCAGCGTTCTAAAAACACGGAGCAGACGCAAGACCGACTATTTGCGCTACGAAAACAGCTGCAATTGTACCCGATTATGTTCATTGTGGAGAAGTAAGCTGTATGTGCGCTCAAATTCGGTCGTTGGGTATGTTTGAGGTGGGTTTCATCTTTTCATTTTTTATATAGACAAGCATCATGAATACAATATTACCGCAGGATGAGCGCGTCAATGCCTTGGCGCAATGGTTGAAAACGTTGCCAGCAGATTTTCAGATTCAACACGACACGTTGAGTGTGGCCTCGGCGGATGCAAGTTTTCGCCGTTATTTTCGCGTGCAAAGCAGTCGTTCAACGCATCCGTCGCTGATTATTATGGACGCGCCACCTGCGCATGAGGATTGCAAGCCTTTTATTCATGTGGCGGAGCTGTTCGGGCGCAGCGGCGTGAATGTGACGCACATTTTGGCTCAAGATTTGACGCAAGGTTTTTTGTTGTTGAGTGATTTGGGGGCGGCCACCTATTTGTCGGTGTTGGACAATGATTTGAAGCAAGCCGATGGTTTGTATCGCGATGCCCTGTCGGCCTTGGTTCGCTTACAAAAGGCGAGCACCCCAGATGAGTTGCCCATGTACGACCGTGAGCGTTTGCTCAACGAAATGTTACTATTTCCGCAATGGTATCTTGGTGTGCATAAAAATTACCCCCTAACAGATGCCCAAACGGCTCAATTGACTCGCATCTACAATGTGTTGCTCGACAATAACCTTGCGCAGAGCCAAGTTTGGGTGCATCGGGATTATCATAGTCGTAATTTAATGGTCGTGAATGGACATAATCCAGGCATTTTGGATTTTCAAGATGCGGTGTATGGCCCGATAACCTATGATTTGGTGTCTTTATTGCGCGACGCGTATATTGAATGGGATGAGGCGCAGCAAATTGATTGGTTGGTGCGTTATTGGGAACAAGCCCGAGCAGAAGGGTTGGCTGTACCCACTGCATTTGACGATTTTTATCGTGATTTTGAGTTCATGGGGTTACAACGGCATTTGAAAGTATTGGGTATCTTTGCGCGCTTGTATCATCGCGATGGCAAGTCGGGCTATTTGAAAGATTTACCGTTGGTGCTCAAGTACACTCGCCAAGTGGCCGCGCGTTATCGTGAGTTTGCACCGTTACTGCATATTTTGGATGCTGTGGCAGACGATGCTGCTGATACAACTCAAGTCGGTTATACGTTTTAAATAGGGCGAGTCGACTTGAAGTTTAATCTTTCGAGTTTTGAGTTTTATTTTTTATGTTTTGAAGGGATGTCATGATACAGGTTGCCATGATTTTTGCAGCAGGGCGCGGCGAGCGCATGCGGCCGCTGACGGATGTTAAACCCAAGCCCTTGCTTGAGGTGGCGGGTAAACCGTTGATTGTGTGGCAAATTGAGGCGATTGCTCAAGCCGGTATCCACGATATTGTCATTAATCACGCGTGGTTGGGCGAGCAAATTCCAGTGGCGTTAGGCGATGGTTCTCAGTTTGGCGTGCGTTTGCATTACTCTGCTGAAGGTGAGGCGCTTGAAACTGCAGGCGGCATTGCGAAGGCGTTGCCATTGCTTAAATCATGTAGCGACAGCCCGATTTTTTTAGCGGTCAGTGGCGATGTTTACACGAATTATAATTACGCGCGCTTGCATGCTAAAGCCGCCGAGCTGGCTCGTATGGAACAACCTCACATGCATTTGGTCATGGTCAATAATCCAAGTTTTCATCAAGCGGGCGATTTTGCACTCGATGCGGGCAAGCTGTACTCAATTGAAGCGGATGTTGGGCAAAAGCTAACTTTTGGCAACATTGGTTTGTACGACATGCGTTTGTTTGAGCCATTGCCCGTTGGCGATAAAATCCCCATGAGTCCGTATTATCGTGACGCGGTTGCGCAAGGCGTGGCGAGCGGCGAGTATTTTGATGGTGTTTGGGAAAATGTGGGAACGGCTGTGCAATTGGAGGCTTTAAATCAAAATTTAAGCCAAAACACCTCTAATCTTTTGGTTCGCTCTTAACTTTGCATTGGGCGCATTGGGTGTCTACTTTGTCCCACTATGTTCGATAAAAAAAGCCGCTCAATTTAAGCGGCTTTTTTTGATGTTAAGTCATAGACGGCAGTGCGCTTAAGTGTGCGTACAGGCCATTTTGAGCCAAAAGCTGTTCATGCGTGCCTTGTTCAACAATCTGCCCTTCATTCATGACGATGATGCGATCTGCTTTTTGAATCGTCGATAAACGATGAGCAATGATGATGCTGGTGCGACCTTGCATCAAGTGCTCAAGGGCTTGTTGCACCGCTCGTTCAGACTCGTTATCGAGCGCGCTGGTTGCTTCGTCTAAAATCAATAACGGCGCATCTTTTAAAATCGCTCGTGCAATGGATAAACGCTGTCGTTGTCCGCCCGAAAGTTGGTTGCCATTGTTGCCTATTTCCATGTCCCAACCGTTGGGGTTGTCTTGAACAAAATCCCAAAGATTCGCCGCTTTTAAGGCGTGTTCAACATCTTTGGGGGTGGCATTTGGCTTACTGTAAGCAATGTTGTTGTATAACGTATCGTTGAATAAAAACACGTCTTGCGACACCAATGCTATTTGTTGACGCAAGCTGGCCAAATCAATGTCATTCAGTTTGTGTGAGTCGAGGTAAATCACGCCTGATGACGGCTCAATGAAACGCGGTAACATGTTGATTAAACTGGTTTTTCCACTGCCTGAGCGACCAATTAAAGCCACTTTTTCGCCCGCTTTAATTTCAAGATTGAAATCATTCAGTGCTTTTCGTGTTTGGTTGTCATAACTAAGGTCGATGTGTTCAAAACGCAGTTGCCCCGTAGAGTGCTTTAATTTGATTGTGCCTGTATTGCTTTCAGACGGCTCGTCAATAAATTCAAATACCATATCGGCCGCGACAAACATGCGTTGCATCGGCGTGCTGAGATTGGACAAATTTTTCAAGGGACTAATCAATTGCATCATGGCCACGATAAAAGCCATGAACTCACCTACGGTGGTGATGCCGTGCTGACTTTGCCAAAGGGCTATAAAGATAACCACCGCCAGAGCCAAAGAGGCAATCAATTCACTAATAGGCGATTTGGCAGACGTGGCTTGAGCCAATTTTTTAGTAAAACGCAAAATGGCATTGTTTTCCGCCGCAAAACGTTCTTCAGCATGCGATTCACCGCCGTACAGCTTCACCACTTTGTGACCGTCATACGTTTCATGAATGGTGTGGGCTAGACTTTTTAATTTCAGTTGAGAATCTTGGTTCAAAACCCGTAATCGTTTTCGAAAATAGCGCGACAAAAGCCCCAAAATTGGAAAAATCAATAAAACAATTAAACACAATTGCCAATTGAGGTATAGCAACACACAGACCAGCCCTAATACGGTCAAAGAGTCGCGTGAAAGAGTGATGAACACACTGGTGGCATTGCCAATCGCGGCCTCAGCATCCAGTAAAAAACGGTTGCTCGCAAATGCACTCGGGTGTGACGATTGATATTTTGCAGGCAAGTGGAGCATTTTATGAAACATCAGACCCCGTACTTCTTTAAGCACCACTGCGCCGACCCACGATAACTCATAATTGCTGATGTAGCGACAGATGCCTCGAAATATAATCAGTACAATCAAGAAAGTAGGCACTAACCATACTTTAGCAGGTGTGCCCCAAATCCAATAGGTGAGGGTGGCGTACAACTGCTTGATATAAGCAAAAATACCGCTGCCTTGTAAAATAGGCGGTGTATTGCTGGTTGAACTAAAACCTTGATTGATTAAAGGGGCAATAAAAGCGGCCAGATAACTCTCCGTAAACGCCACGCCAACGGTAGCAAGCAGTGCAAAAAATATACGCCACTTGTAAATAACGACATACGACATTAAACGCTGAAAGTTTTGTGTGTCTTTGATGTTAAATAAATTAGAAAAGAGATTGCGCAGCATGGGGGACTTCCAATTCGTAAAATTCAAGCTTCTGTGGCGGCTATTATCTCTTGATTTTAACATGCTTAGGCGATATAAAGCGTATTGCAAAATGTCTGGTTTGTTGTTTAAGTTGGATTTGGATTTTAAAAGCAGCTAGGTTTGACCTTTGAGTGAGCAGGCAATGTTATAATACGCAGTTACAGGAGTTTTTTTGATGCTTGTTTTCAATTTTTAAATATTGAATATTAAGTTGAGTCAGAGCATGATGAGGGTGTTAATGCGACGTTTTAAGTTGTTTGGTTAAGCGAGGGTGTTCAGATGTTAGAAATTTTAAAAAGTATCCGCTCCACGCAACAGTGGTGGTATTTGGCTTGGTTTGATATTAGACAGCGTTATCGTCGTTCGGTGCTTGGCCCTTTATGGATTACGATTACGACGGGAATTATGGTTTTAGCACTGGGTGTGCTGTGGTCTACACTTTTCAAAACTGAGATTCGCGAGTTTATGCCCTATTTTGCGGCGGGCTTGATTATTTGGGGGTTTTTATCTACCCAACTGAATGAGGCTTGCGTGGGATACGTCCAATTTGAAGGGTATATTAAGCAAATATATTTGCCTTTTCCTTTGTATGTTTTAAGATTTTGGGCGAGAAATTTGATTTTTTTAGCACATAACATGCTGGTTTTTTTGGGTGTGTGGGCTTTTTTTGGCTTTTATTGGATGCCTAATTTTCTTCAATTGATTCTAGGTTTTACAATCTTGTCCAGCATCTTGTTTTTCGCTTCAATTCCTATCGCAACGGTGTGTGCGCGCTTTAGGGATATTACACCGATAGTGCAAAGTATGATTCAAATTGCCTATTTTTTCACCCCTATCATGTGGCAAATCAAAGTGTTGCCAGAGCGGTATCATTACTTGGCAGCTTACAATCCTCTATATCATATTTTGGAAATTGTTCGAGCCCCCTTGCTTGGTCAAAGTCCCGCTTTAGAATCTTGGCTGTGTTCTCTTGCTATATTGGTGTTTAGCATGCTGGTTGCCGTCTTTTTTAATAATAGATACAGTAAGCGTATTGCTTATTGGTTGTAAGACTCGAGAGAGAAATTCAGATGACCGCTTATATTTCAACCGAAAACTTGGGTGTCCACTTTCCAGTGTTCAACAGCAGCCATCGCTCACTGAAAAAAAGCATTATCAGCATATCAACGGGGGGGTTAGTCGCTAAAGACAGCCGAGACCATGTTGTGGTGCGAGCCCTTGAGGGCATTAATTTAAATTTGAAGCAGGGTGACCGCGTTGGGTTGTTGGGGCATAATGGCTCGGGTAAAACCACTTTGTTGCGCGCATTGAGTGGTGTGTATGCGCCCACCGAAGGCAAGATAGAAGTGAAAGGTCGCATTGCCACATTGCTTGATATTAATTTAGGCATGGATGGTGAGGCGACTGGCTATGAAAATATACGTATTCGTGGTTTGCTCATGGGCTTGTCTTTGGATGAGATAGAAGCCAAAATTGACGAAATTGCTGAGTTTACAGATTTAGGTGAGTATCTTGATATGCCCATGCGAACCTATTCTTCGGGTATGAATATGCGGGTTGGCTTTGCGGTGTCGACTGCTATTGATGCGGATATTGTATTGATGGATGAGTGGTTGTCCGTCGGAGATGCTGAGTTTCAAAATAAGGCCGCCAAACGCTTGAATGATATGGTTGAGCGCGCTTCTATTTTAGTTCTGGCCTCACACAGCATTGACTTATTAAAAAAGACATGTAATAAAATTATCCATATGGAGCACGGTCGAATAGTGGGTGTAGACCATAATGATATTGTTGATTTAGCCCAATAAACATCAAGATTTGTTTTGAATTTGAGTTAAAGACGATGAGTTAATCTGCAAAAGTCTGTTTTTATAATTGCTATCATTTTTATCAAAATCTTGTGATGAAAATGAGTGGCCCTTTGATAGAGAGTAAGCATGTTGCTTCCAGTCATTTTATCAGGCGGTGCTGGTACTCGCTTATGGCCCGCTTCACGTCAAGCATTTCCAAAACCATTTATGACTTTAGGCGGTGCTACGCTATTGCAACAAGCTGTAGAGCGAGGTTTAGCGTGTGGTACCGATGATTTTTTGATGGTGACGAATCAAGAGTATCTTTATCTGACAAAAAGCGTCCTTAAAGATTTTTCTGATGGTCTAAGAAGCACTTATTTGCTAGAGCCCAAAGGTCGAAACACGGCACCTGCCATTGCACTCGCCGCGTTATTTGTGCGCAAGCAATATGGCGATGATGCCGTTATGTTAATTTTACCAGCGGATCACTTGATTCCAGATACGGAATCGTTTGTCGCTAACGTGTTAGAAGCGAAACGTCATGCTCAGCTTGGTCAGCTTGTTACTTTCGGCGTTGTGCCTACCAGCCCAGAGACTGGTTTTGGTTATATTGAAGTCGAGAAAGCAACACGCGACTCTCAAAAGGCTTTGCGTTTTGTAGAAAAGCCCGATGCAACCACAGCTCAAGAGTATCTTGCGACAGGTCGCTACTATTGGAACAGTGGCATGTTTTGTTTTACCGCGGGAGCTATTTTAAAAGCATTTCAAGCGTACTCGCCAGAAGTGCTCGAGGCGGCGCAAAATGCAATGAGTAGCAGTAAAACTGAAAATGATGTCACAAAATTTGATGTGCATGATTTTAGTTTGCAGCCTGATATTTCGATTGACTACGCTGTCATGGAGCATGCGGATAATGTCACATTGGTTCCTGCCAAATTTGGTTGGAGTGATGTGGGTTCGTGGCCAGCTGTTGCAAATGGGTATATTCCTGATAATAGTGGCAACACTTTTCTTGCGGACGTTGTCTCTATTGACACGTATGACACGCATGTTCAAGTTGAGGCTCACAATGACAAAATTGTCGCCACTGTCGGTTTGAATAACTTAGTGATTGTTGACACTCCCGATGCTTTACTTGTCGCGCATAAAAATGTTGCGCAAAAAGTTAAAAATGTCGTTGATGTTCTTAAATCGCGTAAACATGAAGCAACTCATTTGCCCGCTTCAGTCAATCGACCATGGGGCACTTATGCAACCCTCAAAGAAGAAAAAAACTACAAAGTTAAACGTATCACGGTTTCTCCTGGTGAGTCCTTGAGTTTGCAATACCACCATCATAGAGCAGAGCATTGGGTGGTGGTGCAAGGTACAGGGGTGGTCCAAATTGGTGAGGTTGAATATACAACGAAAGCGGGGGAGTATCGCCACATTCCGCTCGGTGAAACGCACAGGTTAACTAATATTGGCGATGACGAGTTGGTTTTAATAGAGGTTCAATACGGCACGTATTTGGGCGAAGATGATATTGTTAGACTTAAAGATGTCTATGGCCGTACTTAGTTTAATATTTAAGCGAAAATTAGATTTTTTCAATGGCTTAAGTCAATGAACTATGTTTTTTACAATAGTTTTTAAGAGTTAAAAATAACGTTATTTAAGTGTTTAGCATAGAAAGGTTATATTTATGTCAATTTTAGTTACGGGTGGTGCGGGCTTTATTGGTGGTAATTTTGTGTTGGATTGGTGCTCTCTATCTGACGAGTTGCTTATCAATTTGGATAAATTGACATATGCAGGTAATTTGGACACTTTAGCGACCTTAAAGGGGCGTGATAATCATGTTTTTGTCCAAGGTGATATTGGAGATAAAACGCTTTTGGCCAAATTGCTCAAAGAATACAAGCCAAGGGCCGTGATTAACTTTGCCGCGGAATCTCACGTAGACCGTTCAATTCATGGTCCTTCTGATTTTATTGAGACCAATATTGTCGGCACGTTTAACCTACTTGAAGCCGTTCGAGCGTATTGGAATGACTTGTCTGGTAGCGATAAACAAGAGTTTCGATTTTTGCATGTTTCGACAGACGAAGTCTACGGCACTTTAGGTGAGACCGATGAGCCGTTTTCTGAAGTAACGCCTTATGAGCCGAATAGTCCATATTCGGCCAGTAAAGCCGCTTCCGATCATCTTGTTCGTGCGTGGCACCATACCTATGGGTTGCCTGTGTTGACAACAAATTGCTCTAATAATTATGGTCCATACCACTTCCCTGAAAAGCTCATTCCGCTGGTGATACTCAATGCCTTGGCGGGTAAACCACTGCCGATTTATGGAGATGGACAACAAATTCGTGATTGGTTGTTTGTCAAGGATCATTGCGCAGCGATTCGCCGAGTATTAGAAGCAGGCCGTTTGGGAGAAACCTATAACGTTGGTGGTTGGAATGAAAAAACGAATTTGGACGTTGTTAATGGTATCTGCGCTCTGCTTGATGAGTTGAAACCGCGAGCCGACGGGCGTAGTTACGCAGAACAAATCACATACGTCACCGACCGTCCTGGCCATGATCGCCGATACGCGATTGATGCACGAAAAATTGAACGTGAACTGGGTTGGAAGCCTTTAGAAACCTTTGAAACAGGTATTCGTAAAACTGTACAGTGGTATTTAGACAATCAAGAATGGGTACAGAACATTACCAGCGGTAGTTATCGTGAGTGGACTGCTAAGCAGTATGGTGCATGATGACTCATATTCCTAAAATTTTAATAACGGGCGTTAACGGTCAGGTTGGTTTTGAGCTACAACGTGCTCTTGCGCCTCTGGGCTCTCTTTTGCCGATATCACGTTCACAACTTGATTTGACAGATGGTGCCAGTATTGTTGCTTTGCTTGATGATTTAAAGCCCGATATTATTGTCAATCCAGCGGCTTACACCGCTGTCGATAAAGCAGAGGCAGACCAAGAAACGGCTCGAGCTGTTAATGCTGTAGCACCAGACTTGATGGCTCAATGGGTAGAAGCCAATGGCGCTTTACTCGTGCATTATTCGACCGACTATGTGTTTGATGGAAATCAAGCGCACGCCTATATAGAAGAAGATGACGTTCATCCTCAGTCCGTCTATGGACTGACAAAACAACAGGGTGAAGTGGCCATCATTAAGGCGACAAAACGACATGTCATCTTGCGTACAAGCTGGGTGTTTGGTGCTTACGGCAACAACTTTCTCAAAACCATGCTCCGTCTCGCTGCAGAACGCGATGCACTGTCGATTGTGAATGATCAAATTGGTTCACCCACCAGCGCATCACTTATCGCGGACGTGACGGCTCATATAGTTCGTGATTACATTGCTTTTGGTGAAGAGTTTATTGATGAGTGTACGGGCCTATTTCATTTGACCGCCAGTGGCGAAAGCAGCTGGCATGAATATGCGCAATATGTCGTTGGTTTAGCCGAGCATCTTGGTGTCGAATTGAAAGTTAAGGCAAAAGACATTAAAGGTATTCCGTCATCGGCTTATCCGACACCTGCGAAGCGGCCGATGAACTCTCGCCTCAACACCGATAAAATTAAAGCTGTGTTTGATTTGCATTTGCCAAGTTGGCAAGAGGGCGTCTTTCACGCAATTCATATGATTCGCAACAACAAATAAAGTTTATTGTTTTTGAAATCAGGAGTGGTTATTTTTTGATGAAATAAAGTTTGTACTAAGTTTGACAACTTTGTTTCAAAAAAAGCTTGTCGTTAAAACAGCGAGCTTTAGAAAATATAGATGACGCATCAGATTGGTATTATTAAAAAGGAAATTGACTATGGCACGTAAAGGTATGATTCTAGCTGGGGGCTCAGGCACACGCTTGTACCCCCTCACCTACGCCATGAGCAAACAGCTTTTACCTGTCTATGATAAACCCATGATTTATTACCCGCTCAGTGTGCTTATGCTTGCAGGTATTAACGAGATTTTGGTTATCAGTACACCGCAAGACATTGGACGATACGAATCCTTACTCGGTGACGGCGCACAATGGGGAATTAAACTACAGTATAAAGTGCAACCATCTCCAGATGGACTCGCTCAAGCATTCATTTTAGGTGAAGAGTTTCTCGCGGGTGAGCCAGCGGCACTTGTGCTTGGGGACAATATTTTTTATGGACATGATTTGCATGAGATGCTACAGGAAGCAAATGCACAAACAGCAGGTGCTACCGTATTCTCCTATCATGTCAGCGACCCAGAGCGTTATGGTGTTGTTGAGTTTGACGAGAGTAAAAAGGCCATTTCTATTGAAGAAAAACCAAAACAACCGAAATCAAATTATGCTGTGACAGGGCTATATTTTTATGACAAGCATGTCGTTGAATATGCTAAAACAATAAAACCATCCTTGCGTGGTGAGTTAGAGATTACAGATTTAAACAACATCTACCTCCAAAAAGCTCAACTTAAAGTACAGGCGATGGATCGCGGCTTTGCTTGGCTAGACACAGGCACCCATGAATCGTTACACGATGCAGGCTCTTTTGTTGCATCAATCCAAAAACGTCAAGGCTTACAGGTGGCGTGCGTAGAAGAAATTGCTTATCGTATGGGTTATATTAACCGAGATAAACTTATCGAGTTGGCTCAGCCGCTGCTGAAAAGTGACTACGGGCAATATTTGCTCAAGGTGGCTAAGGCTCGTTAAGATTAGCTGTGATTTTAAATCGCCGCGCTTTCACCAATAAAATAGAAGATAAATTACATTATGAATGTCATCCAGACTGAAATCCCAGATGTGCTTATTATTGAACCCAAAGTATTTGCAGATGATAGAGGCTTTTTTATGGAAAGCTTTAATCAACAGCGATTTAATGAAATTGTTGGGCGAGAAGTGAACTTTGTTCAAGACAATCATTCGCGCTCCTCAAAGGGAGTTTTACGAGGACTGCACTATCAACTCGCACCAAAAGCCCAAGGCAAGCTTGTTCGTGTGACGCAGGGAGAGGTATTTGATGTCGCTGTTGATATGAGACGCAACTCGCCAACCTTTGGCAAGTGGACAGGGGTCATTTTAAGTGGCGAAAATAAACGCCAATTTTGGATTCCAGAAGGGTTTGCCCATGGTTTTTATGTGCTCAGCGAAACGGCTGATTTTTTGTATAAGACCACTAACTTCTACTCGCCTGCGCATGAACACTCGATAAAATGGGATGATCCGTCAATTGATATTGACTGGGGGCTGAGTTGCGTTCCAATTGTTTCTATAAAAGATTTACAGGGTACTGCTTTTCATAAAGCTATATTTTTTTAATTTTAATTACGGTAATTATTATGGCTCACCAAGAACAAAAAGATTTTTTTAACTTAGTCAAGAATGAGTTCCCTGAGTATTTTGTAGATACCTTAGTTTTAGATGTTGGGTCTTTGGATATAAATGGTAATAATTCTCATTTATTTGAGAGTTGTCTTTATGTCGGCGTTGATGTTGCGGATGGTGTAAATGTTGACATTGTTTCTAAAGGACATGAGGTGGACTTGCCGTCTAAATGCCTAGATGTTGTTATTTCAAGCGAGTGTTTTGAGCATGATATGCATTATTCAGAGACATTAAAAAATATGTATAGGATGTTAAAGCCAGGTGGGCTATTTACTTTTACTTGTGCTACATTAGGCCGTCCAGAACATGGCACTGCAAGAACAACACCTCATGATGCCCCTTTATTACAAAATTTTGATGATTGGAGCAACTACTATCTTAATTTAACCGAAGACGATATACGAAAAGTATTAAATGTAGATGAACTTTTCAAGAAGTATGTTTTTCAAATTAATCATAAAACACATGACTTATACTTTTATGGGATTAAAAATGGTGACTGGATTAGATCCAACTTACATAAACCAATGAAGTATTTGATTTGTAAGCAGTCTGAACAGTCTCAACGGTTGGTAGTAGCAGAAAAAGAGTCGGGGAAACTATACGATGACTTAGAGAAAATAAAGGGGCAGTATGCGTTGCTCGCGGAAGATTTTTCATCGTTACGAAAGGAATTAGAAGCCGTCTATCGGAGTAAGTCATGGCTTGTTACTCGTCCATTTCGTCTGTTTAGAAGATTGATAACAGGTAAGGTTCCAATTCGTAAGATCTTGCGACCTTTGTATAAAATAAGTCCGCGATTGCTCTCGGTACGCATTGCACTAGAAAATACTTATCAGAGAGTTTTTAGCTCATCTGTACTTTCTAGTCAAAATATGCCTGCCTTTAATGCTTTGACAGCCAATCGCTTTTCTTCATTACCAAAAAATGATTCAATCTTAAATAATCTCCCTGTAGATGATTTGCCGCATATTGATATGACTGTAGTTACTTTCAACAATGGACGTTGGTTAGATTCGTTTATGACGAGTTTGCTTGCCCAATCTTATCCATTGTCAAAAATTAATTTGTTTTTTAATGATAATGGTTCGTCAGATGAAACAGTTGGCATGATTGAAGAAATGAAATGTTTACATGGATTAAAATTTTCATCCTTTAATGTGTTTCAGAGTGGTAATGTTGGATTTGGTGCTGGGCATGATGTTTGTATTCGTCATGGAAAGTCGCATTTCTTTTTGGTGTGTAATGTTGATATTGAGTTTGAGGAAAAAGCTCTTGTAAACATTGTTAATGCTGCATTAAAAGATTCTGAAAATGTTGCTTCTTGGGAAATGAGGCAGATTCCATATGAGCATCCTAAATATTATGATCCTGTTACGCTTGAAACAAACTGGTCATCGCATGCGTGTATTTTGATTCGACGTTCAGCTTATTTTGAGGTTGGAGGTTATGACTCGAAAATTTTTATGTATTGTGAGGACGTTGAGTTGTCTTATCGTTTTCGTTTGCACGGTTATTTACTTAAATACTGCCCAAGAGCTGTTGTTGTTCACCACACTTACGAAGATTTAACACAGATAAAAAAGCTGCAGTACGCAGGAAGTATTTTAGGAAACGGTTATCTAAGACTGCGTTACGGTACATGGAAAGACAAGTTAGCTCTGTTGCCAATGTATGTAGGTCTTTTAGCTAGGCGGGAGCCATTTAGCGGAGCAAGGAAACTGGTATGGAGAAATGTCGGGCAGACCATCAAAAATTTTGGACATTTTTTCAAACTGCAAAAAAAAGCGAATGTTTTTTTTCCTTTTAGAGGTTTTGATTACGATATGATTCGTGAAGGTGCATTTTATCAAGTTAAGCCACCAATTCAGAAAGGACCTCTTGTTTCTGTTATAACTAGAACTTACGCTGGTCGAGGAATGTTTTTAAAACAGTCCATTGAGTCTGTGATGAATCAGACTTATTCTAATATTGAATTGATTATTGTGGAGGATGGTGGCGAGACATTAAAGGAGTTTGTTGAGGGAATGCCTATGGGGGCTACTAAAATATCTTATTATTCTCAACCAAAAGTGGGGAGATCCGCCACGGGTAATTATGGACTTTCTGTGTCTAAAGGAGAGTACTTAATGTTTTTGGATGACGACGATCTTTTATTTTCTGACCATGTAGAGGTGTTGATGAACTTACTCTTAGAAGAGGATGTTTTGGCTGCCTATTCTTTAAGTACGGAGGTTTCGACTAGAGTTGTAGAAGGCAATCAGAGTTACATTGAAGAAGGGGTTTATACTCACAAAGTATTGGCTCAAGAGTTTGATTATGAGATATTATTAGACCATAACTACATTACAATACAATCTATTTTATTCCACCGCTCTTGTTATGATGCTAGGGGTGGTTTTGACGAAAAATTAGATATGTTAGAAGACTGGAACTTATGGCTTCGTTATGCATATAAAAATAAGTTCAAATATGTTGATAAAGTGACTTCACTTTATAGAGTACCCTCAGACGCAAAACAAAAAATCGAGCGAGCACAAATGTTGCATGCTGCATATGAGATTGCTCTTCAAAATGCCAAAACAGCTTGTAAAAGCTATCACGCATTAAAAAGGTAAATGGAATGGTTACTCGTAACATTAATAATTTCAATTTATTAAGATTAGTCGCCGCCTATTCAGTACTTTACTATCATTCGTTTTTTCTTTATCTAAACGCGGGTAAGTGCGTTACATTTGGAGATGTATCTTTAGGCGCTTTAGCTGTGTATGTTTTTTTTTCTATCAGTGGCTTCTTAATTTTTAAAAGTTGGATTGCAGACCCTAATGTTTTTAGATATCTCTGTAGGAGATTGTTAAGAATCTTACCTGCTCTTTTTATCGTTGTTGTTCTTTCATTAGTTGTACTTGGTCCTTTAGTTGGAACATTGTCAGTTGTTGATTATTATAAGGATGCGGAAACTTGGACTTATTTAAAGAACGTACTATTGTATCCCGTTTATCATTTACCTGGTGTTTTTGCGAGCAACCATTATCCAAGTGCTGTAAATGGGTCGTTATGGAGCTTACCTGTTGAGTTTTTTATGTATTTGATTTTAATCCTGATAGGAGTTGTCTTTCGACAGAAATTAAAATGGGGACTTGTTTTCGCTTTGTGTATATTTGTTTTTGCATATTTTTTTTCAGTTGATACTTCAGGAGTTTTTATTTTTTATGGTGTGGATTTAAAACAGATTGCGCCGAATGGAATTTTTTTTATAATAGGAGCAATTATTGCTGCATTCAAGCTTGAAAAGAGTTTGACATTGCCGGGCTCATTTTTTATTTTAGCGCTACTTATGTTTACGAGTCACGGCGTTTTATTTCAAGTGTTGACTTGGATAGCCATACCATATCTTAGTTTGGCTTTTGCCTTGCAATCCTCTTGGCTTTCAGTGAAAATTAAAGATATGGGGGATTACTCATACGGAGTTTATATTTATGCTTTCCCAGTACAACAAACAACTGTTTATTTTTTTCCAGGCCTACCTTTTTTTAGCCATGTAATAATAGATATTTTAATCACTACGTTTCTTGCTGTTGTTTCTTGGCATTTTATTGAGAAGAATGCTTTAAAGTATAAGCCGCTAAGTAATCATCCTTTGTAGATGTTGTCTTGAAAATAATTTAGACGTGTTTGCTTTTTTTAACACTTAGGAATCAGTATGTTAGTAAGTGCCTTACGCCTGTCTATTCGTAAAAGCTGAGAGATTTAAATGTGAAATCATGTTTAAAATTTTTTGTTACGAGCTGATTGATAAAATAATAAAAAAGAGGAAAATTTTCTCATGGTTATCTTGGTCATGCTTGCGAGTTGTGATGGAGAAAAATACTTATCACAACAAGTTAATTCAATCTTTAAGCAAAAAAATGTCGCTGTAAACTTAGTTTTCAGCGATGATAGCGAATCTAAAGACTCTATCGATTTTCTCCGGAATGTTTCGGTTGAGCTTGGAGTTGACTCGAAAAAAATAAAAATTATTAAAGGTCCTAGGCAAGGTGCAAATGCTAATTTCGCTCACCTTATCAGCTCTGTTGATATAAGCAACTCGGTATATTTTGCTTTTTCTGACCAAGATGATGTTTGGCAGCAAGATAAGTTGTGTGTGGCCAAAGAAAAGCTGGCTACTGTATATGATATTGCCAAGCCTTCGATTTATATGGGGCGAACTATGGTTTGCGACATGGACTTGAATCCTTTATTTTTATCCAAAGGTAAACCGCGTCCAGCCAGTTTCCGCAATGCACTGTTAGAGTCTATAGCTGGTGGTAATACGATGGTATTTAATCAAACAACATTGGCTTTACTAAAAAAAGCAGGTATGCCTGTGCATCATGATTGGTTGTCTTATATGGTGGTGACTGCGTGCGGTGGAACGGTTATATTTGATGATGAGCCGTATGTGTTATATCGTCAACATGATGCTAATGTGATTGGGGCGAATAATGGTTTTATTCAAAAATGGTATCGATTAAAAAAATTATTGAGTAACGATTTTAGGAGTTGGGTCGAGGACAATATTGAGGCGCTGAAACCACTTGTTAATGATATGACTGCGGATTCCCGTTTAACGTATGAGGGGTTTGTCCAATTGCATGATATGCGTGGCTGGTATCGTTGTTTATCTCGATTATTTCTTTTTAAAAAGCTTGGACTATATCGTCAACGTCGTTTTGAGCATTGGGGGTTTGCGTTGGCGGCTTTCTTAGGGAAAATTTAATTAATGTTGGTTTCGTGGGCAGGGCGGTTTTGTAATCCCCCCTGTTAAGTCAATGATTTGTTAGATTGATTTGTTAGATAATGATCTGCCCTCGAATTGACGGACACCTTTTAACGTAAAAAGAGAGGTGTCAAATGCAACGCAATCGTTACGATGACTCATTCAAAGCTGAGGCAGTGAGTTTAGCATTATCAGGAGAGCTGAGTTACGCGGAAGTGGCTCGAGATTTGGGTATAAACTACGGAACATTAACGAACTGGATTTATGAAACCATGAAGAATCCTAAAGCTGCCTCAACCAAAGGCCAAAGCCCAAGTCGCCAAGACTATCAAACATTAGAGCGTCAACTCAAAGCCGCTCATAAAGAGCTTGATTTGCGCAAGCGGGAGATTGAATTCCTAAAAAAGGCAAGCGCGTACTTTGCGAGCCTGAAACCGTAAAGTACGCAATGATTGGTCAGGACG